>JASFZB010000015.1:0-11910 GCA_045046705.1 Rhodobacterales bacterium | reverse complement strand
GCACGCCGCGCAGGACTTGTGCCAGGTGTGGTTTATGGTGGGGAACTAGATCCACAACCGATCAACGTCGAATTCAAGGTTTTGTTCAAAGCCCTGAAAGCCGGTCGTTTCATGTCGACACTGTTCAACCTGAAGGTTGAAGGTAAGGACGATGTACGGGTGATCTGCCGTAACGTTCAACGCGACGTGGTCAAAGACCTGCCGCGCCACATCGACTTTTTGCGCCTGCACCGCAACACACGCATCAACCTGTTCATTCCTGTTGAGTTCATCAACGAAGAAACATCTGTTGGCCTGAAAAAAGGCGGCACAATTACTGCTGTGCGTTCAGAAGTTGAACTGAAAGTAACCGCGGATAATATCCCCGAAAGCATCGTTGTTGATCTGGAAAATCTGGATATTGGCGACATTGTTCATATTTCCGACATCACCCTACCAGAAGGCTCGCGCCCGATGATTACGGATCGTGATTTCGTGATTGCCAACATCGCGTCCCCATCCAGCCTGAAATCGGCTGGCGACGACGAAGACGAGGATGAAGTGACAGAAGCAACAGAAGCAGGCGAAAACGCTGCTGCTGAAGAATAACTTCACCGCTTTCTATTAAAAAAGAACGCCCGCACATCATGTGACGGGCGTTTTTTTACGCCCGAAACACACCACGGCCCCGCGAGACCCGCGCGTCAAATATGAAAACCCGATATGCGAAAGGTGGTCGAACAGGGCCTTTATCGCGGCCTGGTCGTACAGGTTTGGATGAAATTCCAGAATGATCAGGCGCACATGGGCCGGTAGGGTGCTTTGAAAAAGCTCCGTTTCTATGCCCTCGGTGTCACAAATGATCACGCTTGGCCGAAACCCCGAAATCACCGCAGGCAGGCCAATGGCGGGGACTTTTATCTTTTGGCTATAGGGCGCATTTCCCACCCGCAAAGAACCGGCCCAAAAACTTTTTGGTTTGTGAAAATTTATGTGCGTAGCATTTTGATCCGCAACAATGGCAGCGTGCTGCAAATGCGCCCCCAACACACCGTTTTTCACCAGATTATCCGTGATTTCAGGCACAAGATCGCCGTTGGCTTCAACAATCATCAGGTTTTCACCGCCGACAATTTTACCCGCGACAACACCCGTACAGCCGATACCGCCGCCCAGATCCAGAACCCTGTCTAGCGGCGTTACATGCATTTCTATCGCGCGGCGTTCGGCATTTTCATAACGCCCGGACAATAGTGCCGCTTTAATCCGGGGTGTCAAATGCATCGGGCGCACAGTGATATTCATGCCACCAAAGGTGAAAGCCTGTTTCATAGTTGCCTCAAAAGAATTTTCGTTTGTTGAAAAAATGTCTGCCACGCAATAGACAAGAATAAGTTACCAAACACGGGTTGAATTAAAATGAAACTATTTATCGGCCTCGGAAACCCCGGCGCGAAATATGCCATGAACCGCCATAATATCGGCTATATGGCCGTGGACGAAATAGCCGCGCGTCACGGCTTTGCGCCTTGGCGCAAGAAATTTCAGGGGCAGGTCGCCCAAGGGAATTTAGGCAACGACAAGGTTATTTTGCTAAAACCTGAAACCTTCATGAACCTCAGCGGCCAGTCCGTGGCCGAAGCCGTGCGGTTCTATAAAATACCCCTGCCGGATGTCACCGTGTTTCACGACGAACTGGATCTCGCGCCCGGTAAACTGCGGATGAAACAGGGCGGTGGCCATGCCGGGCACAATGGCCTGCGCTCCATTCACCAGCATTTGTCACCGGATTATCAGCGCGTGCGCATGGGCATCGGCCATCCGGGGCGCAAGGAAATGGTCGCCGCCTATGTGCTGCACGATTTTGCCAAGGCGGATATGGGCTGGCTGGATGATTTGATACGCGGTATCGGCGACGCGGCACCGGAGCTGGCCTTGGGACATGGCGACAAGTTCATGACTGCGGTAGCACTGCGCCGTACACCCGAGCGCCCCAAAAAAACCGCACCAAAAAAGCCAAAGCCTCAGGAACAGCCGGAAGCGGCCCCGCCCGACACCCGCTCGGCCTTGCTGAAACTGGCGGATAAATTCGGTGGCTAAGATGGATTTAGAACGATTCTAGGCTTGCTTGACTTCCCGCCCCCCAAAGCTCATATTAAGGGCAACTCGTAAAAGGATAACCGGATGTTTATTCAAACAGAATCCACACCCAACCCCGCCACATTGAAATTTCTACCGGGGCAAGCCGTTATGCCGACAGGCACCGCCGATTTCCCGTCGCCCAAAGACGCCGCCAATTCACCGCTGGCCCTGCGGATATTTGCTGTAGAAGGTGTCACAGCGGTATTTTTTGGCCCTGATTTTATTACCGTGACCAAACAGGAGCCGATCGACTGGAACCATATCAAACCCGCCATACTGGGCGCGATCATGGAGCATTTCCAATCCGGCGAACCGGTGATGCAAGGGGCAGGTCTGGCCGCCGCAGGTCATGCGGATCATAGCGGTGAAGATGCTGAAATTGTAAAACAAATCAAGGAATTGCTGGATACGCGTGTGCGCCCTGCGGTGGCGCAAGATGGCGGTGACATCACGTTCCACGGCTTTGATCGCGGCGTGGTATATTTGCATATGCAAGGCGCTTGTGCGGGCTGCCCGTCGTCCACTATCACCCTGAAAATGGGCATTGAAAATCTGTTGCGCCATTATATCCCCGAAGTAACCGAAGTTCGCCCCGTTGCCGCCTGAACCGGTCATAATACTGTCTTTCGACACCTCGGCTGCGCATTGCGCGGCCGCTTTGCTATCGGGGGATCAGGTTTTGGGCACACGTCTGGAACCAATGCAAAAGGGACAGGCGGAACGCTTGTTCCCTATGCTGGAAGAGCTGCTGGTCGAAGGCGGCAAGGCGTGGTCTGATCTGACCGCCATAGGCGTTTGCACCGGCCCCGGCAATTTTACCGGCCTGCGCATTTCTGTTGCCGCCGCGCGTGGGCTGTCGTTGTCATTGGGCATTCCCGCTGTCGGGGTCACTAAACTGGAAGCGATGGCTTATGGCACCAAAGGCCACACGCTTTCGGTTCTGGATGCCCGCCGCGAGCGGGCCTATGTGCAGGCGTTTCGCGATGATATGCCTTTGGATGCGCCACAAATAGTGGATATTTTGGATATTTATGGCCAATTGGAAGACGCCAGTGTGCTGCGCGTCATGGCGGATGAGGCATTGGAACTGAAGGGGGCGCAGCCAATCAAGGACGTGGTGCAAGCCGTGGGCCATATTGCAGCGGCGCGATTTGACACGGTACAACCGCGCCCTGCCCCCCTCTATCTGCGTGCCGCCGATGCCACCCCGCCCAGTGATCCCCCGGTTCGTATCTTGCCATGATGCCCGAGGCGATGACCGCGATCCATGCGGCAAGTTTTCAGCGGCCCCGACCTTGGGGCGTGCGGGAATTTCGCGACCTTTTAGCCAGTGACACGGTGTTTTTATCTGCGCACGACCACGGCTTTGCCTTGGGGCGCATCGCGGGGCCGGAAGTGGAGTTGCTGACGTTGGCAGTTGCCCCCGACCAGCGGCGGCGCGGCATTGCGGCGGGGTTGATGCAGGATTTTATCGGACAGGCCAAGGCTAAAGGGGCAAGTGAGGCATTTTTGGAAGTGGCCGAGGATAATCATGCCGCCATAGCCCTGTATCGCCGCTTTGATTTCAGAAAGGCCGGGCATCGCAAGGATTACTATGCGGATATGCGCGGGGGGCGGGTCTCTGCCCTTGTGATGACAAGGCAGCTTTAGCCCTCATATATCTTGCAACACCCGCCACTTGCATGCCAAGCTCGGTTCAGACCTGCAAAGTGGAATCCAGCAATGAGCAATCGTGATAATACGTTCTTTCAACCCGTATCAGGCATGGAGCTGCCGCGTTTTGCCGGCATACCGACCTTTATGCGCCTGCCTGTACTTGATTTGGACAGCCCGAAAATCGGCCAAGTCGACATTGGCCTGATCGGGGTGCCGTGGGATGCGGGTACCACCAACCGCCCCGGGCCACGCCACGGGCCGCGGCAAATGCGCGATTATTCCACCATGATCCGCGCCGGCAATGCGGCCACCGGTATCAAGCCTTTTGATCTGGTCAATTGTGCCGATCTGGGGGATGTCGGTGGCAATCCTGCCGACCTGCAAGATGCGATGAAAAAGATCACCGCCTATTACGCGGAGATCAAAAAACGGGGCATCACCCCCTTGACCGCAGGCGGCGATCATCTGACCTCGCTGCCGATCTTGCGGGCACTGGCCGCAGACGGGCCATTGGGGATGATCCATTTCGATGCCCATACGGACCTGTTCAAGGATTATTTCGGCGGTTTCAAATACACCCACGGCACCCCGTTTCGCCGCGCCATCGAGGAAGGCTTGCTAGATCCCAAACGGGTGATCCAGATCGGTATTCGCGGCACCTCTTATGGCGGTGAAGATATGGCGTTTGGCCGCGCCAACGGCGTCACCATCATCGAAATCGAGGAATTTTTTGAACGCGGGGTGAAGGACGTGATGGCACAAGCGCGCGCTGTTGTCGGCGATCAGCCCAGCTATTGCAGCTTTGACATTGATTTTGTCGATCCCTCTTATGCGCCGGGCACCGGCACACCCGAAATCGGTGGCCCAACCAGTTTTCAGGCGCAACAGGTGATCCGCGAAATGGCAGGGGTCAATCTGATCGGGGCCGATCTGGTCGAAGTGTCGCCGCCTTTTGACCCTTCGGGGGGCACCGCATGGCTGGGGGTTTCGCTAATGTTCGAGATTTTGTGTATTCTGGCCGACAGGATTGATAAAAACCGGATCGGATAATCGACAAGCTCCCTTGTTGCGAACCGCGTAAAGCTTTATACATAAGGGGCCATGCTTGGGCTGCCCCAAGACAGGTTGTGATAGGGGAAGAGCATCATGGAAACCATAAGCTTATCATATGAAATGATGGTGGTTTTAGGCCTGTTGGGGCTGACCTTTGTTCTGTTCGTCTCGGATATTGTGCGTATTGATCTGGCCGCGATCCTGATCATGGTGCTTTTGGGAACACTCAGTTATTTACCCGGGCTGGACGGGCTTGCGGATGTGAACCACCTGTTTGACGGTTTCGGCTCTAACGCGGTGATCTCGATCATTGCAGTGATGATCATGGGGGCAGGACTGGATAAAACCGGGCTGATGGGCAGCCTGGCCGATATTATCCTGCGTTTCGGCGGTTCGACCGAAAAACGCCTGATCCCGATCATCTCGGTCGCGGTCGGGTTTATTTCCAGCTTCATCCAGAACGTTGGTGCCGCATCGCTGTTTTTGCCCGTGGTAGCGCGGATTTCGGTCCGTTCCGAAATCCCCCTAAGGCGGTTGTTAATGCCCATGGGCTTCCTGATCATTCTGGGCGGCACAATCACCATGGTCGGCTCGTCGCCGTTGATCCTGTTGAACGACCTGATCCTGTCCGCCAACAAAACCCTGCCTGCGGCCTCGCAGATGCAGCCCTTCAGCCTGTTTTCCGTCACCCCCGTCGGTCTGGCCCTGTTGCTGACAGGGATCATCTATTTCGTCGGTTTCGGGCACTGGGTGCTACCCGGGGAGCGTATGAAAAAAGACGCCACCTCGGCACAGTCGATCAAGCAATACCTGAAAAAGCTTTACGGGCTGAAAGCCGATATTATCGAGGTCGATATTCCTGAAGACAATATCCTGATCGGCGAAACCCTGGGCGACATTATGGACGCCCATCACATCTATATCATCGGCACCTATTACGACGGCAAACGCTGGCTTTCACCGCCCACAAGCACCAAAATTCAGGCGCCCTGCCGGCTGGCCATTCTGGGGCGGCGCAAAGTCATCGAGGAAATTGCCGCGATTTACAACATCAGCGTTCTGCCCAAACTGGATGTTTTCCACGAAGAATATGCCGTGACCAAATCAGGCGTGGCCGAGATCGTGATCCCGCCCAATAGCGATGTCATCGGCAAATCCCCCAGCGACATCCGCCTGCGTGGCCGTTACGGGCTGAACCTGCTGGCCATCCGGCGCGGCAGCCAGACCCTGAGCCATGTGCAAACCGACACCCACGAGGCCACCCGCATCAGTGCCGAACCGTTTGAAGCCGGCGACACCTTGGTCGTGCATACCCAGTGGGAAGTGCTGACCCGCATTTCACACGACCCGAATTTCGTGGTGGTCACCTCTGATTACCCGCAAGAGGACCTGCGCCCGAAAAAAGTCGGCTGGGCAGTGATGTTTTTCGCCCTGTCGTTGGGCTTGGTGCTGTTCACCGACATCCGCCTGTCGCTGTGCTTGATGATCGGGGTCGCGGGGATGATCTCAGCGCGCGTGATCAGCCTTGATGAGGCTTACCGCGCCGTGGGCTGGAACACGGTGTTTTTGCTTGCCAGCCTGATCCCGCTGGGCCAAGCGGTGCAATCAACCGGAACCTCGGAATGGATTGCGCAGGAAATTCTGGTCTATCTTGGCGGCTGGCCGATCTGGGCACTGCAAACGGTTGTGGCCGTGCTGGCGATTATCTTTACGCTGGTGATGTCCAATGTCGGGGCCACGGTGCTGCTGGTGCCGCTGGCTGTGTCGATTGCCGTCGCATCGGGGGGGGATCCCGCCCTGTTCGCCATGACCGTGGCCATATCAACCTCGAATTCCTTCCTGATCCCGACCCATCAGGTCAATGCCCTGATCGCGGGGCCTGCGGGCTACCGCGCCAAGGATTTCCTGAAAACCGGAGGCATCATGACGCTTTTGTTCCTTGTGGTATCCATGGTGATGATGAATGTGGTGTTCGGGTAGGGTGGGTCAGGTGCTGCCATTTTTGAAAATGACGGCTTGTGCAAACACCATTCCCGCGCATTAAGCGCCCCCCAAACCCTTCCAATTGGCCAAATATCTGGTCAAACATTTGTCATACGCGCAGTGCACGCACTATGCACACCGATCATAACCGGTTGTTAACATTTACGCGTTACCCCTGATCACAGGAGGGCCGCTAAATGCATGGTATGATCAACCGCGGTTTGCAAAGTTATATCAGGGACATCCACGGGCCGGATATCTGGGAAGAGACCTGTGAACTCGCAAAAATACCGCACTGCAATTTTGAAACAATGCTGACATACGAAGATGCCACAACCGAAAATTTGCTTGATAGTTTCGGGGATATAACACGGCGTTCCCGCGATGAAATACTCGAGGATTTCGGCACTTATATCGTCTCGGAAACCGCCCTTAGCACGGTGCGCAGGTTGCTGAAATTCGGCGGTGGCAGCTATGTGGAGTTCCTGCAATCGCTGGATTTCGTCTATGACCGCGCCAAACTTGCAGTGCCTGATCTGGACATTCCGACGCTGAAGCTCGAAACCCGCGACAAACAGCATTTCACGCTTTATGCAAGGTTCCAAAAACGCGCCTTCGGTGCCGCCCTGCTGGGCCTGTTGCGGGCCTTGGCAGATGACTATAACACATTGGTTTCAATAGAACATTCCAGAAACCCATTGCGCCATCTCGATGAAGATATTTTCACCATTACGGTGTTGCAAGAAAACTGGAATACGCGCGTCGGTCCGGAATTGGTGTGCCACTGATGACGCCGCTTACCACCTTGCCCACCTCTGCCATTACCGGTGAGATTTACGACAATTCAACCCTGAACACGGTGCTGCCTTTGCATGCGCAATTGAACGCCGAGGGCGAAATAATCCATACCGGCCCGACGTTGGCCAAACTGTTGGCGCAGACCCCCGGTTTCATCGGCAAGCCGCTAACCGACCTGATCCGGTTTACCCACCCCGAAGGCATTGAAACAGGCCCGGCCCTTGCGGCTTATTTCGGCCAGCCCTTGCGCGCACAGATCAAGGATTTGAAAGGCTTTGACCTAAAAGCGGTGGCGGCCCCGCTGCCCGGAAATTCGGGGTTTCTGGTGAATTTCGCGTTCGGCAAGTCGCTTAAGGATGCCGTCGCGCACTGGCAGTTGACCAGTGCCGATTTTTCCCCCGCCGATCCCAGCACCGAATTGCTCTATGTCATTGAAGTTCAATCTGTTTTACTGGAGGAATCACGCAGCCTGAACGACCGTTTGAACGGCCAGCGCGAAGCCGCGGAAGAGCAGGCCTATACCGACCCTTTGACCGGCCTGTCGAACCGCCGAGCATTGGACCGCTACATCAAACGCCTGTGCCGCCGTCGCGTGGCGTGCGAATTCGCGATTTTTCTGATTGATCTGGATCATTTCAAATCCGTCAACGACACTTTGGGCCACGCCGCAGGTGACCGTGTTTTACGGCAGGTGGCCGAAATCCTTTTGAACGAAACCCGCCCGACCGATATTGTGGTCCGTACGGGTGGCGATGAATTCGTTCTGGTGCTGCAAGATACCGGCGACCGGCAAACGCTTGAAATGATCGTCGCGCGGATCATCGGCAAAATAGAACGCCCCGTTATCTGGCAAGGCCAAAAATGTTATGTCGGAGCCAGCATCGGGATCAAGCGGTGCCATACGAAAGACAATAAATCCATTGAATACCACCTGCAAGCCGCCGACGAAGCCCTTTATGCCTCGAAAAACGGGGGCCGCGGCACCTATCGCTTTGTTGAGTGATGTGGCAACGGGTTGAAGACGTGATGGAAATGGTGCGCATCGCAGGCGGCATGACCCACGCGGAATTTGCCGCCAGCCCGCATATGTACACCAACATCAACTCGACCTCGCCGCTTAAACACGACTTGCCGATGCTTGACGGGGCCATGCGCCTTGCGCGCGCCGGACAGCCCGTGGTGGTCACCCCGTTCACGCTGGCTGGTGCCATGGCACCTGTCACCATGGCCGGGGCTGTGACGCAGTCCATTGCCGAAGGTCTGGCCGCGATTGCGTTGTTGCAATATATTAACCCCGGCGTAGCTTGCGTGATCGGCACATTTACCTCGAACGTGGATATGAAATCAGGCGCACCTGCCTTTGGCACGCCCGAATATATGCGGGCCACCAACGCCTGCGCTTCAAATGCGCCGGACGGGCAGGCGATGTGGGAAAGCTGCAACTCGCTTTGGGCGGCGGTGCAATCTGGCGTCAACCGTGTCTACCACGCGGCGGGCTGGCTGGAAGGCGGCCTGATTGCCTCTTACGAAAAATTCGTGATGGACTGCGAGGTTTTGCAACAAATCGAGCGTTACATGGAACCGGTTATCACCGCCACAACAGCCGACGACATCGCGCTGGGGGCGATCAAGGACGTCGGCCCGACAGGCCATTTCTTTGCTGTGCAATATACCCAGAATCGCTATGAAACCGCATTCTATTCCCCCTTCCTGTCAGACTGGCGCAACTATGAACAGTGGGAACTGGACGGGGCGAAATGCACGGCGACACGGGCCAATAAAATCTGGAAAGACATCCTGTACGAATTCGAGCCCCCCGCCATTGACCCGGCCATCGACGAAGAGCTGCGTGCTTTCGTTGCCAAACGCAAGCAAGAGGGCGGCGCGCCGACGGATTTTTAGCGGCGATGTGATTGCCCCTTAATAGCCTTCCACCGAGCCGGTCGTGCGCCGTGGGTCGGTTGCCCCCAGCAATAGCCCGGTTTCCGGGTCGACCATAATCGATTGCGTCGCCCCCATGGTGCGTTTTGTCACCACGTCATGCCCCTTGGCGCGCAAAATCGCTTTGGTATCATTGCTGATGCCCTCCTCCACCCGCAGCTCTTCCGGCAGCCATTGGTGGTGGATGCGCGGGGCATAGGTGGCCTCGGCAATGTTCATTTTATGGTCGATCACGTTCATGATGATCTGCAGTGTGGTGGTGATAATCCGTGATCCACCGGGGCTGCCGGTGACCAGAAAAACCTTGCCGTTTTTCATCACAATCGTCGGGCTCATCGACGATAAAGGCCGCTTGCCCGCGGCCACCGCATTGGCATCGCCGCCGATCAGGCCATAAGCGTTAGGCACGCCTGCTTTCGCCGAAAAATCGTCCATTTCGTTATTCATCAAAACCCCGGTACCCGTGGCCAAAATGCCCGCGCCATAGGAAAAATTCAGCGTGTAAGTGTTGGACACCGCATTGCCGAACTGATCTACAACCGAAAAATGCGTGGTCTCGTTACTTTCATAAAGGGATAATTTACCGGCCTTGATTTCACTTGAAGGTCTTGCTTTTCCCAGATCAATCCGGTTGCGGATTTTACCGGCATAAATTTTGCTGGTTAGGGCTTTGACCGGCACATCGACAAAATCCGCGTCCCCCAAATAGGTCGCGCGGTCGGCATAGGCCTGCTTCATCGCTTCGGCCATCAGATGGATAGTTTCTGCCGTGTTGGCCCCCAACGCCCCGATGGGGTAGCCTTCCAGCGTATTGAGAATTTCGATGATATGGGTGCCGCCGGAACTGGGCGGGGGCATCGACTGAATGTCGTAGCCGCGATAGGTTCCGCTGACAGGCTGGCGCACGACCGATCTATAGGCGGCCATATCTTTTAGCGTGATCATCCCGTTTGCGGCTTGCACAGCCGCCGAGATTTTTTCTGCGGTTTCCCCTTTGTAAAACCCGTCGGCACCGGATTTTGCAATCAATTCAAGTGTGTGGGCCAGATCAGGTTGTTTGAATATCTCGCCTGGCTGGTAAAACCCACCATCGGGTTTGTAGAAAACCGCCGCCGTTTGCTGCCAGCGTTTCAGGCGTTTTTCAGCCCGCTTCAGCCCGTCCGAAAAACTTTTCGTCACCATGATACCGTCACGCGCCAGCTTGATCGCGGGGGCGATGACCTGCGATAATGGCATGGTGCCGTAGTTTTGCAAGGCCAGAACCATCCCCGCAACCGTGCCCGGCACCCCGACTGCAAGCCCGTGAAAGCGCGAGCGGTTTTTGACCACATTGCCCGCGTCATCCAGATACATATCGCGAAACGCCGCCAACGGGGCCTTTTCGCGGTAATCTATCGCCTTGGTGCTGCCTGATTTTGCATCATGCACCAGCATAAAGCCGCCGCCCCCCAGATTGCCCGCACGCGGCAAGGTTACGGCCAGCGCGAAAGCCACCGCCACGCTTGCATCCACCGCATTGCCGCCTTGGCGCAAAATATCCAGCCCGACACGCGCCGCGACCTTTTCCTGCGCCACCACCATGCCATGGGTCGCGACCACTGGATGCACCCGGTCATAGCCGCTATAAATGGCGGGGTTTTCCGCCTGTATTGCGGTGCCAGACAGGCCTAGCGCAAGGGCGGATAAAGCAAGCGGGAATTTTCGTCTGTATAAGCTCATGGTGAAAACTATAGCGCAGAAAGCCGGCAAAACCAGCCCCTATCACCAGAGTAATTTGAACAGCCCCAAAACGGCCATATAGCGCAGGGTTTTAGACAAGGCGACAAGGGCCAGAAAATGCCCGAAATGCATCCGCATCACACCTGCCGCAAAAGTCAGCGGATCACCGATAACAGGGGCCCATGCCAACAACAGACTGCCCTGTCCCCAGTGTTGGAACCAGCCTTGCGCCTTGGTTAACTCGGCGGCTGAAATTGGAAACCATTTGCGGTCCTGGTAGTGCAACGCCATGCGCCCCAGCCCGTAATTCAACACCGCGCCAAGTGTGTTACCGACGCTGGCAACGATCAGCAATGTCGTGCTTGAATAGGTCGACAGGGCCGCCAGTCCCACAAGGGCGGCCTCGGAGCCGCCCGGTAACAAAGTTGCTGCTGAAAATGACAGTAAAAACAGGCCTGTAAGCTGCCATATTACTTCGCCCATAATTCCCCCAGAGTGTTTTCCGAGTATTATCTGTCTATTGGCAGAAAGACAACTGAAGGGGGGGGGCTTTCGGCCTCAATCTTGTAGAACTCACTGATCCGGCGCAGGCCCTCGGCGGCGATTTTGGAGCTGTCGCTGTCATACACTTCCTTCAGC
>JASFZB010000014.1:0-51183 GCA_045046705.1 Rhodobacterales bacterium | reverse complement strand
CATCCGAAGTCGGATCACCTTTATGTTGATACGCCTTTGAACCCTGATGCCGAAACCTCGGGGTCGGTTGCCGTGTTCACCATCAGCAAACTGACAGCTAAGGGTGATCAGGATTACGTCACTTTGCCTATTGCCGAATGGGCCGGTATTCCGGATGGTCAACCGCGTGTGGTTCAGCCTGAATATAACGAGGCCGGCGACGAGGTTTGGTTCTCGGTCTGGAACAAGGCTGATCTGACATCGGCAATAGTTGTGGTCGATGACAAGACGCTGGAACTAAAAGCGGTGATCAAAGACCCCCGTCTGATTACACCGACGGGCAAGTTCAACGTCTATAACACCCGCAAGGATGTTTACTGATTGTTTTCATAAACCAAAAAAGGGGGGGGGCCGTGTGGCCCCTTCTGCAAAACACTTAATATAAGAGAAATCTCATGAAAGATCAGATGTCTGGTAAAGTTTACCTCGTTGGTGCCGGTCCAGGTGATCCTGATCTTTTGACACTGCGCGCATACAAGATATTGCAAACCGCCGATGTTGTTGTTTATGACCGTCTGGTTTCAAAAGAAATCATGGCGATGGTGCCGCAAACGACACGGCGGATCAGTGTTGGTAAAAAGGCAGGGCTTCATTCTGTACCTCAAGGCCAGATCAATGATATTCTTGTGGATCTTGCCGGTGATGGCCTGCAAGTGGCCCGTTTGAAAGGTGGCGACCCGCTGATTTTCGGGCGCGGCGGTGAAGAGGCCAGCGCGTTAAGGGCGGCAGGTATTGTGGTGGATTATGTTCCCGGCATTACGGCCGCTCAGGGGGCGTCCAGTTCCACAGGTGTACCGCTGACCCACCGCGATTTTGCCACCGGTGTGCGTTATGTAACAGGGCACCGTGCGGCGGACGTGCCGCTTGATCTGGACTGGCCCAGCCTTGCCAGTGAAAAAACCACATTGGTGATCTATATGGGGGCTGCGAACATGGTCGAGGTGGCAACCCAGCTTATACGCCACGGATTGCCCGCCGATTTGCCTGTGATGGCGGTGGCAAGTGCGACTACCCCGCGTGAAGCGCGGTTGGTGTCAACCTTGTCGCGTATCGCGCATGACGCCAAACAGGCCTCTTTGCAGACGCCGGTTTTGTTCCTGGTCGGTCATGTGGTGTCGCTTTATGAAGAATATGCAGTCGATCTGGCTGTGTCGAATCCGTCTAACATAGTTGCCGTGGCCGCAAATGCGTAAGGGTTTACCCCATATTCTGGCCTTGTCCCTGGCCCTGATTGCGGCCCCTGCGGTGGCGCAGATCAGCGACCAAAGGGTGCTAGAGCTGAAACATATGGTGCTACAGGACTGTGGCTCGTGCCACGGGCTGACCCGCAAAGGCGGTCTGGGTGGCCCGCTGACATACGCGGCATTGAAAGACATCCCCCCCGAAGTGCTGGAAGGGAAAATCCTGAACGGTGTCCCGGGCACGGCAATGCCGCGCTGGCAGCCTTTGCTAAGCGTGGACGATGCCAAGTGGATTGTTGAATATCTGTTAAAGGAACCATCAAAATGAACCTGTTTCGGGCGTTGGCCCTAATCCCCTTTCTTGCGACAGCCGCCCTGGCCGACGCGCCGTGTTGTGCCACGGGTGATCTGGGGCTGGTTGTGGAGCGTGCCACCGGCTCTTTGTTGGAGGTCGACCGCTCGCAGCACGCGACGATTGCTGAAATCAAGGGGCTGGGGGATTTGTCACATGCCAGCATGACGTATTCGCCGGATGAGCGTTACGCCTATGTTTTTGGCCGTGATGGCGGGCTGACAAAGGTGGACATGCTGACCCATAGCATTGCGGCGCGGGTTATGCAGGCGGGCAATTCCATCGGCGGGGCAATTTCCGACGATGGAAAACTGGTGGCGGTGTCAAACTATGAACCGGGTGGCGTGCGGGTTTTTGATGCAAAAACACTTGAAATGGTTGCGGATATTCCAATGGGTTCTAAAACCATTGGTATTGTCGATGCCCCCGGACGGCGGTTTTTGTGGGTTACATGGGACCCCGGCGAAGCTTGGATGGCGGACTTTTCCGGCCCGAAAATGCTGCTGACCAAACTTGGCGATGTCGGCGCAAACCCCTATGATGCGGTTATATCCGGTGACGGGCGTACTTATCTGATCGGGCTGTTCGGTGAAAAAGGCGTGGTTGCGATTGATCTGTGGGCCGATCACCCCAAGCCGGTTCGGTTTTTGCAGGATTACGGTAAAACCGAAGATGATCTGCCGGTTTACAAGATGCCGCATTTGCAAGGCTGGGCCTTTACCGACGGGCAGCTTGTTCTGCCAGCAGTGGGCCAGCATGAATTGCTGTGGGTGAATCGCGAAACCCTGAAAGAGGTCGCGCGCACGCCGATGCACGGCCAGCCGGTGTTCATTATTGCGCAACCTGCCTCGCCCTATGTCTGGGTGAATTTTGCGATGCCGCTGAACGATACGGTTCAGGTAGTCGATACACGCAGCCACAAAGTGGTCAAGACCTTAACGCCCGGCCCCGGTGTGTTGCACATGGAATTTGCCCCGCGCGGTGCCGAGGTGTGGATTTCAGTGCGTGATGCCGACAAGGTGGCGGTTTACGACACCCGTAGCTTTAAAAAAACCAACGAGATTGCGGCGCAAAGCCCGTCAGGTATCTTTTTTACCGCGCGCGCACAC
Organism: Rhodobacterales bacterium; assembly: GCA_045046705.1. Lineage (GTDB taxonomy): Bacteria > Pseudomonadota > Alphaproteobacteria > Rhodobacterales > Rhodobacteraceae > Amylibacter. Next base: position 48,502 of record JASFZB010000014.1, on the reverse strand, counting down.
CGGAACGGATTATAAATTATGGGCGCGCATTTGTCCCGACTTGATAATGCCCTATTGGACGGATTTCAGCGTAATTTTCCGCTATTGCCCCGACCTTTTGCCGCGATTGCGCAAGCGGTTGGAAGTGATGAGGCTGCCGTCATAGAAAGGCTGCGCAGCTTGAAATCCGCAGGTATGATCACGCGTGTCGGGGCCACGGTACGCCCCAACACGGTTGGGGTCTCGACGCTGGCGGCACTTTCTGTCCCGTTGGGGCAGATCGAGGCGGTGGCGGAGGTGGTCAATAATGAACCGGGTGTGAACCATTCCTATTTGCGTGAACATGCCTGGAACCTGTGGTTTGTGGCGACGGCACCCGAGTGCCATTCGCTGACAGCAAGTCTTGAACGTATTGAAGCGGCAACCGGACTGCCGGTTCTGGATTTACCCCTGAGGCGGACTTTCAATATTGATCTGGGGTTTTCCCTGAACGGCTCCAAGTCGCGCACTCCGATTGCCAAACCGGTTGATCTGTCCGCGCTTACCCAGGACGACCGCCCGATTGTTCAGGCCTTGTCCGAAGGGTTGGGGCTGGTCGCGCGCCCGTTCGGGGCCTTGGCCGACCGGTTGAACCGGACCGAGACAGATGTGATTGCCAGGATCAAAGCCTTGTCCAATGCGGGCATTCTGACGCGCATAGGGGTCATCGTGCGCCACCGTGCAATCGGGTGGCGGGCAAATGCCATGGTTGTCTGGGATGTGCCTGATGACCGGATTGTGACGGCGGGTAACGCGCTGGCAAAACACCCCGGTGTGACCTTGTGTTATGAGCGCCCGCGTGTTCCCCGGATTTGGGATTTTCCTTTATTTTCAATGATCCACGGTCAAAGTCGTGCAGATGCGCTTGATGTGTTGCTAGGGGCGGTTACACTGCCGGAACTTTCAGGATGTGCACATCAGGTGCTGTTCTCGCAACGCTGTTTCAAACAAAAAGGCGCATTGCTACAACATAAGGAGGCTGTCGCATGAGACGTACACCCCTGCCGGACGACGCATTGGATGCAACCGACCGGTTGATCATCAACACTTTGCAAGATGGCTTTCCGTTAACGCCGCATCCCTTTGCCGATGTTGCCGGCCAAATCGGGGTGACCGAGGCAGACCTGATCAATCGCCTGATATGCCTGCGTGAACTTGGGGTGATCACCCGTTTCGGCCCGCTTTATGATGTCGAGGCCATGGGTGGCGCATTTTGTTTATGCGCAATGGCTGTGCCCGCGGAACAATTCGAAGAGGTGATGATTAAAGTCAATGCGCATCCGGAAGTCGCACATAATTATGAACGAAACCACCACCTGAACATGTGGTTTGTGTTGGCAACCGAACGGCCTGAAGGGATCGCCGAAGTGGCAAAGATGATTGAAACCGAAACCGCATTGAAAGTTTTGCAGTTTCCCAAGCAAGAGGAATTCTTTGTCGGATTCAGGGTGTCGGCATGAAAATAGACGACACCGACCGCCGCTTGATTTCCGCTACACAAAGTGGTCTGCCGTTAACGCCCGAACCTTATGCCGAGGTTGGCCGCTGGCTGGATTTGCAGGCTGACCAAGTGATTCGACGCCTGAAAGCCCTTAAAGCGGGCGGGGTGATCCGCCGAATTGCACTGGCCCCCAATCATTATGCGCTGGGCATGACCGCAAACGGGATGAGCGTTTGGGATGTGGATGACGCTAAAGCGTCTGCGCTTGGGGCGCGTGTTGGTGCTTTGGATTTTGTATCGCATTGCTATTTGCGCCCTCGCGCTCTGCCCGACTGGCCCTATAATCTTTTCGCCATGATCCATGGGGAATCCCGCAATCAGGTAGAAGACAAACGCAAAGTGATTGCCGATGTTCTTGGGGATGCGGTAAGCAAAAACGATATTCTGTATTCGACGCGGATATTGAAAAAGACCGGCCTGCGGCTGGTGAAAAGCAAAGGCTAATGACATGTTTCGATTAACGCATTATATGCAACAACTGGTAACACCTAATCCGGTTGGGCAGCGTCGGGGGTTTGGACAAACCGAAGGGTCGGTCAAGCCTGTGGTGATCTGGAACCTGACACGGCGTTGTAATCTGAAATGCCGGCATTGTTATACCACATCCGCCGATGTCGCCTTTCCGGGCGAACTGACACAGGATCAAGCGATCGGTGTGCTGCAGGATCTGTCGGATTTCAATATTCCCGCTCTTATTCTGTCTGGCGGCGAACCCTTGTCGCATCCGGGTTTTTTTGATCTGGCGACGCGGGCGCGAAAACTGAATTTCCGCCATCTTAGCCTGTCTACCAATGGCACCAAACTGAGCGGCCAAACCGCTGACAGGGTGGCCGATCTGGGGTTTGACTATGTTGGCATCTCGCTTGACGGCATTGGCAAGACAAATGACTGGTTTCGCGGTGTTGAAGGTGCCTTTGACGAAGCCTTGGCAGGGCTTCGGGCCTGCAAGGCGCGCGGTGTCAAAGTGGGTCTGCGGTTTTGCCTGACCGAAGATAACGCCCATCATCTGCCGGAAATGCTGGATTTATGTGACAGTGAAGGCGTCGACAAGTTCTATCTAAGCCATTTGGTCTATGCCGGTCGCGGCGACAAAAATCGCGGCGAGGATGCCGCGCACGCCCACACCATCAAGGCTATGGACATGCTGATCGAACGGGCTTGGGCCAGTATCAACACCGATCACCCGCTTGAGATTGTAACCGGCAACAATGATGCCGATGCGGTTTGGTTTTTGCGCTGGGTCGAACAGCATTTCAGTGCGGAACAAACCGCCCATGTGCGGGCGCATCTGGAAGCGTGGGGCGGAAATTCATCGGGGCTTGGCGTGGCCAATATAGACCCGCAAGGCAAGGTTCACCCCGATACCTACTGGTCGGATTACACTGTGGGCAGTGTCAAGGAAACGCCGTTTTCAAAACTTTGGACCGGCGATGATCCGATGCTGGCAACATTGCGTACCCGTCCACGCCCTCTGAAAGGGCGTTGTGGGGCGTGTGCATTTCAAGCGGTTTGCGGTGGCAATACCCGTATTCGCGCCTTGCAGGTCACAGGCGATCCATGGGCCGAAGACCCCGCCTGTTACCTGTCAAATCACCAGATCGGTCTGGAAGATACCGACCGTCTGACTGTCACTCCGTTCAGAGGAAAAAGCCATGATCCGGCGCATCGTTTCCTTTAGCATACTGGCCTTTGCAAGCAGTGTTTTACCTGTTGTTGCAGGCCCGAATGCCGCGCAGCTATATACAAAAAACTGTGCCTCGTGCCATGCCGAAACCCGCCTTGGCGGCACCGGGCCGTCCTTGATCCCGCAAACATTGAAACGTATGCGCGGGCCAAAACTTCAGAAGGTTATCAGCCAGGGGCGCAAGGCCACGCAGATGCCGGGGTTTGCAGACAATCTAGGCGCAGACGAGATCACCGCCCTTATTGACTACATCACCAAACCGCTTGCAAAGGTGCCAAGCTGGAGTGCCGCAGACATTGAGGCAACACGGAGTTTGCGTACGGATTACACCCCCGCCGATGCGCCGGTGTTTTCGGCTGACCCGATGAATATCACGCTGGTGGTGGAAACCGGCGATCACCATGTTTCGGTTCTGGACGGTGACAGTTTTGACGTGCTCGACCGGTTTGCAACCCCGTTTGCGGTGCATGGCGGCCCGAAATTCAGCCCCGACGGGCGTTATGTGTTCATCATGTCACGCGATGGCTGGGTTCAGAAATACGATATTTGGTCACTGCACGAGGTGGGCCGCGTGCGCGCCGGCCTTAATAGCCGCAACATCGCCATGAGCCATGACGGCAAGTGGCTGGCGGTTGCCAATTACCTGCCGATGTCGCTGACTATTTTATCAACTGCGGATTTAAGCGTGGCCAACATTCGCGAGGTGCGCGGATTTGACGGCACTCCAAGTCGCGTTTCGGCGGTTTATCAGGCCCCGCAACGCAACAGTTTTGTGCTGGCCCTGAAAGACACCCCCGAGGTTTGGGAAATTACCACCGACCCGAACGGCGGGCCGTTTCATGACGGGTTCGTCCACAGCTATGAAGCCAAGATGAATGAAGCACTGGTCGCCGAAAAAGGCCTGTTTGCACGGCGCAGAATTCCGGTCGATGAACCTTTGGACGATTTCTTTTTTACCCCCGATTACCGCAACCTGATCGGAACCAACCGAACCGGTGAAAAAGGCGTGGTGGTCAACCTTGATGTGGGGCGTATCATTGCAGAACTGCCTTTGGGCGGCATGCCGCATCTGGGGTCGGGGATCACATGGGAAAGTCAGGGACGGCATGTCATGGCAACGCCTCATCTGAAAGATGCGGCCATAAGTGTGGTCGATATGGACACATGGAAAGTGATCAAGACGATCAAAACCGACGGGCCGGGGTTCTTTTTGCGCAGCCATGAAAACACGCCTTATGTCTGGGCCGATGTGTTTTTCGGGCCGCATAAGGACGAAATGCACATTATCGACAAGCAAACCCTGGAGATAGTGAAAACCCTTAATCCCGCACCCGGTAAAACCGTGGCCCATACCGAATTTACCCGGGATGGCAAATATGCACTGGTTTCGATCTGGGAAGATGATGGTGCGGTGATCGTTTATGATGCGGCAACTTTGCAAGAAGTGCGCCGCCTGCCAATGAAAAAACCTTCGGGGAAATACAATGTATGGAATAAAATCACCTTCTCGGATGGCACCAGCCACTGAAGCCGCGTCAAACCAGGTTTTGATTGTCGCACACGGTGCGCCGTCTGATCCTGCCCCCCAGGAAGCCGCCCTTGAAGAGCTGGCTGGGCGCGTCGCAAAACTGCTGCCAAACTGGCATGTGCGCAGTGCAACACTGGCTGCTCCCGGCGCACTTGATCGCGCATTGGGGGGGCTGCACGCACCGCATGTTTACCCGTTTTTTATGGCTGAAGGCTGGTTTACGGCTACGCATTTGCCGGCACGATTATTGTCCGCCGGGGCGACAGATGCACATCTGGCGGCCCCATTCGGCTCTGATACGGCCCTTGCGGATCTGGTACTGGATACGGCCCTGTCGGCAGCGGCCAGCGCAGGCTTTACCCCAAGCGAAACCAATTTGTTGATTGCGGCCCATGGCGGCAAGAGGTCAGGGGCATCCGCCGAGGCAACCTATGCCTTGGTGCGCGAAATAGAAAAGCGTGCGGAATTTTGCACGGTTGCCGCAGGCTTTTTGGAACAGGCCCCCTATGTGACGCCGGTTGCCCGTAATTTATGCGCGATGGCAGGCGCAAGCGCGCGGCATGCTGTTTGCCTGCCGGTGTTTGCGCTCAGGGCGGGGCATGTGGCCGAAGATGTGCCATTGGCACTGTCCGAGGCCGGGTTCGACGGGCTGCTTTTGCCGCATATCGGGGAGCACGGCAGCGTGCCTGCGATGATAGCCGCCGCCCTGAAACGCGCCAGTATTTCGCAGGTCGCATGAACGGCGAACACAAAAAACGCTGGCCGGTTTGGAAACTGTCAATCGCGCTTTATCCCTTTGCCGCACCCGCAGTGGCGATAAATCTGTTTATGCTGGGATTGTTGGGGCAGGCGGTTGGCTTGACGGCGCTGTCACCCACAACATCCCTTATTCTGTCTCTGGGGCTTGGCATACCTGCAACCTGGGCCGCCGGTGCCTGGGTTTATCGCCTGATTAGCAAAGCCGAAGGGGATTGAAGGCGGTGTCAGAGGAAAACGCCACCCCCCCCTAGTCATCCATCTTCAGCGCAGAAATAAACGCCTGTTGCGGAATGTCGACCTTGCCGAACTGGCGCATTTTCTTTTTGCCTTTTTTCTGCTTGTCCAGCAGTTTTCGCTTACGGCTGACATCGCCGCCGTAGCATTTTGCCGTCACATCCTTGCGCATTGCGGCCAGTGTTTCGCGGGCGATGATGCGCCCGCCAATGGCGGCCTGAATGGGGATTTTGAACATGTGGCGCGGGATCAGGTCTTTTAGTTTTTCAACCATGGCCCGGCCCCGCACTTCGGCCCTGTCGCGGTGTACCATGGTGGAAAGCGCATCCACCGGCTCGTCGTTGACCAGAATTTGCATCTTGACCAGAAAATCCTCGCGGTAGCCGTCCATCGTGTAATCAAACGACGCATATCCCTTGGTCACGGATTTCAAACGGTCGTAGAAATCGAACACCACCTCATTGAGCGGCAGGTCATAAACCACCATGGCACGCGTCCCCGCATAGGTCAGATCGACCTGGATGCCGCGTCTGTCCTGACACAGTTTAAGCACATCGCCCAGGTAGTCGTCGGGCACAAGGATGGTCGCCTTGATGCGCGGCTCTTCGATGTGATCCACATGGGTAAGGTCGGGCATATCGGCGGGGTTGTGCAACTCGATCATGGTGCCGTCGCGCATGTGAACATGGTAGATCACAGATGGCGCAGTGGTGATCAGGTCGATGTTATATTCGCGTTCCAGACGGTCGCGGATCACTTCCAGATGCAGCAGCCCCAGAAAGCCGCAGCGAAAGCCGAAACCAAGGGCGGCGGAGGTTTCCATTTCATGGCTGAAACTGGCGTCATTGAGGGATAGCTTGCTGATCGCTTCGCGCAGGTCTTCAAATTCCGCGTTATCAACGGGAAACAAGCCGCAGAACACTACCGGTTGGCTGGGGGCAAAGCCCGGCAGGGCCGTTTCGCAGCGCGGTTTGTCGTGGGTAATGGTATCGCCCACCGCCGTGTCACGCACCTGTTTGATGCTGGCGGTAAGGTAGCCTAATTCACCCGGGCCAAGCCGGTCAATCGGTTCCATTTGCGGGCGGAAAACACCAACGCGGTCAACCGGATATGTGGCGCCCGTGTTTATCATATGGATTTTATCGCCCTTTTTCAGGACGCCGTCGATGATGCGCACCAGCACGACCACGCCCAGATAGGCGTCATACCAACTGTCCACCAACATGGCTTTCAAGGGGGCATTCGCATCGCCCTGTGGTGCAGGCAGGCGGGTGACGATGGCTTCCAGCACATTTTCGATGCCAAGCCCGGTTTTGGCCGAGATCATCACCGCATCTGACGCGTCAATGCCGATCACATCCTCGATCTGTTCCGCCACCTGTTCAGGTTCCGCCGCCGGTAGGTCGATTTTGTTCAGCACCGGCACAATTTCATGATCCGCGTCCAGTGCATGATAGACATTGGCCAGCGTCTGCGCTTCGACGCCTTGGGAGGCATCCACCACCAGCAACGAGCCTTCGACGGCCCGCATACTGCGCGAAACCTCATAGGCGAAATCAACGTGGCCGGGGGTGTCGATCAGGTTGAGGATGTAAACTTCACCGTCATTGGCTTTGTATTCAATCCGAACCGAGTTGGCCTTGATGGTAATGCCGCGCTCGCGCTCGATGTCCATGGTATCCAGCATCTGCGCTTCCATATCGCGTGCGGCCACGGTGCCGGTTGACTGGATCAAACGATCCGCCAGCGTGGATTTACCGTGGTCGATGTGGGCCACGATGGAAAAGTTGCGGATTTTGGATATATCGGTCATGAAAGGGGATATGGTATGGATTGGCGGCGTGGTCAATGGGTTTGCGTATCAGAGAATGACAGGCCAAGCTGGCACAAACAATATAAAGCGTATTATGGTAGAAATTTCCAACGATAAAGAGTTTAAAAACTGGTTAGATGTTTAGTCTCAGGATTTGACGGGTTGGGTTTGCAGTGAACCTTTTTGGCTCTTTTGTACAGATTTTACAAATGTATTCATAGGGTTTCTCGGATTAATAGTTGGACTTGGTTTCGCTATTTTTTGACTATTCTAACGTACAGCTTTCAACATAAGGTCAGGCGCGGCCCGTGCCGCAGGCGGCACGGGCCATGATAGACGAAAGGATTCGGTTTTATTTGATAAGTAACCCCTTACCTGTTCCCAAAAACTCTGGCCACATTTATCCCATGACCACCTGGAGCCAGAGCATCACAGCGATGATGATCCGGGGGGCGCCCGATCTGGTGGCAAGCGTGCATTATAATTATAATGCTTTCCGTGCGGCCAACGCCGCCGTGATTGTGCCGTCGTCCAGATAATCCAGCTCGCCACCTATGGGCACGCCTTGGGCCAGCAGGCTTAGGGTTACGTCCATATCTTCCAACTGGTCAGCGATGTAATGGGCGGTGGTTTGGCCGTCGACTGTGGCGTTGAGGGCCAGAATGACCTCGGTGATGGTTTCGTCCCTGACCCGTGTCACCAAAAGCGGGATGCGCAGTTCTTCGGGGCCGACGCCGTCAAGGGCGGACAGGCAGCCGCCCAAAACATGGTAGCGGCCCCTGAACGCCGCCGCGCGTTCCATCGCCCAAAGGTCGGCGACATCCTCGACCACGCAAATCTGGCCGATTTGGCGTTTGCCGTTGGTGCATATTTCGCACAGGTCATCGGTGCCGATATTGCCGCAAAGGGTGCATTCGCTGGCGGTTTGGGCGACGTTGAACAGGGCATCCGCCAGCGGGTTCAGCAGAATCGAGCGTTTCTTGATCAGGTGCAGAACCGCACGCCTGGCCGAGCGCGGCCCCAAGCCCGGAAGCTTGGCCATCAACGCAATCAGATTGTCTATGTCAGAGTTTTTATGGCTCACATGCGCCCCTAAAACGGCAGTTTCATGCCCGCAGGCAGGTTCATACCTTCGGTGACTTTTGCCATTTCTTCCTGTTGGGCCACGGCGGCCTTGTCTTGTGCATCCTTGATTGCGGCCACGATCAGATCTTCGACCACCTCTTTTTCGCTGGGCACAAGAATGGAAGGGTCAATGTCCAGCCGCCGCAGGGTTCCTTTGGCGGTTACGGTGGCACTGACCAATCCGGCACCTGCGTCACCCGACACTTCGATTTCATCCAGTTTGGCTTGGGCATCGGCCATTTTTCCCTGCATTTCCTGCGCCTGTTTCATCAGCTTTGCCATATCGCCCAACTGACCTATTCCTTTTAGCATGTGATGCTCCTTTTAAGCGTCTTCAAACGGATCCCAATCGTCCGCTTCTTCTTCCAGATACTGCACTGCGGCGTCACTGTCTGCGGTTATTTGTGCAAGGGTTTTCACGTCGCGGATTTCAGCCCCAGGGAACGCCAGCAGAACCGCCTGCACCATATCGTGTTGCAAGGCCTGGCCTTGCAGATCATCGCGGTGGGCGATGCGTTGTTCGGCCAGCGTTGCCCCGCCGCCTTCGGATACAATCGCAACGCCCCAACGCGCACCTGTCCAGTTTTGCAAGCGATTTGCAAAGCGGCTAACAAAATCTTGCGGGGCGTCTTCGGTTAGCTGAAACTCGATGCGGCCGGGGCTGTATTTGACCAAGCGCAGGAAGGTTTCCACCTCGACCAGAAGTTTCACGTCACGCCGTGATTTGATCAGCGCGACCACATCGCTAAATTCGGTGAAACCCGCTAAGGCGGTTTCGGCCTGTTCTTGCGGGCGCAGGGCTTGCCCGCCGCCTGCGATCAGGGCTGTGGGGCCGGATGATACTGTGCCTGTTACTGTAACCGATGATGTGGCCCCTGTGGCGCCATTACCACCTTGGGGAACCCCGCCGCCGCCGGTGGGGGGGGGAGGGGGCGTGTTTTGCAATTTGCGCACCAGCTCTTCCGGGCTGGGCAGTTCAGCCACATGGGTCAGACGGATAATGGCCATTTCGGCGGCCATCATGGCGTTCGGGGCGGCGGCCACTTCTTCCAATGCTTTCAAAAGCATCTGCCACATGCGGGTCAGCGCACGCATTGGCAGATCGTTTGCGGCCTGTTTGCCGCGCTCCCGTTCATCGGGCGATACTGTCGGGTCATTGGCGGCGTCCGGCGACAGTTTAATCACCGAGACCCAGTGGGTAATCTCGGCCATGTCGCGCAGTACTGCCATCGGGTCTGCCCCTTCGGCGTATTGTGATGACAGCTCGTTCAGGGCCGCTGCTGCGTCGCCCTTCATGATCAGATCGAATAAATCCAGTACCCGCCCGCGATCCGCAAGGCCCAGCATGGCACGCACTTGCTCTGCGGTGGTTTCGCCGGCACCGTGGGCTATCGCCTGATCCAGAAGTGACAGCGCATCGCGCACCGAGCCTTCGGCGGCGCGGGTAATCAAGGCCAGCGCATCTTCGGCAACGGCGGCTTTTTCCAAACCGGCAATTTTCTGCAAATGGGTCATCATCACTTCGGGCTCGATACGGCGCAGATCAAAGCGTTGGCAGCGCGACAGAACGGTGACGGGAATTTTGCGAATCTCGGTGGTGGCGAAGATAAACTTCACATGCTCGGGGGGTTCTTCAAGCGTTTTCAGTAGCGCATTGAAGGCAGCCGTCGACAGCATATGCACTTCGTCGATGATATAAATCTTGTAACGGCCTGAAGCGGCGCGGTAGTGTACGCTTTCGATCAGTTCGCGGATGTCGCCCACGCCTGTTCGGCTGGCGGCATCCATTTCCATCACGTCTACATGACGTCCGTCGGCAATGCTGACACAGTTGTCGCACTGTCCGCAGGGGCTAATCGTCGGCCCGCCTTTGCCGTCTGTTCCGGTGCAATTCATCCCCTTGGCGATAATCCGCGCCGTGGTGGTTTTTCCGACCCCGCGCACGCCGGTCATGATAAACGCATGCGCGATGCGGTCTGCCTCGAATGCGTTTTTCAGGGTTTGTACCATTGCATCCTGCCCGATCAGATCCGCAAATGTCGCGGGGCGGTATTTGCGCGCCAGCACTTGATAGGCGGGTTCTGGGGAATCGGTCATTTTAACGGGCTGCTCCTTGGTTACGCGACTTTAATCAGGCTGGCGGCAAAATTCTAGTGACAGTCATGCAAAGTTCAGAAAAAGTATCAACAAGCCTGAAATAATCATACTCAGGCGCAACCATGCCTTTAGGGGGGCGATGACCCCGAATGAGATCAGCGCCAGTGCAAGGCCGACTTTCAGGGCTGACATAATGGCCAATACCGGATGATCGGCCAGGGCGATCAGGTTGGGTGAGGAGATCATGCCAAGCGGGATCAGGTACAGGCCAAGGCCCAGTGCCATAGCGCGCATGGCAACTTTCAGCCAGTTTTCGCCGACCATGCCTGCGGCGATAAACACCGCCCCGCAAACGGGCGGGGTGATGGTGGATAGAAGGGCAAACCAGAACACGAACAGATGTGCCTGCAAGGGTTTCAGGCCAAGTTCGATCAGGGCGGGGCCCGCGACCGAGATGCAGATCAAATAAGCGGCTGTGGTGGGCACTTCCATGCCAAGGATCAGGCAGGCGAAGGCGGTTAACAGAACCGCTGGCCATAACATGCCGCCCGATGCGGACAGGATCAGCGATGTTATTTTAATGCCGAGGCCGGTGATTGACAGGACGCCGATGATGATGGAGGCGCACAGGATGATAGACGCGATCATGGCGATTTGTTTGCCTGCCATCAGGCAGGTTTCTTCAATGCGGGCAAGGGCCTGGCGCATGTCCAGCTTCGGGGTTTTATCGAAAAACAGCAGAAGAAAAGCGATGAGGATTGCCATGCAGGCGGCATATTGCGGGGTGTATTGGCCGATGAACATGCCCCATAGCAAGACACTGAACGGCACGGCGAAAAATGCCGATGTAACCAGAACATCACGCAGGGCCGGGCGTTGGTCGGCGGGCAGTCCTGCCAGATCGTAACGTAGTGAAAACGCATCAATGCCGATCCAGACCGCCCAGAAATACAGCACCGCAGGCAGCAGGGCTGCGGCCATAATGCCAGTGTAGGGAACGCCTGTAAGTTCCACCATCACGAAGGCCCCGGCCCCCATTAGGGGCGGCATGATTTGGCCGCCGGATGAGGCCACGGCCTCGACCGCGCCTGCCAGTGCGCGGGGGTAGCCCAGTTTGGTCATTGCAGGCAAAGTGATGGCACCGGTAGAGGCCACATTGGCAGAGGCCGAGCCTGATATTGACCCGAACAATGCGGACGAGATCACCGATACTTTCGCCGCCCCGCCGCGCAAACGGCCTGCGGCGGCGGCAGCGATATTCATAAAGCCCTGACCCGCTTCACCTGCGTTCAGCACAGCGCCGAAGATCACGAAGATCGCGACGATATTGACAGACACGCCGGTCAGCTTGCCCCATATGCCGCCTTCGGCAATGGTCAGTGTGCCCAAGAAACTTTGCAAGGGGGTGCCGGGGTGGCCGAATTCGCCCGGCACATATTGCCCCCACAACCCGTAGGCCAGCGCGATGAGAGCCACCAAAGGCAGCGGCCAGCCGATGGCGCGGCGGGCCATTTCCAGCACGATGACCAACAGTGAAATTGCAAGGCCGGTTTGAAACGGGTTTGCGATTAACCCGTATTGATCGCCCAAGGCCGACCAGTTCCATGCGATCCAGATACACGCGGCAACACCGATGGTGCTTAAGATCACACCTGAATAGCGTTCAAACGGGGTTTTGGCCGCAAACACGAACACCCACGGCAAGGCCAAAGCCATATGCAGGGGACGACTGACAAGATTGGGGATCAGCCCTGTGAAGATCAGCCATAAGTGAAAGCCAACACTAAGCGCACCAAGGCAAAACCAGAAAATACGGGGCATATGTTTTCCAAACAGACGGTGTAGCCTGCCCCGCGTCGGGCAGGCCACAATTCAGCTACATCTGATTGGCAGTTAACGTGGCACCTGCCTCTTGGTAATATTTCACCGCACCGGGGTGAATTTTGCCTTTGATGTTGGAAAGCGCGTCAAACGACACCCCGTTCCACCATTTGGCAGCCGCCCCCATACCGTCTTTGGCTTCCCAGTAGGTTTTGGTCAATGCGTAAGCGGTGTCATCATCCATCGCGGTGGTTGTGTAGGCCACAACGGGTAGCGAGGTGGTGACAATATCTTCGGTCTGGCCTGCATAAGTCCCCGCCGGGATCACCAATTTGGTGCGTTTTGTGGCTTTAATCTGCGCATCACTAAGCGAGATCACCTTAACGCCGGTACCCGCAGCCGCTTCAATCACGTTGGGTGCAGGGTATGATCCTGCGGTTACAAAGCCGTCGATCTGGCCGTTTTTCAACGCAGGGCCTGCGTTGGACAGCTCGACCTCGGACAGGTTGACTTTACCTTCCAGCCCGAACAGCTTCAGGTATTTGGCACCCTCCTTGGCCCCGAACGAGCCTTTGCCCAGCAATATGGTTTTACCTTCCATGCCGGCAAAATCGGTAACGCCGGATTTTTCGGACATCACGAAATGCATGGTCAGTGACGGGATCGGAAATAATGCGCGAATATCGTTGAATTTCGGATTTTCCTTGCCTTTGAACATGGCTTTGCCCTTTTGGGCCAGCATCACCAGAACCGGCGGCGTGGTGAAAACGTAGTTGCCACCTCGCACGGTTGCTTGCATGACGTTTTGCACAGAACCCTGGCTTTCTTCCACGGTGACGATGATGCCGCCATCGGAACCTGCTTTCACCGCTTGCGCGATTTGCACGGCCATCTGGTAATAGGACGATGTGGTTTTGGCGGATTTATAGGTGATGCGCGTTTCAGCAAAGGCGGTGGTGGCAAGCGCCGTAGATACGGCCACACCCCATAAAATGTTTTTCATAAACGTCATGAATATTCTCCCAATTATTAGCTCTGGACAGAACAAAGAACATTGCGCAGGTTAAATCAAGCTATTTTGGGAGAAAGTGAGAGGCTGGACATCGACCCGAACGGGGCTCGTTGTGGCTGCTTCCTTCCGGACCTGACCAAGTTGGCGAGGCGTTCACCCGCGCCAACCTCTCATGGGTCTATTTACAGGCTTCTCTTTCCCGCTTCAAGGTGTTCTAAAAGAAAAATTGGAATTGATAACACAGAGTATATCCCATGCGAGACGCAGAATTCGTGACTTTTGGTGCATCATCGCTTGATCGCGCCCAACATTTACGCAAATCGGCCGATAAACTGGCCAGGAATGACAGTGCCCGGGCGATTGTGCTGTGGCGCGGCAAACCGCTATTAGAGGCGCAAGCGGCAAGCTTGGTGCGCGTTCCGCTGGATCATCTGATTCTAAAGACCGCCACGGCGCGGATATTTTTGGGTTTGAGCGGTGGAAATCCGGTTTTTGCCTATGATATTTCAGCGTGGCAACCAGATGCAGATCAGGATGCGGTGGCAACAAGTTTTTTTGATGCAACCACGCAACAGCACCCCGATGCGCCAAAGGATACCTGTTTTAGTGAAGTCCGGTCGGTTATGGCGCAACTGCCCCGTGATGATGCGGAACTGGTTGTGGCTGCCAAAGGTCTGTTTGGCTGGCATCTAAGTCATCCGCGTTGTGCCAAATGCGGGGCTAAAACAGAGGTGGCCGAGGCCGGATGGCAGCGCAATTGCCCCGACTGTGATGCGGTGCATTTCCCGCGCACCGATCCTGTGGTGATCATGCTGATCACACATGGCAACAAGGTTCTTTTGGGCCGTTCTCCGCAATGGCCGGAAAAAATGTATTCGCTGCTGGCGGGCTTCATGGAACCCGGCGAAACCGTGGAAGCGGCGGTGCGCCGCGAGGTCATGGAGGAAACCGCTGTTACGGTTGGCAAGGTCGGCTATCTGACCAGCCAGCCCTGGCCCTTTCCTGCGTCATTGATGATCGGTTGTTACGGTGTGGCAGAAATTTTGGACATCACTTTGGACGAAAACGAGCTGGAAGATGCGCTGTGGCTGTCCAAAGAACAGCTTGTGGATGTGCTTTGTGGCAACAGTGACGAAATTCTTCCATCCAGAAACGGCTCTATTGCACAATTTTTAATAGAAAATTGGTTAAAAGACAGTATAGCCTAACCAGAAAATAAAAAACGGGCAGATATGAAATTTACAAGTATACAGGATATAATTGCGCCGGCCGATTTTGTGTTTCAGCAACTGGCCGATTTTGATTTCTACGAATCCTATGCCATGCGCATGGGGGCGCAGGTGGAACGTCAGGATCATTACCGCGAACCGCAACCGGGCATGTGCTGGTCGATCAAGGGACATTTTCGCGGCAAAGACCGCGCCTTGGAGCTGACCTTGGACCGCTATAGCCCGAGTGATACTTTATCCTATATCTGTACCACCAAATCCCTGAACGCCTTGATCAATCTTGGCGTTATTCCCCTAAGCCGAACGGAAACCCGTCTGCAAGTCGTGATCGACATTCAGGCCAAAAGTTTGGCGGCGCGTGTGGCTTTGCAATCCGCCAAGCTGGCAAAGAAATCCCTGGACCGCAAATTCGATACCCATATGCGCAATATTTCCAATAATATCGGTGGCAAATATAACGGGTAAGCTGTGGACGGAGACCCAAGGCAATACCGGCGATGCAGTTCTTGTTACCTGTTATTGCACCAAACAGGTACTGACGGACACGATGAAAAAGCTATTGCGCGCTGCAGGAGCAAGAGTTCCTGAAAGTATTTTTGCCAAACTTAGCTGAAATAGATATAGTTTGTTAATCAGAGTTAGATATTGAAGGAAGAAACGAATGTTGATGACTGCAGTAATTCTAAACTTGGTTGGGGCCGCCGGGCTGTTCGCCCTATCTTTGAAATACCTTCTTGGCTCTGCTCCTGCTGATTATCACGCCGAAATACTTAAGACAGGTGGCATTGAAGCTGCGGGGCCAATATCAGGCCTTTTCAAAACAATAAACACCGTGATTGGCAGCAGCTTTCTGGCTATTGCGCTCAGTATAGCCGTTATAACTTGGTTTGGTGTGCAAGCGGATATTCTATGGGCAAAGATTTCCGTACTAGCAATTGGCGTGATCGCTGGCGTACCTGGTTCAGAAGCCGCCCGACGCTTGGAAAAATTGACCAGCGTCAAAACACCGTGGCGTCCCGGTTATGCAATGACCGGGTTGACCATGATAGCGTTCATGCTGGCGGTTCTTTGATGTAATTCAATGCCATGGCGCAGGTCTCAAATGCGGAATAACAGGTGCGGATAATCGCGCAAGAGCCGGAGGTGGAGCCGTAGCCCGCTTCCGGCAGCTTATCAATCGACAGGGTTTTGAGGTCCTTATCCGGTTTTCAATTTCAGGCAGTTTGGCGAAACACATCCGCCTTGTAAACGCCCAGAATGTCCAAATGATCGGTGAAATACGACAATTCTTCCAAGGCCCGTTTCAGGGCCGGGTCTTCGGGGTGGCCGACCACATCCGCGTAAAACTGGGTTGCGGTGAACGAGCCGTTGACCATGTAGCTTTCCAGCTTCACCATATTCACCCCGTTGGTGGCAAATCCGCCCAGAGCCTTGTAAAGCGCGGCGGGAATGTTGCGCACCCGAAAAACGAAAGTGGTCATGAAGGTGTCATGGCCGTTGTCGGGGAAATTCTGTTCCGGCGACATCACCAAAAACCGCGTGGTGTTGTGGTGATTGTCCTCGATATGATGCGCCAGCACGTCGAGCCCGTAAATCTCGGCGGCCATATCGGAGGCAAGTGCGGCCATATCGGTGCCGTCGGCTTTGGCGATGAATTGCGCCGAGCCTGCGGTGTCGGCCCCTGTCACCGACGCGATATTGTGGTCTTTCAGGAATTTGCGGCATTGGCCCAACAAGACTGTATGGCTCATTGCCGATTTTATGTCTTCCAGCGTCACGCCCTTTTTGGCCAAAAGATTGATATGCACACGCACAAAATGTTCGCCGACGATATGCAGGCCCGACTCGGGCAACAGGCTGTGAATGTCGGCAACCCGCCCGTAGGTGGAATTTTCCACCGGTAACATAGCAACCTCCGCGCGGCCATTTTTGACCGCCGCAATGACGCCCTCAAAGGTGTTGCAGGCAATCGCTTGCGCTTCGGGGAAGGCTTCGGCGCAGGCCTGATGCGAATAAGCCCCCAGGACACCTTGGAATGCGACGGCCTTTGGTGATGTATTCATAGTCATTTCCTGCAAGTTTGGGCGTTTCGTCGCATTTCTATACCTTGATTGCAATCAAGGGAAGGCTTAGAAGGTCACGAATGAATCGCATTTAATAGCCTTGCAGCTTAGGGGAACCAGCCATGGATACAATGAATATAACGAAAATAGTCGGTGGCCTTTGTGGCGCATTTCTGATTTTCCTGTTACTGGATTGGGGCGTGAGCAGCTACTATGGTTTGGGCGAAAGCCATGCCGAGGGTGAAACCGTACAAGGTTATGTCATTGCCACGAATGATGCCGCACCTGCCACAGACACCGCCGCAACAGGCCCAACCTTCGAAGAGCTGCTAGCCTCTGCCGATGTGGCCAAGGGCAAAAAAATCTTTTCGAAATGTAAAGCGTGTCATAAAACCGCAGAAGGCGTGAACGCCACAGGCCCAAGCCTGTATAAAGTTGTCAACCGCCCCGTCGGGTCCATCCCGGATTTCAGCTACTCCGGTACGATTGCCGGCTTGGGTGGCAACTGGGAACCTGCCCGGCTTAATGATTTTCTGACGAAACCGGGTAAATATGCCCCCGGCACGAAAATGACTTTTGCCGGCCTGAAAAAAGCCAAAGACCGTGCAAATCTGATCGCGTTTCTGGAAACAATCGGCAACTAAGGTCGCCGCTTCGAGATTTTGAAAAGCCGCTCTTCGGGGCGGCTTTTTGTTGTTTTGGCTTAAACTTGCTCACATAAATGCGAATTGCGGTTTACCCCGTCGTTGTTTTACTTAAACTTCGGGAAAACCAAATTGGATGTGATGATGCAGACATTCGCGAAACTGATAACTATTTGTTTAAGTGCCCTGTGGTTGGTCCTTGGGGCCTCTGCGGCACAAGAAACCATCATCACATCCCACGGGATATCGACCTTCGGGGATCTGAAATACGGGGCCGATTTCAAACATTTCGACTATGTGAACCCCGATGCCCCCAAAGGCGGCACGTTTTCCACCTCGGCCGCCGGCACTTTCGACAGTATGACACCTTTTATCCTGAAGGGGCAGGCGGCGGCGTTATCTTCGATTTTATTTGAATCCCTGATGACAGGCAGTGCCGATGAACCCGATAGTATGTACGGGCTTTTGGCGAAATCGATCGAATACCCCGCCAGCCGCCAATGGGCGATTTTCACCTTGCGTGCCGCGGCGCGGTTTTCGGACGGCAGTCCTGTTCGGGCCGAAGACGTGGTGTTTTCCATCCACACCCTGATCAACAAAGGCCGTCCGGTTTTCAGAACCTCGTTGCGCGATATTGAAAAGGTCGAGGCCCTTGATCCTTTGCGGGTGAAGTTCACTTTCAAAAAAGATGCCAACACCCGCAATTTGCCGGGGCTTGTAGCGGGCATGCCGGTTTTTTCAAAGGCCTATTATGCGAACAGGGATTTTGCCAAAAGCACTATGGAGCCGCCTTTGGGGTCAGGGCCTTATGTGCTGGAAAAAGCCGTCCCCGGCAAAACCGTAACTTATATACGCCGCGACGATTATTGGGGCAAGGATTTACCGGTTAATATCGGGCGCAATAACTTCAAGCGCATCACGCTTGAATATTACTCGGATGCCACGGCGGCATTCGAGGGGTTCAAGGGCGGGGTCTATAATTTCCGCGCCGAGAATTATTCGAAACTCTGGGCCACGGCCTATGATTTTCCGTCCCTGAAAAAAGGCTGGGTGGTCAAGACCACTTTGCCTGATGGCAACCCTTCGGGAACGCAGGGGTACTGGTTCAATCTGCGCAAAGAAAAATTTCAGGACATCCGTGTGCGCGAAGCCATCGGGTTGATGTTTAATTATGAATGGTCGAACAAAACCCTGTTCTACGGCCAATACAGCCGCACCGACAGTTTTTGGGAAAACTCGAACATGCAGGCAACCGGACTGCCATCCGCTGCCGAGCTGGCCTTGCTGGAGCCATTGAAAAAAGATCTGCCCGCATCGGTTTTCACCAAGCCTGCCTTTGTGCCGAATATATCAAAGGCCACACAGCTTGACCGCAAAGCCCTGCGCAAGGCGGGAAAACTGCTGGATGCGGCCGGCTGGAAGATTGTCAACGGCAAACGCCGGAATGCCAAGGGCGAGGTGCTGAGTGTCAATTTTCTAAACGACAGCCCCGCCTTTGAGCGCATTACCACCCCCTATACGGACAATCTGAAACGGCTGGGTATTGACGCGAAACTGGAAACCGTTGATCCCGCGCAGGCCACCGAGCGGCAAAAGAAATTTGATTTCGACATTGTCATCCAACGTTATGTGATGTCGCTGACGCCCGGCATTGAACTGCGCAATATATTCAGTTCCAAATCCGCCGACCAGCATGGATCGAACAATCTGAACGGTTTGAAAAACCCTGCTATCGACGCGCTTTTGGAAAAGGTCGAGCAGGCCAAAAGCCGGGGTGAGCTGAACGTGGCCGTCAGTGCGTTGGATCGCAGCCTGCGCGCGTTGCATCTATGGGTGCCGCAATGGTATCTTGGCGCCCACCGTCTGGCCTATATGGACATTTACGAGCACCCCGAAAAAATGCCGCCCTATGCTCTGGGCGAAATGGATTTCTGGTGGTACAACGCCGACAAAGCAAAAAAATTACAGGCTGAGGGCGCATTCAGATAAATGGGAGCCTATATTTCAAGACGGTTGTTGCTGATGATCCCGACGCTGCTTGGGATCATGCTGATCAACTTTACCCTGATACAGTTTGTGCCGGGCGGCCCGATTGAAACCATCATCGCCCAGATGGAAAGCGAAACCAACGCCACCACGCGGATTTCAGGTGGCGGGAGCGAGGTTGGCAGCGCATCAAGCAGCAAATACCAAGGGGCACGCGGCTTGCCCGAGGATTTTATCAAGGATCTGGAAAAACAGTTCGGTTTTGATAAACCCGCCTATCAGCGGTTCTATATCATGATGGTAAATTATCTGCGGTTCGATTTTGGCGAAAGCTATTTTCGCTCCATCAGTGTCAAGGATTTGATCTTGGAAAAAATGCCGGTGTCCATATCGCTGGGCCTGTGGTCGACCTTGCTGGCTTACCTTGTTTCGATCCCGCTTGGCATCAAAAAAGCGGTGAAAGACGGTAGCAAGTTCGATACTTGGACATCCGGCATCATCATTGCGGCCTATGCGGTGCCAAGCTTTTTGTTTGCTATTTTGTTGATGGTGCTATTCGCGGGCGGCTCGTACTGGAAGCTGTTTCCCCTGCGCGGCCTGACATCCGAAGGTTTTGCCGATTTCAGTATGATTTCCAAAGCCTTGGATTATCTTTGGCATATCGTTCTGCCGGTGACCGCCTCGACCATCGGGGCGTTTGCGACACTTACATTGTTGACCAAAAACTCGTTTCTGGACGAGATCAACAAGCAATATGTCATCACCGCGCGGGCCAAAGGGCTGGCCGAAAACAAGGTGTTTTACGGTCATATTTTCCGCAATGCCATGCTGATTGTCATTGCAGGTTTCCCGGGCGCCTTTGTCGGGGTTTTCTTTGGCGCATCCTTGATCATCGAGATCGTGTTCTCGCTAGATGGCTTGGGGCGGCTGGGCTATGAGGCGGCGATTAACCGCGATTATCCGGTGTTCTTCGGCACGCTTTATATCTTTGGGCTGATTTCGCTTATTGTCGGGCTGATCTCGGATTTGATGTATGTCTGGATTGACCCGCGCATCGACTTTGAAAGCCGGGAAACCTGATGCAAATCCTGCGATCGCCCATATCGAAACGCCGCTGGGCGAATTTCAAAACCAACCGCCGCGCCTATTGGTCTTTGATGATTTTCGCCACGCTTTTCACGATCTGCCTGTTTGCCGAACTGGTGGCCAACGACAAGCCGCTTTTGGTACAATACAAGGGCGAATTTTATACCCCCGCATTCAGCTTTTACACCGAAACGGATTTTGGCGGCGAGTTTGAAACCGAGGCCGAATATACCGACCCCGCAGTGCAATGCCTGATCAAAACAGGTGGGTTGAATGCCTGTCTGGATGACGCGGAAACGACGCTTGCCGCGATTGCAGACGGCACATATCAAGGTGAACCGATAGAGGCGGGATGGATCCTTTGGCCGCCGGTGCCCTACAGCTTCAACACCATCAACTACGATGTCCAAACCGCCCCGTCCCCACCTGACGCACGGCATTTGTTGGGCACCGACGACCAAAGCCGCGATGTTCTGGCGCGGGTCATTTACGGCTTTCGCATCTCGATCGTGTTTGCCTTGATTGTGGTCGGCATTTCGTCCTCGCTTGGGATCGCGGCAGGGGCGGCGCAGGGCTATTTTGGCGGCTGGGTTGATCTGTTGTTTCAGCGCGTGGTCGAGATATGGTCGAGCATGCCGCTACTTTATGTAATCATTATTCTGGCGGCTATTTTTCCGATGAATTTCGCAATCCTGACCTTCATTGTGATCCTGTTTAGCTGGATCGGTCTGGTGGCTTTGGTGCGGGCCGAATTTTTGCGGGCGCGTAATTTTGAATATGTCCGCGCGGCGCGGGCGATGGGGGTTCCCGACTGGAAAATCATGTGGCGGCATTTGCTGCCCAACGCTATGGTTGCCACTTTGACGTTCTTGCCCTTCATGGTGACAGGGGCGATTAGCACCCTGACTTCGCTGGATTTTCTGGGCTTTGGCCTGCCGCCATCCTATCCGTCCCTGGGCGAGTTGGCATTGCAAGCAAAGGACAATCTGCAGGCCCCGTGGCTGGCCTTTGCTGCCTTCGTGACCATTTCCACCATGCTATCGCTTCTGGTTTTCATCTTTGAAGGCATCCGTGATGCGTTCGATCCGCGAAAGACATTCCGATGACAGCACCGGTGTTGGAATTTTCCGATCTCACCATCCGTTTCGGTCAGGGTGAAAACGCCGTTGAAGGCGTCAGTTTCAGCGTGAGCGCGGGCGAAACCGTGGCCTTGGTCGGTGAAAGCGGCTCGGGTAAATCAATCACGGCATTGTCTAGCGTCGATTTGTTGCCCAAAACCGCGCAGGTGACCGGCTCGGTCAAATATCGTGGCACAGAAATGATCGGGGCGGATCAAAAAACTTTGACCCGTGTGCGCGGCAATGACATCAGTTTCATTTTTCAAGAACCGATGACCTCGCTTAATCCGCTGCACACCATCGAGCGGCAACTTGGCGAAAGTCTGGCCCTGCATCAGGGTATCCGCCGCAGGGATGCACGCCCGCGCATACTGGAGCTGCTAACCAAGGTCGGTATTCGTGATCCAGAAAGCCGGTTGGGCGATTACCCGCACACCCTGTCGGGGGGGCAACGCCAAAGGGTGATGATTGCAATGGCCCTTGCCAACGGGCCTGATCTGCTGATCGCGGACGAGCCTACCACCGCGCTGGATGTCACCATTCAGGCACAAATTCTGGAGCTTCTGGCCGCGATTCAAAAGGCCGAGGGCATGGGATTGTTGTTTATCACCCACGATCTGGCCGTGGTGCGCAAAATTGCTGATCGGGTTTTTGTGATGCAAATGGGCAAAATCGTTGAAGCCGGGCCGACGGCGGAAATTTTTGATGCGCCGCAACACCCCTACACAAAAATGCTGTTGTCCGCCGAGCCCAAAGGCCAGCCTTTGCCGGCCAAAAAAGCGGCGCCTGAAATTGTCAGCACCAAAGACTTGCGCGTTTGGTTTCCTATAAAACGCGGGTTCATGCGCAAAGTCACGGGCTATACCAAGGCGGTGAACGGCGCGAGCTTGTCGATCCATGCGGGCGAAACCCTTGGTATCGTTGGCGAAAGCGGCTCTGGTAAAACCACGCTGGCTTTGGCTGTGATGCGTCTGATTTCGTCCAAAGGGCCTATTGTGTTTAGGGGGCAAAACATTGACGGGCTGAAATCCAAGGCCCTGCAACCCTTGCGCCGTGACATGCAAATGGTGTTTCAAGACCCTTTTGGCTCGCTTAGTCCGCGCATGACGGTGGAACAGATCGTTTCCGAAGGGCTAAGCGTTCACGGGCTGAAACCGGGGCAGAACCAGCGTGATCTGGTTCAGGACATCCTGCTGGAGGTTGGGCTGGAAGCCAATATGATCGACCGTTACCCGCATGAATTTTCCGGCGGTCAACGCCAGCGCATTGCGATTGCGCGCGCCATGATCCTGAAACCCAAGCTGGTTATTCTGGACGAGCCGACCTCGGCGCTGGATATGACCGTGCAGGTGCAAATCGTTGATCTATTGCGCGATTTGCAGCAAAAATACGGGCTGGCCTATATGTTTATCAGCCACGATTTGAAAGTGGTGCGGGCCCTAAGCCATAAGGTGATGGTTATGCGTCAGGGCGATGTGGTTGAAAGCGGCACCGGCGAACAGATTTTCAACAATCCGGCAACGGATTACACCCGTGCGCTGATTGCCGCAGCCCTTGATCTGAAAGCAGAAACCGGCGCATCGGAATAGTTGGCCGTCTTGCGTATTTGCCCTTGCCAAACCGCAAACGGCAGGATAAATCCCACCTCGTGCACCGATAGCTCAGCTGGATAGAGTACCTGACTACGAATCAGGGGGCCAGGGGTTCGAATCCCTTTCGGTGCACCATTAAAACCCTATAAAGCTGTGTAAGGTAAGGATAAAGTATCTTACTAATAACCACCTTTATGGGGCTGCGTTCTAACCACTGTAATTCCTATGAATTGATCCGCTCGCCAAATAGAAAACATCGCGGTAGGTCGCCTTTTTCCTTGAACCATACACGATTAACTGTATGAAATCGGGTATGAAAAAACAACAGACCCCGCTTGAAACCACGGTGATTGGTGCTTTCCCGAAACCCGGCTATGTCCCGGTTCGTGACTGGTTTGATGCTGCGCGTGAAACCGGCGGGATGAACACCGCCCAGACCACGCTGGATTACACAACCGATAGCGAAAAAAACAAGGATATGCACGAGGCCTTGTTTATCCGTGCCGCGCGTGAGGTAATCGACATCCAGCTGCGCGCAGGTGTTTCCATCCCGACCGACGGCGAAGTGCGGCGGGAAAACTACATCCACTATCACTGCCGCTATCTGGACGGATTCGATTTCGACAGGCTGGAACACAGGGTTTTGCGTGACGGGGCCTATGAAACCGATTTGCCCGCTATTCGCGCCGCAATCAGCCATTCTGGCGCAGGCTATGCGGCGCATGATTATCTGGCCAGCCAGTCGGTCAGTGCGCGGCCGGTGAAATTCACCTTGCCCGGGCCGTTGACCATCATGGATACCACGGCGGATTGTTTTTATAACGACCGGCCAAAACTGAATGCAGCTTTGGCGGAGACGGTGAATAAGGAAATTCTGACCCTTGTGGACGCAGGCTGCCGCTATATTCAGGTCGACGAGCCGTTATTTGCCCGCAAAGTTGATGATGCGCTGGATTTTGGCATGGAAGGGCTGGAGCGGTGTTTTCACAAGGTGCCTAAATCGGTGACGCGCATCGTGCATATGTGTTGCGGCTACCCCGATCATCTGGATGACGACGCCTATAAAAAGGCCGACCCCGACAGCTATAACCAGCTAAGCGGTGCCATTGACGCGGCGGCTTTTGATCAGATCTCTATTGAGGATGCGCATTGTTGCAATAATCTTGAGCTGCTGGATGAATTCCGTAAAAAGACAGTGATTTTCGGGGCTATAGCCGTTGCCAAAAGCCGCGTGGAAACCGTGGACGAAGTCACCGCGCGGCTGCATGCGGCCCTAGGCCATATCGACCGTGACCGTTTGGTAGTTGCCCCCGATTGCGGGCTTGGACTGCTGCGGCCTGAACTGGCCGAGGCTAAATTGCAGGTGATGTGCAAAGCGGCTGCACTGGTTTAACCGCCCGCAGCCTTTATAACCTTTGGTAACAGAGTCTACGTCTCTTCATGTGGTTTGGCCTATGTGCCACAAAATGTTTGGTGAACCTGTTCGCTTTTGCTTGGCGGGGTCTCATAGTTTTCCGCGCCCTCTTTTTGTTGAAACGGGGTGCTCAAGATATTGCAAAGCGCCTGCATCGGGGCGTAATCCCCGGATTGTCCCGCTTGAATGGCGGCCTCGACCTGATGGTTTCTGGGGATGTAAATCGGGTTGCTCTTGTCCATAAGGGCCTGACTTTCAGGTGCCGTTATGCCGCTTTCATCACGGGCTTTTTGCCAAAGCTCAAGCCATGCAATCGCTGGTTCTGGATCTTTGAAAAGCCCGATGAACTTGTTGCGATAGGCCTCCTGATCCAGCCTGCGCAGACAGGAAAAGAATAAGGTGAAGTCGATTTCATCGGCAGTCATGATTTGGAAGGTATTTTCCAATAATGTTGAATTAGTGCATTCTAACCCAAGCTTTGCTGCAAAATAACCTTCAAAATGTTGATTAAATTCCTTACCAAAGTGGCCTAACGTGGTTTCTATTGCTGTCATTACCGCTTTTTCATCCCCGCCCCAGATCGGTGATAAAGCTTCACCTAGACGTTGCAAATTCCAGTGCGCCATATGGGGCTGGCGGCCCCAGGCATAACGGCCCTGTTGGTCGATGGAGCTGAACACTTTCATCGCATCGAACGCGTCCATAAAGGCGCAAGGCCCATAGTCGATAGTCTCGCCCGCGATCTGGCAATTGTCCGTGTTCATCACCCCGTGGATAAACCCGAATTGCATCCAAAGCGCGATCAGTCTGGCGTGTCGGGCAATGACGGCGGCATAGAATGCCTGCACCGGATTTTCGGCATTGCGGGCTGCGGGGTAGTGGCGGTCAATGGCATAGTCGGTCAGAATTTGCAGGGCCTTTTTATCGTTTTGCGCATAGAAATACTGGAAGGTGCCGACGCGCAGATGTGAACTTGCAACGCGGGTCAGGATGGCCCCCGGCAAGGCGGTTTCACGCATGACAGTCTCGCCGGTTGTGACTGCCGCCAAGGCGCGGGTTGTGGGTACCCCAAGGGCGTGCATGGCTTCGGAAACGATATATTCGCGGATCACCGGACCGATGGCGGATTTGCCATCGCCGCCGCGTGAATAGGGGGTGGGCCCCGAGCCTTTTAGCTGGATGTCATGCCCCGCGACCTCGCCCAGAAGCAAGGCGCGGCCATCGCCCAAACGGGCCGACCAACCGCCGAACTGGTGGCCTGCATAAACCATCGCAACGGGATCGGCACCTTCGGGCATTTTGCGTCCCGATACCATATCAAGCCCCGCATCCGAGTGCAGAAAACCGGGGTCAATCCCCAACTCCCGCGCCAAGCCGCCATTGGCCATAATCCACGCGGGGTTAGGCGCAAGGTCAGCCGCCTGGCGGGTGTAAAACTGTTCCGGCAGGGCGGTAAAACTGTTATTAAAGGTGATTGCGGTCACTATATCTTCCCTAGGGTAAATTTTATCGGCCAGACTAAATTTAGGTTGTACTTAAGACGCTTTCGGTTAGAAAGCTAGGGAAGCGTTTTGATAAGGAGAGCAAGAATGGCGATAGTAGCGCATGACAAAGTTTTAACGGAAAGCTTATGGCAAGTCGAAGGCAGTGCCCTTCTGGTCAAAAGAATTGTACTGGTCATTGCAGGTATTCTTGTTCTGGCAGTGGCCGCTAAAATCAAACTGCCGATCCCGCCGTCGCCTGTTCCTGTGACCATGGGAACGCTTGCGGTTCTGACCATTGGCGCGGCTTATGGCCCGCGTTTGGGTCTGACCACGATTATCGGTTATATGCTGATCGGGGCTTTGGGTTTTGACGTTTTCGCCAAATCATCCGCAGATTTGAACGGCCTGACCTATATGATGGGCGGCACCGGCGGCTATCTGCTGGGCTTTGTTCTGGCAACCATCGCCATGGGGGCATTGGCGCGTATCGGGTGGGATCGCAGCGTGTTCAAAATGGGAGCTTCCATGTTGATCGGCAACGCGCTGATCTACATTCCCGGCGTTTTGTGGCTGGGCTTTCTATACACATGGGACAAACCGATTTTGGCATGGGGCCTGACACCGTTTTTGATCGGTGATGCGATGAAACTGGCCGTAGCTGCGCTGATCGTGCCGGCACTTTGGAAACTGATCGGCTCTGCGCGGGCCTGATCTTTTGCGATAATAAGAAAGGGGCGTCATTCTATGGCGCCTTTTTTATGCAGATAGAAAGAGATTGATATGACGTTTCCGAACACATTCATCGACAAGGAAGTAATGTCGGAACTGGCGGCAAAAATGTTGTTGGAAATTGGCGCGGTGAACTTTCGCGCCGACCAGCCCTACACATTTGCATCCGGTCTGGCGTCGCCGGTCTATATCGACTGCCGCAAGCTGATCTCGTACCCGCGTATCCGGTCGGCCTTGATGGATTTTGCCGTTGCAACGCTTTACCGCGATGTGGGGTTCGAACAGTTCGATGCAGCCGCAGGAGGCGAAACCGCAGGTATTCCCTTTGCCGCGTGGATTGCCGACCGGATGAACCTACCGATGCAATATGTCCGCAAGAAACCAAAGGGTTATGGGCGTGATGCACAAATCGAAGGTGATATTTCCGAGGGCCAGCGGGTGCTATTGGTGGAAGACCTGACCACCGACGGCGGCTCAAAACTGCGCTTTGCCGAGGCCATCCGGCGGGCTGGGGCGCGTTGCGATCACACGCTGGTGGTGTTCTACTACGACATTTTCAAGAACACCCATGAAATGCTGGCGGAAAACGGGCTTAAGCTGCATTATCTGGTGACATGGTGGGATGTGCTGAAAGTGGCGCGCACCCAAGCCAATTTCGACGCCAAAACCCTGGATCAGGTCGAGGCATTTTTGAACGCGCCGCTGGCGTGGTCAAAGGCCCATGGCGGGGTTTATGAACTGCCGAAAGCGGATTAAGCGACTAGATGTCGCGTAAACGCTTTTCCAGCTCGGTAAGGCGTTTGAGTGACCGGGACAGAATATCCTTTAGCATCGCGATTTCACCCAATGCGTCGTTGATGCCCTCGGGGCGATCATAGTTTTCAACCACATTATGGGTGCCGTTGCTTTCCCCGTTGATCAGCCAGATCATTGATACGTTCAGCATACCGGCCAGCATCTGGATGCGGTTGGCGCGCGGTGCGCTTAGATCATTTTCCCATCTTTGAATGGTTTTCTTCTTGACCCCGACCTTTTCTGCCAATCCTTGCAAGGTTAGACCCTTGGTAAGACGTGCAGCTTCTAGCCGGTCGCCAAAGGTTGCAGAATTTTCGTTGAAAAATTCATTTTTTTCAGTATTGGTTAAGGTCAAAAAATACTCCTGTTATGTATGTTTTCTTTTTATGCCGGTTCAAACTTTCAGGCCCGAACCGTCAATCTCTGCGCCCCCAGCCCCTCTACTGAAAGTTCAACAATATCGCCGCCTTTCAGATACTTGGGGGCGGGTTTATGGCCCATGCCAACGCCTTCTGGGGTGCCTGTAGCGATGATGTCACCGACACGCAAGGTCATGTACTGACTCATGTTGCTGATGATTTGCGCGACGTTGAAAATCATATCCGAGGTGTTGGAATTTTGCTGAACCTCACCGTTTACCGCACAAGTTAGATCCAGATTTTGCGTATCGCTAATTTCATCTGCCGTCACCAGATAAGGCCCCAAAGGCGCGAATGTCGGGGCTGACTTGCCTTTGACCCACTGACCGCCGCGGCTTTTCTGGAATTCGCGTTCCGAGACATCGTTAAGCGTGCAAAAGCCGGCAACGTAGTCCAGCGCATCGGCTTCTGACACATAGGATGCCTGCTTGCCGATGACGACAGCCAGTTCCACTTCCCAGTCCAGTTGGTGCGAGCCTTGCGGGATTTGGATGTGGTCATAAGGGCCGTTCAATGCCGAGGTGGCCTTGTTGAAAACCAAGGGTTCTGTTGGCAAGGTCGCGCCGGTTTCAGCGGCGTGTTTGGCGTAGTTCAGCCCGATACAAAAGAAATTGGGCACATCGGCCAGCGCACAGCCGATGCGCGGATTGCCGCCCACAAGGGGCAGGCTGGATGGGTCAAGTGCCTTGAGCCGCGCAAGATTTTCCAATGATACCGTGTCCCCTGAAAAATCACCAGTATGGGCGGAAAGATCACGGATATTGCCATCCGCATCCAGACACCCCGGTTTTTCCTGACCTTTGGGGCCAAAGCGCAACAGTTTCATCGGATTATCCTTTTTGCATTTTGAAATGTTTCGACAGTTTCAGGCCTTGGCCCTGATAATTGGAATTCAGTTCTGCGCCATAAAGAATATCGGGGGTCTCGGCCATGTATTCATAGACCAGACGACCCACGGACTGGCCGTGTTCCAGCGCAAAGGGGGCTTCGTGACAGCGCACTTCCAACACCCCGCGCGAGCCTGCACCACCTGCATCCGTGTTGCCAAATCCGGGATCGAAAAAGCCTGCATAATGCACGCGAAATTCGCCTACCATGGCCAGATACGGGGCCATTTCGGCGGCGCAATCGGGCGGGATATGTACCGCTTCGCGGCTGACAAGGATGTAAAAAGCCCCGGGGTCAAGGATGATACGGCCCTTTTCGGCATAGACCGGTTCCCAGAAATCGGCGGCGTCGTAATGGTTAATCAGGTCAAGGTCAATCAGGCCGGTGTGCGGTTTGGCGCGGTAGCCGACCAGCCCGTTTGGCAGGGCCAGATCAACCGAAAAGCCCAAGCCTTGGTCAATATGGGCATGTCCGTCAACAAGGCCGATGTCGTCATGCAAGGCTTGCAAACATTCATCGCTTAAAACCGATTTGCCACGGCGAAAGCGGATTTGGTTCAGCCGCATACCGGGGCGCACCAGAACCGAAAATGAACGTGGGCTGATTTCGGCGTAAAGCGGGCCTTTGTAGCCCGGCTCAATACGGTCGAACTCGATGCCACCATCGGTGATGCAGCGGGTAAACAGATCAAGTCGCCCGGTCGAGCTTTTGGCGTTGGCAACGGCTGTTATATCGTCCGGCAGGTTTAACCCTTCCATCAGGGGCACCACATAGACACAGCCCTTTTCCAGCACCGCCCCATTTGAAAGATCAATCTCGTGCATGGTGAATTCGCGCAGGCGTGATTGAACCGAATTTCCAGCCCCTGCCAGAAAAGACGCGCGCACCCGGTAGGCTTTGGTGGCAAGGCGCAGATCAAGGCTGGCAGGCTGAACCTGTCCTTCGAGGGCAGGTTGCATCACGGTAATCTCACCGGTTTGAAGCATTGCTTTAATGGCTTGCGAGGGCAGCACACCTTGACCTGTTTGTGTCATTATTCCCCCAAACTGTAGGCCCTGCGAGGGGCCGTGTTTTTGGTCGGGCTAGTAGGGTTCGAACCTACGACCTCTCGTCCCCCAGACGAACGCGCTACCAGACTGCGCTATAGCCCGACTAAGGCTTGGTTATATCGTGGATTTGGGTCAGCGCAAGGGCGTTCTAACGCCCAGCACCGGTTCGGCGCATATTATTGCGTACCATTTTCAAGCTGTAATACAAGGCTTCGATTTCGGGTATGTCCGCGCGGTTGATTTCCGATGCGGACTTGAAACGTGCGGGCATGTCAATCACGACCAAATCGGTTTCAACGGTACTTGCTTCTGCTTGCCCGATGTCTTCATCAGACGTATCCGGACTATCCAGCGTGGTTTCCTCCTCAAAGCCTGCAAGGGTCTTTTGCAGGGGGGCTTCAGGCACGGTTTCCGGTGCAGGTTTTGTCGTTGAAACAGGGCTTTTCTTTTTTAGAACCACTTGAACACTGACCGGCCTCGACAGGGCCTGAACGTGTTTAACACCTTTGTCACGCAGCAGGTTTTGCACCGCTTTTATGGTGATCCCGTCATCGTGCAAAAGTTTTTTGATACCACCCAGAAGCAGCATATCGGCGGGGCGGTAATAGCGTCTGCCGCCGGCGCGTTTAACCGGTTTGATTTGGGAAAACCGGCTTTCCCAGAACCGCAGCACATGCGCAGGTGTCTCTAGCCAGTCGGCAACTTCAGAGATGGTGCGAAACGCGTCGGGTGACTTGCTCATAGACGTTGTCCTTAGGTTTTAGCATTCCCCGCAGACACGCGATCCTTCATCAAATGTGATGGACGAAACGTTAATACGCGTCGCGGCGTTATCGGCACTTCTTCCCCGGTTTTCGGGTTGCGCCCGATGCGGGCTTTTTTATCGCGCAGGCTGAATGTGCCGAACGATGAGATTTTGACGTTTTGGCCTTCAACCAAAGCATTCGAAATGTGATCCAGAACGGATTCAACCAAATCGGCCGACTCATTCCGGGACAGACCGACCTCGCGGAAAACCGCTTCGCCTAGATCCATTCTGGTTAAGGTTTTATCATTCATCGTGAAACTCTCCCCGTATCTTGAAAAAGACTAGTTAAAACAAGGGCTGTGTGTCAACAACTTCCCTGCATTTAAACGCATTTCGGCAGTTACAGGCGCAAAACAATGGCACCCCATGTCAGGCCGCCGCCTATGGCCTCGGTCAACAGCAGGTTGTTTTGCTTTATTTGCCCGTTTTTCTTGGCAACGGACATGGCCAAGGGAATCGATGCCGCCGAGGTATTGCCGTGATCCTGAACCGTTATCACAATCCGCTCCATCGGCAGCCCGATCTTTTTTGCGGTTCTTTTGATGATCCGTAAATTAGCCTGATGCGGAACCACCCAGTCAATGTCTTGCGGGGTCAGCCCGACTTTTTCCAACGCGGCTTCACCGGCAGCTGCCAGTTTGGTGACGGCATGTTTGAAAACCTCTTGGCCTTGCATCTTCAAGACACCCGTAGTCTGGGTCGATGACACCCCGCCATCGACGTAAAGCAGATCGTTGAATTGGCCGTCCGAGTGCAGATCACAGGACAATATACCGCGATCATCAGTGCTGCCAATGCCGGTTTGGGCCTCTAGGATCATTGCCCCTGCGCCATCGCCGAACAACACGCATGTGCTGCGATCTTGCCAATCCATGATGCGTGAAAAAGTTTCAGCCCCGACTACAAGAATACGTTTTGCCTGACCCGATATAATTAGGGAATTTGCCATGGTCAAAGCAAAGTTGAAACCGGCGCAAACCGCCTGAAGATCAAAGGCAAATGCGCTGGTGTTGCCCAGTTTCGCCTGTAATTTGGTGGCGGTGGACGGAAAGGTTTGATCCGGTGTCGATGTCGCCAAAACGATAGCGTCAATATCGTCCGCCGTAATCCCGGCATCCTTGATCGCGTCAAGGGCGGCGTTGTAGGCCAGGTCCGAGGTCAGCTCGCCATCGGCGGCAAAATGGCGGCGCTCAATCCCTGTGCGGGCCTGGATCCATTCGTCGCTTGTATCCAGCCATTTTGCAAACTCGGCATTTTCAACGACGCGTTCTGGAAGGTAATGGCCAATGCCAATTGGAACTGCTCGGATCATGCTCATGTCTGCGCCTTTATGTTCTAGTCTTTCAAGACTATATCATTGTTTGAAATCGAGCTAGAGGCAACCCGTGCCGCCAGTTTATCCGTAAAGCCGTTCTTGGCCAGTTGGTAGGCAAGCTGGATTGCCGCAGTGATCCCGCTTTCATCTGCCGCGCCGTGGGATTTTACCACTGTACCGTTCAGGCCTAGAAACACGCCGCCGTTAGACCGGCGCGGGTCGATATTTTTGCTTAACCGGTGCAAGGCACCATATGCCAATAGTGCGCCAAGCATGGCAAAAGGGGTTTGCTTGAAGGTTTCGCGCAAAAGTTTGCGTACAAGCGTGGCCGTGCCTTCCGCGGTTTTCAGAGCAACATTGCCGGTAAAGCCGTCAGTGATAATCACGTCTATTTTACTAGAGGGAATATCGCCGCCCTCAACGAAGCCTACAAATTCGAAATTTGCGCTAGCTGCCTGTTCCTCGATGCGCTCATAGGCTTCTTTCAGTTCAATCCGGCCTTTGTGTTCTTCGGTGCCGACATTTAACAGACCGATTCTCGGACACTTAACGTTTAATCCGTTACGGGCATAAGAGGCCCCCATCAACGCGTATTGTAGCAGGTCAGAGGCCTCGGCGCGGATGTCGGCCCCGACATCAAGCATCACGTTAGAGCCTTGCGGGTTTGACGACGGCCATAAAATGGCAATCGCGGGGCGGTTGACGCCCGGGGCTTTGCGCAGGCGGATCATCGACACCGCCATCAGGGCACCCGTGTTGCCGCACGATACCGCCACCTCGGCCTGCTTGTTGCGCACCGCGTCAATGCAACTCCACATGCTGGTGTTTTGGCCGTGGCGCATCACATGGCTAGGCTTGTCGCCCATCTTGACAACTTCGTCACAATGGCGGATTTCACAGCGTTCGGATAAGGCGTGGCGTTTGGCAAGAAGCGGTTTTAACAGCGCTTCATCACCGTGGATGATATATCTAACATCCTGATTTTTCTTGAAGAAACGGTAAATGCCGTCGATAACCACCGACGGCCCGAAATCGCCGCCCATGGCGTCGATCGAAAGAACAACAGGTTCGCTAGAAATCGGGCTGACCGGGTTTGTGTCTGAGGACATCAATGATCAGCCCAACAGCATTTATGCTGCGTCGTCGTCTAGGTCGATGTCGTCTCCGACCGCAATAATTTCGCGGTCATCGTAATGACCACATGCCGCACAAACGTGATGCGGGCGTTTCAGTTCGCCGCAGTTCGCGCATTCGTTTGGATTGCCTGCAACCAAAGCGTCATGTGAACGACGCATGCCGCGGCGAGAGCGGGTGATTTTACTTTTTGGGACAGCCATGTCACAACCTTTGATTATGCGGGGGGTGAACCCCATTTCAGCGTCATTTTCAGACCCGGGGCTATTCCCCGCGTCAACAAAAAAACGCCCTTGTATAAGAGCCGCGAAAATACAAAGAAATTCAGACTCTGCAAGGCCTTTTTTTATCTATTTACCTTCTTTAGCCAACTTATCCTTCAATTGGGCCAAAGACGCAAATGGTTTTGCGTCCATATCACTCATTGGTGTGGTGCCTGGTTCGCTAAAAATCTGGGTTTCAAGCCGGGCATCGGGGGCGCGGGGGTAGTCGGGCAGGGCCAAGGCCAAGGCCTCGATGGCAATGTTTGCCAGATCAATCTCGTGCCCGAGCGGCTCGATGCTGGCATCCACCATCATTTCCGTCACGCTGTCTTGTTCGCCTGCGCGATAATCCGCGACATAGTTTAGGGTCACAGGCACATCAATGCGCGTGCGCACCGGTTGCAGAGTAACGACGCAAGTTTGCACCACACTCGCCCCCACATTTGCCTTTAAGTCCCAGTCTTTGGCCCCGATTGGGCTAAGTGCGCCCGAAATCCGCATCTTTTCCACTGAAACTGCCGATAGAATATCTGCGATGGCCTTCAATTCGTCCCCCTTGAACCGGACATCAAAATCCTTTCTTTTGGATTTTGATAGGTCTTTAAGGCGTAAGGTATGTGATATTCGGGGCTGGGGCATGAAAATTCTGACATAAGCGGTTGTGATTTGTAACAAGGTATTTGATTGTAGAGCATGGTCAGGTTATGTGGACAAGAGTGAATAAGAATAAAGGGCACCCCGATGAGCAGTTTTTCGGCACTAGCAAAGAAAAGTATCGCAATCACGTCAGGTGTTGTGCTGCTTGCGGCTTGCTCGGCCACATATGAATATCACGGCTATGCCCCGTCCGATACGGAACTGGCAAATGTGATTGTCGGAGCGGACACACGCGAAACCGTGGAAGAAATAATCGGCAAACCCACCAGCACCGGGGCGTTGAAAGATGGCAACTGGTATTATGTATCGACGAAAATGCGCAACTATACCTATAAGGCCCCGAAAGAAGTCGAACGCCAACTTGTTGCGGTGTCTTTCGACAAGAACGATGTGGTCAGCAATATCGAACGCTTCGGTCTGAAAGATGGCCGTGTTATCACCCTCAATCGCCGAGTCACTACGGATGCGGTTAAAGGCCCAAGTGTTCTGTCGCAAGTTCTTGGCAATATCGGCAACTTTGATCTTAGCCAAGTGGTAGGTGGCGGCTAGGCCTGAGATGTTTCTTATTGAGCGTGCCGGTGGTATAGTTGATATATAACGAGGGTGAAGTGGAAGAACCGGTGAATAATACGATCACGGGGCGTGTAATGCCCCAAACTTGCCGATATACGCTTAGACTTGCCGAAACCGAAAAAGATGTGCGCTTGGCGCAAGTGTTTCGCGCCGGTCAGTTCGACTGCGGCACACCGGATATTGACAGCTTTGATGCGCATTGCCGCCATGTGTTGATCGAGTCCCCCGACACAGGCGAAATTCAGGCCTGTTTCAGGTTTCTGCATTTTGCAAACAGTGCCTGCATTGATAAAAGCTATTCGGCACAATTCTACGACCTTTCCCGTCTACAGGGGTTCGGGCGACCTTTGCTTGAAATCGGGCGGTTTTGTGTGCGTGAAGGGGGGCGGGATTTTGCCGTCCACCGCATGGCTTGGGCGTTTTTGACGCGCTATGTGGATGCGCATGGCATTGCACTGATGTTTGGCTGTTCATCGTTTGTGAATACGGACGCGGTAGAATACACGCCTGCGTTTGCCTTGCTGAAGCAACGTCATTTAGCCCCGCCAAACTGGATGCCCGGGATCAAATCACCCGAGGTGTTCAAGTTTGCCGACCGTTTGCGGGATGCAAATCCGGATATGAAAGCGGCAAACCGCACCATGCCGCCCTTGCTGCGCACATATCTGGGTATGGGCGGTTGGGTTTCTGATCATGCGGTTGTTGACCACGCCATGAATACTTTGCATGTGTTCACAGGCGTCGAAGTCGATGCCATTCCCGCCCCGCGCGTCCGCCTGTTGCGCAAAGACGCTGGCTTGTTGGGGGCTTAACCGCCCGTGTGGCTCATATGGCGGGACATTGTGCCGGCAACTTCTTTGCGGTCGTAGGAAAAGTCGTGACCTTTGGGTTTCAGGGCTATCGCGCCCCGAATCGCTTTAACCACAGGCGCATCATCATCCTGATTTTCCCGCAGAGCTTTGCGTAAATCGGTTTCCTGTTCCTGTCCCAGACATTGAAACAACTGCCCGGTGCAAGTCAGTCGTACACGGTTGCAGCTTTCGCAAAAATTGTGGCTTAGCGGTGTGATAAAGCCGATTTTCTGACCCGTGTCATTGATCCGCACATAACGCGCAGGGCCACCGGTATTTTCGGGAATATCGGTGACATCCCAGGTTTTTTCGATGCGTTTGCGCACATCCGACAATGCCCAATACTGATCCAGACGGTCTTCTTCGCCCATGTCGCCCATCGGCATCACTTCGATAAAGGTAATGTCCATGTCCTTATCTGCGCACCAGCGGATGACGTCTTCCAGTTCGTCCTCGTTGGTGCCCTTAAGCGCGACCATGTTTATCTTGACCCGCATACCCGCCGCTTGCGCCGCAGTGATACCGTCCATAACCTTTTTCAACTGGCCCCAACGGGTGATGTCGTGGAATTTATCCGCATCCAGCGTATCAAGCGAGATATTCACCCGTTTCACCCCGAAGCGTGCCAGATCATCGGCAAAGCGGCTGAGCTGCGAACCATTGGTGGTCAGTGTCAGCTCGTTCAGGCCATTGCCCAAATGCCGCGAAATACTTTCGAAAAACCCCATGATGCCACGGCGCACTAGCGGCTCGCCGCCGGTGATGCGCAGTTTCTGGATGCCCTGCGAAATAAAGACCGAGCACAGCCGATCCAGTTCTTCCAGTGTCAGCAGCTGTTTTTTCGGCAGAAAGGTCATGTTTTCCGACATGCAGTAAACACAACGAAAATCGCAGCGGTCGGTGACTGAGACGCGCAGGTAGTTGATCGTGCGTTGATAGGGGTCGATAAGTTTCGGTATATTTGTCATGGCACAAGATTAGGCAGCAAAGAGGGCGCGCGCAAGTATTCATTTTGCCCCCCGTGCGGGGGCTGTTTAGACTGGGCTTATTCCACCGTCACGGATTTCGCCAAATTGCGCGGCTGATCCACATCTGTGCCTTTGCGCACGGCGGTGTAATAGGCAATCAACTGGGCCGGGATGGCGTAAAGGATCGGGGCGAACATGTCGTTCACGGAGGGCATAATGATGGTTTTCCAAACCCCGCTTTGGGCAATCTCGGCGCCTTCCTGATCGGTGATCAGCAGGATTTTTCCACCCCGCGCCATGACCTCTTGCATGTTGCTGACGGTCTTGTCGAACAGGGCGTCTTTCGGGGCCAGAACGATCACCGGCATATGCTCGTCCACCAGCGCAATCGGCCCGTGTTTCAGCTCGCCGCTGGCGTAACCTTCCGCATGGATATAACTGATTTCCTTCAGCTTCAACGCCCCTTCAAGGGCCAGTGGATACATCGTGCCACGCCCCAGAAACAGGGCGTCGCTGGCCTTGGAAAGCTCCAACGTAACCGCGTCTATTTTAGCTTGTTGTGACAGGGCCTGATTAAGGATGCCGGGCAAGGCGATCATGGCCGCATGCAGGGTGTTTTCCTGAGCGGCATTCAACGTGCCGCGCGCACGCGCCGCCATCAGGGCAAGGGCGGCCAAAACGATCAACTGACAGGTGAAAGCCTTGGTCGAGGCAACCCCGATTTCAACCCCTGCATGTATCGGCAAAGAGACATCGCTTTCGCGCGAGATAGAGCTTTCTGCCACATTCACCACCGCGATAGTTTTTGCAACCTTATCAGAGGCATAGCGTAGGGCTGCCAGCGTGTCTGCGGTCTCGCCCGACTGGCTGACAAACAACGCCAGTGATTTATCCGACATCGGCGGTTCACGGTAGCGAAACTCGGATGCCACATCAACCTCGCACGGGATGCGCGCAACCTGTTCGAACCAGTATTTGGCCACCGAACAGGCCAGATAGGCAGTACCGCAAGCCACCATGGTAATCTTGTCGACACTGGTGAAATCTATGTCCAGACCGGGCACGGATATGGCCCCGGTTTCGCGGTTGGTGTAATGCTTGATGGCATCGGCCAGAACCACCGGTTGTTCGGCGATTTCCTTCATCATGTAATGTTTGTGAATACCCTTGTCACCGGCACTTGCGTCGGCTTTGATGGTGCGCATTTCGCGGTTGGAAAGTTTGCCGTCCACATCACGGATTTCCAGCGAATTGCGGGTCACGACGGCCCAGTCGCCTTCTTCCAGATATGTGACTTTATCGGTCATCGGGGCCAATGCCAAAGCGTCTGATCCGACGAACATTTCGCCGATCCCGTGGCCGATTGCCAAAGGCGAACCTTGACGCGCCGCGATCAGCAAATCATCTTCGCCTTGAAACAGGAAACACAAGGCATATGCCCCTTCCAGCCGATCAATCGTCGCCGCTGCGGCACCGGTAGGTGTCAGGCCTTCGTCAAGGTAGCTCATGCATAGCTGCACGATGGTTTCTGTGTCGGTATCGGTTTCAAAAACCGCCCCTGCAGCGGCTAATTCGTCACGCAAATCTTTGAAATTCTCGATGATACCATTATGAACAACCGCCACATTCCTGGCTTGGTGTGGATGCGAATTAACGACATTGGGCACCCCGTGTGTGGCCCAGCGGGTGTGGCCGATGCCGGATTTACCGGTGATCGGCTGGTGCATCAGAAGATCGGCCAGATTTACCAGCTTGCCCACGGCGCGGCGGCGATCCAGTTTGCCACTGTCGTCGATGGTGGCAATGCCGGCACTGTCATAGCCGCGATATTCCAGCCGCTTCAGGGCATCAACCAGTATCGGCGCGGCTTCGTGTTCGCCCAATATGCCTATAATTCCACACATATCTTAACCCTTCTTCACAGCGGCTTTGGCGGCGCGGAGCTTGTTCATCATACGCACGGCCAGCCCCGGTTTGTTTTCCTGACGCGCCCGCCCCAAGCCAAGGGCTGCATCGGGGACGTCTTTTGTGAT
Source organism: Rhodobacterales bacterium (assembly GCA_045046705.1). GTDB lineage: Bacteria > Pseudomonadota > Alphaproteobacteria > Rhodobacterales > Rhodobacteraceae > Amylibacter. The sequence goes on along the minus strand of JASFZB010000014.1, from coordinate 9,812 downwards.
TACACTGCCCGAGGCCGTCATGGCGTCGTCGCCGACGCGCACCGGGGCGACCAGCATGGTGTTTGATCCGATAAAGGCGCGTTTGCCAATTTCGGTGTGGTGTTTGAACACGCCGTCATAGTTGCAGGTAATGGTTCCGGCCCCGATATTTGTCTCGTCCCCGATGTCGGCGTCGCCGATATAGGACAGGTGATTGACCTTGGCCCCTTCACCGATCCTTGCGGCTTTGATCTCGACAAAATTACCGACTTTGGCACCGTTTCCCAATTCCGCGCCCGGACGCAGGCGGGCATAAGGGCCGACCACGGCTGCTTGTGATACATGGCAGCCTTCCAGATGCGAAAAGGCGCGGATGGTCGCGTTGTTTTCTATGGTCACACCAGGGCCGAAAATCACGTTTGGCTCGATCACCACATCGCCGCCGATTAGAGTGTCGTAAGCGAAATAAACCGTATCTGGGGCAATCAATGTGACCCCGTTTTCCATTGCCGCCTGACGTGCGGCCACCTGAAATGCAGCTTGGGCCATGGCCAGGTCGGCACGCGAGTTGACCCCCATGGTTTCGGCCTCATGGCAGGCAATCGCGGCACAGCTTAGGCCGCGCTTGCGGGCGATGCCGACAATGTCGGTCAGGTAGTATTCACCGCTGGCGTTGTCGTTGGTGACTTCGTCCAATAGGCTGAACAAAAGTTTTGCATCCGTGCAAATCACGCCCGAGTTGCAAAAATCAATAGTGCGCTGGGCTTGGGTTGCGTCTTTGTATTCAACGATTGCGTCCAACATGCCCTCGGTTTCGATCAGGCGACCGTAACGGGCGGGATCAGCGGCGTTAAAGCCCAAAACCACAATGCCGTGGCCTTCCGCCTTTTTGTCAAGCATTGCTTGCAGGGTTTCAGGGCGCACAAAGGGGGTGTCGCCGTAAAGCACGATCACATCGCCGTCAAAATCCTGCAAGACAGAGGCGGCCTGTTGTACCGCGTGACCGGTGCCGTTCTGAGCCTCTTGGTGAACCATTTTGGTGGTGTCATCAAAACCCATGGCAACCCGGGTAACAGCTTCAGCCCCGTTGCCTGTGATAACCACTGTTTTATCAGCAGAAATCTCGCGGGCGGAACTTAGAACATGTACCAGCATCGGGGTTGCTGCGACTTCGTGCAGAACTTTCGGGGTGTCCGAATTCATCCGGCTGCCCATGCCTGCGGCTAAAATTATGACGGCAATACCCATTGTGATCTCAATCTTTATTTTTGTCTTTATCATATGCTTTCTACGCAAGATTCAAGCATAACAAAAGGGGGGATATCCTCAACAAGTCTTTCACTTCGTTACGGCCTGTGTCAGAACTTCTGTAAACAGCGGGGAATATGATGAAATCAGTGGTTTTTGATCTGGATGGCACTTTGGCGGACACCAGCGGTGATTTGATCGCGGCGGCGAATGCGTGCTTCACAGATATAGGCGAGATGCCACAGCTTGATCCGGTTAAGGATGCAAGTACTGCCTTTCAAGGCGGGCGGGCGATGTTGCGTTTGGGTTTTGCGCGGCTGGGACAAATCCCGGATGATGCCGCGATGCAGGTGCACTTCAATAATTTGTTGCGGTTTTATGGCGAAAACATCGACCTGCACTCTTTTTTATATGACGGGGTTGTGCCTTGCCTGACGGAGTTGAAAAAGCGCGGCTATCGTTTGGGGATTTGCACCAACAAACCTGAAGCCCTGGCGGAAACATTGACCCGACGCCTGGGCATCCGGCAGTATTTCGAGGCACTTTTGGGGGCGGATAGCTTGCCGGTGAAAAAACCCGATGCGGGGCATTTGTTGGGCACGATCAAACACCTAGGCGGCAACCCGTCAAAATCCGTGTTGATCGGGGATACCATCACCGACCGGAATGCGGCCAAAAATGCCTGGGTGCAGTGCGTTCTGGTTACGTTCGGGCCGGATGGGCCTTTTGTGTCGGATCTGGAGCCTGAAGGCCTGCTGAACCATTATGACGAACTGCCCGGGATGCTGGGCAGAATGATTAGGGAGTGATAATTTGGCGACAGATTTCAAAGGAAATTTTACCCAGCAGGAGTCTATCCCTGAAGCGGGGATCGAGGCGGCAATAAAGGTGATGCGCCACGGGCGGTTGCACCGCTACAACACGCTTCAGGGCGAAGTGGCGGAAACGGTTAAGCTGGAAAGCGAGTTTGCCGCCGCTGTCGGGGCGAAATTCTGTCTTGCGGTGGCCTCGGGCGGCTATGCGCTGACCACGGCGTTGCGCGCGCTTGGCGTGGGGCAGGGGGATATTGTTCTGACCAACGGTTTCACGCTTGCCCCGGTGCCGGGGGCCATTGCCAGCGTCGGCGCGGTACCGGTTTTTGTCGAGATCACAAAGGATCTGGTGATGGATATGGAGGATCTGCAAGCTAAAATCACCGCGAGCGGGGCGCATTATCTGATGCTTAGCCACATGCGCGGGCATATAGTGGATATGGACGCATTGATGACGATTTGTGATGCCGCAGGGGTACAGGTGATCGAGGATTGCGCCCATACCATGGGGGCGAAATGGAACGGCGTGCCCAGCGGACGGTTCGGAATTGTCGGTTGCTACTCGACCCAGACCTTCAAGCATATCAATTCCGGCGAGGGCGGTTTGCTGGTGACCGATGATGCACAAACCATGGCGCGTGCCACCATGTTGTCGGGGTCGTACATGTTATACGGCAGTCACGCGGCGGGGGCACCGCAAGAGGCTTTTGCCGATATACGTCTGGACACGCCGAATTGTTCGGGACGCATGGACAATCTGCGTGCCGCGATTTTGCGCCCGCAACTGGCAGCGCTGGAGGTGCAGGCGAACAGGTGGAATGCGCTTTATGCGCGGCTTGAGACGGGGTTGAAAAACATTGCCGGATTGCGGCTGATCGAGCGGCCAGAGGCAGAATCTTATGTGGCCTCGTCGTTTCAGTTCACTTTGCCTGACTGGGCGGCGGATAAAGTGCAAAGGGTGCAAGAACGCTGTGCCGCGCGCGGGGTTGAACTGAAATGGTTCGGGGCGGATGCACCCGTTGGTTTTACATCCCGCCACGACAGTTGGCGTTATGTGGCGGCGCAAGAAATGCCGCAAACCGACCGGGTTTTGGCGGGTTTACTGGACATGCGCCTGCCATTGACGTTCAGCCTTGAAGATTGCGATTTGCTGGCGTCGATCATCCGCGAAGAGGTCGGCGCGGTTTATCAGGCAGGCGTCTAGAACATGTGGCTGCGCGGCGGTCTTGTGGGGCTTGTTGTTTTGGCGTTGGTGCTGCCGCCCGTCATTGATGGTGTCAACGGGGCCGCCAAAAGCAAAAGCCGCTGCCACATCACGCGGGTGATAGATGGCGATACGGTAAAAATAAAGTGCCCTGACATTGGCACGACAAGCGGGCGGATTTTGGGTTATGACGCGCCCGAAAAGAATGCCCGCTGTGTTTCAGAGTTTGTGCGGGCTACCCGTGCGACATGGGCCTTGCGCTGGGGTCTTTGGCAGGCGCGCACCATCGAGATCAGGCGAAACGGCAAGGACCGATATGATCGGGATTTGATCCTGTTGCGGGTCAATGGCCGGAACGTGGCGGTTGCGATGATCGGCAAGGGCTTGGCGCGGGCTTATGGCGGGGGCAGGCGGGGCAGTTGGTGCTAAACCGAATACAAATCCGCGAGCCAGCTTTCGGGTATATCGCCCTTGAAAAAACTGTCGGCAAACAGGTATTGCGGGATCAGCATTTCAATCATTTCGAGGCGTAAATCTTGTGGCAACGGTGCTTTGAGTGCGGTGTTCAATTTTCGCCCAAGCCGCGCTTTTTTATGGCTTACCCCAAGAAAATCGCAAATACCGTCAACCGCTTTTTGGCTAAACAGGTGTTCAAAAAATTCAAAGTGGATTTGGTCTCGTGGAAAGACCGAAGTGATGGTCTCTATTGTTGATTTATAGTCACTGCGCAATGTGTAGGCCGATTTAGACAGGCGTTCGACGGCGTTTTGACGCAATTTGTCGGGGGTGTTCTTTGTGTTTGAAAATCGCATCTGCGACCATGCCCGATCCACCGGATTTCGCATCAGGAAAATAATTCTGACGGCAGGAAAGTGATCTAGGATTTGATGAAATTCGGTTTTATGCAAAAATGCATACCCCGGGGTGATCTCGCCGTATGCTTTTTCATTTTTTAGCAAATGCTGAAAGAATTGTTTGTAATTTTCAATGTCACCTTGCACGTCAAGGCGGCTGTTTAGATGTTTTCTGCGTTTCTTGTTATGACGTCCCGTGAAGGCCGTTAGAACATCTTCAAATGCCAGTTGCTCCTTGAAGCGATTCAGATTTGGCCGTTCACGGTTGCCGAAAAACGCCATTTCCTTAATTGGCGACATTAGAATTTCAGGATGCGACTTGAAATAATTGCTTAACCAGGATGTCCCGGATTTTTGTGCACCAATGCCGAGGTAAAAGGTTCTGGAATTTAGCGTTTCGACCACGATGGTTACATCCCCTTAGCCATTGAAATTATGACAGGCCCTACATTTTGTCAGACTGCATTTTCCAAACAGGCTGCAAATTTTTTGTGTTCGTTTGTTTTACCGCCAGAAAAGCACCAAAACAAGTCCTGCTTGTGTTGACCTTGTTATAGTGCAGGGGTAAACCAGCGTTAGAATTGTTCCGGTACTGCAAACATGAATAGGAGTAGCCGTTGGAAGATCTGCTAAGAGAGTATCTGCCCATCCTTGTATTTTTAGGCACTGCAGCGGCCTTGGGTATTGTCCTTATATTGGCGGCGATTGTGATCGCGGTGCGCAGCCCTGACGCCGAAAAAATCTCGGCTTATGAATGTGGCTTTAACGCATTTGACGATGCGCGGATGAAAGTCGAGGTGCGCTTCTATCTGGTTGCCATTCTGTTTATCATTTTCGATCTGGAAATGGCGTTCCTGTTTCCCTGGGCTGTCAGCTTTCAATACATTGGCACTTTGGGGTTTTGGTCGATGATGGCGTTTTTGGCCGTGCTGACCATTGGTTTTGCCTATGAGTGGAAAAAGGGGGCCATGGAATGGGAGTAGCAACATCTTTGAATACGGCAGGCGCCGACAAAGAGGTGGCGACGGCCGCATTGAACCGCGAATTGCAGGACAAGGGCTTTTTGCTGACGTCTACCGAGGATATCATCACTTGGGCGCGCACCGGGTCATTGCACTGGATGACATTCGGTTTGGCGTGTTGCGCCGTTGAGATGATGCACTGTGCCATGCCGCGCTACGATATGGAGCGTTTCGGCACCGCACCGCGCGCCAGTCCGCGCCAGTCCGATTTGATGATCGTGGCCGGAACTTTGACCAATAAAATGGCCCCTGCGCTACGCAAGGTTTATGATCAGATGCCAGAGCCGCGCTATGTGCTGTCTATGGGGTCATGCGCCAACGGCGGCGGCTATTACCATTATAGTTATTCGGTCGTGCGCGGTTGTGACCGCATTGTGCCCGTGGATGTTTATGTGCCTGGTTGTCCGCCATCGGCAGAAGCGCTGCTTTACGGTTTGTTGCAGCTGCAACGTAAAATTCGCCGCACCGGCACGATTGTTAGGTAGGGAATGATGTCACAGGAATTGCTGGAATTAGGGGCTTTGATCCAACGTAAACAGGCAGATGCCGTGTCGGGCTATGCTGTTAACGGGATGGGCGAGCTGGTGTTGCAGGTTTCCGTTGCCGGAATACCCGAGCTTGTCGAGTATCTGAAATCCGATGGGCGCTGCAAATTTTCCACGCTGGTGGATATTACGGCGGTGGATTTCCCCGCTGCGGCCAAGCGTTTCGAAGTGGTTTACCACTTCTTGTCGATGTATCTGAATCACCGTATTCGCCTGAAGATGCAGGTGGCCGAGGATGAAATGGTGCCGTCGATTACCGAGCTGCACCCGTCGGCCAACTGGTTTGAACGTGAAGTGTTCGATATGTACGGTATCCTGTTTTCGGATCACCCTGATATGCGCCGTATCCTGACCGATTACGGTTTTCGCGGCCACCCCCTTCGCAAGGACTTTCCGACCACCGGTTATACTGAATGCCGCTATGACGAGGTCGAAAAGCGCGTGGTTTACGAGCCTGTTTCACTGGTGCAGGAATATCGCCAGTTCGATTTCATGTCGCCATGGGAAGGGGCCGAATATATCCTGCCGGGCGACGATAAGGCGGAGAGCACAAAATGATGGATGCAGAATTTTTTGCCGGAGGAATAATGATGGGCGGTGTGCTGTGGATGGTTGTCATGGCCGCATTGCTGGTCATACCGTTTTGGAAGATATTGCCCCGAAGCGGTATTCCGTCCTGGATTGCACTTTTTGCGTTCATTCCATTTATCGCCCTCATTCTTTTGTGGGTCGTCGCCTTTAAGGGCGATAATGGCAGTTCCGGAGACAACGCGTAATGGACGGTAATTTCAACGACGCTAAAACCGGCGAGCAGCGTATTCGTAATTTCAACATCAACTTTGGCCCGCAGCATCCTGCGGCGCACGGTGTGTTGCGGCTGATTTTGGAGCTTGATGGCGAAGTAGTCGAGCGGTGCGATCCGCATATCGGGCTGTTGCACCGTGGTACTGAAAAGCTGATGGAAAGCCGGACTTACTTACAAAACCTGCCGTATTTTGATCGGCTGGATTACGTTTGTCCGATGAATCAGGAACACGTCTGGTGTCTGGCCATCGAAAAGATGACAGGTGTAGAAGTGCCGCGTCGTGCCTCGCTGATCCGGGTGCTTTACTGCGAGATTGGGCGGATTTTGAACCACCTTTTGAACGTCACCACGCAAGCAATGGACGTGGGCGCGCTGACGCCGCCGCTATGGGGTTTTGAAGAACGCGAAAAGCTGATGGTGTTCTATGAACGCGCATGTGGTGCCCGTCTTCACGCGGCCTATTTCCGCCCCGGCGGTGTGCATCAGGATCTGCCGCAAGACCTGCTTGACGACATCATGGAATGGACGATGGAATTCCCCGCCGTACTGGATGACATCGACGGCTTGCTGACGGAAAACCGCATCTTCAAACAACGCAATGTGGACATTGCGGTGATCTCGGAACAAGAGGCCCTTGACTGGGGTTTTTCCGGTGTGATGGTGCGCGGTTCCGGCATGGCATGGGATTTGCGCCGGGCGCAGCCTTATGAATGTTACGACGAGTTTGATTTCAAAATCCCCGTTGGCACCAACGGGGATTGTTATGACCGCTATCTGTGCCGTATGCAGGAAATGCGCGAAAGCCTGTCGATCATACAGCAAGCGATCCAGAAACTGGAAGCGGCCACCGGCGATGTGCTGGCGCGCGGCAAGCTAACACCGCCGCCACGCGGCGAGATGAAAACCTCGATGGAAGCTTTGATCCACCATTTCAAACTTTATACCGAAGGCTTTCATGTGCCGGAAGGTGAAATTTATGTTGCGGTGGAAGCCCCCAAAGGCGAATTCGGGGTTTATCTGGTGTCCGACGGGTCGAACAAACCTTATAAGACCAAAATCCGGGCCCCGGGGTATTTGCATCTTGCGGCGATGGATCACATTTGTAAAGGCCACCAGTTGGCGGATGTCGCGGCTGTTATCGGCTCGCTCGACGTTGTTTTTGGGGAGATTGACCGCTAATGTCATTGCGTCGCTTACACCACACACAGCCGGACAGTTTCAAGTTCACCGCTGCCAATAAAAAATGGGCTAAAGCGCAGGTTGCCAAGTTCCCGAAAGGGCGTCAGGCCTCGGCGATTATTCCGCTATTGTGGCGGGCTCAGGAACAAGAAGGCTGGCTGACAAAACCGGCCATTGAAGCCGTGGCCGACATGCTGGAGATGGATTATATCCGTGCATTGGAAGTGGCGACATTTTATTTTATGTTCCAGCTGCAGCCGGTGGGCAGTGTTGCCCATATTCAGGTCTGCGGCACGCTGTCTTGTATGATTTGCGGTGCGGAAAACCTGATCGGGATTTGCAAGGAACGTATCGCCCCTAACGCGCATCAATTGTCTGAAGATGGCAAGTTCAGTTGGGAAGAAGTCGAATGTCTGGGGGCTTGTACCAATGCGCCGATGGTTCAGATCGGTAAGGATTTCTACGAGGATCTGACCGCCGAGACTTTTACGCAAATTCTGGATGATCTGGAAAGCGGCAAAGTCCCGACACCGGGACCGCAAAACGGGCGTTACGCAGCCGAGCCGTTAAGTGGCTTGACCACGTTGAAGGATATGAATACCGGCGGCTATGCGCACAACGCGTCGGTCAGTCGCGCCTTGGCCTATGCCGACACGATCAAACGCATTCAGGGTGATGAGGTGCCTATCTTGAAGGCAAAGAAAAAACCTGCGAAAGCAAAGGCGGAATAATTTTGTTGGAAGTTCTTAGGGGAGAATGAAAATGACACAGAATAAAACATCCGGCGGGGTCACATCTTGCGTAATCGTGTGCTGGCTTTTGGCCTTTGTTTTCGGTGTTTTTATCGCAGCGGCACTGGTCGGCTGGGGCGGGGCAAACGGGCTGCTTGCTGCCGTTGTTGGCCTGATCGCAATGCTGATCGCCGGCTGGCTGCTTAAGGGGATATTCTGTGGCGGCGAGGTTTCATCGCCTAGCGTTACAACAAATGCGACTGTGGCCCCTGCGGCAACACCCGTTGCAACAAAGACTGAAGCTTCTGAAACCAAAGCTGCGCCAAAGAAAGCCGCGCCAAAGAAAGCGCCAACAAAGTTTTACCGTAAACCCCCTGCCAAAATCGACGACCTGAAGTTGATTTCGGGTGTTGGCCCAAAATTGGAGGCTACGCTGAACCAAATAGGGATTTACCAGTATGATCAAGTGGCGGCATGGAAAAAAGCCGACATTAAGAAAGTAGATGACCAGCTGACATTCAAAGGCCGTATTGAGCGGGACGACTGGATGGCGCAGGCGAAAATTCTAGCCAAAGGTGGCGATACGGAATTTTCGAAGAAGAAGCGCAAGAAATAATGTTGCGTAAGGAATAAATCGGGTGGCCCCCGACACTGACCCGAGCCGCCGCAAGGCGCGCGTAGCCTCGATCGTCATTCTGGTGACGATGCTGGGGTGGATGGGGGCCTCTTGGATAGGCGGCATGATCGGACTGCCGATACGCTTTGCGTTTCTGTTCGATTTCGCCGCAATAGCCGCGCTCATCTGGGCGTTGGTGGTATTGTTTCAGGTCTGGAAGTCAGGCCGAAGATAAAGGAAGACGGGCATGCTCGCAGATAAAGATCGTATCTTTACAAACCTCTACGGTCAGTTTGATCGCTCGCTTGCGGGGGCCAAAAAGCGTGGCCATTGGTCAGGCACTGCGAAATTCATCAAACAGGGCCGCGACTGGATTGTCGGCGAGATGAAAAAATCGGGCCTGCGTGGCCGTGGTGGTGCGGGTTTCCCGACCGGTCTAAAATGGTCATTCATGCCCAAAGAAAGCGACGGGCGGCCTGCCTATCTGGTGATCAATGCGGACGAGTCGGAACCCGGTACTTGTAAAGACCGCGAGATCATGCGCAACGACCCGCACACGCTGATCGAAGGTGCGTTGATCGCATCATTCGCCATGGGCGCAAACGCTTGTTACATCTATATACGCGGCGAATTTATCCGTGAACGCGAAGCCCTGCAGGCGGCAATCGACGAATGTTATGACGCCGGACTTCTGGGCAAAAATGCCGCCAAATCCGGTTGGGATTTCGACCTTTATCTGTCCCACGGGGCAGGGGCCTATATCTGCGGTGAAGAAACCGCCCTTTTGGAAAGCTTAGAGGGCAAAAAAGGTATGCCG
>JASFZB010000013.1:0-35924 GCA_045046705.1 Rhodobacterales bacterium | reverse complement strand
AATCAGGTGAATGGTTCTTTCTTTTTGTCATTTTGAATCGTCTCTTTCATTAGTCGATCCACCTTAACAACTGGTCCGAAATCTTGCGACCATCTCTCTCGCAAGAGCTGGTGATTTTTCGAATCAAAAACCAGCCAAACCCGCCTTCAGGTAAATTATCCAAATCATTCTTATCCCGTAGGGGAGATTGCTCTACTTCAGGAGGCGTAAATGCCACACCATCATCCGTGAGACCGACCACTATTGCCGCTTCAGACAGATCAATATTAATATCTACATAGCCGGGTTTTTTGTGTTTGAACCCATGTTCCACGATATTATTCAACGCCTCTGCCAATACAATCTGAACATTGGTGATTGCTTCAGGCCTAGCACCGACTCTAACCATCCAGTCAGTGATTTCAGTCAATGTCTCGGGCACCGTATCTATGCTGATTTCAATTTTTTTTGAAAGGTCAAATCCAGCTTTGATATATTTTTCCGAACAAACATATCCATCTAAGATAAGGGGCTTTCCGCAATTTTTGCTACCAAAAAGGCATCATCAGCAGAATTGTGTACGCGAAAGACTTCATCCATTCGTGTCAGTTTAAAGACTTTCTCCACGACAGGTGTCAGGCCAGTGATTTCTATTTTTTTTTCCGCGCCCATATATTTCATTACCGAGACCAAGGCACCCAATCCGGAACTGTCCATGAATTCTACATTCGACATATCCAACAGAATAAAATTGGCACCGTCATCTGCAATGGCACGTATAGTTTCCTTAAAGTCAATAGCTTGTGCTGCATCCAGCCGTGCCTGTTTCATTTTCAAATGTGTAATAGCCCCGTTTTGTATTGTCTCAAATTCCATTATTTACTCCTGATCTTAATTCTATTTAAGTGCTCTTAAACGACACAAACCTTGCGATTTGGCTAATTTTTGAAAAATATCCCGATGCGATTACCCTGTTCGGGCCAGGAATTTAAATAAAACCATTAACAAACCGGGCTACCCCAACGCCCAGATCATTTTCAAAACCATGAAACCCAATGACCGCAACAATTATTGCATTGCTCGCGGTCGCTTCCCCAGATCCTTCCTGCCTATGTCATCTTAATCTTTTGTTTGCGTAGTTATTGACGCAGCTTTTCTCACAAATTGTTGCCAATTAGGTAGCGTACCTATAAAAACCTTCACTTAGCCAGCAGTTTATGATTCACTTGAGGTCAAATCAGTCTCAGGAGGTCAAATGTCACGTTTCGATATGAGTGAACTGGAATGGAATTTCATTAAATGCGTGCTGCCAAACAAGAGCCGTGGCGTGAAACGGGTGGACGATCGACGCGTTATCAACGGTATTTTCTATGCCCTCAGAACAGGCTGTCCGTGGCGCGATTTGCCCGAACGCTACGGTCCCTACACCACGGTTTACAATCGCTTCAACCGCTGGGCCTACGCGGGGATTTGGGATCAAATCATGGACGCAGTGGTCGACGCACATAATGGCGATGTGGTGATGATAGACGGCACATCTGTTCGGGTTCATCACGCGGCGGCAACGCTCAAAAAAACAACCCACTTCGATGTATGGGTCGCTCACGAGGCGGATTAAGCACGAAAATTCATGCACTTGTGAATGAGAACGGCCTGCCGTTGCGGTTTCTCCTAACACCGGGAGAGGCCCACGATGCACCTCCCTGCCGCATTTTACTGGATGCCGTGCAGCCCAACCAAAGAGTGCTGGCAGACCGTGCTTATGACGCCGACTGGATCAGACAGATGATCTGGGAACGTGGCGCTGTGGCGGTAATCCCATCAAAGAAAAACCGCAAGTTTCCAAAAGAATTCGACTCCGAAAGCTATAAGCAGCGCAACCTTGTTGAACGGTTCTTCGGGCGCATCAAACGTTCATATCGCAGGATTGCAACCCGATACGAGAAGACATCACGCAACTTTCTGGCACTGATAAAAATGGCAGCATTCAGGCTGTGGTGCGAATTTTATGAGTCCGCTACCTAAAATTGTATGTAAATCTTTCCGGCCCGTTACCAAATCTTCACTGATTTTGGGTACCCAATATATATCGCAAGGAACACGGCCATGAAATTTACCAGATTTATGATACCCTTTGTTTTGATAGTGCAGTTCACGGGGGCGGCGTTTTCTCAGGTTCAATTACCTCTCGGCGCCAGCAATTGTGCCATTTTCAATGCACTCAATCCGGATAGCTCGCTTTATTGTGCGCAACCGGCGGACTTAGGCGCGGCACGCGGTTTAATTGTGAACATGGACGACGCGATAACTGCCCCTGTCGCCCAACAAACCATTGCACAAATATCCCCGACAAATGCCGGGCTTACAATCATAAAACGACCGGCTGTATCCAAACCAGCCGACCTTAAAATAGATTACAGAGCTGCAAAATCCGATACCGGATATTTCATACATTTTGCTTTCGACTCCGCCATACTTGAAAAGGACTATCGCGACCATCTCGACCGATTGGCAATCGTCCTGAACGCACCTGAAATGAAACAAAACTGTATTAAAATCACAGGGCATACGGACACGGTTGGAACGGCCGAATATAACCAAGCCCTGTCTCGACGGCGGGCGCAAACAGTTTTCACCTACTTGACCACCTTCGGAAAAGTAGCAAAATCCAGATTTACGCTCGAAGCAGCAGGAGAATTCCGGCCGCTGCCCGATAAACCAGGGAACAGCCCCTATAATCGCCGGGTTGAGTTTTCATCGAAATCGGTATCTAGCGGCTGCGCCGCCAATAATTAGATGTATAGCTTCATACGAAACGTCTGGCTTGCATTCTGCATATTATTTAGCTGGAACACACACACGCTACACGCGGCTTCCTTCGGGTCTAAAATCGCACTGGTGATTGGAAACTCGGAATATATCAACATTCCCAGATTGAAAAATGCATCAAACGATGCCCGCGCCGTGGCGCATGCCTTGTCCGATAAAGGTTTCACGGTTTTTTTTGCGCAAGATGCCAGCACAAAAGAACTGCGAAATATTCTTAGCTTCACCGCATTGCAAGCCGCCCATGCGGATCAGCTGGTGATCTACTATGCCGGCCATAATAAGATTAAAAATGGCACTACTGAATTGCTGGGTGTAGAAAGCACCGGACAAACAGATGCGATCGCTATTACCATCCCAGAGTTATTAAGGTATTTCAACGCCCCTTTTACGCAAAAAGCGGTCATTCTTGACACCTGTCTGCAAAACCCACCAGAAAGCATGCTAACCGAGCAACAAACCCTGTTCCTTCCCAATGCATTGGGGTTGGAAACCTTACTGGTTTTTGCCACCACATTTGGCCAAGTGGCTTATGACGGGACCGGTCAGCATAGTATTTTCACCGGTGCCCTGCTGGATTACATGGCAAAAAACAAATATAACTTGCAGAACACGCTTCAATCAGTTCGAAAACAAGTTATTAAAAACTCCCGTTCAAACCAAATCCCTGTCAGTATTTCAACACTGACGCGTCCTTATATTTTAAACACCAGTCCCTCTGTTTCCCAAAACACATCTTCGCAAAACACTCTGATCCAATCCTATTCAAGTTCGGGATATGCCGATAAACCTCTTCTACGCACCATAGCAGTGGGCCTTAACCCATCAGGGTTTTAAAGGAAATATAGCTTTAAAGGTGGTAATTCTCATCAAAGTTGATTTGATAAAAAAATTTATGCCTGCCTAAAAATAGGTCTCAATACAACAATTGGATTAAAATCAGCTAAAAACACCTAAATATTGTAGCTTTTTATTATATTTAGGGCTGTCTTTCATTGATACTTTCCGCGAAATCGAGTTTATTTACTTCAGGCTTCCTCAAACGAAGCAATTATTTTTACAGGAGCAGTGATATGTCACAAAAACCAATGACAAAAACCCAACTGGTTGCAGCGATTGCGGAAGGCATGGGGTCTGACAAGAAAACCGCCGATGCGTTTCTTGCAACATTAACGTCCATTATCACCAACGAGGTTGCCGCCGGTGGGGCGGTCACGCTTCCGGGCCTTGGCAAATTTATGTGCCGCGCCCGCCCCAAACGTATGGTGCGCAACCCGGCCACAGGCGAGCAGTTTGAAAAAGCCGCCGACCGCGTTGCAAAAGTCACTATTGCAAAAGCCTTAAAAGACGTCATCAACGCTTAAGAAATCACTAAGCTGATCTAAAGGGCCGCTTGATGCGGCCTTTTTTTGCGCCTGATCTTACCCGATCTGCCCTTGGTTTCCACCGATCTGCCCACGGTGCAACAAAAAATGATCCAGGATCACACAGGCCATCATCGCTTCACCCACAGGCACCGCTCGAATACCGACACAAGGATCATGGCGACCTTTGGTGACAATCGTTGTATCCGCTCCACCTTTGGTAATAGTTTTTCGTGGCTTCAAAATAGACGAGGTGGGTTTGACGGCAAAGCGGCAAACCAGATCTTGCCCTGTGGAAATTCCACCCAAAATTCCGCCCGCATGATTTGTTGAATAGACCGGACCATCAGGTCCCATCGAAATCTCATCAGCATTGTCCTCACCTGTCAGTGCCGCCGCCCCCATGCCGGCCCCGATTTCAACACCTTTGACCGCATTGATCGACATCATCGCACTGGAAATATCCGTATCAAGCTTGGCATAAACCGGCGCACCCAGCCCCGCAGGTATGCCGCGCGCGATCACCTCAACCACGGCACCGACACTGTTGCCGGATTTTCGCAAAGCATCCAGATAGGCCGCCCAGTCTTTTGCCGCGCGCGCATCGGGGGTCCAAAACGGGTTGTTCCCGATCTCGTCCAAATCCATTGAGCCCCGATCAATCTGCCTATCCCCCATCTGCACCATGTAACCTAAAATTTGTGCACTCGGCATCAGCATATCCAAAGCTGCGCGGGCTACACCGCCGGCCGCCACCCGCGCTGCCGTTTCACGCGCAGAGGATCGCCCGCCGCCGCGATAATCACGGATGCCGTATTTTTGCCAGTAGGTAATATCGGCATGCCCGGGGCGAAATTTATCCAGAATATCGCCGTAATCCTTGGATCGTTGATCGGTGTTGCGGATCATCAACTGGATCGGTGTCCCGGTGGTTTTACCGTCGAATACACCGGACAGGATTTCCACCTGATCGGCCTCGCGTCGCTGGGTCGTATACTTGTTTTGCCCCGGTTTGCGCTTGTCCAGCCAGAACTGCAACATTTCCGCGTTTAGCGGTATATTCGGCGGGCAACCGTCCACAGTGGCCCCCAAAGCCGGCCCGTGGCTTTCGCCCCAGGTAGTAACACGAAACATATGACCAAAGCTATTAAACATTATACCGGCTCCTTTGCCCTTTCTTTAGCGCATAAAAAAGGCGGGTTCAAACCCGCCTTCTTAAACTATGGTTCAAACCCTTACGCATCCTTGCGCTTTATCGGGGCCCAAAGTCGTTTGTTAGTTAGATACAGAAGTACCGTGAAGAAGCCCAGGAACAGAACCGACAACAGCCCCAAACGTTTGCGCTGCATCATTTTAGGTTCGGCCGTCCACATCAGAAATGCGGATACGTCCTGAGCCATATGTGCAACATCGTTTTTGCTGCCATCGTCAAACTCGACCTGTCCATCTTCCAACGGCGGCGGCATGGCAATCCATCCGCCTGGGAAGGCTTTGTTTTCATAGAATGTCGTCCCGGCCACGTCCTTTTCCTCGCCAGTGAAATCAGTCAGGATCGAGGCAATATATTCAGGGCCGCCCATACCTTTGACGATCTGGTTGATCCCCAGACCATAAGGCCCATGAAACCCGGCCCGTGCTTTCGCCATCAAAGACAAATCAGGTGCATTTTTCAATGAACTGCTCGCGAATTTGTTAAAAGGTTTGGCAGGTACAGTGTCATCCTTTTCGGGGTCATAAACCTCAAATTGTGCGGCATAGGCTTTTACCTGTTCTTCTGAGTAACCAAGGCCGCCTTCATCACCTAGATTACGGTAAGCAACCTGGTTTAACCCGTGACAGGCAGAGCAGACCTCGGTGAACACTTTCAACCCGCGCTGCAACTGAACCGGGTCGTATTTACCAAACGGCCCCTCAAAGGAAAAGTCAAAGTCCGTAACTTCAGGTTCTTCGGCTTGCGCATAAACGGCACTGCTGCTTACACTCAGCCCGAATGTAACGAAAGCCATCAGGAATAGTTTTTTCATCATCGTATCAGTCCTTCCAGATCCGTTATTTCGCTTCAGGCGGGTAATGTGCATCGAAATCCGCTTCGATGGTCTCGGGCACCTCATTGGTTCTTTCGATGAAGCCAAGCACCGGCAAAATCACCAGGAAATAACCAAACCAGTAAACCGCACCGAACAGGCTGATCGTCGGAATCCAGCCTGCCGCTTTTTGTGATCCGCACCACATCAGAATTAAGAAATCGATAACCAGAAATGCAAACCACCATTTGAACATCGGTCTGTAGCGGCCCGAACGTACCGAGGACGTATCCAGCCATGGCACAAGTGCCATCACCGCAATCGCACCGAACATCATCAGAACGCCTAGAAATTTCGCATCCAGGAACAGAAAGTCGAATGTGATTGCCCGCAAGATTGCATAGAAGGGCAGGAAGTACCATTCAGGCACAATTTCCGCAGGTGTTTTTAACGGGTTTGCATGCACATAGTTCACCGGATCATTCAGGTAGTTCGGTATAAACCCGACCACGGCCATGAAAATCACCAAAATAAACACCAGCGCAAACAGGTCTTTTATCACAAAATATGGCCAGAACGGAACCGTGTCCTTTTGCGCTTCCGCTTTAGATTTGCGACGCACCTCGACACCCGTCGGGTTGCCGTTCCCGGTTGTATGAAATGCCCAAATATGCACGGCCACAAGACCGACGATCACGAAAGGCAACAGATAGTGCAGACTAAAGAACCGGTTCAGCGTGGCATTGTCCACCGCAGGCCCGCCCAGAAGCCATTCCTGGATCATCGGGCCAATGCCGGGAATTGCCCCGAACAGTCCGGTGATCACGGTTGCACCCCAGAATGACATTTGCCCCCAAGGCAAAACATAGCCCAGGAACCCCGTTGCCATCATCGCCAGATAAATCAGCATACCGATGATCCATGTAACCTCGCGCGGGGATTTGTATGACCCATAATACAGGCCACGGAATATATGTGCATAAACCGCAATAAAAAACAGCGAAGCACCATTGGCGTGTATATACCGCAAGGCGTAACCGCCATTCACATTGCGCATGATGTGCTCGACACTGTCGAAGGCCAAATTGACATTCGGGGTGTAGTGCATCGCCAAGACAACGCCTGTGACAATCTGCATGACCAAAGAAAATGCCAAAACAATGCCCCAGATCCACATCCAGTTCAGGTTTTTCGGCGTCGGGATCATCAACGTGTCATAAGCCAGACTTACAATAGGTAGCCGCTCGTGCAACCATTTTTCAAAGCCGGTTTTTGGCTCATAATGATCGTGTGGAATTCCTGCCATTATCTTTCCCCCTAGCCTAATTTAATTGTTGTTTTATCTACCCAGCTCGTAAGCGGAATATCCAGATTACGCGGTGCCGGGCCTTTGCGAATGCGCCCGGATGTATCATAAACCGATCCGTGGCACGGGCAGAACCATCCGTTGTATTCACCGGCTTCACCAAGTGGAATACAGCCCAGATGGGTACAGACGCCAATCATCACCAGCCATTCACCGGCTTCATCCATTGCACGGTTCGTATCCAGTGCAGGCGAATCCACCGAAAGATTGGGGTTCTCGGCAACATGATCAACAGGATCTTTTAAATCCGTCATCGGTGTCGCGCGCGCTGCTTTGATCTCATCCGCTGTACGGCGTCGGATAAACACAGGTTTACCCAAATATTTAACCGTCAATTGTGTGCCAACTTCAACCCCCGAGACATCAACCTCGATAGATGAAAGCGCCGTCACATCAGCACTTGGGTTCATTTGATTGATAAGCGGCCAAACTGCCGCTCCGGTTACCACTACACCTGTTGTTGCAGTTGCGACATATAAAAAGTCGCGGCGGGTACCCTCTTGTGGGTCGCTGTCGGTAGACACGAACATCTCTCCCTTGCCAAGCCCCTGATCTGGGGCATAATTAAATCGTACGCCCCGCAAGAAGGGGGGCATCCACTTTCGGTAACTACACGCCGATCTTCACTACGTCTAGCGGACTTTGCGCCGCAGAGCGTTATAAAAGGCAAATTCTATGCGTTTATGCGCCTACCAACCCGATATTGCCCTGAATTTAGGGGCGATGATCCGGCTTTCGGCCTGTTTTGCGGTTCCTTTGGACATCATCTTGCCTTGCGGTTTTCCCTTGTCGTTAAAAGCCTTGCGCCGATCCGCGATGGATTACGCCGACATTGCCGATATGACACGCCACGATTCGTGGGAAACCTATCTGGCCAGCCGCACAGAAGGCCGCCTGATCCTGATGACCACCAAAGCCACTGAAACTTTGTGGGATTTTCAATTCCGGCCCAATGACACCATTCTTATGGGCCGCGAAAGCGCAGGTGTGCCGGATCACGTCCACAATCAGTGCAACGGCCACATAAAACTGCCCATGTCCGGCACCGCGCGCAGCCTGAATGTTGCAATGTGTGCAGGCATGGCGGTGTCCGAAGCCCAGCGCCAACTGCGCTAAAGCCCAAATCATCCGCGTTTCATTTGACTTGGCTTGCAGCACGCTTACACTGTTATAGACAATTATTTCAAAGGAAGGGCTGAATTATGTGGCACAAATTGACCGTTTTATCACATATGATTGTTATGCTTCTTATAAGCACAACCATTGCTTCAGCCCGCCAAAGTTACCCGATGAACTGTCTCGGCGGTGCCAATATGACGGCAGAAGTAACCGGCGGGGGTGGCCTGACATCGGCGGGGCGCGATAAAGTTGTCATTCGCTTCCAAAGAACCCGGGCCGGATCCGCTGCCCGTCCCGTTCGTGCGGGCGAATGCGCTTGGGTGGATCGCGGATTTCGCCCCGCCGAGCCCGGATTTATGACCTATACAGAGCCCTCGGGCAGTCGCCATCCCAGCTATATTTGCCGCGCGGGGCGTTGCACACCCGTCACAAACCCCCGCTCTTTGCGCTTTGCCGCATTGATCCACGCGGTTTTCGCCAGTCGGCCGTTCCAGGTGAACGTGTATTATGACACCACTAAGCGCAGCTTTGTCATAACAGACGTAATCGTGCACTAAACGCCCCGATGACCCGTGACGACTTCAACTGCTTTTGCAAAAACCTGCCCGCCACAACCCATGTTGTGCAGTGGGGCAATGCCGATGTGTGGAAAGTCGGCGGCAAAGTCTTTGCCATATGCGGTTGGAACGACGGCAGAGACGCTTTCACCTTCAAAACCTCAGAAATCGCATTCGAGGTGTTGCGCGATATGCCCGGCATCCGCCCCGCCCCCTATCTTGCATCACGCGGCTTCAAATGGTTGCAGCATTACAATGAGCCGGGATTGTCCGATGACGCGTTGAAAAACCACATCACCTATTCCCATCAGATGATCGCGGCCGCTTTACCGAAGAAAAAGCAACTGGAATTGGGGCTTGCCGATTAGGCCGCAGCCCTGTTGCCAGCCAAACACGGTGCGGGATCAAAAGCGGGTCTTGCGGAAAATCTGTCTTGAGAAGTATGCGCAGCTCCGCATCAAACGCGGCAATTTCATTCGTGTTCAAACTGGCCTTGATCCCGGCACTTGCACGGATCCGTCCGCACCAGCCATCAGGGCTGTAGGGCTGCGCAATATCGAAAGAATGGGTTTGCAATTTTGCAAAACCTGCTTGTGCCATATCCGCCAGCCAGTCGGGGTAAATTCCGGCACCGCCACTTAACGCCCAAGCGGGGTTGTATTTCAGGATCAACTTTTCTGTGGCCTCAACCACATTCCCCGCAAGCGGCAGCCAATCGAAATGCGCGATGATCAAACGCCCCCCCGGCTTGAGAAGCCTGAAAACCCCGGATGCGGTTTTGGCGCGCTCAAACCAGTGCCAGCATTGCCCGGCAGTGACAATATCCAGACTTTGATCTGCCACTTCCAAATTTTCGGCGCGACCCTGGCAATATTGAATCCTGACCCCCGCCTGTCGATCCAATTTTGCAGCCTCGGCCAACAAAGTCGCAGCGGGGTCAATGCCGGTCACATGTAATCCGCACAACGCCAAACCGCGCGCAACTGTACCCGTGCCGGTGCCTAAATCCAGCGCATTCAGACCTTTTTTTATATATCCTTGTGCCGCCAGAAAATCAAAGAATGCATCGGGAAAGCCCGCACGATGCGTGCTATAATCCGATGCGGTTTTACCGAAATCAACCGAATCGCCAAAATCCTTTACCGCAGAAATATCCAGTTCCGAAGGCATCATGAACGCCCTTTCCGGCAGCATTTGATCCTAAAAATCATAAAAAACCCCTTACGACATGTCAACCCGACACATCGCATGGGGTATTATGCACATATTGGTATTCTATTGGGGGAAAACCGGAATACGGTAATCCTCTTCCGGATAGCCCAGTGCATCCTGGCTCTCGTAGTTGCCATGACAATTATAACAAAACGATTGGCTCACCTTCATCGGTTTACCTTTGACCGACACCATGGAAAATTTCCAGTTGCCGTATTTATCCGCCGTGCCAGCAGCTACTTTTTCCATAAAGAACAGCGGACCTTTTTTGACTTTGCCTTTTTTGCCAACGCTAAACGACTCTTTGGCGACCACCGTGCCAACCGGCATTTTTGCATCGGTGTCATTAAACTTCACATAGTCAAGATACCCGATGTCATTCACGAACGTCGTCAAAAACCGCGACCCGTGATTGCCGACACCACCCGGAACAGTCGAGGCCGCGCCCCAGCTTTGATAGGCCTTTGCCCGTTCATTTCCTTGCGACGCATAGCCCTGGCGCAACGCACCCTTGACACACTGGTAAAGCTCCACAACCTGTGCATCTGTCAAATCATCCTTTGCGGTTGTGGTCGTGCACGCAGCCGAAGCGGCACTCGTAAACCCGATAACTGCGGCACCGATCACACCAAACCCGATCAATTTCCGTTTCATATAATATCACTCCCTTTTGGCCCAAGGCCGTCTTGACGTAAACTCTCGTTACGCATCTTACACGTCCAAGATACCTTTATATTGAGACCTCACAACCGATATGTCGCCCAATAACGATGTTGTGAATTTCTCGACATTTTGCCGTTACCTCTGTTATTGCAGCCTAAAACACGCAATAACGACCCGACCCAAGAATGATCCCGTCTATGCCGCGCATCCTGAATTCCGTAAATTTTCTTTATTTTATCATGGTGTTGCCATCCTATGGGTTGCTTTTTGGCCTGATAAACGGGGACCGCTATTACGTTGAAATGATGTACACATCCGGGGCCTATGCGATATATCTTCTGGTATTTTCACTGGCTATAACCCCGCTTTCCTATCTGTTGAAACCCCTGAAATCGGGGAAGAGCCTTGGCCGCTGGCTGTTGACCCGCCGCCGCTATTTCGGTCTTGGCAGCTTCTATTATCTCTGCCTGCACCTGATCTATTACATCCGCCAGGTTAACGGCGCGTTAAACGTATTTTACGAATCTCTTGATCTGCCGCTGACCTTGGCATGGGCCGCATTTGGGATTTTTTTGATGCTGGCCATGACCTCTAACAATCTGTCGATGCGCAAGCTTGGCAAAGTATGGAAACCCCTGCACCGCTTGGCTTATCTCGGTGCGATACTTTCGTTCTGGCATTGGCTTTTGTTTGCGTTTTTCCCGCAAACCGCCCTAACATGGTTGGGTATTCTAGCGGCAATGAAAGCCGCCCATTTGGGGATTTATCTGCGCCGTAAGAAAATTTAAAGCGCATTTTATCTATAAATATCGTCGCGCATTTTCGTTATTCGCCATTCCTTAACCCTTCGGGCTTATTGCTTCATTACACGCTCACGAACCAATCAATGAAGGCCCCTTATGAAGCGCATCCTGAATTCCGCATTATTGCTTTTCGCCATCCTGGCAATACCCTCCTATGACATCGTAAAGGGCCTGATATATCACATCTACCCGCATGGGCAAATGATGTACCTATCAGGCGTCTATTCGGTCTATCTGCTGGTTGTAACACTTGCCATAACACCGGCGGCAACCGTTCTGAAACGCATGCAATGGGGCCTGCCAATTGGTCGCTGGCTCATTATGCGGCGGCGCTATTTCGGGCTGGGATGTTTTTATTATGCCAGCCTGCACATGCTGCATTACGTTGATAACATTCATAACCTGAAACGGGTGATTTATGAGGCCGGCTTCCTGCCCTATGCCATCGGTTGGGGGGCGTTCTTTGTCTTTTTGATCCTTGCGATCACATCAAACACCCTGTCGCTTCGCATACTTGGCAAAAAATGGAAACTTTTACACCGCTTGGTTTATCTCGGGACAATAGCCACATTCTGGCACTGGCTGCTGTTCGCCTCGAATTTACAATCGGCGCAAATCTGGCTAGCAATTCTGGTTGTCGCCAAGGCTATTCAACTGGGCATGCTCACGCGTCGCAAACACGCAGCTATTTAGGCTGCGTTTCGCGCATCGTGCTGCGTTTCGCAAACTCCGACTGCCATTGCGCCAAGACATCCCGCCCATCGCGCCAGCCCCTATCACCGTGGCGGAAATCAAGATATTCCAAGGCCACGCCCACAGCAATATACGCCATATCTGCCGTGGGCCCATCCAAATGACCGGCCCAACCGTTTTCCAACGCATCCAGAGCACGGCTAATCTTGCCCCATTGTGCTTCAATCCAATCGGTGTAAACTTTCTCTTCGGGGCGGATGCGCTTTTCATAAACCATCAATACGGCTGCTTCCATCATCCCGTCAGCCAAAGCTTCCAGCGTCAGGGTTTCCCATAAATGCGGGCCAGAGGGGTATAGTTTTCCACCCGCATACTCATCCAGATAGCGTGTAATGACGCGGCTGTCATAAAACACCAAGCCGTCAGCACGCACTAAACAAGGAATTTTTCCCAGCGGATTTTGCTCGATCAAAGCATCATGGGGCGCAAATGGCGTAGTCGCCACATCAATCTGTTCCACCTGATCCGCCAGCCCCAGCTCCAACAAACAAACACGCACTTTGCGCACAAAGGGCGAGGCCCCGGCTGTATATAATTGCATCATATCGCTTTCCATAGTTCCGTCTCTGTTCCAGCTTGGATTATCACGGGGCCACTGCATTGTGAACGCCCATATCTTTTATTCAACACATATCAATGCTATCCAACAGTCGCATATTAAAGACAAGGCCCCTCAAATGACCCGGAAAACCCAGTTGTCGCGCCAAGATCGCATCGACGCCATCGCGGTTTTAGTCCTGCGTCTTGGCCTTGCATGGTTCATTTTCCTTTGGGCCGCCCATAAATTGATCACGCCGAAACAATACCAGAACCTTGCGCAATATTATGATCACGTCCACGTCAGTCTAACACAAATCTATACCGCAGGATCACTGCAGGTCATCTTGTGTATATTGGTCGTGTTGGGAATTTTTCGCTATTTTTCCTACGGCAGCCTTGCCATCATGCATTTCTTCACCCTGACCCGCAGATGGGAAGGGTTCTTCCACCCCTTCGTGCTGAATAAATACGGCTTTCCAATTAACCGTAATCAGGTGATTGATCTTGCGGTTTTCGCCGCCTTTATCGCCCTCATCCTGCTGATCCACCGCGATCATTACTCGATCGGCGGCTGGTTGGCCCGAAAGGGCAAAGGCAGATGGTGGATTTAGGCAGGCGGGCTTTTCATCAAGTCGGCGATTTTCCCGATTTCCATCCCGAATCCGGTTTTTTCCAAGCCCTCTGCCGCCCCTGATCGCGCCGCTTCGGGTTTATTCTGTGACAACTTCCAAGTGCCATCGACATCTTCAACTTCCATCGCAACAGGCACAATCTGGCGCATCATTTTGGCCAAAGCATCCGCTGAAACCTTATCCATTTTCCAAATCGGTTTCGGGGCCAAACGCGCTTCCATCGCGTCCGACAAACGCTCCAGAACACCCCCCAGTTCCACATCCGGCAGCAGCCGTAAAACCCCGCGCAAATGCACTGCCAGATAATTCCAGGTCGGCACCTGATCCGCGACCCCGTACCAGTCGGGCGAGACATAGCCATCCCCGCCACTTACCGCGATCACCGCCTTTTGCGGTTCCGCCAATGCCCTTACAATCGGGTTGGAACGCACCAGATGCGCCTCCAGATATGTGCCGTCTTCTGATATTTGAAACGGCACATGCGCGATCAGCGGCCCATCATCCCCGTTGATCGACAAAGCCCCAAAACTGCGGTCACGCGCAAACGCCAGATTTTGCGCTTTTTCGGCTTTGCGGAATGCAGGGTTTAGGTGCATTTTGGCTTCTCCAGTTAGTCCAGATATAAGTATTACGATTAAAGTTTTATCGGATGCATGCAAGTGTTCGCGGTTCAAATTCCAGCAACTTTGCCAACAAACCTACGCAAGATTGCTTTCTGAACCACCTGATCACACGATGCGTATAGGGCGCAACGCCCTAAAGCTTTACAGGTTGTCCATGCGGTGTGGTTTCATAGGCCCGTGTCCAGTCTGATTTACGTTGTTCCATCGCCTGTTTGGACACATCACAGGTCGCTTGCAAAACGGTTTCGAGCGCATTTAACGCCGCTTGGTAATAATTCTCTACCGTATCCGATTGCGCATCCACCTGCACGGCACGCAATGCAGCCCCCAGCGCATTCGACCAATCATCTGCCGCAATCGCGCCCTGCGCAATCAGGTTCTGTGTAATCGCCAAAACCTGCGCCTGCCAAGCGTCAGTGAACGTTGGTTCATCATCCAGACGCTTGAGCGGGGTGATTTGCGTCTCAGATTGCATTCAGATAATCCTGCCATAAATCCAGCGAAACGCTGTCATTGGGGTTGGCTGCATCGCCCCATAGCTCAGTCGCTTTGAAGAAAGCCGTATAAAGATGCTGTGCCGTTTCAATGCCCTTTGCACAGTCATCGGGAAAACTATGTGCGCCGTGATAAGCAAAAATAACACCCACCTTGCCACGCGCATATTCAGGCAGTCGCGTATGCCCCTGATGGCCCGAAGTGTTGGTGACAATACCTTGCCCGACAGCAAATGCGGGGGGTGTATCAACAGAGCGATCAAACCTTGAAGCCATGCGGGCATTCTGTTTCAGAACCGCATCGTAATCCATGGCTTCAACCCGCTCCACAGGAGGCGTTTCAGAAACCCCGCTTTCCAGCTCCTCATAGGTAAACAACCCGGCATCAATCATCGCGGCCATATCGGTTTGCGCCCAACTGTCGAAATAGGGCCGGTTCAGGTAATCATCGGCGGGGATCAATTCGCGCACATGCCGCCACCAGTCAATGGTAATACTGGACGCGCGTGCCGTACGCGACATGCCCCATTCACGACCCTCGTAATCGGCGTGGAACGGCTCTTGCGGTTCATTCACATCAACGGGGCCATAGCCAAACTTACCGCCCAGATCATGGATACCGTCCATCACCCAGCTGCCGTTTTCAAAGCGCGGTCGGTGCCGATCATGGAATTGCGTGTAACCAGCTTGGCCAACGCATCCAGCGACATGCCCTTGGTGCCTTCGGGGCGTTCGGGGATCACCAGATAACGTAACTCTGCGGTGCTGTCCCAGACATGCACGGCCACATCCTTTGACAGTTCCACCCCGAATTCCGCCAAAACCGCACGCGGCTCGCGCACAATACGCGAGCGGTAAGCGGCGGTTTTATACCAGTTGGGGGCCATGCCCAGAATGGCAAACGGGTAGCAGGAACACAGCGTACAAACGACGACATTATGACTAAGGGCGGTGTTTTCCACCGCTTTCAAATGCCCCGAGGCAGGCCCTTCAAAACCCATTTCTGCCACCGCTTTAGAACCATCAGCCAACAACCGCGCCTTGAATGCAGGATCCAGCCATGCACGCGCCACCACATGTGCGCCGCGCTTGGGGCCAATATCATCGGCATAGACCTCGACCCAGCGATCAATACTTTCACTGTTCACCAAGCCTTTTTCAACCAGAATGCTTTCCAGTGCTTTCACCCGCAAAGCAGGATCAGATGGTAAGTGGCTGTGCAAATGCTGATGGATTTTCGTAATTTTCTTAGGGTCATAACTTGGCATTATGGCATCTTTCCTAAACGTGCTGCGCCCCGTTCACTTCTATTTCCGTACCCGAAACATAACTGCTTTGATCGGAACATAAGAAATAAACCACGTCCGCCACCTCGCTTGGTTGTCCCAAACGGCGCAGGGGCAGTTTTTCCACGATTCTATCCGTGCCTTCGCTTAAGATACTGGTTTCCACTTCGCCCGGCGCAATCGCATTGACACGTACCCCCAAAGGCCCGAAATCATGCGCCATTTCGCGGGTCAGTGCCGCGAGGGCCGCTTTTGACGTGGCATAGGCAGCCCCGGCAAAGGGATGCACCCGTGCACCCGCAATCGAGGTCACATTCACAACCGAGCCTTTGGCCGCTGCCAGCTCATCTTTCAGACCCCGCGCCAGAATCACCGAGGCAAAGAAGTTCACATGAAACACCTGCCCCCAAGTGCGCAAATCCGTGTCCAGCGTGCTAAGACGCGCACCATCCTTACCTTTTGGCGAAATACCCGCGTTATTCACCAGCGCATCCAGCCGCCCCCCGATCAGGCGTTTCCTGATCCGCCCGATCGCTTCCACCGTTTTATTCGGATCGCTTAGATCAACCTGAATGTGATTTTCCTCACCGCCCCAAGGGCATTCCTCGGAAAACGGTTGACGAGAGCATGTAAGCACCCGCCAGCCTTCTTTTGCGAATTTTATCACTGTGGCATGTCCAATCCCCCGACTTGCCCCAGTCAGTAATAGGGTTTTATTTGTGCTGCCTACCGACATTTGACTATCCTGAATTTATGATGAAGTGCATGATCCATTAGTCGTCGTATTTCTGCCAAGTTGCAAGCCCCTTGGCGTGGCGCTGACAAAGCGGTATGCAGACAGAAAATATCAAGTAAGATGACCCTGATGGAAAAGTCCAAAGCGATGAAACGAGATTCCCTGGCAACCGCCCGCCTGTTAAGCGAGGCCCTGCCGCTAATGCAACGTTACGACGGGGCAATAGTGGTTATCAAACTTGGCGGCAATGCCATGAGCAGCCCTGCGGCGTTGGATTTGTTTGCCCGCGATGTGGTGATGCTGCGCCAATGCAATGTAAACCCCGTGATCGTGCATGGCGGCGGGCCGATGATCAATGCAATGCTTGACAAGCTGGATATTGAAACCAAATTCGTCGACGGCAAGCGGGTCAGCACGCCCGAAACCGTTGAAGTTGTGGAAATGGTGCTGTCGGGCAAAGTGAACAAAAACATCGTGCAAGCGATCAACCGTCAGGGCGGCAAGGCAGTTGGCCTGTCGGGCAAGGACAGCGATTTGATTGTTTGCAAAAAAGCAGCCGGTGATCTGGGCATGGTCGGCGAGCCAACCCATGTGAATACAAATTTAATCAAGTCCCTTAATCAGGGCGGGTTTATCCCGGTCATTGCCCCGATCGGTACCGGTGAAAACGGCGAGACCTTCAACATCAACGGCGACACTGCGGCAGGCGCCATTGCCGCAGGTTTGAACGCCGACCGGCTATTGCTTTTGACAGACGTGGAAGGCGTGAAAGATGCGGACGGCGATGTTCTGACCAACCTTTCAGCCAAACAGGTTATTGACTTGACCAAAGACGGCATCATCGCGGGGGGGATGATCCCAAAGACACAAACGGCCCTAGATGCGATAAAACGTGGCGTTCGCGCAGTTGTGATTATGGATGGGCGCGCGCCTCATGCATGTTTGCTTGAACTGTTCACAGATTTTGGCGCGGGCAGTATGATTCGCGCCTGAAACAAAGGGTATATCTATGCAAAACGAAGTACTAATCCGACTAAGCGTATTTCTTGGAGTGTTTGCACTGCTCGCCCTTGCCGAAGTCCTGCTGCCACGGCGTAAACGCGCGATAAAACGCAGTGCGCGCTGGTTTACCAACCTGAGCCTGATCGTGATTGACAGTTTCACCATCCGCTTGATGGCGATTGTCATGCCGGTCATGGCCGTAGGGGCTGCCGCTGATGCCCACGCCCACGGTTGGGGGCTGCTGGCTATGGTCAGTTGGCCCGGCTGGGTCGAAGTCGTCATCGCCATGCTGATCCTTGATCTGGTGATCTGGGCACAACACCTGATCACCCATAAAATCCCTATCCTGTGGCGCCTGCACCAAGTCCATCATGCCGATACCGATATGGATGTGACCACCGCGATCCGATTTCATCCCATCGAAATAGCCCTATCCATGCTGCTGAAAATAGCCGTAGTCTATGCCCTTGGGCCTACCGCTTTTGCGGTAATCCTGTTTGAAATCCTGCTGAACGGCTCGGCCATGTTCAACCACGCCAATATTCGCCTGCCGCAAAAACTGGACCGGATTGTGCGCCTGTTGATCGTAACCCCCGACATGCACCGCGTGCATCATTCCGACATTCGGCACGAACATGACAGCAACTACGGGTTTTCCCTATCGATTTGGGATCGCATGTTCGGCACCTATGTGGCGCAACCTAAGAAAGGCCATGATGCAATGACCATCGGGTTAAGCTGGCAGGACAAGCGGCCTTTGAATTTGGGTTGGAACCTGTTGTTGCCGTTTCGCAACAAATGAGTCTGCACCAAATCCGCATGATGGCCCAGAATAACGGGCTGGATGTTTACGGTGCATATGATGTGCAGACGGATGATTTCAGCCAAGCTGCAAGTCTGGTTCTACTGGGGCCGGCGGCGGATTTCTGGTCAGTCTTTACCGCCTCCGACATCTACCAAGACGGACAATCCGACCCGATTGATCGCTGGTCGACAAAGGTCATCACCGCCATTGCAAATGATCTGGGCGCACGTCCTGTTTTCCCCTTCGGCGACCCGCCCCATGCGCCGTTTCTGCAATGGGCACGGGCATCGGGGCAGGCGTGGAATTCACCTGTAGGCATGCTGGTGCATGACAGCACCGGGCTGATGGTATCGTATCGCGGCGCCCTTGCGTTTGACACAAAACTGGCCCTGCCCGATCAAACATTCCAAAACCCCTGCAAGACTTGCGCGGACAGGCCGTGCCTGACCGCCTGCCCCGTAGACGCACTGGGATCGGACGGATATGATGTGGCCAAATGCCATGCCTATCTGGACACAGATGCGGGAACACAATGTTTAACCGCAGGCTGCCTTGTCCGCAGCATCTGCCCTGCCAGTAAAGGGGCGCATAGGCTGGCCAAGCAATCCGCATTACACATGCGGGCTTTTCGGGGGAAGTAGATGAAACGTGTTATTCTAATGCGCCACGCCAAATCAAGCTGGGCCCACATGGGCCAAGCCGACCATGACCGGCCCTTGAATGAACGCGGGCAAAAGGCTGCCTTGAAGGTCGGGCAATGGTTGACAGATCATAATTACATTCCCGATCAGATCATATCCTCCACCGCCACGCGCTGTGTTGAAACCTGGGCGGGGTTGGAACAGGCGTTGCAATCGAACCTGCAACCTGCATTCGACCGCAGCCTGTACCATGCCCATGTCGGCACTCTGCTTAACAAACTGCAAACCGCCCGGGGCTGTACTGTACTGATGCTGGCCCACAACCCCACCATCGCCGCCTTCGCCGAAGAGCTGCTGGAAGTCATTCCCAAAAGCGACACCTTTTCCAGATATCCGACGGCAGCAACCACAGTGATAGATTTTGAGATTGAGGGTTGGGCGGAGCTTCAGTTGCGATCAGGCCAGTTGCATTCGTTTGTTATTCCACGCGAGTTGGGCGCATAAAAAAGCCCCGCACACTGGCGGGGCTTTCCGGTAACTTTAAAGTGCTAGACCCTAGTGCCCCAAAATCTGGCTCAGGAACAATTGTGTGCGTTCCGATTTCGGATTGTTAAAGAACTCTTCGGGTTCGTTCTGCTCCACAATCTGGCCCGCATCCATAAAGATCACCCGGTTGGCCACTTGGCGGGCAAAGCCCATCTCGTGGGTCACAACGATCATTGTCATGCCTTCTTCGGCAAGTTCGATCATCGTGTCCAAAACCTCTTTGATCATCTCCGGGTCAAGGGCTGATGTTGGCTCGTCGAACAGCATGATACGCGGTTGCATGCACAAGGAACGTGCAATCGCCACGCGTTGCTGCTGGCCACCGGACAACTGGCCCGGGTACTTATCAGCCTGCTCGGGGATTTTCACTTTTTCAAGAAAGTGCATCGCGGTTGCCTCGGCTTCTTTCTTGGGTATCTTGCGAACCCAGATCGGTGCCAAAGTACAATTTTCCAGGATCGACAGGTGCGGGAACAGGTTGAAGTGCTGGAAACACATCCCCACCTCTGACCGGATCGCATCAATGTTTTTCAGGTCGGACGACAGATGTGTCCCGTCAACCGTGATCTTGCCTTTCTGATGCTCTTCCAGTGCATTGATGCAACGAATTAGCGTAGATTTACCAGAGCCAGAAGGCCCGCAAACCACAATCCGTTCACCACGATTAACTGTGAGGTTAATATCTTTAAGAACATGGAACGAACCGTACCATTTATTCATACCTTCAATTTGGATCGCGACTTCGTCGGATACTTTCAATTTTTTACTTAGATTAGCCATTAGATAAACTCCTTAGTGGCCTGTCTGAAGCTTGCGCTCCAGATACATTGAATAACGAGACATGGCAAAACAGAATATAAAGAACACAAAGGCGATAAAGCCGTAGAGTTCCCATATTATACCGTTCCATTCCTGGTTCGCGCGAATATTGTTGGACAATCCGATCGGATCCATCAGGCCGATGATCGACACAAGGGTTGTATCCTTGAACAGCCCGATGAATGTCGACACGATATTCGGGATCGAGATTTTCAAGGCCTGCGGCATGATAATCAACTGCGTGGATTGCCAAAAATCCAGACCCAGACTGTCGGCCCCTTCATATTGGCCTTTTGGCAAAGCCGCCAGACCACCCCGGATAACTTCGGCCATATAGGCTGATGCAAACAGGGTTACCATGATGACTACGCGCAAGATCAGGTCAAAATTAGTGCCCGGTGGCATAAAGTAGTTCAACAGGGTGGATGCCACAAACAACAGGGTGATCAGCGGCACACCACGAATGAACTCGATAAATCCAATGCAGATCACCCTTACGATCATCAGATCAGATTGCCGTCCCAATGCCAGAACAACACCGATAGGCAATGACAAGGCAATCCCGACAGTCCCGATGGTGATCGACAACATAAAACCACCAAAGCTGGATGACGGAACCGCTTCGATTGAAAGCGGAATCACGGATTGCAACAAATCTGTCGCTGCACCCGCAAAGAGCAGCCACCATATAATCGGAACCAGCACAAACGCTATGATCCCCAATAATGAACTTGCCATTTTGGTGACGATGTTAAAGGCGATAAAGCCCAAAACAAAACCTGCAACGATCATCAAAGGAAGCCATACTGTTCCCCCCCAAAGCAACCAGAACGCCAGGAATGGATAGACCATGGTGAACCGTAGTATCTTTTTAGGCAAACCTTCGAACAACACCGGTGCAATTGCCACCAGCATCAGCGCAAAGGCCACGATAGGGCGCCAGTATAACTCTTTGGGGTAGAAGCCAAAGATCAATTGGTTGAAACGCTCATGAATAACCGCCCAACAGGCGCCTGTTGTTCCTGGTCCGTAATCTGCAATGATATTAGCACGGCACTCGGTCAGCGAGGCCGCATTCCAGGACGAATGGAACATCCACGGCAGAATACTACTCAGGACGAAATATACCGCCCAAATCGCCGCAATCGAGACAATGCCGTTGGGGATCGACGAGAACATGTTCTCGTGAAACCATTTGATAATACCGGCCTCGGATAAAGGCGGGTCTTGATCCGGCAGCATTTCCTTGCGGACAAATGAAACATCACTCATATCAACGCTCCCTCAACTTGACACGTTCGTTGTAGATATTCATCACGGCCGAAATGGATAATGATATGGTCAGATAAATCGCCATCAAGATCATCAGGC
The DNA here is from genome assembly GCA_045046705.1 of Rhodobacterales bacterium. Taxonomy (GTDB): domain Bacteria; phylum Pseudomonadota; class Alphaproteobacteria; order Rhodobacterales; family Rhodobacteraceae; genus Amylibacter. The sequence continues at coordinate 13,763 of JASFZB010000013.1, read as the reverse complement.
TTTCCATTTCACGACCGGTTTGGTTCAGCGTGATGCCGCCCAAGGTACCGGTAATATCCATATACCCCACCGCAATCGCCAATGACGAGTTTTTGGTCAGGTTCAGGTATTCCGAAATCATCGGTGGAATAATAACCCGCAAGGCTTGCGGCAGAACCACCAGACTTGTGATCCGTCCTTGGCGCAAACCCAACGCGGCAGCCGCTTCGGTTTGACCCTTGGCAATTGCCTGAATACCGGAACGTACCACCTCGGCAATAAACGCGGCAGTATATAACGACAAAGCAAACCAAAGCGAGATCAGGGAGTTCCGCATGTGGAAACCGCCCTTGAAGTTAAAGCCTTTCAGAACCGGATAATCCAAACTGATCGGTTGGCCCATTGCATAATGGGCAATAATTGCGGGAATGAAGAATATCCCCAGTTTGATCCAGAACGTTGGCAGAATTTGCCCGGTTTCATCCTGACGCTTACGCGCCCAGCGACCGAAAATCACGATACCAACAATCGATAGAAGAAAGACAATTATAACCGCGAGCGAGCCGCTGCCTAAAACCGGCGATGGGATATAAATTCCGCGATTTGTAATTGCGACACTATCGAACAAATTCATAGATGCCGTAGCATTTGCCCCCCGAAACTTACTTGGTTGCGGGAACATTTCAATAAAGATCGCCATGGTCATAATAATGATAAGAAGCACAGGAATATTCCTGAATACTTCAATATAAACCGTCATTACCCTGGCAACAATCCAGTTTTTTGACAGGCGCAAAACCCCGATCATAACCCCGATAATAGTGGCAGCAATACAGCCTAGAACCGCAACAAGCAGGGTATTCAACAAACCGACTACCGCAGCGCGCAAATGGCTGCTTTGCGACGTATATTCAATCAGGCGTTGGTTAATATCATAGCCCGATGGCTGGAATAAAAACCCGAAGCTAAGTGGCTTGCCTAAAGCGGCAAGGTTTTGTGCAGCATTTCCTATCAGCCATCCAAGGCCTAGCAAAAAAGCGATCAAGGCGATGGTCTGGATGGTCATTGAGCGATACCGTGTATCATACAACAGCATACTAATTCGGAAGCCGTCCTTTGGTGGATCGGTTATGGCAGACATGTGTCTACGCCCCCTTTGTTGGTTAGGGCTGCAATTTCTACACTAACGTAATGATAATGTCAGTGCGATCGCGCCTCAGGTTATTGGTATTATTTTGATAGATACGAAAAGGGCGCAACAAACGTCGCGCCCTTAACATTAACCGATTAACGGAATGGAGGAGAGTAAATCAACCCGCCATTTTTCCATTGTGCGTTCAAACCGCGAGCAAGGCCAACAGGTGTGGATTCGCCGATATTGTTTGCAAAGATTTCACCGTAGTTACCGTTTGCAGCAATTGCACGATGTGCCCAAGCTTTATCCAGTCCCAGCATACCGCCCAGGTCACCTTCGGTGCCCAAAATGCGGTTGATTTCAGGGTTGTTAGTCGGCGCAGATGCCAGTTTATCAACGTTTGCTGATGTGATACCCAGCTCTTCAGCCGAAATCAAAGCGTTCAAAGTCCAGCGAACAACGTCGCCCCATTGGTTGTCGCCGTGGCGAACAAGTGGGCCCAAAGGCTCTTTTGAGATGATTTCCGGCAGAACAACATAATCATCTGGTTTTTCAAATGTGGCGCGTGTAGCAGCCAAACCGGATGCGTCTGTTGTATAAACGTCACAGGCACCAGCCAGGAATTGAGCTTGGCCTTCAGCGTTTGTTTCAATTGGCACTGGCTCATAAGAGATTTTGTTTGAACGGAAGAAATCCGCCAGGTTCAACTCGGTTGTTGTCCCGGTTTGGATACAAATTGTTGCACCGTCCAGATCTTTTGCGCTTGAAACACCCAATGCTTTTGGAACCATGAAGCCTTGGCCGTCATAGTAGTTAACACCAACAAATTCAAACTTCAGATCAACATCGCGTGAGAATGTCCATGTTGTATTCCGTGCCAACATATCAATTTCGCCGGATGCCAACGCGGTGAAACGTGTTTTACCGGTTGTTGGAACGAATTTAACTTTATTCTGGTCACCCAGAACAGCGGCTGCAACAGCACGACATACAGATACGTCGAAACCGTGCCAAACACCGTTCGCATCGGCAGCACCGAAGCCAACAAGACCCGTGGTCACACCACATTTCAGTTCACCAGCCGCCTTGACGTCTTCAAGCGTACCAGCGGCAGCTAAACTTGCGGCAACTGATGCAGCAGCTAGCGTACCAATAAATACAGATTTTTTCATTTTTACCTCTTCCTGATGGTCTGCTCCTCATGGAGCATTCTCCCGGCCATTATAGCCAGTTTTAGAAATCTGGGGGAATCCCCGTTTTTCTAGTACCACATTTGTTCAGGACTTTGGTTTAAGGTCAAGGGATGAGTTGCTATTTTGCATCGGAAACGCAGCGTTTTCGTGTTTTATTTTGTATTTTTTATAATTTGTTATTCGTTAGCCAAGCAAACCCAGAACAAAAGCAGCACGTTCAAACGCTTTTTCACGCGAAGCGGCCAGAAGTAATGCCCCTTCATCCGCACCCCATTCGGAAATTTGCCAGTCTTCGTCAACCCTTGAAGCGGCCCAGCCTTCGGATGCTGTAATGTGTTCACTGGCAGTGGCCAGACCGATAACAAACGACCCCGAAAGCGAAATAAGATCATAAACCGCTGCCAGTTCAAACGCTGAATATCTGTTCAACAAAGCCGTGCAGGCTGGTAAAACCTCGGCCGCTTGACGGATCGGCATCACCCCGCTGCCAACTTCAAGCCGGACATCATGCTCATGCGCAAACCAGTCCAATAGCGGTTGCCAAATCTGTTCCTGCCGATCAGCCAGCCCTTTGGGTGCCGTGGCCCGGTAGCACAACAGGTCGGTTGTGGCATATTCCGCAAGCATCGCGGTAATCGCGCCCGATTGCACCGCCACCTTGTCAATCGCCGCATTCGCCAGCTTGGTCAGCGGCAGTTTTTCAGGATCAACCTTCTGATCCAGAGACCGCCATTCGTGGGCGATTTCATCCGCAAGCTTTCGTGTTGGCACAAGCAGCAAAGCTTTCGCCGGTGTTTTTACAACACGCCCATCCAGACGCACCTGAAAGCCGCCATCATGCGCATCCACATCCACTTCCGACCAAAAAACCTTTTGCTCCCACTCCGCCATTATTTATGCCTCTTCAAACGGATCCGCAGGGGCCTCGGACAGATCCCAACCCAGAAAGTCCCATGTGCGTTTCATATGATCCGGCATGTCGGCGACAAAGTGCATGTTCTGCCCTGTGATCGGATGTGCAAATGTGATCGAGCGCGCATGCAGGTGCAATTTACGGCTGATCTCGCCGCCCAACTGCGCCCCCCAACCGTCGCCCTCGTTGGATTGGCCGCTGCCACCGTATTTGCCGTCGCCGATAATCGGATTGCCGATCTCGGCCATATGTGCGCGCAACTGATGTGTGCGCCCAGTTATTGGCACCAAAGCCATCCAGGTGACCCGGCGACCCAGCTCCTGAATCGTCGCGTAATCCGTGGTTGCACGCTTGGCCCCTTTGGTGCTTTCAATGTCTTTAGGGTGAACGCAATACATTTTTTCAGCACCCGCACCGCCCGCCTTGACCAGCCCGAAACGGATGGTTCCCAGTTTGGGCCGCGCCACACCGGCCACTGCGGCCCAGTAAATCTTGCGCGTGTCGCGCGATTGGAACGCTTTCGCCAAACCTTGCGCGGCTTTGCCTGATCGCGCCAACAGCAGCACACCCGATGTGTCGCGATCCAGCCGGTGAACCAGCTTCGGTTTGGCTTCATTGCCGAACTTCAAAGCTTCTGACAATCCGTCCACATGGCGTGCGGTTTTGGTGCCGCCCTGCACCGCCAGCCCCGCAGGTTTGTTCAGCACAATAATGTCATCATCTTTATAAATCACGCAAGACTGGATCATTGCAGCATCGGCGTCTGTTATCCGGTATTCCGGCTTGTCCTGATCTTCATAGACAACGCGCCCAATCGGCGGCACCCGAACGGTTTGCCCCTGTTCAAGACGGCGTGAGGCTTTGGCCCGCCCTTTATCCACGCGCAATTCCCCCTTGCGGCACATTTTTTCAATGCGCACCTGACTCAGCTCGGGAAACTGTTTACGCAACCAGCGATCCAGACGTTGACCATCGCCGTCGCTATCCACTTCGATCATTTGAACTTTACTCATCCCCATAGGTTCCTCGCTATGAAAAACCCCAGAAAGAGGGCTAAAATAGAAAGCCCCGCAGAGCCAATAATATAGCTTGCGGCAGCCGTTATCTGACCCTTTTCAATCAGGATCATCGTGTCTAGCGAAAACGACGAAAACGTCGTAAACCCGCCCAGAACGCCAACCATTATGAACGGTATCAGCGCGCTTCCCTGCATCCGTTCCATCAATATTATGGCCGCAATCCCCATGATAAACGACCCCGCGACATTCACGATCATCGTGCCTGCGGGAAATCCCGGGCCCAGAATGCGAACCGCTGAAACGATCACACCGTAGCGCAACATGGCACCGATGCCACCGCCCAGTGCAACAAATCCAAATGTGTTTAACATAGTGTCAAACCTCTTATCTTTCGCGGCATCCTTACTGCGCTTGTCCCCCCGTGACGAGGGCCAAAACGCAATTATTTATGATCCGCGTTTTTTTTAGCACGCAATTTGGTGAAATAGTCCAGACGCTTCTTGAACTCGCGTTCCTGACCGCGCTCGACAGGGAAATAATAAATGCCACGGGGCATATCGTCGGGGAAATAGTTTTGCCCTGAAAACCCGTCTTCCTGATCGTGGTCATAGGCATAGCCCTTGCCATATCCCTGATCTTTCATCATGTTGGTCGGCGCGTTCAAAATATGCTTGGGCGGCGGCTTTGATCCTGTCGACCTGGCCTGCGCATAAGCCGCTTTATAAGCACTATAGGCCGCGTTTGATTTCGGGGCCAAGGCCAGATAAATCACCGCTTGCGCCAAGGCCAATTCGCCCTCGGGGCTGCCCAGCCGTTCAAAGGTCTGCCACGATTGCAAACACACCGCTTGTGCATTCGGGTCAGCCAATCCGATGTCTTCCACCGCCATGCGGGTGATGCGCCGCGCCAGATAACGCGGGTCTTCACCGCCATCCAACATGCGGGTAAACCAGTAAAGTGCTGCATCAGGGTCCGAGCCGCGCACCGATTTGTGCAGTGCTGAAATCAGGTTGTAATGCCCATCCCCCGATTTATCATAAAGGGCAGCACGCCGTTGCAGGCGTTTCGACAATTCATCGACATCTACAGGGGTTTTCAACTTCCAGCCAAAGCACTGCTCGATCAGGTTCAACAGGCTGCGGCCATCACCGTCCACCATTTCCAACAAGGCTTCACGCGCCTCGGCTGTGAGCGGCAGTTTCTGTTTCAATTCGGCTTCGGCACGCTGCGCCAACAGCTCCAGATCCTTCAATTCCAGCCGTTCAAGCACCATCACTTGCGATCGCGATAACAGGGCCGAGTTCAACTCGAACGACGGGTTTTCGGTGGTCGCGCCCACCAGAATTATGGTGCCGTCTTCCATGAAGGGCAAAAAACTGTCTTGTTGTGATTTGTTGAAGCGGTGGATTTCGTCGACAAAAAGCAGGGTTTGCGTGCCGTTCGAGCGGCGCAAACGGGCCGCTTCAAAAACTTTTTTCAAATCTGCAACGCCCGAGAAAATAGCACTAATCTGGACGAATTTCATGTCGTTGAAATTGGCCAATAACCGCGCAAGCGTTGTCTTGCCGACACCGGGCGGCCCCCAGAAAATGACCGAAGCCAGTGCGCCCGAGTTCAACATCAAACTCAACGCCCCCTGATCCCCGATCAGGTGTTGCTGGCCGATAACCTGCGACAGGCTTGCGGGGCGAATGCGGTCAGCAAGTGGCGTGTTTTTCAACGCCCCTTCGTCTTTTGCACCGTTTGTGTCAAATAAATCAGCCATAAGAGAACTATCTCACAGCACCCGCCCGCATGCAATCGGCAGAACCCATATTCCCTATTGGTAAGTGCCTGGTAAATGGGTAATCTGGCAGCGGTTTTCTTTACCTTCGATTTCGATCACCGGCCCGATGTTTTCAATCTGCAAACCAATGCGTTTCATCCAGCGTTCCCAGTTTGGCGATCCAATGCCCAGAACCGAACGAACACCTACGGTTTCACGGGTATCCAACAAGGCTTTAAGCAGTTTCATCTGAACCATTGTTCTGGCGCGTGCCGATAAATGGCTTGATTTGAAAAATCGCGAAAACTCGTAAACATCGGGCTTTGCAGGGGCCTCTTCATAAAGCAAATCCTGTGGAATTGTATCCAGCAGGCCGCGCTGCGCATCCTTGATCATGTAGGAATACATCCCGCAACGCGCCGTTGTCGGGGTCAGCCGAAAGCCTCCTAAAACCTGACCCCCTTCGTGTATGGCAACCCAACGGCTTTGAGGCGTGTCGTACTGATCGAACTCCATGCCGTCGGTTTCGGGCAGATCCCATCGCCGCTCCACGATAAAACTTTCGTGGCGCGCGCGTAGTAGGTCAGTAAAAAGATTTCCGTGGTCGTGCATATTTGTAAACGATAATGTAGTAGCTTGCATTTTGGCACCTTTAGTCCATTTGTTTGTTTGTGATGCCACCCCAATGCGTTAACGCTAGTTTCCGCATCCCTACAACAGTTTGAAGTCTTTTGCTCTTTGAACCGCCTCCGCTGTTGTTTTTGCCATCAAATGTGACCGGGCCGAGGAAAGTCGCAGCTTGAAAGCACTTTCCGAAATGCCCAGTTTTGCAGCAGCAGCGGCATAGCGATGCCCTGATGCAACAAGGGTTAAAGCCTCGCGTTGCGCCTTTGTCAGGCTGTCCGGTGGCTCGGATCTTTCATGTAACCGCGCCGTCACATCCTGTGCTGCCAGCAATTCGTCCAAAGTAAATTCGCGATCCCCCCGGGCGATCCCGATGATTGAACGTGACGAAATCCGGCCATAAGAGACCGTTGCCCCGAATTTCAGCCCGAAGTCGCGTGATTGCTGGATAATATGAAACGGGTCGGGCAACGGGCATTCGCTCCAGCGGCAAACACCCTGTTTGGCAAAGGCCCAAGCCACCATAGGGTCGCGCAGGCCGTAAACATTATTGGTATAGTGTTCCTGCCATTCATTTGACCAGGTAAACAAAGCAATCAGCGGAGATGCAAATCTGATATGCAGGCCGACACCAAAACCCAAAGGGGAAATTTTTCCCAATTCATTCAGTTCCAGATCAAGATTTTTTCTAATGGTCATAGCTCTTTAGATGTTTTGCACCCAATTTAGTCAACTGAAAAGAGTCTTAACGTGTCAGGGTTCTACCGCACTATATAAAAAACGGAAGCTCTTATTCCCAAGAGCTTCCGTTTATAATAACCTTAAAGGATGTTTGCAGTCAAAATCCTATTCGTCGGCTGCATCTTCTTCTGCAACCCGGGCTTTGTCGCCCTTGCCTTTGGCATCCACATCGCGGTCAACAAACTCGATGATTGCCATTGGCGCCATATCGCCGTACCGAAAGCCGGCTTTCAGAACCCGCACATAACCGCCTTGACGATCTTTGTAGCGTGGGCCCAGAACCTCGAACAGTTTAGCCACATAAGCATCCTGTTTCAGTTTGGATGCCGCCTGACGGCGGGCGTGCAGATCACCACGTTTCGCCAATGTGATCATTTTTTCAATAATCGGGCGAAGCTCTTTGGCTTTCGGCAATGTTGTTTTAATTTGCTCATGTTCAATAAGCGAGCCGGCCATGTTTGCGAACAGAGCTTTACGGTGCTCATGTGTCCTGTTCAGGCGGCGGTATCCACGTGCGTGACGCATAGTTTTAGTCCTTTATCAATCTTTATACTTTGTCCGGCAGACCTGCGTTGGGTCCTGCGCTCCTTGGGGCATTATTACCCGGATAGTCCCCGCTATTGCGGGCATTTTCGTAAGATGGGCCTAAGCCCACCCTACATTTTTAAAACTGGTCTTCGTATTTCTTGGCCAGATCTTCAATGTTGTCAGGCGGCCAGTCCACAATATCCATCCCCAGATGTAATCCCATCCCAGTCAGCACTTCTTTGATCTCGTTCAAAGATTTGCGGCCAAAGTTTGGTGTACGCAGCATTTCTGCTTCGGTTTTCTGGATCAGATCGCCAATGTAAACGATATTGTCGTTTTTCAGGCAGTTTGCAGAACGCACTGACAATTCCAGCTCGTCGACTTTCTTCAGCAGAAGCGGGTTGAATTCCAACTCGTCTTCTTCTTCTTGACGGCTTGCCGCTTCCGGCTCATCGAAGTTTACAAACACAGACAATTGGTCTTGCAAGATACGCGCCGAAAACGCCACGGCATCTTCAGGTGTAATAGACCCGTCGGTTTCGATTTTCATCGTCAGCTTGTCATAATCCAGAACCTGACCTTCACGGGTCGGTTGCACATCATATGACACGCGTTTTACCGGTGAAAACAAAGCGTCGATCGGGATCAGGCCGATGGGGGCATCGTCGGGCCGGTTTTTATCCGCTGCCAGATAGCCCTTGCCGGTATCCACAGTCATTTCCATGAACAATGAAGCACCGTCATCCAGGTGACAAATCACATGATCCCGGTTCAAAATCTCGATACCCGACGTTTCGGCAATGTCGCCTGCTGTGACAACACCTGGGCCTTTGGCTGAAATGGAAACCCGTTTCGTGCCTTCGACTTCCATGGAAAGCGCCACACCTTTTAGGTTCAAAACCATGTCCGTTACGTCTTCACGCACACCGGCCACACTTGAAAACTCGTGCAATACGTTGTCGATTTGCACAGACGTAATGGCCGCTCCTTGCAAAGATGACAAAAGCACACGGCGCAGTGCGTTGCCCAAAGTTAGCCCGTAGCCGCGTTCCAGCGGCTCGGCAACAACCGTCGCCGTGCGCAAAGGATCTGCACCCGGTTTGATGTCTAGTTGTGTTGGGCGGATAAGTTCCTGCCAGTTCTTATGGATCATAAGGGCCTCCATTCTTGTTTGCTGATATGGATCCGTTTCAGCAAACGCTCGAGGTTAAAATCTGTGTTGGGCTGGCCTTCCGGCCAACCCGAATAACTTAAACGCGGCGGCGTTTTGGTGGGCGACAGCCATTGTGTGCAATCGGGGTCACGTCACGAATAGATGTAACATTCAGGCCGATAGCAGCCAATGCGCGCAGCGCACTTTCGCGTCCCGAACCCGGGCCTTGAACTTCGACTTCCAAAGTTTTCATGCCGTGTTCCTGGGCCTTTTTACCCGCATCTTCTGCCGCCATCTGGGCTGCATAAGGTGTGGATTTACGAGACCCCTTGAACCCCATCGTGCCTGCGGACGACCATGCAATAGCATTGCCTTGCGCGTCAGCAATCAGGATTTTTGTGTTGTTGAAGGATGAATTGATATGCGCCACACCAGTGCTGATGTTTTTGCGTTCTTTACGTTTTGTGCGTATTTTTTCACGTGCCATTGATCAAACCCTCCTATTTCTTCTTGCCGGCAATTGCCCGTGCAGGGCCTTTGCGCGTACGAGCGTTTGTGTGTGTGCGTTGACCGCGAACCGGTAGACCGCGACGATGGCGCAGACCGCGATACGAACCCATGTCCATCATCCGTTTGATGTTCATGGAAACTTCACGGCGCAGGTCACCTTCTACGTCCAGGTTTGCGTCGATGTATTCACGAACTTTCAGAACTTCAGCGTCCGACAATTCGTTCACACGGCGGGCGTCATCAATACCAACAGCTTCGCAAATTGCGTTAGCCGAGGTGTTTCCGATGCCATGAATATAAGTAAGTGCGATTTTAACCCGCTTATTCGTCGGGATGTTTACGCCAGCAATACGTGCCACGTTTTATGTTCCTTTGGTTGCGGTTCCGTAACCCCGGAACCTGTTTTCACAACGAAGCCCGGCGAATTTGCGCCGGGCTGGCTTCTGTCCAAGCCGTTCCGAAACTTTGCCGAATCGGCAAATCACAGGAAAATCCGAAGATTTCGGCCTAGAAGCGTGTGCCATAGGGTAAAAGCGTAAAAACGTCAAGCAGAAAGCCTGCCCAATTGGCCCTGCGACAGCAGCATTCTTGTGCAAAGCTTCCTAATTCTGTATAATCAAGATATATTTTAAATATCAGAGGGGATTAATCATGATTTTTTATCGTTATGGCACGCGCCATTTACCTCAATTTATCATAACGATATTACTTTCCCTTTTGCTTCCGCTCATCGCAAACGCAGGCATTTTAAGCCTACCGCGAAACGGCACTGCGACAACCTATCATAGTTTGCAGGGACAACCCGGCGTCATCCGTGTCTCGCTTAAAGGCATGCTCCAATTTGTGGTTGTAAAAACCGGCGATAGACATGGTGAAGCCGGCGAATTGCATCGGATTAAACTACACTTGGTTAATACGACGCCAGGGACCACTGAATATTTTGACCATAAGTGGGGTTCTATGGAAATGTACAATCAAACCCGCGGTAAGCGGGGCAGATCTGCTTATGTAACAGCGCATAAAAATGATATAATAAACACAATAGATCGCAGACCTTTGGAATTGTTCATATTTGCACACCCGGGCGACCATATCCTGCTTGAAGTGACGGCGCGCGAACTTGATTGCACCGGACAACGGGTGTGCGGGCGCGGAGATAATAGCTACTACAGTATTGCCCTGATTGTCCCTAATTTTTCCAGCGGGCAAATAACAAGCACCTGCACCCGCAGAAACACCAAGGTTCTAGTTCAGTTACCAGACGGGCGTTTTCGGTTTGACCTAATTGCAGCCAACCCTGTATCCGAACGTGGCAGCTTGCGGATTTACCCTGTTAAAGGAACATTATGTTACACTGGGCAATTTAGTACAACCATACCACAAATCACGCGGCCTTTGAAAAACATCCTGAAACTGAATGATTTATTCAAAAAATCAACCCCAGCACAGCAGTGAACCGGGGTAGAAGATTGGCATTAGCCATCCAATGCCTTAGCAATACTAGCCGCCACCGCGTCAATAGACGCAAGCCCGTCGACTGTTTGCAGCATTCCCTTGGCATGGTAGTAGCCAATTAGCGGCGAAGTGTCTTTGTAATAGGCCATCAGCCGTGTTTTCAGGCTGTCTTCATTGTCGTCGGCACGTCTCTTGAACTCGGTGCCGCCGCAGTCATCACAAACACCATCTATCTTCGGCTTCTTGAATTCCTCGTGATAACCGGCACCGCATTTGGCGCAAGTATAGCGACCGGTGATGCGTTTAACCAACGCGCTGTCGTCTACGCGCATCTCGATCACCGCATCCAGTTTCTGTCCGACTTTTTCCAGCAAAGCCCCCAAGGCATCAGCCTGTGCCAGCGTGCGCGGGAAGCCGTCGAAGATAAATCCGCCTGCGGCTTCTTCCGCAGACGTCAGTTGCTCTTCTATCAGGCCGATCACGATCTCGTCTGTGACCAGCTCGCCGCGGTCCATAACGCCCGCAACCATCAATCCCATTTCAGTCCCCGAGGTTCTGGCCGCCCGCAACATATCGCCCGTAGACAATTGCACCATGCCGCGCTCTTCTACCAAACGGGCTGCTTGCGTCCCCTTACCTGCACCCGGTGGGCCCAAAAGGATAATGTTCATTTGCGAGACTTTCTACGTGCTTTGGCGCGGTTCTTGCCGCGCAGTTGGGATTTCTCGATCAGGCCTTCATATTGATGCGCCAACAGATGTGATTGCACTTGCGTGATCGTATCCATGGTGACCGAGACAACGATCAACAGCGAGGTGCCGCCAAAGTAAAACGGAATGGCAAACTGGCTGCGCAAGATTAGTGGCAGCAAACACACGGCCGACAAATAGGCCGAGCCCAGTACCAGAACGCGCGTGGTCACAAAATCCAGATATTCGGCGGTTTTGGCCCCGGGGCGAATACCCGGAACAAAGCCGTTCTGCTTTTTCAGATTGTCCGCAACCTCATCGGTTTTGAACGACACATTTGCCGTGTAAAAATATGAAAAGAACACAATCATAATGACGAAAAACAGCATATATAACGGCCGCCCGGGGCCGAAATAAGCCAGTATCGTTGACATGATCGGCGATGTTTGCGTGCCTGAAAATGTGCTGATCGTGGTTGGCAACAACAACAGGGCAGATGCAAAAATCGGTGGAATCACCCCGGCCGGATTGACCTTGATCGGCAGGTGTGAGCTTTCGCCGCCATATACCTTCATACCAACCTGACGTTTGGGGTATTGAATATGGATTTTGCGCAAAGCGCGTTCCATGAACACGATAAACCCGATGACCACGACAACCATTACCATGACGCCCAGAATAACACCGCCGTGCAATGAGCCGGTACGGCCCAATTCAAAAAAGTTTACCAATGCGCGCGGCAACGAGGCAACGATACCGACGAAAATGATCAGTGAAATACCGTTACCAATCCCGCGAGAGGTAATTTGTTCACCCAGCCACATCAAGAACATGGTGCCGCCCACAAGGGTAACAACGGCAGGCAATTGAAAGGTCAACAGGCCGGGGTTTGTGACCAGATTACTGGCCTCCAGCCCTTTTGACAGTCCATAAGCCTGAAATCCTGCCAGCAAAACCGTACCGATGCGCGTGTACTGGTTGATTTTCTTGGTGCCTTGCTCGCCCTCTTTTTTCAACTGCTCCAGTTGTGGCACCATCGCTGTCATCAACTGAATGATGATCGAGGCCGAAATATACGGCATAATGCCAAGCGCAAAAATCGCCATGCGACCAATCGCGCCACCCGAGAACATGTTTAGGATGCCGCCAACGCCGGATTGGTTTTGCTCGACGAATTTTGCCAAGGCAAGCGCATCGATCCCGGGAACCGGAATGAATGTGCCAATGCGGTATACAATCAAAAGCCCGAGAGCGAACAGGATGCGCGATTGCAACTCTTTTGCTTTGCCAAAGGTCCCCCATGATAAATTGGACGCCATTTGTTCTGCAGCAGATGCCATTTTCTAACCTTTCAAAACAAACGCCGCATCATCCGTTTTCCAGACACGCGGCGCTTAAAAACTTGCATATATGTAAGCAGTCAATGCGCTGCCGACAAGGATTATTCTGCCGCAGGGGCTGCTTCTTTTGCAGCCGATACTGTCAATTTGCCGCCCGCCGCTTCAACCGCCACAACAGCAGGCTTGGAAGCCCCCGTTACAGTCAGATCGATTTTCGAGGTCAGCGTACCTTTTGCAAGGATACGCACACCGTCTTTGACCCGGCGCACAAGACCGCTTGCAACCAGAACTTCTTCTGTGATCGGCTTTTTCGCATCCAGTTTCTTTGCGTCAATAAACTTTTGTAACAGACCCAAATTTACAACCGCGTGGGTTTTGGCGTTGATGTTGTTAAAGCCGCGTTTCGGCAGGCGCATGTAAAGCGGCATTTGGCCACCTTCGTAACCATTGATCGCCACACCTGAACGTGATTTTTGACCTTTGATACCACGGCCAGCCATTTTACCGGTTCCGGAACCCGGGCCACGGGCAATGCGTTTGCGCCTTTTGGTGGCCCCTGCATTATCATGCAATTCATTCAATTTCATGTCGTATCTCCTTTCCGGAACTACCCCCCGATTACGACGAAGGGGGCAAACACGGGGTTTCACAATTTGATTCCTGCGGCAATCACCGCAGTTGGGTTCATATAGCCCTGTCTATGGGGGTTTGCAAGGGGT
>JASFZB010000012.1:0-36900 GCA_045046705.1 Rhodobacterales bacterium | reverse complement strand
AGCCAATACAGGCTACCCCGCATGTGGCCGTGAATGATTTGTCGGAAGCGGCTTGCCCCCCCTTGTCCAAAGAAACCACAGCCCCAGATCTGCAAACCGGTTTTATCGAAACCATAAATGCCTCTATTGCCGAAATCACAAAAGATGCGCCTTTGCCGGACGCTAAACAAGCGGACGTGTCAAAGACCGAAAGCCGGATCGCACATGTTACCGCGTTTCTGGAAACCGAAACCGAACAACCGACAGAAATTATTCGCCCGGAAGAAACCCGGCCCAAAAAGCCTAAGCCCTTTATGCTGCGCCCGGAAATGAGTGCAGACTGCAAACAGATTAAAATAGAACCGCCGCTTCACACCGATGAAAGCCCGGCCACACCGGCCCCCGAAACAGACCTGAACGCCGCTTTTCAAGAAACCCCGGATAAAGAAGCCGAAGAGATTTCCTTACCCGAAACCGAAGATGATGATGAAGCGGCCTTACACAATGGTTCGGATGCGGGTGCACCTGAATCTGCGGTAAAGAAATTCGTTGACGAAGATATATTGCGCGAAATCGTTTGCGAAATGGTACGTGCCGAACTGCAAGGCGACCTGGGCGGCCGGATCACCCGCAATGTGCGAAAACTAGTCCGCCGCGAGATCCACTACGCACTGGCAGCCCGCGATTTCAAATAGCCTGTCCAAATCCAGATGGGTCTCTATGTGGGCCGCAAGCGCGTCCATAACCAGTTCTATTTCAGCATCATAGCTGAATGCCGAAGCCGTTATGCCCAGGCCCTCCAGATAGGCGACCCGAAACGCATCCCCAGAAAACAGCCCGTGAATATAACAGCCCTTGATGCGCCCGTTATACGATGCCGCCCCAACCGCATCCCCTTCTATTTCCAGCCATGCGCGGTCACAATCCGCGCCATATGTAGACCCGATATGGATTTCATACCCAGCCACCGTCGCCCCTGAAGCCACATCGTGGCCCGTCACTTGGGCCAAGCGCTTTTCGGGATGCATGACCGTTACCACATCCAGCAGCCCCAAGCCCTCATATGTGCCCGCTGGCCCCTCAATGCCGTTTGGGTCATGAATTTCGCGGCCCAGCATCTGATAGCCGCCACAAATCCCCAGAACATGGCCGCCGCGCCGCACATGTGCCGCCAAATCAATATCCCAGCCCTGTGCGCGGAAATAGGCCAGATCCCCGATGGTGGATTTTGACCCGGGGATCAGAACCAGATCCGCATCCAGCGGTAAAGGCTGCCCTGCACGGATCATCTGTACCGTGACATTCGGGTCTAGCCCAAGCGGATCAAGATCATCGAAATTGGCAATCCTCGACAGTTGTGGCACAACGATTTTATAGCCCGCTTCAGCGCGGTTAAGCACAATATCCGCCGCATCCTCGGCGGGCAGTTTACCAGCGTCTTTGAACCACGGGATCACCCCAAGGCTGGCCCAACCGGTATGTTTGACGATCTCGTCCAGGCCTTGATCAAACAGGCTGACATCGCCGCGAAACTTATTGATTGCAAAGGCTTTAATTCTGTCCCGATCCTGATTTGGCAAAACCGCATGGGTGCCGACCATCTGCGCAATCACCCCGCCGCGATCAATGTCGCCGAGCAGAACCACGGGCACATTGGCGGCCTCAGCAAAGCCCATATTGGCAATATCACCGTTGCGCAAATTAACCTCCGCCGGACTGCCCGCCCCTTCGACAACGATCAAATCGGTATCTGCACCCAAACGCGCAAAACTTTGTAAAACCGCCGCCATCAAGGTCGGTTTCAGCGTGGCATATTCCCGCGCTTTCACCGAAGTCATCCGTTGCCCCTGCACAATGACCTGCGCACCTGTGTCGGTTTCGGGCTTCAGCAAAACCGGGTTCATATCGGTGATTGCAGGCACCTTGCAGGCCATCGCCTGCAAAGCTTGTGCGCGACCGATTTCGCCGCCATCCACCGTCACGGCGGCATTGTTCGACATATTTTGTGGCTTGAACGGGCGCACCGATAGCCCGCGCTTCACCGCCGCGCGGCAAATACCTGCCACCACCATTGATTTACCGACATTTGAACCGGCCCCTTGGATCATGATGGACTTTGCCATTTGCTGCCCTATAGTCTGTTTCTATACTCAAAACGAAGGCATGAATGAACACCCCCGCCCATATCCTGCTTGCCGCCGGTTTGTTTGCAAAACCAGATTGCCCGAAAATCACTGCGGGGGCAATCATTGGGGGCTTTTTCCCGGATATTTCTTTGTACACCATGGCCGCATTCAGCCTGCTGATAGAGGGCAACAGCCCGCGTTACGTCTTTGATGTGCAATTTTTCTCGGACACATGGCAACAGGTGTTTGCGGTTGATAATTCTTTTGTGCTTTGGGGGCTTCTACTGCTGTTCGCCCTTTGGCTGCGCAAAGCCTGGCTGATCGTGTTCGCCGCTGCCGCCATCTCGCATCTTTGCCTGGATTTCCCCCTGCACCACTCAGACGCCCGCATGCATTTCTGGCCTCTGGGCGACTGGGTTTTCCGCAGCCCCTTCAGTTACTGGAACCCACAATACCACGGCGAAATTATCGCTATTTTAGAACGCCTTATGGTGGCAGGCGTGATGGTCTTGCTATGGCGACGGTTCAAATCATGGAAGATTCGGGCGTTTTACGCTTTGCTTGCAACTGCCGAATTGGCACACTTCATCCTCTTTCACATGGTGCTTCAGGGCCATTGAAAACTGTTTTGTCAAAGGGAGCTAAGCCTGCTGATACGGCAGCGGGTTTTCAGCCAAGGCCTGTTGCGCTTCCCCGGCAAACCGCTCGCATAGATCGGATCTGATTTTACCGCGCGGAAAGAAAATCATGAACGGATAGGAAATGCCGGGCCGAAACGGCCTGATAACAATGCCGTGCTTTTCCCAGAACCGCGCCGAAAACGGCTCCAGCACGGAAATACCGATGCCTTGCGCCACCATGCCGTAAGCAATCGCCGAGCGTTGCGTGCTAAACACAATATTGGGTTTTTCGGGCATCGAGGCGATCAGCTTTTCATGGCCGCTCCAGTTAAAGCTTTTTTCCGGATGCAGCATGATAAAATTCTGTCCGGTTAAATCCCCGGGGCCGATCACAGGCTTATCTGCCAACGGATGGCCTGCGGGAATGGCACAAACAAATTTTGCATCCGTCAGCGGAATTTCGGTCACGTCTCCGGGGCTGACCATGGCGTTGGAAAAGGCAATATCCGTGGTGCCGTTGCGCAGTTTGTTGAAAATCACACTTGGGGCGCGCACCGAAATGACCGCCCTGAAATCGGGATGTTTGATCTGGAAACGGCGTAAAACTTCGGGAATGAACGACATCGCCAATGCCGGTGTTACACTGATGTTGACTTTGCCGCCGCGCTGTTCGCGCACCCGTCTGGCAAAGGATTGCAGCCGGGTGATACCGATATAAACCCGCTGCATTTCTTCATACAAAGCAATGCCTTCGGGTGTCGGGATCAC
Source organism: Rhodobacterales bacterium (assembly GCA_045046705.1). Classification (GTDB taxonomy): domain Bacteria; phylum Pseudomonadota; class Alphaproteobacteria; order Rhodobacterales; family Rhodobacteraceae; genus Amylibacter. The sequence goes on along the minus strand of JASFZB010000012.1, from coordinate 33,407 downwards.
CCGCCCCTTGTGCCGCTCGAACAGTAAAAACCCCAGTTCCTGTTCCAGTTTTGCCAGACTGCGGCTAACCGTGGGTTGTGATGTCAACAACATTTCGGCGGCACTGGTCAGGGTGCCGCATTCGATCACCGCAGTGAAAATCTCTAGCTGACGTTGGTTCATGCAAAGCCTTATATATCAATTTTGAATAGTCACGCCCAAAACTGATATTTGACTGAATAGCGATTAAATGCAACCTTTCCCGCCTATATTGGGGGATATTTTTGTGAACGCTGTTAAGAAATTAATCGCTGATCTGGTCGGACATGCTACTGTTTCCGACACCTCTAATCTGGAAATTCAGAACTATATCGAAGCCTATCTGAAATTCTATGGTATTACCGTGACCCGCGTTTACAATGACGCAGGCGACAAGGCCAACCTTTATGCCAGCATCGGCCCCGATGTGGCGGGTGGTGTGGTGCTAAGCGGTCACACCGATGTTGTGCCCGTGGTCGGGCAGGCATGGTCAAGCGATCCGTTCAAGGTGGTCGAAAAAGACGACCGGCTTTATGGTCGCGGCACTTGTGACATGAAAAGTTTTCTGGCCATTGCGCTGTCTTTGGTGCCCGATATGCAAGCCGCCAACATGAAACGGCCCATCCATCTGGCGTTTTCCTATGATGAAGAGGTCGGCTGTCTGGGCGCGCCGCGGATGATCGACGATATGGTGGCAAAGCTGCCGCCCATTGATGCGGTGATTGTCGGTGAGCCGACCTTGCTGGAAATCGCCAACGCCCATAAAGGTGTGCGCGGATACCGCTTTCGCTTTCGCGGGGTCGAGGCCCATTCCAGCCAGCCACACCGCGGGGTCAGTGCCATTGAATATGCCACAAAACTGATGGCGGAAATCTATGAAATCCGCGATGAGCTGACGGCAAAACCCTTTACCGGCACCAGCTTTGAGCCGCCCTATAGCACTTTGAATGTGGGCATGATCAACGGCGGCACCGCCCATAATATCATAGCCAAAGAATGCGCCTTCACGGTGGATTACCGCTATATTCCGCAAGATGACCGCAGGGCCGTAATAGACAGAATTGATTTGCTCGTCGGCAAATTATCTGCGGCCATGCAAAAGGATCATCCGGACGCGGGCATTGATGTTGATATCGCTGAAATTCCGGCTTTTAGGGCCGAAACCGATAGCAATGCCGAAATGCTTTGCAGGCAGCTTTCGGGTAAAAACAACACATTGAACGTGTCTTATGGCACCGAAGCCGGCCAGTTTCAGGAACGCGGCTATTCCACCATCGTCTGCGGGCCGGGATCCATTGATCAGGCCCATAAACCGGATGAATATATTGAGTTAGAGCAAGTTAAAAAAGGGGTTCAGTTCATCAAAAGCCTGATCAACCGGCAAAAGAACTAGACCTGAGAATGAAACCAACTGGGAGTTGACTATGAAAAACCTGAAAACCTGTCTGTCTGCTGTGGCAGTCGCTGCAATGCTGGCCCTGCCCGCATCGGCAGCAACCTTCAAATACGCCTATCAGGGCGATGCGCAGGGGCTTGACCCGCACAGCCTGAACGAAACCTTTACACTGGGCCTTTTGGGCAATGTTTACGAAGGGCTGACCAAATACGATGCCAATCTGAAGTTGCAACCGGCACTGGCCACATCCTGGGAAAGCACCAGCCCGACCACCTGGAAAATTGCCCTGCGCAGAGGTGTAAAATTCCATAACGGCAATGATTTCAATGCCGATGACGTGATTTTTTCGTGGCACCGCGCCCAAACCGATGGCTCTGACCAAAAGGTTCGCGCCGGTATGATCAAAAATATCGAAAAGGTCGATGACTACAATATCATTATGACCACAAGCGGCCCGCTGCCGGTGATCATGCAAGAAATGACCTTCTTTTACATCATGGACAAGGAATGGTCCGAAGCCAACGGTGCAGCGGCATCGGGTAATGTGAAAAATGCCAATGATCCGGGCTATGCCACAACACATGCCAACGGCACCGGCCCGTTCAAAATCGTTGAACGCCAACCCGGTGTGCGTACAGTGATGGAACGCTTTGACGGCTATTGGGATAAAAACATTGCAACCAATATCACACGGGTAGAATTCACGCCGGTGAAAGAAGCCGCCACACGGGTGGCCGCGCTGATCTCGGGGCAGTTGGATCTGGTCTATCCGGTTCCGGTACAAGACTGGTCACGTCTTGATGATGCAGACGGTGTGCGCCCCTTGTCCGGCCCCGAAGCCCGGACGATTTTTCTAGGCATGGACCAAGGGCGTGACGAACTGCTGCACTCTTCTGTGAAAGGCAAAAATCCGTTCAAGGACATCCGCGTGCGCGAAGCCTTTGCCCATGCGATCAATCTGGACTTGATCAATCAGAAAGTTATGCGCGGCGCGGCAACACCGACCGGCGAAATGATTGCACCGCAAATCAACGGTTTTGTAAAAGCCCTGAACACGCCTTATGCCTATGATCCGGAAAAATCCAAAGCTCTGTTGAAAGAAGCCGGTTACGGTGACGGCTTTAGCGTTACCATGGACTGCCCCAACAACCGCTATGTGAACGACGAAAAAATCTGTCAGGCGGTAACCAGCCTGCTGGCCAAAGTCGGCATCAAGGTGGATCTTCTGGCGCAACCGAAATCCAAATATTTCGGCAAGGTGCTGGCGCAGGGCGGTTATGACACCAGCTTTTATCTGCTGGGTTGGACGCCGGGGTCAATTGACGCGCACAACGTGTTCCAGAACCTGTTGTCGTGCCAGAATGACGCGGCCAAACTGGGGGCTTTCAATCTGGGCAACTACTGCAACGCACGGGTTGACGAGATCACCAAGCAGATCGGTTCGGAAACCGACCCGGTCAAACGTCAGGCTCTGATCACCGAAGGTTTCAAGATCGTGAAAGACGAGGTTGGTTATCTGCCGTTGCACCAACAACCTCTGTCCTGGGGGGCCAGCGACAAGGTGACTGTGTCACAACGCGCCGACAACATTCTTGATCTCAGAACCGTTGTCGTCAACAAATAACCCTAAGGGTTAAACCTTATAGCGCAGTCGCATACACGCGGCTGCGCCGTCTTGACTAACAAAAACTTAGGGGCTTTTCATGCTGACTTTTATCGCCAAAAGACTGATACAAAGCGTACTGGTCATGCTGACCGTAGGCTTGATCACTTTTGGTCTGTTACGCTTTGTTGGCGACCCAATCAGCAACATGGTGGGTCAGGATACATCCACAATTGAACGTGAACAGCTTAAAGAAGCCCTTGGGCTGAACGACCCGTTTGTGGTGCAATTCGCCCATTTCGCCGAAAATGCGGTTCAGGGCGAGTTTGGCCGTAGCTACACATTGCGTGTGCCGGTTAGGCAACTGATGGCGGAACGCCTGCCCGCGACGCTGGAATTATCAATAATTTCCGCGCTTCTGGCGCTTTTTGTCGGCATGCCAATGGGGATTTACACCGCAATCCACCGCGATAGCTGGCTGACCAAATTCTTTTTGTCCGCCTCCCTTGTCGGTGTATCGCTGCCCACATTCCTGATCGGTATCCTGCTGATCCTGATGTTCGGGGTGGTGTTTCGCTGGCTGCCGACGTTCGGGCGCGGTGATGTCGTGACAATAGGCTGGTGGACAACCGGTCTGCTGACATGGTCGGGCATCAAGGCACTGATCCTGCCGGCCATCACGCTGGCGATTTTTCAGTTGACCCTAATCATGCGGCTGGTACGCGCCGAGATGCTGGAAGTGCTGCGCACCGATTATATCAAATTTGGCCGCGCCCGCGGGCTAAGCATGAAATCCCTGCACTACCGCCACGCCCTAAAAAACACCCTGATCCCGGTGATTACCATCACCGGGCTGCAACTGGGCTCGATTATTGCTTTTTCGCTGATCACCGAAAGCGTGTTTCAGTGGCCGGGCATGGGGCTGTTGTTCATTCAGGCCATCGGCAACGCGGATATTCCGATCATGGCCGCCTATCTGGTGCTGATCGCGTTTATTTTCGTCGCCATCAACCTGCTGGTCGATATTCTTTACGTTGTTCTTGATCCTCGACTTAGAACCACGGTGGGGGACTAAGGCATGGCACAGGATGAAACAAGCTGGTTATCGGACACCCGCCGCCGCATCTCGGATAATGATCTGTGGTATTCATTTACCCACACACCTATGGCCTATATCTCGGCGATAATGGGCATTATTCTGGTTTCTCTGGCGGTTTTTGCCCCATGGATTGCACCGCACAACCCGTTTGATCTGGCCTCCATTGATCTGTTTGACAGCAATCTGCCGCCTTCGTGGCTGGACGGTGGCAATAGCCGCTTCTGGCTTGGCACCGATGATCAGGGGCGCGGCATTATGTCGACGATTTTTTACGGCATGCGCATCTCGCTTTTCGTGGGCTTCACATCGGTCTTTCTGTCGCTGATCATCGGGGTCAGTTTGGGGCTGATTTCGGGGTATGTGGGCGGGCGCGTTGACAGTATCATCATGCGCATTGCCGACGTGCAACTATCATTCCCCGCCATCCTTATTGCACTGCTGATAGACGGGGTTTTCCGGTCTGTGGTATCGAAGGCGCAGCACGAAAACCTGGCGCTTTATGTGGTGATCTTCGCCATCGCGGTATCGGGCTGGGTGCAATATGCCCGCACCGTGCGGTCCAGCGTGATGACCGAGAAAATCAAGGAATATGTGCAGGCAGGACAGGTAATCGGGCTGGGCTCGACCCGGATCATGATAAAGCACATCCTGCCCAATGTGCTGGGCCCGGTTTTTGTCATCGGCACGTTGCATCTGGCCCTTGCGATTATCATCGAGGCGACCTTAAGCTTTCTAGGTGTCGGCCTGCCCCCCACCACCCCGTCGCTGGGCACGCTGATCCGCATCGGCAACGAATACCTGTTTTCCGGCGAATGGTGGATCACGATATTCCCGGGGCTGACCCTGATTATCCTGTCCCTGTCGGTTAATCTTTTTGGCGATTGGCTGCGTGACGCACTTAATCCAAAACTACAATAGGTCCGCGCGAATGCCCCTTTTGGAAATCAAAAACCTGTCCGTTGTCTTCCCGTCCCGCAAAGGTGATTTTACCGCCGTAAACGATGTCAGCCTAAGCGTTGAGCCGGGCGAAATTCTGGGTATCGTCGGCGAAAGCGGGGCCGGCAAATCCACTGTCGGCAATGCGATCATATCGCTGCTGGACGCCCCGGGGTATATGTCAAACGGCTCGATCTGGTTAAAGGGCGAACGGATTGACGATCTGGATGAAAACCTGAAATCCGCGATTCGCGGCAAACGTATCGGGATGATTTTTCAGGATCCCCTGACCTCGTTGAACCCGCTGGAAACCGTGGGCGCACAATTGATCGAAACCATTATGCTGCACCTGAAGCTGGATGACAGGGCGGCGCGGGCGCGGGCGATTGATCTGTTAAATCAGGTCGGTATCGAAAACGCGACCGAGCGGGTGGATCACTACCCGCACCAGTTTTCCGGCGGCATGCGCCAGCGCGTGGTCATCGCTTTGGCGCTTTGCTCCGACCCTGAAGTGGTGATCGCCGATGAGCCAACCACGGCACTGGATGTCTCTATTCAGGCGCAAATCCTTGATCTGTTGCGCAAAATATGTGCCGAGCGCAATGTCGGCATGATAATGGTCACTCACGATATGGGGGTGATCGCCGAAATAACCGACCGCGTCGCAGTGATGTATCGCGGGCGGCTGGTAGAGTTGGGCAAGACCGACGATGTGCTTTACAAACCGACCCATGAATACACCAAAAGCCTAATCTCGGCAGTGCCGCGCCCCGACAAAAAAACCCACCGCTTCCCGCTTGTGACCTACATCGAGGATGTCGAGGTTCTGCCCGAAGACATTAAACTGTCCGATATGTGGCTGGGAAAAACCCGTGACTATAAAGATTTCGACGGGCCAATGCTGACGGTTGACCGATTGAAGCTGGATTTCACCATCAAACGCGCGATTTTCAAGCGTAACAACAAATATTTCACCGCCCTGAAAGGCGTTTCTTTCGACATCCGGCAGGGCGAGGTTTTCGGCATTGTCGGCGAAAGTGGCTCGGGCAAATCAACGATAGCGCGCTGCGTTACCGGCATCTATGACCCGTCGGGCGGGGCAATTTCATTTTGCGGCGTCGATCTGAACCGGCTGCAAGACACCAACAAACGAAACTACTACCGGCGGCAGACGCAAATGGTGTTTCAAGACCCGTTTTCTTCGCTGAATGGCCGCATGCGAGTGGAAAACATCATTGCCGAACCGATCATTTTTCACAAACAGGCTGCCAACCGGGACGAGGTAAAAAAGATCGTCGCTGAACTTCTGGAAATCGTCGGGCTGGGCCAGCAGGCTGCACGAAAATTCCCCCATGAATTTTCCGGCGGCCAACGCCAGCGCATCTCCATCGCCCGCGCCCTGGCCACGCGGCCCCGGTTTTTGATCTGTGATGAACCGACCTCGGCGCTGGACGTATCCATTCAGGCACAAATCCTGAACCTGCTAAAAGACCTGCAAGAAGAGCTGGGACTGACCATGATGTTCATCAGCCATGATCTGCCGGTTATCCGGCAGATGTGTGACCGTATCGCAGTGATGCAAAGCGGTAAAATTCTGGAAATAGCGGACACCGAAAAACTTTTCACCGCACCCGAGCATGACTACACCAAAAAACTTTTGCAACTGATGCCGAAGTTTCGCCACTAGATTTCAGAAATGGCGGTTTTATCCTACCCGCCCAGAAACAGCCGCCCGACATCGGGATTGGCCAGCAGCGCATCGCCGGTATCCGCCATCGCCACTTCACCGGCCACCAAAACATACCCGAGATCGGCAAATTCCAGCCCTTTACGGGCGTTTTGCTCGACCATAATAATGGTCTTGCCATCTACCTTTTGCAGGTCGGTCAGAATATCGAACACCATGTCGATATACCGTGGCTCAAGCCCGATAGAAGGTTCATCCACAAGCAAAACATCCGGATCCATCACCAGTGCCCGCGAGATTTCCAGCAATCGTCGCTCGCCGCCCGACAGGATCCGCGCCGGTTGATGGGCGCGCACGGCCAAACGGTCATATTTTTCCAAAAGCGCGTCCACCTTTTGCGCCGCCTGTTTGGTGGTCTTCATCAAATAACCGCCCATCAACAGGTTTTCGCGCACAGTCATATCGGGAAACACCGAATTATCCTGCAAGATATAGGCAATTCCTGCTTCCGCCAGTTTCTGGTTTGATTTTTGATATGTCACATCGGTGCCCCGACAGGTAATCGTGCCTGACTTAATATCTGTAAAGCCGTAAATCGAATGTAGAATCGTCGATTTACCAGCCCCGTTCGGCCCGATCAGGCATAGCGACTGGCCCTTGCCAACCGCCAGATCAATATCGTGCAAAATATTCATCGCACCATAGCCCGCAACCAGATTTTCGATCTTCAAAAACGGATCGCCGCCGGCAAGTTCCCACATATCTTTGCGCGTTGGACGGGCCTGTGACATCTCTGCCGCAGCTTTTTCCACAGCATCGACACTCATCACCGTATCAACCGAGCCTTGGTGGTATCCGGTTGTTTTCTTGGGTGTTTTATTCTCGGCCATGATTAGGCACCTCCCAGATAGGCTTCGATGACCCGGGGGTCATTCTGGATTTCTTTAGGCGGCCCGCTGGCAATCAACCGCCCGGCTGCCAGAACGTGAATTTCATTGGCCAGGTTCATCATCACCCGCATGTTGTGCTCGATCACAAACAGCGTCACGCCAAAGCGTTCATTGGCCTGTTTCAAGCGGTCAATCAGCCCGTTTATCAAAGTCGGATTGATGCCTGCCGTCGGTTCGTCCAACAACAGAACTTCCGGCTCATTCATCAAAGCCATGGCAAACTCCAGAAGTTTTTGCTGACCGAACGACAACGAGCCTGCAAGCAAATGCCGCTTTGATGCAAGGCCGACAAACTCCAAAAGGTTTTCGGCACGATCCAGATCATCGGGGTTTGGCCGATGCAACAAGGCGCGCACACCGCCGGTGCGCACCGGCCGCGAGATCAACATATTACGCACGCAATCCATCTCGTCATAAACATGGGTTTGCTGAAACGTGCGCACCATGCCCAGACGCGCGATATGAGCCGTTCGCATCTTTTTAATCTCGATGCCGTCATATTTGATCGAGCCCTTGTCAATCGGATGATAGCCGCAGATCGAGCCGAACAACGTAGACTTGCCCGAACCGTTTGGCCCGATTAGCCCGACCACATCGCCCTTTTTGACCGACAGGGAAATCCCTTCGTTGGCAACCACACCGCCGAAATATTTTGAGACGTTGGAAAGCTCCAATATAGTTTTTGCAGTCATGCCCCCGCCCCCTTTTGCGGTTTTTCCGAACCAAATCTTGCACGCAATCTATCAAGACCGCCCATAATACCATTGGGGAAAAACACCACAATGACCACGATCAACAATCCCAGTGCCACACGTTGCCATCCGAACAGGTATGTCCAGAAAAACTCTTTGAATACCTGAAACACAACGGCACCAAGGATCGGCCCCCAGATTGTTCCCTTACCGCCGATCAACGTCATCAGCAGCATCCATACGCCGATCGTTGGCAGCGAAAATGCAACTTCTGTCGGGTCGATAAAGTTCTTGGCAGAACCGTAAAGCCCGCCTGCAATCGCGGTGAAAAACGCCGCTATGGCCCAGGCAAACGCTTTTACATTTCCGGTCGGCAAGCCCATTGCCTCGGCCTTGTCTTCGTTGTCACGAATGGCATTCATAACAAAACCGAAACGGGTAGAATAAAGCCACTTCAAAAGCAGGTAAAACCCGACAGCGACCACCAGACCTATATAATAAAGTATCGGCATCAGGTTGATGGTATCCGGCGGTTGAATGAAATTCATACCGGAACCGGCCCCCAAAACACCCAGAGTACCGGCAAACTCACCGGCTGCGACCCCAAGACCAAGTGTGCCGATCGCAAAATAATGACCCCGCATTTTCAATAGCTGCGAGCCAACGATCAGCCCCACCAGAAAATTCAGCACCGCCACCACCAAAAGACCGCCAATCAGCGAGATCAAAAAGACCGGTGCGGTTACGCTAAAGGACCCGATATTACCGCCCATGGCGGAATTATAAATCTCCAATGAATAGCCGCCGGCCCACACCTGAATCGCAGCAAGAACATACATACCAATACCGAAGAACAGGATATTCCCGAAAGAATTATAGCCCATTTGCCCGCCCAGCATATCCCAGCTTAACGCGATCAGGATAAACACCATCACATCGGCAAGCTGCGCCATATTATGCGGCAGAACAAATGGGGCCACCACAGCAAAGGCTACCGCACCCAGGGCCAAAGCCGACTGCATGGAATATTTTTTACGCATCATTCATTCCCGTTATTTCAGATATTGACGTTTGCGCCGCATAATCGCCGCACGCACAAGCAAAGCAATCGGCACAATGATAAACACCATACCGTTTTGGTATTCAGGACCCAGAATAAAACCGGCGTAGTTTTCGTAAACGCCCAATCCCAGGGCCGCAAAAATCACCCCTACAATATTACCGACACCGGCCAGAATCACGATGACAAAGCTGCGCAATGTATAGATCAACCCCTGAAACGGATGAATAATATAGACAAAAGCCACAATCGATCCGGCAACACCGCAAATCGCCCCGTTCAAAGCGAATGTCATGGCATATATCTTACGCGTATCGATCCCCATGATGCGCGCAGCACGGGCATTTTGGGCTGTGGCACGCATAGCACGGCCAAATTTTGAATACCTGACCAGCAGCACGATCACCACCGCTGCCGCAACCCCCAACAAAGCCCCAAGGGCGCGTGAGCCGGGAATATTCAACATGTAATCCAGAAAGGTAAAGGTTTGCAAATGGGCATCCACCACCCGCTCTTCTGCGGTGAAAAGTTGGTTCATGCCCTGTTGCATCACCAATTCTATCCCGAAAGTCGCCAGTAATGATACAAACAAATCCCGATCCAGAACCTTTTCGATGACCAGTTTGAAAACTACTACGGCAAACAGTCCAACGGCCAACGCGGCAACAACCATGGATAGGACAATCCACATGATATGCGGCGAGTTCGGCATCAACCCCTGCATTGTGCGTATAAAGTAAAAAGACGTGTACCCACCGAGCATCACAAACGCGCCCTGGGCCACATTGATGATGTCCATGACACCCCAAACCAGTGCCATTCCGTAGGCGATTAACCCGAAAATTGCACCAACCAGCAGGCCATTGATGATCAACTCAAGGTTAATTACCGGCGCAAGCGTGGTTAGCAAGCTAAGATTACTAAGGATATTATCCATCTGAAAGAAGGCCTTTTGAAGGTAAATCTGAAGTTACAAAAACGGGGAGCGCAACAACACCCCCCGCTTTTTACCGTAAGGTCGGGTTAATTTCCGTTTTTCGCACGCGGGAAATTAACGCTGGTTTCAGCCCATTTGACGGGTGCTACAACTTTCAAAGCACCGTCCTGAACCTGATAAAGAACCATCGGTTTGGCAATATTTTTGCCCGTGGCATCAAACTTGATGTTGCCATAGAAGGTTTGCATATCCGTTGCAGCCAGCGCATCGCGCACAGCGGCCTGATCCAAAGAGCCGGCACGGCTGAAAGCATCCGCAAACACTAGAATCGCAGCAGCAGACTCAGCAGCCTGGTAAGGCGGTGCATAGCCGTATTTTTCATTGAACGCTTTGGCGAAATCAGCAGCAGATCCCATCAGGCTATCGGAATATGTCAATGTCGGTGCCCATTGAGCAGCACAAAGAGTGTCCTCGGCAGCGGCCCCGAATTTGCCAATGATGTCGGCACTGTCACAGTGGGTCATGGCCAGCATTGGCACATAAACATTCTGTTCGCTCAACTGACGAATAGTCGTCGAGGCCCCTTTAGAATGGCCCGAAACCACCAGAAGATCGGGCTTAAGGGCGCGAACTTTGGTCATAGTCGGGGTCATATCTGTCAGATCTTTAGGCAGTTTGTCATCAATGACGATCTTCATACCGTATTTTGCCGCATCATCCATAACACCGGCACGAATATCCTGGCTGAACGGATCGTTTTCGAACGCCATCGCAACTTTCAAGCTGGACGGGTCACGACCGTCGGCTTTTGCCTGTTCTGCGGCCAGGGTAATAGCCGAGGCCAGATATTGCTCGGACGTTGAAAGAACTGCAAAAAGGTTTTTGTAGCCGTTGGTGAACAGCGACCGCGAAGCACCATTGGCCTCTACCATAGGAACGCCGTGTTTTTCGGTAACCGGGGCAATCGCCTTGGTCAAACCACTGGAATACGGCCCAAGCATGAATTGAATACCGTCTTGCGAAATCAACCGCTCGGCCAGCTCCGCCCCACGCGCCGGTGTCGACTCGTCGTCATAATACTTGATTACAAGTTTGTGTTTTTTACCGGCAACCTCAACGCCGCCATTGGCGTTGATCCGCTCAATGGCCATATTGTAGCCGTTCATCGTGTGTTGACCGTTTGTCGAATATTTACCCGATTGTGACACCGCCGCACCCAGAACAATATCTTGCGCCGAAGCACTAAAGGCAAACGCCGACATCGCAAGGGCACTAACGCCCCCGATAATAAAATGTTTCATATCTTCTCCCGTTTTTTCACGCTGTTAAATTTAGCCCGATAGCTTTAGATCAGGCTTAATTTACGCCCAAACTAAATGCCACAATCTCGCGGCCTTGTCAAAGATAATACAACACGCCCAAAGAAAAGCAGGACGGGCTTGTTTCAACAAAGGTGGCCCAATTATTTTGGCCGGCCAACAACAGTAGCCGCAACTCTGTGGATGGCGATCTTTATCGTGTGTTCTCTCGTAAATTCAATAACCTATCAAGACCGAAGCCTACTTACCCGCTTTAGGGCCTACCGTTTAGGCTTCACCCTTCGCGTCGGCTCTGCCACGGTCGGGTCTTCCGGCCAGGGATGGCGCGGATAGCGGCCGCGCATGTCTTTGCGCACATCCGCATAAGAGCTGCGCCAGAAGTTCGGCAAATCAGCGGTGGTTTGCACCGGACGGCGTGCGGGCGACAACAGTTCGATCAGTAATGGGATGTGATCGGGGCCAACGCAGGGGTGGGTGGTTAGGCCGAACAGCTCTTGCAGGCGCACCGATACGCTTGGCTGATCGCCGCTGTAGTCCACCGCCAGCGTGGTGCCGGTCGGGGCTTTGATGCTGGCGGGGGCCTGTCTGTTCAGGGTTTGCTGCGCATCCCACGGCAGGATGCTTTGCAGGATTTCAGCCATGTTCAAGCGTTTCAGGTCATCGGTTTTTTTCACCCCCGACAAATGCGGCCCAAGCCAGGTTTCCAAACCATCCAGCAGGCCTGTATCGGACAGGTCAGGCATATCGCCCCCTTTGCCGCGTAGCCAGTCGGCGCGGGCGCGGTAAAGCTTTGCCGCGTTTGACCACGGCAGAATGTTCAGGCCCAGATCACGAATGCCCGCAATCATGCCGGTGGCCAGCGCATCTGCGGGGCAGTCTTTCCAGACCCGGTCACTTAAGATCAAGGCTTGATACTTGCGTTGCAACCGCGCATCCACCCGCCGCTCACGCTTGTTCCAGACACAGACACGCACCTCCTTGATCCGGTCACCATAAAGCGCGGTCAGTTCCGTCTCGCTCAGGGCAACGCCCATACGAATACGCGCCTCTTTGGCGTCGCCGTCCAGATCGGTCGCAACGATCAAGCGGTTGGCAGCCAAGCTGTCGCCGGGCTCCAGATAGGCCCCTTTGCCACCCGACAAAAGATAGCGCGGGGCATCACCCAAGCGGTGCAAGCCGATACGGTCGGGATAGGCAAGAGCCGCCATCGCCCCCGGTGAAAGGGAGGTTTTACCACGTGATTTCAACCGTTTGGCTTCTTTTTTGATTGCCTCTAGGGTGACGCGATTGGCGCGGAAGGGCCGCTCATGGTGGAATTTTTCCAGATTGTGCAGGGCGTCCCAGCGCAGGGTTAAATCCGCAGGCAGCGGGCGGCCCTCATGGATCAACGGATCGCGGGCTTCCAGAAGGGCGGCCAGCAAGCCGGCGCGCGCACCGGCCTGCAACAGCACATGCGCAAGGCGTACATGGGTCGGAATGCCGGCCAGCTTGCGGCCATAAGCGGTAATGCGGTTATCCGCGTCCAGCCCGCCGATAAGTCGCAACAGGTCTTGGGCGGCCCGAAAATCCGCGTCACGCGGCGGGCTTAAAAAGCTCATGGCGGTTGGGTCATTGCAGCCCCAAAGCGCCAGTTCCAGCACCAGACCGGTCAGATCGGCAGCGCGTATTTCGGGCTCGGGGAAACTGGCCATGCCGCCGTTTTCGCCCTTTGTCCACAGCTTGTAACAGACCCCTGCCGCAACACGCCCCGCGCGGCCAGCGCGTTGGGTGGCTTCGGCTTTGGTGACGCGCTCGGTTACCAGCCGCGACATGCCCGAATTGGCGTCAAACCGCGCCCGTCTTGCACGCCCCGCATCGACCACCACCCGGATGTCGGGGATGGTCAGCGAGGTTTCGGCGATCGAGGTTGCCAGCACCACTTTGCGCCCCTTTTTGGGGGGAGTAATTGCGGCACGTTGGTCTTTGAACGGCATCGCCCCATAAAGAGGCCGAACCGTAACATCCGGCGCAAGAAGGCCGCCCAGTCGTTGTTGCACACGGGTAATTTCACCGGCACCGGGCAGGAACACCAGCACACCGCCTGTGGTCTCGGATGTAGCTGTCGTTACCAAGGACGCAACCGCATCCTCAAACCGCGGGCCTTTGCGCCCGGGTTGCGACCACGGGCGGGGCAAAAACCGCGGTTCAACGGGGTATGATTTACCCATCGACGTTATGATCGGCGCGTCGCCCATCAGTTGCGCCACGGGGGCGGCGTCCAATGTGGCAGACATCACGATCAGGCACAGGTCATCGCGCAGGGCGCTGCGGATTTCCAACGCCAACGCCAACCCTAAATCCGCTTGCAGGCTGCGTTCGTGAAATTCATCGAAAATGATACAGGCAATGTCGGGCAATTCCGCATCGCTTTGGATCATCCGGGTCAGGATGCCTTCGGTGACAACTTCAATGCGGGTTTCGGGGGATGTTTTGCTGTCGCCGCGCATCCGGTAACCGATGGTTTGGCCCACCGGTTGGCGCAGCATCTCGGCCATGCGCTCGGCGGCGGCCCGCGCGGCCAGTCGGCGCGGTTCCAGCATCAGGATTTTACCCTTGAACAGGTTCTTTTCCAGCAAGAACAGCGGCACACGGGTGGTTTTACCCGCCCCTGGCGGGGCTTGCAGTACCGCCTGGTTGTCCGATGTCAGGGCATGATAAAGCTCAGGCAGTGCTGCCTCTATCGGCAGTACCCCCGTCATCTGTGCTTACCTGCGGTATGCCTTGATCTTGCCGAATGTGGCATCCGCAATGAATTCCTTGAAGCGATACATCCCGTCATCCTGCAACTCATAGTACATGACAAACGGAAAGTTGACCCTCTTTTGCATCTCATTGGGTGAAAATCCTGCAACGCGGGTATATTTGCCCGCGCAAGTGGCGGTTTTGCCCGTTACCTTAGGCTTACCCAGACTGATTTGCGAACGCCTGCGCCCGTCAAACATTTTATGGGTGGCATTGCACAGGTTTTCTATGCGCCGGGATTTGAACGTTGCATAGGCCGCCGTTAGCAAATCGACCACACCCACCTGTTTGGCAGGGCTTATATCATAACTGCGCTTTTCGCGTCCGGGTTCATAGCTGTCCAGAACCGGGGTGCGCCCGCGCCAGTGCATCCTGACTTGCGAGCGCTGTTTGCCATTGGTGATATTGCCGGCATATCGGAGGCTTTGATATTGGCCGTTCTTGACACGACCATAAGCCGAGCCGCTAAAGCCGATTTCCTTGACCAGTTTTAGCAAAAAAGAAGGCGCAACCAGCCCCCGAAGCGCATAAGCATTGCCCTTTTCCGCACCGTTTACGGTGATGCTGCCAGCCTTTATACCGATGGCATACAGGTCCATCGTGATGTTTTCAGCCTGCCCTATTGCGGGCATTGCAAGGCTGCCTGCAAGGGCCAGTCCTGATAATAAAGGTCTCATCGGTTTCTCCGAATGCATTTTGTGTAAGGGTAAATCTAGGGTATCTCTGCCCTCAATATAAGGGGTGCCCTGTTCACGGAACCTGTCAGAATTGAAACCTTTTAGGCAAATCAAAAAACCCAGCATATTTATGCGTGGTTTTTTACAACCCGTGCGGTGTTTTCCCCGACACCTTGTTTAGGCGGAAAATTAGCGTAAAAACCCCGAAACCTGCGGTGGTTGCCCTTGACGCCCGACCATATCGGGCCTAAAGAGGCGGCTCGAAATTCAAGTACCGATGGGCACAGGGCCCGTTGGCCATATGCTAAGGAAGCTGGACATGTCTCGTGTTTGCGAATTAACAGGTAAAGGCCCGATGGTTGGCAACAACGTCAGCCACGCCAAAAACAGAACCAAACGCCGGTTTCTGCCAAATCTGAATGATGTAACGATGGCCAGTGATGCGCTGGGCCGTTCCTTCAAGTTTCGCGTGTCCGCCGCGGCCTTGCGCACGGTTGATCACCGTGGCGGGCTGGATGCGTTTTTGGCCAAGGCCAAAGACAGCGAGCTGTCTATAAGTGCTTTGAAGGTAAAACGCGACATTGCAAAAGCGCAAACCGCTTAAGCATAAACGATTACAAGTCTATGTGGCCTTGGGGGAAACTCCGGGGCCTCTTCTTTATCAGCCGCACTGATCTGCCGCCAGCACCCCCCACGCCTTATAGCGCAGCCAGAAGCGTTCCTTTGCTGGCTTGTCCGATTGACGGGTATCTTGCGCCAGTTGCGGGTTGGCAAAGAACTTTGCCGCCTGTTTCTGGTCGCCGTGCGATAATTTGATGTCGGCCACTTGCTGAATACACGAACAGGTTGCCCGCGACGCATTGCGCGCGGATGTGTTGCAGGCACGTTCAATGCTGCCCGCTAAAAGCGGGCTTGCCATAAACAAGGCTACGCCGGTCAGTAAAATTGTTTTCATATCTGCCTCTCGGTCGCGGATTTTTCCGTCATTGCGGTTATTTTGTCACAAAATCCCCTGGTCTGGCAAGTCACATATTCATGTGCTGCCAAATTCCAGCCAGCGGCGATCATCTGCGCCCAGCAGTTGATCCATCCGCCCGCCATATTGTGCCATGTCCGCATCGTTCAGGTACTTTGCCCATTTACCCGAGCTTGCGGAATTAAAGAACCTGGCCTCGTCCTTGAAAATCCCCATGCCGGCAGCGGGGGCAAACTGTGCGGGATTTTTGCGCATGGCGTCAAAACTGACGGCTTCAGTCAGGGCGTTCATGGTGTTTTCGTCGAACGCATAGCCCAGAATATCGGCAAAACGCGCCATCGTGCCATTCAGGTCTGCACGCATATCGGCGTAGTGGAACAGATGAATGTTCGTAAGGTTTTCCCATTCCTTGAACGTTTTGTAATGGCGGGTGATGCTATCAAGGGTCAGATGATCGCAATCCGTTTCCGGCGGGTGATCGTTGATGAACATCAGCGCGTCATGACGCGGACCGGCGGGAAACAAATGATCCAGCTCGTCAATGGCCATGTTGGCGACATGGTCGCGCATGGAAAAATGCACGTCCAGCGGGTGGCGGTAAACCGCGATATAGGTGGCGCGCGGGTCATAGATGATGCCATCCAGCGGCGTGTGGGTTTTGATGCACCGGCGGTGTTCTTGCGCGTCCAGCGTTTCGGTCAGGTCGTGCAAAGGCCGGGTTTTACTGTCCAGCCAGGGCGAGGTTTTATGCACGCTTGCCACCAGATCGGGCGACCCGTGGATCATCATCGCTGTGATGCTCTGGCTCCAGGTGGTGCCGCATTTCGGCGGGGTGCAGATAAACACGTCACCTGCGCGAATATCCAGCGCATCCCAGCGGCTGCTGTCGGTGATCGGGCCAAGATAGTGCGTGGTGCGTCGGGGCAAGGTGCTCATGGGCGAAGTGTGGACATAATTAAAGCAATAGGCAAGGTCTGCGCCTGATGTTGGTGATGGATGATCAAGATAACGTTCTGAAGGCAGCCCTAAATCGAAAGACCAGAAAGGCGCGATCCCGCCCCCCCCCACATGGCTGACCACCAGCAAGACCGGCGCGACAGCCACAACGCCCTGATCCCCTCGGACATCTCCGGAATCCTTACCGCCATTGTCACTGGCCACAAACAAAGTGATATCGAAGCCCTGATTCCTTGGAATTTTAAGGGCTAGGTGCCAACAGGGGAACCGCATACCATAAACCCGGGTAAAATGGAAAATAAGGCGGTTTCAATCGACTGGTTATTCTGAACCTATTCACAACGCCTTTAAAATAACGTCTTCGACAGCGAAATCGAAAGTTCGGCATTTGATTGATTTGTAACCGCATTGATTACAGGAAATGCGATTGAGGCTTCCAGACGCGTGCCTTTCAGCACCTCCTTGGATAATCCGAAACCGACAGACGCCATCCGTGTCCGCGCTGGAAATGTTGATCGCACCTCGCCAATATCGGCAAAAACATACCCGTCAAAGCTCATATTTTTCATTTGGATGCTATGTTTCATTTCAAAGTTGGCATAATATCCCTGATCGCCAGCTACACCATCAGATGGGTATCCACGCACAGTTGTTGGCCCACCAATCTGAAACAATAAATTGCCCGGTAAAAGTTTGCTGCTCGTCGCCTGCCAAACCGCGTTACCAGTTAACATGTAACCATTATCCAGTTTATAGCTGCCTTGCATTGTACTGTACATAATATTCACATCCGTTTTCGTCGCCAAAATCCGATCTTTGACCGTTGCAAATATTTTTTGGAAATGGGTTGAAAAGCTAAGTCGTTTCCCAGTAAAGCCAAATGTCACACCTGAAGCAATTTTTGATGTATCTGAATCCACCAATGTGGTCACCCCTGAAGATGATCGGCTTAATCCCCTGAAACCGACCACGTCCAACATCAAAGACCACTTGTTGTTTGCTACCAAAGGTTGGCTTAGTGACACCGAGGTCGAAGTTGATGAACCGCTAATATTCAGGACAGCAGATGGGCCATTGGCTACGTCAATCATCGAACCGGTTTGGCTGAATGTTAACCGCGTACCGTATTTTGTAACCGGAATGTCATAGCGCACCGTGCCTGCCGTGCTGCCTTCCGACGTGGTTAAGTACAACAGCAGCGTATCATCCAAGCCCAACAAACCATACCGTCGGTAAACACCAGATGCTTGCATTTCACCCGTTGAATACGTTCCCTCGTTGTCCACAAAAAACTGTAATTGATTTTTTTTGGGTTCGGTAATGCCGAAACGAAGATTCGTTAGACCAAAACGGGCACCTGGCTCAAGTAGCATCCGGACTTGCGCTTGGTTGTTTTTGTTGAACCAAACGATGTCTTTCGTCGCAGTCGGCACGTCTACAGTTGTTCCCTTCGCAAATCGCACTCGGTTTAAGACAAAAGAGCTTTTCGTTCGGTGATCACCAACGACTGCGACAGTCCCAACCTGCCCTTCCACCAGGGTCACACTTAATTGGCCCAAAGAAAGGTTTTGCGGCGGCAATATTGCTGCGGCGGTCACAACACCCTTGGCTGCATAAAGGTCGTTTACATCTCGTACCAGTTCTGAAATCTGTGAAAAATCAATACGCTTACCTTTGTATTTGCTTACGATTGCATCAAGTTCTTCAACACTTAGGAAGGCAGATTCAGGGCTAAAAGATACTGACTGCAACAGAACGGTCGGGCCGCCACGCGGCGGAAGTTCCCGTCTATTCAACGGGCTAGTAATCACCTCTGGCCCGGTTTGCTTTGTGTTAGCTGCATTGTTGATCTCATCCGCACGCTTTACGGCCTTTTCAGTGGCTTTAACGGAAAGATCAACGGCCTGCGCAAAAGCACCGTATGATGTTGCAAAACAGGCAACAATTACAACTGCATACAGACCCAGCATTTTACATGCTGAATACCGTAAAATTATAGATTTTAATACGCTCATACCTATCGAACCCTCTGTGGTAGCCAAACGAACTGGCTTTTTATTTGACCTTAACGCCGCTTTTCTAGCATCACGGCAGGACCATCACCGATTGCAAACACAATGTATTCGCTTCCGCCAATAGTCAGTATCATTTTGTTGTCATCCTGCCACACAACTTGATTAAGAGGAAGGTTCGGCTCGGTTGCTGTCCAAAATGGAAAATAGTCGTCGGATTGCAGCATCCTACGTACCGAGTCCCTAATCAGGCTGATGCCGTCAAATGGGGCATTCCCCAAGATATTCGTGACTTGAACCGTTGTGTCGTATTTTACAACAAACGCGGCATTAGTCGCTGTCGCGGTGCCATTCACTTTTAATGCAAATGTCTTTGACGGCTCATAGAACTGTATGTTGCTGCCGTTGCGCGGGATCGGGGATCTGTTGTTGCCATCCACCGTCTGGAACGGTGTTTTAAGCAGGATCGCACCCGGTACATTAGCGTTTTGGATATCGACAAGCCCTGCCGTCGTTACCAACTTAGTATCCGTCATGAACAACTCGTCAATGATCACCCCAGCCGGCGCATCAATTGTCACATCTGCACTGGTGCCTACCGTAGAATTCGGCCCTGTCAGGCTGAATAACAGTGGATCAGGGCCCGAAGGAACCTGTGTCGCCGAGGCCGTGACCGTATTGGCCCGCAAGGCTAGGCGGTTGGCGACTTGCAGATCCGGCAGAGTCAAATCGTCCGTCGCCTGCAGCAGAATATTCTTGGCCCGGATCATGCCTATATTAAGTGATCCATGAACTCCTCCCGCTCCTGCCGTGTCATCAACGGTATCGCCCGCAATTTGGCTAACCCCCGTGATGTCGCCGTAAGAAACGATCGTCGAATTTATCCCGGCAGTGAGCAACCCGAAATCAACCCCGTGTCCTTCAATCCTATTGGACCCGTTGGCATTAATATTGCCGCCTTTCACCGTTCCCGTCAAAGAAACCACAGTGATGTCGCCGGGGTCTGTAGGCAGGCCTGGCGTCGTCAGTTGGGTAAACTTGACATTGCCGCGTCCGGTAAAGTTTTGCGTGCCACCGCTGGTTGCGGACAGGATATCCAATGTACCATCACCATTGAACACAAGGCCACCGTTCGGCGCTTTGGCATTTGTGATGACCAGATCGGACAGTGCTTTGACATTGATGCTGCCGTTGGCTGCTTCCCCGTCAAATAGGCTGGTTTTGATTCGCAACGGGTTTGGCGTGTCGGTTATCAGATTGGCGCTGCCCGGCACATCGCCGCTGCGATCTTCGGCAAGGTCGTCGGCTTGTGTCTTGTCGCCAATCCCAAGGCCTGCACGAACAAAGACACCAGCTCCGGGTGACATCGCCGTGATGTCGGTACGGGTGGGCAATGTGCCGGCAAATACCTGTCCACCTGCCATTATCTTGACCGCATCAATGGCTGCGCTACCAACAGTAATGCCAGTAACAACAGCATCACCGCTCGTAGCAATCATTACGGCCCCGGCATCTGCGTTCATGGCCACACCGTTCAACATTTTCAGCGACCCCGCATTGATCGCGATATCCCCCGCGACCGCGTGCACCGTGCTGATGCCGGAAATAATCTGCCTGCCACCAGCTGACAAATTGATTGCGCTAGCAGTAGTAACCGACCCGTCAATCGTGCTGTCTCCTGCCGAGTTCAGATTGATCGTCCCGCCTGCGGTTGCCGATCTGATAATAAACTTGTTGTTCAGCGGACCGTACAGGTTAATTCCGTTTGCCGACAGAGCCGCCGCAGTGATTCCACCACCCGGGTTGACGCCAACATTCAGGCTTCGGGCTGTTGTGCCAATCGAGCCAGACGTTGCCGTCAGAATAACATTGGTTCCCAAAACATTGATAAGGTCGTCATTATTCGCATTCAGCAGTGAGCCCACCGCGGAAAGTTTAACGTCCCCTGGTGAATAAATCGTGTCGACCAACCCATCTGCGGTAAAGGCGATGTTAACCCCGTTCTGTGCTCGCGCAGTCGTCGTAGCCCCAGGCTTAAGCATCAGCGTCACCGGTGTCGCGGTTGTTCCCACGCCGCCTTGCGCCGCTTCCAGTATCAGGTTTCCTGTGTTGACCATGGATCCGCTGGGCACATTCACAATATTGCCACGAACTTTGATCCGGGTGTCCCCATAGGTATTCAGATTGCCCAGTTTGGCACCGCCCATCGAGGATAGATATGCAGCCCCGATATCGCTGTTCCCCGCCGCCGATACGTTGGGGACAGTTATGTTCAACGCGGTCGCGGCATTAAAGTTCAATGGCCGTTTGCTGAGAACCGTCAGCAGAGTATCCGATGCTGACACCATCCCCAAAGCGGCCGCATTCAACGCCGCCTGCTGAACCGATGACAATGTACTAAATTCCGCCCCCAGATTAAGCACCGTCAACGAACCGGCTGCGGTAATTCCTTCGCCCTGCGCGGCAGCGAAAGCTGCTGTTTGTTCGGCAGTCGCACCTGCCGGCAAGAATACCGGCCCAAGCGTCAGTTGCAGGTCGTTGCGTTCAGCAGCAGCAAGCGCAACTTTCTGGTCAAGTGTCAGATTGCGCGGATCAAGGCTTGAGCGGATGGAAACCCCAAGGTTTGGCGTTCCTGATCCGACCGTTTCACCGATGCCGCGCCCCGCATTTATGGTTACGGTCCGGCCCGAAACATTTGGATCTTTGACGACAGGATTGGTGCCAGTGACCGTTTTCAGAGCTCCGGGGGCAATCGAGAATGCCAGTTCCCGTTCCGTCCAGACAGCCCCTTTGGTCAGCTTAGCCTTTTCGGCTGCCGTGGCAACATATGCATAATGTGAGTCATATGTTGCAGTCACTGTCCCGAATTCCTGATGGAGGCTGCGGAATTCAGTGGTTTGATTATTTTGATACTCAGTAAACTTCAGCGTGACAGCGGCCCCGACATCTGGCGCGCCTTCAGCGATTGCCTGATCCGTGAAATATTTCTGCAGGGTGTCATACTGAGGCGTCCCCACGGGAACCGTAACGGACGAGGTTGGGTCGAACGTGCCGCCAGAGGTAAGCTGCGTACGGATCTTCCAGTACTGATTATACTTTTGGATTTTGGAGTTCTGGAACGCCGTGATCGCATTTGCCTGCTTGTCAGCGTTATCAGTTCCGTTGATCCCGCGGCCCGCATTGGTTGCCAGCAAGCCAAGGGTTTCCCAGTAGCCCAGTAATTGGTTATAGGTCCGGGTATCGATCGTCTCGATCGGATTGTTGTCAAGGATCTGGCCAACAGCATCCAAGCGAACGTCACCGCCAATCGACAGAACCTGGTTCACCAGCATATTACCGTCTGTGTTGCCCGACCAACCGGTCGATTTCAAACCTATGGACTCGCTGGCCGTGGCACTTAAACCAAGGAACGCGTTTTGCAGCGGTACTGCATCCGGTGAAGCCCCGTACGGGCGAAGCGCCGGATCAGTCGAATAGCCTGCGTTCACGGTCAGCATATCGGCGGTTGCCGTACCGCCAATTGACCCGTTAATTGCGGTCAGTGCGACTTTTTGACCCTGAATTTTGGAACCGGTGTCCGTCGCTACAACATAGGGGGCCTTGGCCAGAATGGATTTATAGGACACCAACTCGACCTTGCCCTTGTCGGCGGCTACGTTCCCCGCAGCCGTGACCTTATCCACAATCATATTGCTGCGCGTTATCATTGATACATTGCCGTTATGGGCAATTGCCGACAGCGACCCGCGGTTGGCAACAGGAATTGCGGCGTTGTCAGCCCCGGTCAGGTTCACCAAAATAGCAGCGTTCACAGGGGCTGCTGTATCCAGCGGATTTGTAACCCCGCCGACCGAACCTGCCGCAGCAAGAACGGCAGACTTTGACTTGATCGTCGCCGATGTGTTTCCGGCAATGATTGATCCACTGCCATTTGCGGTGATGGATGTCACACCTGCAAGGTTCGTGATGTTGTTCGTCAGCACGACATTGCCACCCGATGTGACGTTTACGGCACCCTTGTTGTCACCGATGAACGCTACCTTCACCGGATAATCGGCGCGCAGTGAATTGGTTGTGATATCTGTGTATTTCTGGGTCACGTCGTAATAATAGGTGACGCTGCTGACGATACACAAAGTCCACCAGTTACAGCTTCGGTGCGAGTCGCTGCGCGTCGAAACCACAGGCGCTTCGGGGTAGGGAATTGTTGATGTCTTGAACTGGTCAGCGGCCCCCAGCAACGTGCTGTTGGCAACAGTCACTTGTGGCGCGGCAACAACCACACCATTTCCAGTGATTGTGCCACCGCTAAGTTGTGTGGTCGACAACGAGACATATGTACCATCGGCCAAACGCCGGTTTGCCTCCAGGTGCGGGCCGTTAACCGCTTGCAATGTGTTGATGTCAGACACCGACAAAGCCGAAGACCCAAACAATTGGGTGTTTTCGTTCTTGTAGGTCGCCGTCATCGTGTAATCAGACCCGGTCGCCCAGACATACCGTTGCAGGGGTGTCGGCGTGTAAGTGGCGGTTCGATCGCTGCCGAGCGTATTGGAAACTCCCGTAAGGGGCAAAATATTCCCGGTCGCATTGTCGATATGACCAAACTGCGAACTGATATTCACCCGACCCGAGGCCGTACCCGGAATATAGTTTCTGGTGAAAGTAGTTGTTTTTACGGTCACATACGGCACATTTGGCGTGGATGTATTAACCCCTACAACGTCCGTCACCTTGATCACACCGGCCGTGCCGCGCAAGGTGCCTGTCGGATCATCCCCTGTGTTCAGGGTTTTCATGACCAACGGAATATCACTGGTGTTTGTGACGTTGATCGTTCCGAAACCATCCAGAACTTTCAGCGCGCCAATCCCATAGGTCGACGCAGTATTCATGATCTGGCCAAATATCTGGATATAGCCGCCATGAACACTGGCGCCGTTCACGACGTATTGGTGTTTACCGGTTCTGGCATCATATGCAGCCCCGATATTGCCACCAGCACTTGCGACCGAGAACATTCCGTCGCCGCCTTTTGCGGTATAATAGTTCTCGGCGGTCAGTTTTGAAAACTCAAGCCGCGCTCCGCCGTTGCCCGACAGATAATCCTTGATATTGATCTGTGATGGCACACCGTCGAACGAAAGGGTGCGGATCGGGGATGCGTTATGATCCAGAATGACCTCATCAAGGTACTGTTGCTTGACCTTGGCCAATTCGTCAGCGTTAACACCTGCCGGCACAAAGTTAAGTTTGATGCTTTGGCCTGCCGAATTTGTCAGATGTGTGGATGCAGCATTCACCCCAACATTGGCGGCAACCGCCGCGTTGACCTGCGCTTGGGTCAGACCAATCGATGTCGCCTGTGACGTCAGAACCGGTGAGCCGTTAAGGGTCAGGTTCCAATTGGCAATGCCGCTTTGGATCGTGCTGTTGATGTTCAGATACCGCGCCGCGATCGAGATTGACCCGTTCGCCGTGATGCCAGGGCCCGCCTCGGATCCGTCTGTGTGGTTGCCCGAAAATGCCGCAGGATCGCCACCGATATGGTTGAAACCATTAACATAACTTGCAACGAAATCGCCGTTCTTGGCCAGAATATCAACCGACCCGGCATTGATCTTGCCATTGATATAAATGTTACCCGAGTCGCTGTGGATTTTGACCGCACCGCCTTGGTTTTCAATCACGGCGCCGGATTTCAGGGTTATATCTGGGGCTACACGTTTGTTTGCCATGTGGTTCAAGCCAACACCTGGCGTATAATAAGTGTTGTCTTCGGCGTTATAGCGCGAAAATATCTCGACCGTTCCGCGGCCCGATGTCAGCGCCGTTTCCACCTGCGTGAAACCTGCACTTGCACCGCCCGCATTTAGGGCATTGATGTCGCCAACACTATCCACCAGAACCCCGTTCAGACGCAAATGTCCTGCGTCATAGGTCGGGATTGCCAGATTTCCCAGCTTCAGCGAATTTGACGTATAGTTGGTGATCCGGATCAACGCATCGCCCGGTGCGTGCAGCTCGCCATTACCGACCAGTTGTGCCGCTTCCATATAGATGTTGCCAAGACGGGCCAGCGTATTGCCAACCTCGACCGTATAGGCCGTCGGGCTGCCATGTGACGCCGATGCGGATGCCGCTTGTTGGGTATGCGTCGCCAGCGTGGATGACAGAGACCCGATCAATGCGGTGTACTGGACCATCGAATTTCCACCACCGACTGCCCCCGCGGTTGACGCCCCGCTGTTTAGCCGGTTGACTACCGTGTTGATCGACGTAACTGCGGTATTAAGGTTGGTATAGTTAGTTCCTAGATCAACGGTGGAGCTATTAACCGTAGCTATAGCCCCGGCGGCACCGTTTTTCTTTGTTATATCAGCGGCTGCGATCCCTAAATCCCCATTCGTCGGCAAGAAATTCTTGAGGTATCCAAGATACGAATTGACCGTGTTTGCGTTATTTCTGGCAGATAGCGTCTTGGCCAAAATATTGGTGTTATTGGCGGAAATAACAGTCAAATTGCTTGTGATCGTGTTTTTCGCGTTCGCAATTGCGGTCTGGGCTACGGTGATCCCTGCGGTGTCATTCGCAATCAGGGCCGTCGCCAGAACACCCTGTTGGGCGACGATAATTGCGGTTTGTGCCTTGACTGTTCCTTGGCGGGTGACAGTATTCGTCCGATACGCAGTGATTTGGTTTGCGGCCGTCGTTCCGTTCAAAAGGGCAGTATTGATCGTATCGACATACGATTTCTGCGTTGTATTCGCATAGTCATAGGTCGAAACTGTTTGCAGTATGGCAAGCGCCTCTGCCCCCTTGACTGCAACACCATGGGTGGGGTCAACGAAATCGAGACGCGCCGCATCCGACCCGTTAACGTAGTTATCGGAAAACCCAAGGTTTCCATCGACGATTAGCCCCGCATTTACCGCCCCGATATTGCCTTGATCGACAGCAACCTGCGCCAACAAAGCATCGCGCGGTGACGGGCCGTCATATGTGCCCGGGACATAAGCACCCGCTGGGTTGTAACTACCAAGGCCCAGATCGACCAGTTTGTTTTCAAGGAAATGAATCTCGCTGGCATAAGCGGCATTTGCAATCGGATCGTCTGCGTATTGCGCGATCAACGCGCGCAATTCGGATACGCGTATAAGGATATCCGTTCCAACCGGATTGGGGCCGGTAACCGTATAGTCGATATTTGTGGCCGCATCATTTTCAATACAGGCCAGCGTTCCAGCGTCACACGCGACGGTTTGATACCGGATATCAAGGGTTTTGTGGCGTTGCAGACCAGTCTCGACATTGCCAAGCACGTTTATGCGCGTGCCCCCCTCGTTGGTCGAGGTAGATCCGCCGTGATAGTCAAAAGTGACGTCCCCGCCACCAAAGGCGTTGGAAACCGCACTGGCAATCTTGGCCAAAGCCTCGCGATAGATGTCTTTTCCGGTACCGACCGCACGGGCCGAGATAATACCCCGCCCTGCCGCGATCCTAATATCTCCAGCCGCGCGGACACCGTCATTGACGGCTGAACTGGAACCAACCGTTACCAATCCGGTGCTGTTTACAACAACGGTCGGATTTGGCGCGGTCGGGATCGGGATTGCCGTTTTGTTAAAGACGTCAACGACGGCGTTGAATGTCAGTTTACCTTCGGTACCGGCCAGATTTTTGCCGGTGGCAATCGTGATTGTCGCACTGGACGGCGCATCGCCATTTGTCGGGTTGATACCGTCGGTGGCTTCCAAGCGGGCGTTAGTCCCGATGGCAACCGTGTTCCTGGCATTATAGACAACATCGGCCTTCCCCGAAGGTGCCCCGGCAAGGCCATACGTCGTCGCAGCAGCGCGAATATCCACATCGGCCGTATTCCACGCCGCCATGTTGATATCGCCAATATCAACGATGACATCACTGTTGTCGCCAATGCTCATGCTTGCATTTGATGTGATCACACTGCCGATCTCGGCTGAGGCCAGCGCAATCGCGCCGCCGGAATCCAGCTTGACCTTTTGGTGCAGGCCGATGTCGTTAGACGCCTCCATCGATAGCAAAGACGTTCCAGTGGTGGGGGCCAGCAAATGAACCGTCGCGTTCGCCCCGATGGTTGTTGTGGTGGCATGGGTGATGTTGACGGTGGCGCCGCCTGCCGGAACGCTGGCCAGCCCGCCGGAAATCGAGTTCACGTTCCAACCCGCAGCGTCGCCATTCGTCGACCCGCGGAAATTGTTGATCGTGCGGTTGGTCGCGGCCATCAACAGGTTGTTGGCATAAAGGGTCACATTGTTGCCAATGCTAGCGTTGACCGTATTGTTCACGGTGTGGGTAATGTCCGCACCGCTTGCGCCAACGAAAGATGCCTGTGTGCTGTCCACGCTGCCACCAAATGTCGTGGTGTGATTCGCCGTTATGGCCGCACCGGCACCACCTTGGGCGGTAAATGCCCTGGTTGGCGCACTGGTGACCAAACTTGCCGAAACGTTGCTGTTGGAATTTGTCTTGGCCGTTGCCGCAGCACCAGCGACCAAACCACCGCTGCCGGAAACCGTTTCCGCCTGGTTCACGTCATTTCCGTTGGCGGTAATCGTCAGGCTGCCTACATTCAACGCCGTCAAATCCATCAGGGTTGTGTGCGATACCGAGGTCGAGCCGGCAATGGATTCATTGAAACCAGCAGCGATCAAACCGCCCGCTGACCCCGAAGCTTCTGCTTTCTGATTGCTGTTGGCCAAGCTTGTGAATGTTGCATTGCCAGAGGCGGTAATCGTTGAACTGGATACCGCCGTTCTGGCCTCGACCTTGGATTTCGCATGCGAAATGGTCGCACTTAGCCCGACCAGCGCGCCGGACGACCCGGTTGCGTTGGACTTGACCGTTCCCGTGTTAGACGTGGCACCAATATTGATGCTGCCGCCGTCAATTGTGGAGCCGGAATTGATCGTGGTCGTTGCATGGCCACCGATAGTGGCATCGGCCAATGATCCACCCGCAGCCAGAATACCTGCCACGGCATAGCCTTCGGCTTTGGTGTCGGCAGCCCCGGTTGATGACGAACTGATTGCGATCAGACCAGCGGTATAGATTGCGGAATGGGTCACAGTTGCGGTCACGATCGGCGCGACATCCGCGATTGACCCAGCCCCTTGAATGGCGGCCCCGACACCACCGCCAGCGGCAAGGGATTTCACGATCGAGCTGTCGTTTGCAATCGCATGAACTGCGGCACTGCCAGCCCTGTTCGCGTTGCTGCCAATGGTGCTGTTACTGACTGACGCGGACACCGTGCCCGAAATACTGGCCTTGGAAACAGATGCCCCAACGCCGGCAATACCGGCCACCGCAACGCCAACAGCGTTCACATCAATATACCGCGTTGCAGACGCATTCACCGCGACCGCCCCCGTGGCTTGAATCGTTTTGCCGGAAATAAAAGCACTAGTGCGTGACTTGTCGTCGAACAACGCAACATCGGCACTAACTGCGGCCAGCAGGCCGGCGGTTCCAGCAAAGCTCAAGCCTTGCAATTTGTGGTCGGTTACGGCACCGACAATCACGGCACCTGCGTTGATCGTATTGCCACCATCAATTTTCGCGGTGCTGCCGGTATCAACGTTCATGATACCAATACCCGCACCAACACCGACACCGCCACCCGCAATGCCGCCTGTTGTCAGGGTCGCCTTGATTTTTTCCGAACTGCGCACGCCAACCGTGCCTCCAGCGGTGATCGTTGTCGATCCGATACTAGCCGAGGTTCCCGCAGGAATGGCCAGTGCCGCAGTCGAAGTTGTCAGGGTATTCCGCTTGCTTTGGGCTTGTGCACTGATTGATGCGACATGTGTATTGTCAGACCCGCTAAGCAAATCGTTGACCTTGCCGTTACGCGCCTGTCCTTGCGCGCCATCCGTGACCGAAGCCAGATCCGTGGTCCCGCTGTCGCTTGATTCCTTGAGATTCTTATCAGCTTCGCCCCCCGGCGCAATGCCGTCACCATAGCTGTAGATCGCAACACCTGCAGCAATCGCCCCAAGGCCGATCGCGCCGCTGACAACAGTGGAGTCACCTGCTTTGTTGGACAGACCACTGACAAGAACGTCGCGTTTGGCGTTGACCGTTGTGTTGTTTCCAATGGATGCAGCCGTCGTATTTTTGAACAGGCCCACATCAACAGCACCCGCCAAACCAGCCGTCAGGCCCGCTGCAAAACCGCCACCGGCCACAGATGTCACCGTGCTGTCGCGCGCCGCGACAACAACGTCTTGGGCCCCATTGGCCCCAGCATTGCCGCCACTGGTGTTGATTGCCGCATTCTCACCGATCTTGGCCGTCGTAGTCACGTCCATCAGTTCCAGCATAACAACGCCGCTGACACCAGCGGTCAAACCGGCAGCACCCGCGACCGCCAGCGTAAAGACGGATTGCACCGAATTGGCCAGCACGCTCACGCCAGACCCGGCCTGTGTGGCCGAAAACAGTGCGCCAGTATAAACATTGCGCGTCCCGCGAATACCTAATGCCGAAACCTGTGCACTATTCGCAATTGTTGCGGTAATTGTCTTATTAAGGTTGATAACGCCGACAGCGGCCCCAATTCCAGCCGTTCCGCCAAGTGCTACAGACCCTGCCACCAAGGCAGACCTGGTCTGATCATCAGCGACCACATCGACATTGCCCATAGCCGTTACAACACCGCCAAGTTCGGCCTCGGTCACCGTGGTCAGATCAATCGTCGATGCCCCGCCTGCCAGACCAACCCCGCCACCAATAGCGCCAGCTGCGGCCATTGCTGTAAAATCTTCGGTTGCCATGGCCGAAATCAACACATTGCCAGCGGCAAATTTGGCGCCACCAGATCCGACTTTGGCGCGGGTTGTGTTATCAACGATGGTAACGCTGACACCGGCACCGCCAGCTGTTCCACCAGCAGCAACTGCGCCGGAAAAGCCCATGACATAAATGTCAGAGACCGCCGATACAGCCAACATTTGGCCCACGTTGGCAGACGCAACATGATTTTGATTGATCAGAACATTATTACCCACAAGTGCCTGCGTCTTGGTCGTAATGACCGGCACGTTTGCAGAAAGGGAAATCGCGACTCCGCCAGCAGACCCGCCAACCGCCAGCGTCCGAACGGAATTCGCCCCCGACGCATTGACAATGACACCGCGCCCTGCCGTTGAATGGGCCGTTGCGCTGCGTTTCTTGGTCAGCAGTTTTAGACCCGCCGCACGGGCATCTTCTGATGTCAGCAGATTATTTGCAGACCCGGTAGAGGCCGCAACTTTGTTGGAGTCAATATCCACCTTGTTGAATGATCCCGCGTCGCTGGCCCCATACGAGATGAAAGCATCATCATAGCTGGTGATGAAATTACGAGCAGCCCCATTGCCAAGTGCGGACACATTGGCACTATCGTCAATTTTGGCCATCGTATCGGTCAATATCACAGAAACACCAACCGCGGCACCAATCCCGGCAGTGCCAATGGCGGCTGATCCATCCAACATATCAACGGTTATGCGATCATCGGCAAGCACTGCCGCATTCCCGTTGGAGTCCACCATCACATTCTGCCCTATCTGGGCGGTTGTGGTGGTATTGATCGCGTACACGCCAACCGCACCGGCCAACCCAGCATCAAAGCCGACACCAAGACCAATTGTCACCCCGGAAAGGGTTTCCGCGTTTGCCGAACTCACCAGAACATCACCTGACAACACGCTTGAACGGGTCCCCAGCATGGCGCGCGTAGTCTTCGTCAGAACACCAACAGAAACGCCTGCGCCAGCCCCGGTTGATCCGCCAATTCCAGCCCCGCCAGAAACGGATAGCAAATCAGACACATCACTGGCTGACAGCGCAAATGACCCAGCATTATAGGTATTGCCGATCTTGGCATAATTGCCTGCCAACGCTTCGGTGGTTGTTCCCAGAACATAGGTACCAATCCCCACACCCACGGCCACGGATCCAGCCGCCGCACCAGCAGCTGCAAAAGTTTTTCCCGTCTCGGTGGCCGATGCCGTAATCCTGATCGCGCCGGTTGCGTTGATTTCAACCCTGTCTGTGTTTGACGTGCCATCGGCCAAAGCAGCCCGTGTGACGTTATTCACAACTACAACGGACGCGCCCGCACCGATCCCTGCGGACCCGCCACCTGCTGCTCCACCGGCAAGGCTTGTGGTTTTAAAGTCGTTTTTAGCCGCCAGCGTAACCGCTCCGTTACCCGCAATAGTAACGACGGAATTCTTGTCAATCAAAGCTTCGGTGCGATTGGTCGCGGTTATTACCGTGGCAACGCCACCGATACCATTACTGCTGCCAGCGGCCGCAGATATTCCAAAGGCCTGAATATCTTGCGCGGCAATTGCGTGGCTAGCAAAAAATTCGGCCCCCAGAATATTGGTGTTTTCCGCCAGACGGGCAATCGTGGTTCCGCTGCTAACGATCACCGAACTTGAAACCCCAACGCCAGTGCTACCGCTTAGGGAAATAGCGCCGGATATTGCCTTGGCCAGAAAATCGCTTTGCGCGGTCTGCGTGACACCCCCGGCACCTATGTTGAATGTTGACGCGGTGTGAACAGTCGGCGTTGTCCGACTTTCCCCGATGGTCGAGCTGACTTTGTCGTCGAACACCATGACACCAAAAGACCCCTGAACCGCAGTCTGGCTGGCAGCAGCACCGCCAATCGCCTCGACATAATAATTGTTGGCCCCCAGCAATTGCCCGCTGATCAAATCGGTCTTTAACTGGCCTAAATCGGTAAACGTGAACGGCGTCGGGGTGTTCACTTTATGGCTGATCGCGCTGACCGCCAGACTGGTAGCCGTCACATTGGCCCCCGAACCTACCGAGGCTTTATATTCCTTTTCCGAGACCACAACCGCCACGGCGGCACCAACTCCCGTGCCGCTGGTTGACAGCGAACCGGAAAGTGCTTTGGCCGCAATATGGCTGGTATTGTCGACATTAACAGAAATCGCGCGGGCCGAGGAAATCGTTACACCATCTCCGATGATGGCCTTGGTTGATCCGGTCGAAATCCCGACGGCCAAAGCACCAGCAACACTGACTTTCTTGGCTGATGCACCAGCAACACCAAGTGCTGTCAGCTTGGCAAGATATGCCGGATCCGCATTTTCCTTCGAGGTGGCCGAAACCGTAATATCACCGGCATGTGTTACCGTTGCACCATCCGCGATGGTCGCCGTGGTTTTGTTGTTCAGAATGCCCAGTCCAACGCCGATACCGACACCGACGTTGCTGGACGAGCTTACCGCCAAACCGCTGCCAAATGTGGCCATATTACTTTCGTTGTTGGCCGTTACACTTAACCCGCCCACGACATTAACTGTCACAGCCCCCAGATCGGCCGCGACGCGATCCTGCGCAACCGCGATACCTGCAGCCGCAGCAACAGTCACTTTGGCACCGCCTTTGGTACCGCGTTGCGATCCTTTGGTCTTATCCAGAGAATCTGCGCTGGTGGCAGTCCCACCCGCCTTTTTGGTCTTTTTCGGGTCGGTGTCATTAAACTTGCCGCCCCCGGCGGTTGCGGTCGCATTGGCTTCGTAGGTGCGAATAGAGGAAGCCGAAATCGACAACGAACCCGCGGTCACATTACGCTGCAATGACGCGGTTGTGATCGATGTATTTTTCAACACACCGTCTGTCGCGCCGCTACCAAGAATAACGGCGGCAGATGCACCTACCCCGACGCTACCGGATTTGGTTTTGCCATCTGCATCCGCAAGGTTCACACCGGTGTTTGACGCGGAAACCCCCATCGCACCAGTGAAGGTCAACGCGTTTCCGGCACCAATACGGGCCTTCGTTGTTTCGTCCAGCAATGCCAGCGCAACAACCGCATCAACCGCGATCCCGCCCGCAGCCCCGGCCTCGGCCTTGGTGGTCGTTGAAAGTTTGGCATCCGCGCCAACAGCCAAACTGCCGCCCCCGTTGATTGTGACGCCATCTTCGATCTCAGCGACAGTATTCGTGGTCAGGAAGTTCAAAGCAACCGATGCACCAACGCCTACTTTGTTGCCCGTCGCACCGCCGCCTACCGGCAGGCCTTCAGCGATTGCCATCAAGTCTTCAGACACATGCAGATCAGACGCGCCAGCGCCCAGATTAACCGACGCACCGCTGGATATGGTTGCCGTCGCGTTTGTATGTACGATGTTCAAGCCCAACGAGCCAGCGAGCCCGACCTTACTACCACCGGCACCCGATGTAGCCGACGCCAAATAGGTGTCGCTGCGCGTGGCAGTGCTGGCAGAATTGGCCATC
>JASFZB010000011.1:0-73208 GCA_045046705.1 Rhodobacterales bacterium | reverse complement strand
CAGCTCTAAAAACGGCGGCGTTCTACTGCTCATGGGCGACGATCACACCTGTGAAAGCTCCACCACCGCCCACCAAAGCGAATACGCGCTTGTCGATGCGATGGTGCCGATTCTAAACCCCTCCAGCGTGTCAGAAATCATCGAATACGGCCTGCACGGCTGGACTTTGTCGCGCTTTGCGGGCGTCTGGTGCGGTCTGAAATGCGTTAAGGACAATGTGGAATCGTCAGGTTCCATCGACGTCAATCTGGACAATTTCCAAACCAAACTGCCCACCGATTTCGACATGCCCGAAGGTGGCCTGAACATCCGCCTGAACGACCACCCCACCACACAAGAGGCCCGATTGCACCAGTATAAACTGGATGCAGTCCGTGCTTATGCCCGCGCCAACAAGCTTGATCAAACCATCTATACAGGTGGCAATTCCCCGAAAATCGGCATCGTTACCACCGGCAAATCCTACATGGATACCCTGCAAGCCCTGGACGAGTTAGGCATTGATGAAACCCGTGCCAATGTGCTGGGATTAGCCCTATACAAAGTCGCCATGCCGTGGCCATTAGAGCCAACCGGCATCACAAAATTCGCCAAAGGTTTAAACCAAATCATCGTCGTCGAGGAAAAACGCGCCCTGATCGAAGATCAGCTTCGCAGCATTTTATATGGCCAAGAAAATCCGCCAAACATTATTGGCAAAAAATCCGAAACAGGTACAACCCTGTTCCAGCCCGAAATGGCTTTGAACAGCGTCCAAATCGCCGCGGCCATCGGCGAACGGCTGCTGATCCTCAAGGGCGGCAAATCACTGGCAAACAAAGTTAGCGACCTGAAAGCACGCCTTACGGAAACCCGCACAGAACTACCTGTCACGCGCGGGCTGGTGTTCTGCGCAGGTTGCCCGCACAACACATCAACCGCTCTGCCAAAAGGCGCACGCGGCTTTTCGGGCATCGGCTGTCACTGGATGGCGCAATTCATGGATCGCGGCGTTGAGGGCTACACCCACATGGGCGCGGAAGGTGCAAACTGGATTGGCGAGGCCAGGTTTTCCACCTGTGACCATGTGTTCCAGAACATCGGCGACGGCACCTATAACCATTCCGGCATCATGTCAGTGCGCGCCGCCGTAGGGTCAGGCATCAACATGACCTACAAAATCCTTTATAACGACGCGGTTGCCCTGACGGGGGGCCAAGTACACGATGGTGGCATGGATGCCTACGACATCGTCGCCGAGGTGCTGGCCGCAGGCGTCACTAAACTGGAATACGTCACCGAAGACCCCGCCCGCATCGACCGCGCACGTCTACCAAAGGGTATCAAAATCCACCACCGCCGCGACCTGCAAAAAGTGCAGGAAGACATCGCACAGGTGAAAGGCATCAGCGTTATTCTATACGACCAAACCTGCGCCTCTGAAAAACGCCGCCGCCGCAAGCGCGGCATAATGGCGGACATAGATAAGCGGCTTTATATCCACCCGGATGTTTGTGAAGGCTGCGGTGATTGCGGTGTACAATCGAACTGTGTCGCAGTGCAACCGCTCGACACGCCCCTTGGCCGCAAACGCAAAATCGACCAATCGGTTTGCAACAAGGATTTCACCTGCGCCGATGGTTTCTGTCCCAGCTTTGTCAGCGTCATTGGCGGCAGCCCGCGCAAAACCAAAGCAAGCCTGACAGGCCTGCCCGACTTGCCGGAACCAGAAAACAAACCGCATCTGAACAAGCCCTATTCGATCCTGGTCACCGGCGTTGGCGGCACCGGCGTTGTCACCATCGGCGCCCTTGTCGGCATGGCGGCACATCTGGACGGCTTGGGCAGCGGTATCATCGACATGGCGGGCCTGTCGCAAAAAGGCGGGGCGGTTTATTCGCACATCAAACTGGCGGCAAACCCCGAGGCGATCAAAACCATTCGCGTGGCAAGCGGCGGTACCGATCTTTTGTTGGGCTGTGACGTTGTCGTGACGGCCGGAAACCCCGCCCTTGCAACCTTGTCAAAATCAACCCGCGCAGTCATCAACACCCACGAACAAATGCCGCGCGAATTTGCCTATCAACGCAATTTCACCCTACCGACAGATCTGATGCACAGCCGCATTCTGGATACGGTCGGGCCGAAAAATGCGGTCTTTGTAGACGCCGGAAATTACGCCGCGCACCTACTGGGGGACAGCATCGGTACCAACCTGTTCATGCTGGGGGTGAGCTATCAAATGGGGCTTGTTCCACTAAGGGCCACTGCGATTGAGCGCGCGATCGATTTGAACGGCGTTGCGATAGAGATGAATAAAAACGCCTTTGCACTGGGGCGGCATTGGATGCTGGACAGATCGCGACTTGAGGCGCTTTTGCCAACCAAAACGGCACCAAAAAATCCCGAAACTCTGGACGCGATCATTGCAGGGTTTGCAACACGTCTGACCACCTATCAAAATGCGAAATACGCAGATCGTTACCGTGCTTTCATGGCGAAAGTCCCAGACCGGCTCTATGCTGCCACCATTGCCCGCAATCTCTATAAACTTATGGCCTATAAGGACGAGTATGAGGTCGCACGGCTCTACACCGACCCCGCGTTTATGGAAAATCTGCAGCAACAATTCGAAGGCGATTTAACGCTGAAAATATCGCTTGCACCGCCGCTTTTAGCCCGTCCCGACCCGATCACGGGCAAGGCCAGAAAAATCGAATTTGGCGCATGGGTTTTACCCGTGTTTCGGGTTCTGGCCAAATTCAAAACTTTGCGCGGCACACCGTTTGATCCGTTTGGCCACTCAAAAGAGCGCCGCATCGAGCGCAGCTTGATTAATGACTACATGTCCATGATTCTAGATATTGATGAAAATACCACCCCGGAAATTGCGCTGGCACTTGCCAATTTGCCGGACGGCATTCGCGGCTTTGGGCATGTGAAGATGGCAAGCATCAAACAGGTTGAAGCCGCCAAAACGGCACTTGTTGCCAGGCTTTAGGGGCAAAATGACCGCCCTGCGTAAGCTAAATTCAGCGCAGGCGGAATTTACCCTTTAATAATATTCCCCGTTTGCTAATTTGGACAAAGCCGAACGTGATGCTTTGGCACACGCAAAACAAAGAAATGCCCATGAAACGCCCCGCAAACCTTTTTTCTTTTTTAAAAAACCGCAACAGAATTGTTGTCGGGCCGGTTGCAATGATGGCCGGCACAGCGGTGTTTATTCTGGCCTTTGACAACAAAACATTCTGGACCAAAGGCTTTGAGGTTTTTCCCGGGCATATTGGCCAACTGACCGTTTTGGGCCTTGCCCTGTTTTTTTTGATGCTGGCGGTTTTTTCCCTGTTTGCCAGCCGCATAACCCTGAAACCATTTTTGGCACTGGTGCTGATTTTATCATCCGTTACATCATATTCTATGGATCGTTTCGGTGTTTCCATTAACCGCGACGTGATCCAGAACCTTACGACCCTTGGCAACCCTGTCGGCATGATAAGCCCTGATTTTATCCTGTGGTTTTTGTTCACGGGCATTTTGCCTACCCTTGTGATCTTTTGGCTTAGGCTATGCCCCACAAGACTTTGGAAGGCGATTTGCGAAAACATCGGCATGTTCAGCATATGTCTGGTTTTAACCGCAGGATTGCTTTTTACAAATCTGAAAACCTATACATCGGTGTTTCAGGATCAAAAAGATTTCATGGCAAGCCAGCAACCCGGCGCCGCCGTAATAGGGGGCATTCGTTATGTCAAAATGATCTTGAACACGCCCCCGACCTGATCGCGCCCGTCACTGGAAAAAGCTGTTTTAGCTAATATCCAAAACCCTGTGTTCCTTGAAGCTACGCCAGGCATTGTCGGCCAGACAATAGATCGGGATGCGGCCATCTTTTGCCAGGCTTTCATCCGGTTTTATGTCATTTGTCGGCTTGAACATGCCATTGATGACCCGCGAGGTTCCGTTGCTTTTCAAGATCGTGACCGTCACGGCACTGGTGCCTTTTTCTTTCACAATGTCGTGTACCGTCGATATATCCAAAGTGTTCATAAAGATTTCCTTCTTATATCATATTGCTTAACAGCTTAGCCTAGATTGGCGGGTTTTCCAGCAAATAGTTTGGCTGCAACCCTTTTAAGTCCGGAAAACTGCGCGTAATAAGGACGCATGACAAATTATCTTTATCAGGGCGATCTGCCCGACGACCTGGATCTTGGCCCGATTGTTGCCATCGACAGCGAAACCATGGGGTTGATCCCCCGGCGTGACCGGTTATGCGTAATCCAGCTATCCTCGGGAGACGGCAACGCGCATTTGGTGCAAATCTCCAAAGATCAAACGGATGCGCCTAATTTATGTAAAATGCTGGCCAATCCCGACCAGTTGAAACTGTTCCACTTCGGGCGTTTTGATATTGCGGTGATGGAAAATAGGTTTGGCACCCGTACAACACCGGTTTATTGCACCAAGATCGCCTCTAAACTTGTGCGCACATATACGGATAGACACGGGTTGAAAAACCTGTTGCAGGAATTGCTGGGCGTCGACATTTCCAAGCAACAGCAAAGTTCTGACTGGGGCGCAGAGACATTGACAAAAGAACAGATTTCCTATGCTGCATCGGATGTTTTATACCTGCATAAACTGAAAGAAATCCTTGATCAGCGTTTGGCCCGCGAGGGGCGCACGGAACTGGCATCGGCCTGTTTTAATTTTTTACCTTACCGCGCCAAGCTGGATTTGCTGGGCTGGCCCGATACGGATATTTTCGCCCACTGACCTCTTTTGGCGCATAACGGGCGGGGGCCCATATAACAACGATGACAACGGTCTTGAAGGATAGCCATTCGCAATTTGTGCGTTTCATAAAAATCGGCTTTCCGGTTTTGGCAGGTATTCTTGTGATCGGGGTGTTTGTCTTTAACAAAGCAAACCCGGTTCGTGACGGCACCATTATTCCGGGGCCAGAACTTGCAAAGCTGGCGATCGGTCAAAAAATTATCAATCCTCATTACTCGGGCGTAACCAAATCAGGCGATGCCTTTTCTATTTCCGCCAAGTCCGCCTTGCCAAATGCACCGTCTCTGGATCGGGTCGATCTGGTTGAACCCGACACCACAATAAGCTTTGTCGATGGGCTTGAGGTGCGCACGACCTCAAAAGCAGGGCAGCTTGACATTAAAACCCAGGAAGCCACCCTGACCGGTGCAGTCTACTTGGAAACCTCGGATCAATACCGGGCGTATTCGGAAAAAGTTATCATGAACTTTCGCACCGGTAACGCCAATAGCCCGGGCCCTGTCAAGGCAACCGGCCCCATGGGGAAGATCACGGCAGGCAATATGGAACTGACACAAAATCTGGATCAGGCACGCCAAAAACCCAAAACGATTCTTCGCTTTGGCAAAGGGGTGAAATTAGTATACTATCCAACAGACAAAAAAGATTAGGGCGGCACAGAGCGATGAAATTTATATTTACCTTTATAACGCTTAGCCTTTTTGCGCTTCCAGCTTTGTCGCAAACCATTAGCGGCACCCCAAAGGACAATGCAGCCCAACCGGTTGAGGCAACAGCTGATGATCTTCAGGTTAATTCCGAAGATAATTCGGCAGTATTTTCAGGAAATGCAAGAGTTGTTCAGGGCATTCTGGATTTGCGCGCAGACACAATTACCGTATTTTTTGAAAAGGGCGTTAAGAATATCCAAAAGGTAAAGGCTGCCGGAAAAGTCCACTTCACCAACGGACAGGAAACCGCCGAATCGCAAAGGGCGCAATTTGATATAACCACTCAAATCATAACCTTTACCGGCAACGTAATTTTGCACCAAACCCAAACCGTTTTAACCGGAAATAGTTTAACCTATGACGTGACGTCCAAGCGCAGTAAAATGTCGGGCAACGTGAAAACCGTATTTGCACCGAATTGATCTATGAGCACCAAAAAGTCTTCACCTGAAAGTGAAAATGTTTCAGGACTTGTTGTCCAAAACATTAAAAAAGCCTTCAAACAACGCCATGTTCTGGATGACGTAAGCCTTGAACTTGGCCAAGGTGAGGTTGTCGCCCTGCTAGGGCCGAATGGTGCCGGAAAGACCACCTGTTTTTATTCCATCGTTGGACTTATTCGCCCCGATGCAGGGAACGTTATGGTAAATGGCCGTGACATAACACATTTGCCGATGTACCGGCGCGCCCAACTGGGCATTGGCTATCTTCCGCAGGAAGCCAGTATTTTTCGCGGTATGACTGTAGAAAACAATATCTTGTCCATTCTGGAAATTTGGGAACCGAACAAAGCCGAACAAAAGATCAGGCTTGAAGAGTTGCTAGAAGAATTTTCAATAAATTATATCCGCAAATCCCCGGCCATTGCCCTGTCGGGTGGCGAGCGCAGACGTGTTGAAATTGCGCGCTGTCTGGCCAGCAACCCGAAATTTGTTCTGCTGGACGAACCTTTTGCGGGGGTTGATCCCATTGCCGTCGGAGACATCCGTGATTTGGTTGCGCAACTGAAAAGCCGCGATATTGGTGTTTTAATCACGGATCATAATGTGCGTGAAACTCTGGATATTGTTGATCGGGCCTATATTCTTCATGGTGGCAAAGTCTTGATGAGTGGCACCCCGAAAGAAGTAATTTCCGACCCCACTGTTCGCAGTGTTTATTTGGGTAGTACCTTTAAAATTTAAAAACATATTTGTGTAACAAATTTATGCGGATTGTATTGCACGACTCGCAAAGCCGTCCTAGGCTACCCATATGAACCTCATACATTTCAACTTTGATCTACTCCCGGCACTACCGGGCAAGGGTTGGCGTGCGAGTGTGTTCATGCCGTATAAATAAAAGGAGCTTCTATGCGTTATCAAATCAGTGGAAAACAAATTGATGTGGGCCAATCATTAACCAGCCACGTTAAATCTGTAATCAATGATGTCACAGTGAAATTTGCCCAAAGGCCAACCGAAGCCAAAATAACATTTTCGAAAGATGCCCATGAATTTAAGTGCGAATCGACCATACATTTATCCACCGGATTAACCGTTGCCGCCGAAGGCAGAAGTACCGAAATATATGATTCGTTTGAGAAATGTACCGAAAAAGTCGAAAAACAACTTAGGCGC
This sequence comes from Rhodobacterales bacterium, assembly GCA_045046705.1. GTDB lineage: Bacteria > Pseudomonadota > Alphaproteobacteria > Rhodobacterales > Rhodobacteraceae > Amylibacter. The sequence continues at coordinate 66,100 of JASFZB010000011.1, read as the reverse complement.
TACAAACGCCGTCTAAAAGATCACCATAAAGACCGTGCAACACCGGTTGAAGTTATGGGAGCTTCATCGTATATCCTCGCCAGCGAAGATGCGGAACCCGAGGATGAACCTGAAACCCTGCAGCCTGTAATCATCGCTGAAATGGAAACTGAAATTCAGTCTCTATCTGTCGGTGAAGCTGTAATGCAGATGGAACTGGCTGATGAGCCTGTTTTGGTTTTCCGCAACGAGGGCCACAAACGCTTAAGCGTAGTGTATAAAAGGAAAGACGGAAACATAGGCTGGATTGATCCAACCAACTTGGAATAGATCAAACGGGTTTAGGTTTTTGGCGGTGACATATGGTACTTTCGGATATTTTAGTTGCAGACGCAGTGCATTACGCACAAAGTGAAACCAGCAAAAAACGCTTGCTTCAGAAAATTTCTGAGCAGGCCGCCAATGTCTACAACCTTGATAGCGCAAAAGTTTTTTCCGCGCTGAATGCGCGGGAATCTTTGGGAACAACGGGCGTCGGGCGCGGCGTTGCGATTCCGCATGCCCGATTTGAAAGCCTTGATCATATTGTGGGCCTGTTCACACGCCTGCAAAAGCCCTTGGAATACGGTTCTATGGATCATCAACCGGTTGATCTGATCTTTACGCTTTTGGCGCCGGAAAAAGACGGCGCCGAGCATTTGAAAGCGTTGGCGTTGGTATCCAGAACTTTGCGCGATGAAAATGTTTGCGCCAAGCTGCGATCAAATCAGGATGAACAAACGATCTTTTCAATTCTGATCGAAAACACCGAATCACAAGCCGCCTAAGTTCGCCAACCTTTGAAGCCGAAGCTCATATAGTCGCGGGAATAGGCTTTTGCGACCAACTGTTCCAGCTCGTCATCATAGATTTGCGCCAACTCGAACGCGGCCTCGTCCAGCACAATTTCGCCAACCGGAATATGTGCAAGACCCATGCTGTTTTCGATCATCTCAAGCGTGCTTTGATAGGTTTGCGCCCGCAGCAGGTAATCGGGATGCACGACCTTGGTGTAGCCGTCCAGAATGGCAGACTGGCTGGCCCAAGACTGGTCGATGCGTGCCCGCGTTTGCCCTTTCAGATTACCATTCAAAAACTTGACAAACTTTTTAACCGCAAGCCGGTAATCTTCCACAGAGTAACCAATGCTTTCCAGCACGCCTTTATTCAGGGTTTCACACAAACCGGCGTCAGGCATTTTAACATTATATTGCTCGATCAGAATTTTCCTGATCCACGGAAACCCCCCGCTTCCGGCCTGAAAAATATACTTGTTAAAGGCATGATGAACCCGTTCAACCGGGTGCGTTAAAAGCGAAAAAACAAGGCGTGAATGATTTTGTCTCAGCCAGTCGAAAACCTGTTTTTGCTTGAAATCAGTCAGCAACGCCCCGCCGTTTGCTTCCAAGTGCGCACTCAGCCAGTCTTCGATCACCGATTTCCCAACCTCGTTAATCGGTTGAAACAACAGCGGAACAGTATCGCCCAGCACAAAATTCTTTGCCGCAGCGTGGCGTTCTGGCTCATGGAAATCCGGCAACCCATTGTCTAAAAAGTTAATCGAGCGTACTTGTTCGAGCATTTCTTTGTAGTTGTTTACCTTTTCAGACAGGCTTTCAGGATTTTGTTTTTTGATTTTCTCTTTCAAAGAGTCCAGCCGCTCTTCACTTTCCAAAAACAGCGACATCCCGTTGAAAACTTCCAACCGCCCCAAATCGGTATAAGAAAGCTGAAAAGCCGTCTGGCCTGTGGCTTGCAGCTTGGTTCTGATTTTTTTGCTGAACCCTGAAAGAGTGTTCACATAAGACTTGAATCCGATAATATCGAAATCAACTTTCGCGATTTTGCGTTTGTGCAAATCTGTCAAGCGCCACTGATCGGTCTTTTTGGCAATAGCGTGGGAAATATAACTGTCCAGCGGGTTCCTGGTCAGCATAATTTTTGCGCAAGTCTCATCTTCAAGAACATAGTCCAAAACCCGCTGATCATGGTCTGAAAACAGTCGAAACCCCGGCATGACATCCGACGCCTGCGCCACCATTTTCCGGATCAGTTGCCCGGGATTGCGATCCCGCGCAGTCACATCCATACCACAAAAACCATCCTGATTTGGATAGCCAATGAAATGGGGATTGAACAGCTCGCCCTTGCACGAAAAACTGTCGAACAGGTTTATGGTCTGCTCGAACAAGTTCGAGCCTGTGCGCATATTCGCCAGAAGCACAAAATACTTGAATTTAGTTTTGGCCATTATTTAACAACATATGGTCTGTTCACTATATTTTCGATAGGCTTGGCGGTCTTTTTTTTCTTTTTAGCGGCTTTGTAGGCTAATGATACCCCATTTTTCTTCAGTTTGCGAACCAAAGCATCAAGTTTGGCGGCATCATTCAGCTTTGGTAGCGCGATTGGTTTTGTTCCGGCTTCAGGTTCCAGTATTTGCAAAGCGGCCTGTAAAACCATGCCGGGGGCATTTAATGCCTCGTCCAAAGAAAATATCGTGTGATTTTTATGTTTATTTTCCACAAGCGCCCGCAGGAACTTATCCTCGCGTACCTGTAACACCTGTGCCCGCATCAATTTGCCTTTGAATTTTGACTTGCTATTGGCCAGCCCAAGCAACCAGGCTTCTTTGATAACAACAATTTGCCCGTGTTCATCAAGGGTAAGGGTCGGCATTATTTTCTGCCTGTCGGTACTGTCGAACAAAAACGCGATTCGTTTTTCGGATTTCTGGCTCCAAAGTAAATTCGATAAAAACCCTTTCGGGTTTGCATTTCTAAGCCTGACATTCGCGGTTAAATTACCCTTTGCCAATAATATTTTTTTGGTGAATGTGAAATGGTTAGGGGCAAACAGATTGCCGTAAACATTCAGTGCTTTGGTGCTTTGGGCCCATTCGGGAAAGTCCTTAAACAAAAATCTGAAGCCGGTTAATATGCCGAAATCTTCATCAAACACGCCTGATCTTTGGGCAGAATCATGCGGAAAGCGGCCTTGTAAAAATCGCCCCTCACCACCGGATGTTCTGTTTTCATTTGCACTCTCGAATATTTTTTCGAACGCTTCTTTGTTTGATTGTGACAGTGGAAAGTTTTGACGGTTTTCCGATAGTAGCTGTTGATACAGTTTGTTTGCGCCGGGCCAAATTTTACGAATAAAAAAACTGTCGGCTTGCGGCAGGATTTCCAAGTGGTCATCGTAAAACAGAAATGGTTTACCCTGAGAGTCGAAACTGGCAAAGGTCAGGGATTGTGGTTTGATTTGCTGCGAATGCGTGCGCGCCAATGATTGAAAATACGACTCGTCCGGAATCCAGGTCTTTGAAAAAAACCTGTCATTTTGCGCCCTTTTCGGATCTTCTATGATCTTTTGCAGCGTCTGTTTTGTTAAACACCACCATTGCGACCCGATATGCGGTGAAATCTGTTCAGGAATTTCTCGCTTTACTTTCAAAAATCTCTGAACATCCACAAGGCGGCCAAACGCATATCTGTGTTGTCGCCACGACAGCGGAAAATACAACGTAAAGCGTTCCTGATCCAGGCCGCCCTTTACCCATTTGTTATCACTAACCGGAAAGGATTCAATAAAATCTATCCCGCGATGACGCCCCAGAAATGCTTTTAGCTGTTTTATCGGGCGCACAGGCAGGCATGACCCGCTGGTCAAAAACACATTGGTAACATCGGGGTAATGCGTTAACAGCGTTTCGGCTGCATTCAATGTGGCCTTAACGATGGAAAATCGCCCCCAGCCACATTTTTCGCGGGTCGGATAAACAACATTTTCAATGTGGTTTAATTCGGCGTAAAGGTTTTCAACCTCGGCATCTTTGGCATTTTGGTCGATATGTAAACTGACCGGGCAATCGTTTTTTGCCAGAAACTTTACCAGTTGTGCTGTACGATGCAAATCTTGATGCGCCATTATGATGAAGCCGAGTTTCATCGTTTCAAGCCCAGCTTCCGCGTGACATCAGGCCAAGATCTTCAAGCTGTTTCCAGTTCTTGTAGCGCGTTGAAAACCGCGTCCACATTTCATCTTTTACCTTAGCATATTCTTTATACTCACGGCTGGCCGCATAATGTTCTTTGCGCTCCAGTTCTTCGAGGGTTTTTTTTGAAAACGTGTTCAAAAACTTTGTATGCATCAAACACCCACATGCTTTTTGCCCGCCCCATTCATCGTAAACAAGGTTCAGGCCGCGCGGCAAAACAGCATGTGTCGAGCTTACGAAAACATTCCCCTTTGACCATTTCACCAACGGAATTTTATTAAGGGCAGGGGCCAATTCAGGATTGTCCTTAAAGAAAACACGCTGCCGGACACCGCCTTGTATCCACAGATTATTATATTTTGCATTGCGTTTCGTAGAATAATTGCCCGCATCGAAAAACGGTGTGGCGCGCATCGGATTTTTGCCTTCTTCACAAAAGGTATCTTCTATTTTCCCGCGCGGGTACATATCTATTAAAACGGTGCCAAAGGATTTGATCGATGAAGAATCCAGCCAATCGGTCAAGGCCTGCAAAGGCCGGACATCGCAATGAGGGTAGACAAAGAATTCGTCCACATCAACCACCAGAACCCAGTGGCCGCAAGCATATTTCGATTGCAATCCGTTCAGCCAATCGACCCCGAAATTTGCCCGCTTATAGCTTGCGTCGGTGGCCCATAACGATACATCCGGCTGTTTGGCTAGAAATTCCTGCCCCCCGTCATCCGAGCCGTTATCAACACAGAAAAAATGATTGACCCCCAGACGGCGGTAATATTCCAGATAAAAGGCAAGTCGGGGTTTTTCATTTCGAAAGGTTGTGAACAAATATATGTCGCCAGGCGCGGTTTGCCCGCTGCGATCTACAACGCATTTTAGCTCACGCCTTTTTCTAATAGACTTAATGCGTCTACGCTTGCGTTCTACCCGCAGTCTATATTTTGCCCACATTCCCACTACACGCCTCTTACATCGTATTTAAAACCGTCATTTCGCAAAAATATGGCGAAAATGTGCTGGCCAGCGTGGAATTTCAAATTTTTGGTCATTTACTGGGAAATTGGAACCAAGTGTTGTATTTTGTCTTGAAATTTCAATCACCTTAGCTGCCCATTTGCCGCTTTCGCCAGTTGGCAACAAGCAGGCCTGGCCCTTTAGCAATTCCCTGAAAACAGGAATATCCGAGCAAATCACCGGGATGCCTGCGGCCATTGCCTCTAACGCGGGCAGGCCGTAACCCTCGGCAAAGCTTGGAAACAACAGGGCGCGCGCTGTGCTTAAAATAGCATTCAAATCTTTGTCGTTAAGTGAATTATGTTCAACTACTTTAGTTCCGTACATCGCGGATTGCACGAGACGTTCAAAGAAGCTGGTGTTTTCCCACCCGCGTTTGCCGATAATATGAAGAATGGGCACGTCTTTTTCCGACAGCGTTCTGGAAATATCTTCCCATACATCCAGTAGAAAATCATGGTTTTTCCGAGGCTCGATCGTGCCTAGAACAACAAAGCTTGCGGGGGTGGATTTCACCCCGCCACATCGTTTGAAGTGTGACTCTACCGCCAGGTTTGCAACCCTGTAGGTTGCGCTATTCGGCCAGTTTTGAAAATATTCCCGCACCCGCGTTCGCGTGTATTCCGAATTGCAAATCACCTGATCCACCACGGCGGCAACCGCCTGCATTTTCTTGCGAAAAGCCTGCGGCGTATCCGGTTTGCAATACTGCGGAAAATCAAGCGGAATCATATCGTGAATCATAACGCGGATATTAGTGCAGCCGGCGGGTTTAAGCAGCGATAAAAAGCCAGCGTCAAGATTACTGTGGCCAACATTGGTATACTCAAACCCGTTGGATAAATTTTGCGTGATCGAAGCCACCCCGAGGGCTTTCCGGAAGTGCCATTTGGCATTACCTCGCAAGAACGCGCGTGCGCGTCGTTGTTTTTTGGGCAGTTTTAACCTAAGCGCATCATGCACACCGATAGGCCCGTTTAGCTTTACGCCAAACCCGGCATCGACAAATTCAGCCATCGCCGGGCCGTCAATGACAATGAAATCATTCGTCAGTTTGGCCAAAAACAGCGGTTTGGTAAATCTTCGTAGAAATTCGCGAATATAGGCGCGTTCCACGCGGTCAATCCCTGTGGGATGCCCGCGCCCAACACGCGAAACCGTTCGGGTTATATCCAACACTTGACCTGTCATGCCCCGACGTTTCGCCACTTTGGGGGAAAGGCCACTTGGTTTATTGCGCGGCGCGGCGCGCAGCAACGGTCTCTATCATGAAATCCATCAGCTCGTCGCGCAGTTCAGGGCGCGACAGGGCAAAGGCGATGGTGGCCTGCAAAAATCCGGATTTAGAGCCACAATCATAACGCTGGCCATCAAATCTGTAGCCGTAAACATCGGTGCCTTTTTGAATTTCCATTGCAATGGCGTCGGTCAATTGTATCTCGCCGCCTGCACCGCGTTTTAATGTTGTGACATTATTCAAAACATCCGGCGTTAGAATATAGCGCCCGATGACTGCCAGGTTTGAAGGTGCGTCTTCCGGTTTTGGTTTTTCTACCATGCCGTTGATTTTTACCAAGGACCCCATGTCTTCTTTGACATCAAGCAGTCCATAGGACGAGGCCATCTCGGGCGGGACTTCCATTGCCGCAACCATGCAGCCACCGGTATTTTCATAGGCTTCAATCATTTGTTTCAAACAGGGTTTTTCAGCGGCAATAACATCGTCAGGCAAAATAACCGCAAATGCCTCGTCCGAGATCAGGCGGCGGGCGCACCATACCGCATGCCCCAACCCCAAGGCTTCGCGTTGACGCACATAGGCAATTTCACCGCTGTCCATTGTCGAGCGTTTTAATTCTTTTAACAGGTCAATTTTATTTTTCTTGCGCAAAGCCTGTTCAAGCTGCGGGGCGCTGTCAAAATAATCCTCCAATGCGCCCTTGCCGCGTGAAGTCACGAATATAAATTCTTTGATCCCGGCATCGCGGGCTTCGTCAATGGCGTATTGGATCAAGGGACGGTCAACCAAAGAAAGGATTTCTTTGGGGATTGACTTGGTCGCTGGAAGGAACCGCGTTCCCAAACCGGCTACCGGAAAAATCGCTTTTGTGACCCGTTTTTTCATCAATTCTACCTTTATGAGTACTGCTTTTTATAACTCTTTAAACTTTGATTATACTTGAAACGTGAATTTATTGTTGCTTAATTTAGGTTATTTTACGACCCAAACACATTTTTTGAAACGAAAAAAGCTAATTTTTTTAATTCGCCGGATTTCCCATATGCGATTTGCCTCTTTTTTGCTTCTATCAAGCACAGTTGTAAATTGAAAATAACCATCCCGTCGGTCGGATTTCCCGAACAGCCCGCCAACCTGCACCCAAAAGCCCCTTGGATCAAAATATCTGCGATGGAAAAGGGCTGTGAAGCTCCAGCAAAACAGGGTCGTTGCGATACCGTTTTTGGCGGCTTTAATCGCTGCCTTCACAAGGGTAGCTTTTGATAAAACACTACCGGCAACAACCTCACCTGCAAAGTTTCCTGGCTCTATTTTCAGAAACGGTGTAAAATTATCATTGTTGGATGTGGTTAATCTGCTTGACGTGCCTATGTCGCATTTCTGTCCGGCAACAAGACCGGCCTGAAGTGTTTCAAACAAAGCTTTAACATCCCCGGGGGAAATATGTCCCAAGACCATAAGCTTGATAAGCCGGTTATGCTGCTCCTGCTGAAACGATTTTATCGCGTTTTTACATTCACGCCCGTGTTTTTTGCAAAAATATGCTTTGCTTTTACCCTCTTGAAACAGGCTTTTGGGAACCCGCGCGGCGGTGCGCCTGCCGCTTTCTTCAAATCCATGTTGGACTTCCGCAAGAGGCACGATTGCGGTTGCCCACCCCTGCAATGACGCACGTCTGCAAACATCGGTTTCATCAAGGTAAAACGCGAAGTTTTCGTCGAAGCCACCTAAATCAGACAACAGTGATTTTCGAAACATGCAGTTTGTGCCCTGAACTTTTGGGCAGCGATCATCCTTCAAGGTGAAATTTTGGGCCGCACTGGCATCATCCATAACAAGGGGGCGGTCACGCCCGTATTGATCGGTTTCTTGTGCTGTCCACTGAAAACCTATGCCGTTTCGACCCCGAACATAACCTACCGCCATCCCGACATCCGCGTTATGGAACGGTGCCACCAGATTTTCCAGCCAAGTTGGCTCTGGCACGGCATCATCATCACAAAAGGCGATCAAATCACCGCTGGCTGCCTGAATCCCCAGATTGCGCGCAGCGGAAATATTTTCCTGATCGAAGGATATATGCCGCACCCTGTCAAGCGCGGGGTTTTTACTGTTCGAGACAACCACCACTTCAAACCGGTAATAGGTTTGAAACCGCAACGACATAAGCAGGCGCGCCAGCCCCTCGGGACGATCACGGCTGACAATAACCAGACTTATGGTGGGCTTAAGCGTCATGCATTTTGCAGATCAATCCCGGGGGCATAGGCGATAAAGAACGGGTTTTCAAAAATGTTTTTGCCGTAAGTTAGCGGCGCGTGGTTATCGAACCGCACGACTTTACCACCCGCGCCTTGCAGCACGGCCTGCCCTGCGGCGGTATCCCATTCCATGGTGCGGCCAACACGCGGATAAAGATCGGCCTCGCCCGTTGCCACCAAACAGAACTTCAGGGACGAACCCGCACTGCGCATGTCGGCCACGTTATACTTGTTGATATAATCATCCGTTGCCTGATCACGGTGCGATTTTGAAGCCACCACGATCAGATTATCCTGATCCGGCACGCTTACATGGATGGCTTTGCGTTTGCCTATCCTATGATCATCAAACGGACCGTATTCCTCATAGGATTGGCCGGTTTCGTCAGTAATGAACAGCCGTTCTTTTGCGGGGGCATAAACCACGCCCATGGTTGGCATGCCGTTTTCGACATAGGCAATGTTGACAGTAAAATCACCGCGCCGGTGAATAAATTCTTTGGTACCGTCCAGCGGATCGACAATTAAAAACGTATCACTGGTGGCTTTATGCGTGTCACTTTGCTCTTCGGTCACGATCACCGCATCGGGAAACGATTTGGACAGGCCATCAAATATGATTTTATCAGCGGTTTCGTCCGCAATCGTGACCGGGCTATCATCGGACTTGGTTTTTACTTCGAAATCATCGGCCCGGTAAATTGCCATAATGGCCCGCCCCGCTTCTAGGGACAGACGACGCATTTCTGTATGTAATAAGGTTTTATCAAGTGTAGACATCGCTAATTTCCTGGGCAAATGGGTGTTTCTTGCATCACAGCAGTATTCATCTTAATATCTATTTTATAAAAAACGGCAATACTGGGCAGGATATTGTATTCCTCCACCTAAAATCGAGGCAGGCCGATAAAGACATGGCGCAGACATTTCTAAGCATACTGAACTTTTTTTCAATATTGTACTATACGGTAGTACGAGACATCCGAAAGTCTGATGGCAATGCCCTGCGCGGGCTGTTCAAAGAAGTCACAAGAACCCTCATGCTGGTTGGTATGTTTTACGTTATGATTGACGTTCTCGGGCTTCGGGGCGCATCGGTGCGGGGGAATTTCATTTTATTCATCATGTCAGGGGTTTTTCTATTCTTGACACATGTGGGGGCGGTTGGGAAAATTGCCGGCTCGGGGGGGGCCACCAACCCAATGCTGAAACACGCCCCGGTTTCCACCTTGTTGCTGATCAGTTCAGCCGCGGTTTCATCTCTTTATATCCAGATATTGTCCATGGCCATTGTCCTGCTCGGGGCGCATGTTTTGATCGAGCCTATCGTTTTTTATAATTTCACTGGCTTTATGCTATGTTTTTTCGTTGCGTGGACGTCCGGGGCCGCCATAGGTCTTGTGCTATTGGCCCTTATGCCCTTTGCGCCAACTACGTTCGGGTTAATCGCCACGATCTATCAGCGTGCAAACATGATTTTCAGCGGTAAAATGGTGTTGGCCAGCACCTTGCCTGGCTATATTTTACCCATGTTTATCTGGAACCCGCTGTTCCATGCCATTGATCAGGCGCGTGGATTTACATTCATTAATTATACTGCCAAAGTCACAAATCTTACCTATCCTATAACCTTAACAGCTATTTTCCTTATTCTAGGCATGATGCTGGAACATTGGGCGCGTAAATACGTTTCGGAAAGCTGGTCGCGGCGGAGATAATCAGAGGCAAGCTGACGTAATGCGCAAACGTCAGCAGGCCTAACGCCCACTCAAACATTTGAGCTTGGGACTTATTGGCATCCGATAGAAAAAAACTTGTGCCTGAAGTGTTGATGTTGTGAATTTCGGAACTTATATACAGCGGATACTAAAGAGCCGGCTACCGGTTTCTTTTGGGATCGGGTTTAGGTGCCGCTATCGGGCCTAGACCCCACAATCGCCGAGAAAGGAAAACCAAATGGGCAAAGTAATAGGTATTGACCTAGGAACAACAAACTCTTGTGTCGCCATCATGGATGGTGCGCAACCGAAAGTTATTGAAAACGCCGAGGGCGCACGCACAACCCCGTCTATCGTCGCATTTACAGATGAGGAACGCCTTGTCGGTCAGGCAGCGAAACGCCAGGCAGTAACCAATCCGGAAAACACCCTGTTTGCAGTAAAACGTTTGATCGGGCGTCGGATGGACGACAAACGGCTGTTAAAGGAAATCAAAAACCTGCCGTACAATGTGGTTGATGGCGGCAATGGTGATGCATGGCTTGAAGTTAAAGGTGATAAATATTCACCTTCACAAGTATCGGCCTTCATTTTGCAAAAAATGAAAGAAACCGCCGAAAGCTATTTGGGCGAAAGCGTAACAGAAGCCGTTATCACAGTGCCTGCATATTTTAACGATGCACAACGCCAAGCCACCAAAGATGCCGGCAAAATCGCTGGCCTTGATGTTCTGCGTATCATTAACGAGCCAACAGCGGCCGCTTTGGCCTATGGCCTGGATAAAGAAGGCACCAAAACCATTGCGGTTTATGACCTTGGCGGCGGTACGTTTGATGTGTCCATTCTGGAAATTGACGACGGCCTGTTTGAAGTGAAATCCACCAACGGCGACACCATGCTGGGCGGCGAAGACTTTGACATGCGCATCGTTCAATATCTGGCGGATGAATTCAAAAAAGAAACCGGCGTTGATCTAACCAAAGACAAAATGGCATTACAGCGTCTGAAAGAGGCGTCTGAAAAAGCCAAGATCGAACTGTCTTCTTCAACACAGACAGAAATCAACCAGCCGTTTATCTCGATGGACCCAAAAGGCGGCCAGCCTTTGCACCTTGTGATGAAACTGACCCGTGCCAAACTGGAAAGTCTGGTTGGCGATCTGATCAAACGCTCGATGAAACCTTGTGAAGCCGCCTTGAAAGATGCCGGTGTTTCAAAAGCCGACATTGACGAAGTGGTTCTGGTTGGTGGTATGACTCGCATGCCTAAAGTCATGGAAGAAGTGACCAAATTCTTCGGCAAAGAGCCGAACAAAGGCGTAAACCCTGATGAAGTTGTGGCCATGGGTGCCGCTATCCAGGCAGGCGTTCTGCAAGGCGACGTCAAGGATGTTGTTCTGCTGGATGTGACCCCGTTGTCCCTAGGCATTGAAACTCTGGGCGGTGTGTTTACACGTCTGATCGACCGCAATACCACTATCCCGACGAAGAAATCACAAATCTTCTCAACCGCGGAAGACAACCAAAACGCCGTAACCATCCGTGTATTCCAGGGTGAACGTGAAATGGCTGCCGACAATAAAATTCTCGGTCAGTTCAACTTGGAAGATATTCCGCCTGCGCCGCGCGGCTTGCCGCAAATCGAGGTGACTTTCGACATTGATGCCAACGGCATTGTTTCAGTCTCGGCCAAGGACAAGGGCACCAATAAAGAGCAGGTCATTACGATCCAAGCCTCTGGTGGTCTGTCTGATGACGACATTGAAAACATGGTCAAAGAAGCAGAAGAAAACGCCGAAGCGGATAAAGAGCGCAAAGAGCTGGTTGAAGCGAAAAACAGCGCTGAAAGCCTGATCCACAGCACCGAAAAGGCCATGGAAGAACACAGCGACAAGGTTGATCCGTCAACGATTGAGGTGATCGAGCTGGCCATCAAGGTGTTAAACGAAGCACTTGAAACCGAAGACGCCAGCAAGATCAAAGCCCGCAGTCAAGACCTGACAGAGGCCTCTATGAAGCTTGGCGAAGCGATTTACAAAGCCAGCCAGGAAGCCGCAGAACCGGAAGCCCCTGAAGGTTTTGGTGAAACGGACGAAGGCCCGCGCGGCGTTGACGAAGATATTGTTGATGCTGACTTTGAAGATCTTGGCAAGGAAAATCGGTAACCCGATTTACCAGACTTTCACGAATGGTTGGCCCTATACGGGGCCAACTTTTTGCGATGAGGAGCGATAATGTCTAAACTTGATTATTACGTTGTTTTGGGTGTTTCCAAAGGTGTATCCGATGCTGAAATTAAAAAAGCATATCGCAAAAAAGCCATGGAGCACCACCCCGACCGCAACAAGGGTGATGCTGATGCCGAAGCTAAATTCAAAGAGGTAAACGAAGCCTATGACGTTTTAAAAGACCCGGACAAAAAAGCCGCTTACGACCGTTATGGCCATGCCGCGTTTGAAGGCGGACGCGGGCAGGGCGGTCAAGCTGGCTTTGGTGGCTTTAGTGGATCCGCCTTTTCAGATGTTTTCGACGATCTTTTTGGTGAATTTACCGGACGCGGCGGACACGGTGGCGGGCACCGCCCGTCACGCGGCTCTGATCTGCGTTATAATCTGTCGGTTACCTTGGAAGAAGCCTATTCCGGCAAGCAGGAAACCATAAGCGTTAACGCATCTATTAACTGTGATAGCTGTTCCGGTACGGGTGCGCAGGGCGGGGCTGAACCACAAACATGCCCGACCTGTTCCGGTATGGGAAAAGTCCGCGCCCAACAGGGGTTTTTCACGGTTGAACGCACTTGCCCGACCTGTAACGGACGCGGCAATATCATTACGAACCCATGCAAAACCTGCTCGGGTTCCGGTCGGCAACACCGCGAACGGTCTTTAAGCGTGAACATTCCCGCAGGCGTTGAAACCGGCACCCGCATTCGGTTGGCCGGCGAAGGTGAAGCAGGCTTGCGCGGCGGGCCATCGGGTGATCTTTATATTTTCATTGAAGTTGAAGAGCATGCGATTTTTGACCGCGACGGCCCGAATATTTACTGCCGCATTCCGGTTTCCATGACAACTGCCGCCTTGGGCGGAGAAATAGAAGTGCCAACAATAGATGGTGGGAAAAGCCGGGTAAAAATACCCGCAGGATCACAGGCAAGCACCCAAATGCGCCTGAAAAGTAAAGGTATGCCAGGACTGCGCAGTTCAGCAAAAGGTGACTTGTTCCTGGAAATCAGCGTTGAAACACCGGTGAATCTGTCAGCAAAACAAAAAGAACTGTTGAGAGAATTTGACAGCTTGGGCAAAGACAACAACCCTGAAAGTCATAACTTTTTCGGCAAAGTCAAAAGCTTTTGGGAAGATATGAAGGGCTAGCCCTTCATTCTTCTGGTATCACAAGCCGCCATCACAGCCATGTTCAAAACATCGTTTGAAGAGGACGTAACCGAACATAGCTGTATGGCCTTTTCAATCCCCGACATAATCGGCCCGATCACCGTAGCACCGCCCAATTCCTGCATCATCTTTACTGATATAGATGCAGAGTGACGCGCCGGCATTACTAGAATATTTGCAGGGCCTGTCAGGCGGCAAAAGGGGTAATCTTCCTGTATTTTTGTGTTCAGGGCGACATCCACGGTCATTTCGCCTTCGTATTCAAAATCAACGCCACGCTTATCCAGCACCTTTGCCGCATCTTTCATTTTCACAGCACGTTCGGACGGCGGATAGCCGAAATTTGAAAAACTGACAAAGGCTACACGCGGCTCTACCCCCATATTGCGCGCAACTCTGGCACCATGTTCGGCAATATCCGCCAAATCATTTTCATCGGGCCATTCATTGACCAGCGTATCTGCCACCAGAACCAAACGCCCATGTTTCAAAATTGCATTAACCCCAACAACACCGTTACCCGGTGCAACATCAAACACATGGTTCAAAAGACGCATCACATGGGCGGATTTTTTCGTAGCACCGGTAACCATGGCATCAACATGGCCGTGTTGTATCATCAGGGCCGCGAAAACATGCCGATCACGCGAGGCTAATTTGTGAACATCGACCCTGTCATACCCCTTGCGCTGCAACCGTTCATAAAGGAAATCTTTGTACATCTCGAAATGTTCCGAGTTCCGCGCATTGACAACTTCGATCTCGTCGTAGGCTTCGCCCATGCCGGCTTCTTCCAGCATCTGTTTCACATTCGGTTCACGACCGATGACAACAGCCTGTCCCAAACCGGCACGCGTATAGGCCACGGCCGCGCGTAACACTTTGGGATCCTGTCCTTCGGCAAACAACATGCGCGCCTGAATATTGCGTGCGCGCACAAACATCGCTTGTAAAACAGAGGCCACAGGATCCAGCCGGGACTTTAGACCAAGAACATAAGCATCCATATCTATAATGGGTCGCCGGGCAACACCGGAGTCCATACCGGCCTTGGCCACAGCAGGCGGAATAATGTGGATAAGGCGCGGATCAAACGGGGTAGGTAGAATGTATTCCGGGCCAAATGACAGTTTTTGCCCGTAAGCCAGACCAACCTCGTCGGGGACATCCTCTTGCGCTAAATCAGCCAAAGCATGCGCGCAAGCGATTTTCATTTCTTCATTGATTGAGCGTGCATTAATGTCCAATGCGCCGCGAAACAGATACGGGAAGCACAAAACATTGTTCACCTGATTGGGGTAGTCGGAACGCCCTGTTGCCATGATTGCATCGGGGCGCACTTCATGCACTTCTTCGGGTGTGATTTCCGGGTCAGGGTTTGCCATCGCAAAAATAACCGGATTAGGCGCAAGAGCTTTGACCATTTCCTGGGTTATCGCCCCTTTGGCAGAGACCCCCAATATAACATCCGCGCCGGTCATTGCCTCTAACAACGTGCGTTTTTCCGTCTTGACCGCATGGGCGGATTTCCATTGGTTCATACCTTCGGTACGGCCCTGATAAATCACACCCTTGGTGTCGCAAATGATGCAATTATCGTGCTTTGCACCCATCGCCTTGATCAATTCAAGGCAGGCAATCCCGGCAGAGCCCGCACCATTAAGCACAACTTTGACGTCTTCGATTTTCTTGTTGCTGATCTTTAGCGCATTCAACAGCCCGGCCGCACATATCACGGCGGTTCCGTGCTGATCGTCGTGAAACACGGGAATGTCCATCAGCTCTTTTAACTGTTGCTCGATGATAAAACATTCTGGTGCTTTGATGTCTTCAAGATTGATGCCACCAAAACTTGGGCCCATCAGTTTTACCGCATTGATAAAGGCGTCCGGATCTTCGGTATCAAGTTCCAGATCAATCGAGTTCACATCCGCAAAGCGTTTGAAAAGAACGGATTTTCCCTCCATCACTGGCTTTGAGGCCAACGCCCCGAGATTACCCATGCCCAGAATTGCCGTACCATTGGTAATCACGGCAACCATATTGCCCTTGGAGGTGTAATCATACGCTGCTTCAGGATTTTCAGCAATGGCCTTCACCGGCGCCGCAACCCCTGGGGAATAGGCAAGTGACAAGTCTCTTTGTGTCGACATCGGGGTTGAGGGAATGATTTCAATTTTACCCGGTTTTGGCTCCAAGTGGTAATTCAGGGCCTCTTCATCCGTCACTTTTCGTTTGTCTACCATCATCTTTTCCGTTTAGTTTAACGTTAAACTATCTATCGTTTGCGTCGTTTTAAGTCTTTTCCCGTCAAGTTACAAGAAACTTTCCTGTTAGGTCTTTCCGATCATTCCGGGGTTGGCTATCTTACGTTAAAGCATAACCTTGGGGGTTTGTAAGCAGTGTCCACAACGATTAGTGCCGCAACGCCAATGATGGCGCAGTATTTGACGATCAAGGCGGATTACCCCGATGCATTGCTGTTTTACCGCATGGGCGATTTTTATGAAATGTTTTTTGACGATGCGGTGCAAGCCTCGGCGGCATTGGATATTGCGTTAACCAAACGCGGCAAACATCTTGGCGAAGATATTCCGATGTGCGGGGTTCCCCACCACGCCGCCGAAAACTATTTTTTAACGCTGATCCGCAAAGGCTTTCGTGTGGCTGTTTGTGAACAGTTGGAAAATCCTGCCGAGGCCAAAAAACGCGGCGCGAAATCAGTGGTTAAACGCGGCGTTGTACGTCTTGTGACGCCCGGCACCTTGACAGAAGACAGCCTGTTAAACCCGCGCCAACACAACTTTTTGTGCAGCTTTGCCAATATTCGCGGCGAATGCGCCTTGGCGTGGGTCGATGTTTCAACCGGCGATTTTTATGTGCAAACCTGCAAGCCTGCAAATCTTGGGCCATTGCTTGCGCGGCTTACCCCCAAAGAGGTTCTGATCTCGGAAACCGCAGAGCCGGTTTTGCAAGACCAAATCGAAGAACAGGGCAGTGCCGCCACCCTATTGGCCCGCGCCAGTTTTGACAGCGATCAAGCGATTAAACGCCTGACCGGTTTATTCAACGTCAAAACGCTGGATGGATTCGGCACATTTACCCGCCCTGAATTGTCCTGCCTTGGCGCGATTGTCGATTATCTGGACATCACCCAAAAGGGAAAACTTCCGCTTTTGCGCCCGCCGATTCAGGAAAGCAGCGGGGCAGGGGTGCATATTGATGCCGCCACAAGACGCAATTTAGAACTGACGCGGGCGCTTTCAGGCGAAAAATCAGGCTCGTTACTACACGCCATTGATCGCACCATAACGGGGGCAGGGGCACGGTTGCTGGAATTTCGGCTGACCAATCCAGCTACCGACTTGGGCCTGATTAACGGCCGGCTTGATTGCGTTGGTTATTTTGAAAAACACGCTAAAGGCCGCGACCTGACCCGCGAGGTGCTAAAGCGGGTTCCCGACATCAGCCGCGCTCTTTCGCGCCTGTCGCTGGACCGTGGCGGCCCCCGAGATCTGGTTGCGGTTAAAAACGGGCTGCTACAGGCAAATCTGTTCTTGCAGGAATTCACAGCGCAGGATTTGCCTGCGGATTTACAGATAACTTTTCAAAATCTGAAAACAAACCCGGACATTGTCGCTTTGCTAAGTTCCGCCATTCACGACGCGCCGCCTTTGCTGGTGCGCGATGGAGGTTTTGTGAAAACCGGCTATCATGCCGAACTGGACGAACTGCGCAAATTGCGCGATGACGGGCGCAAAGTGATCCTTGGGCTGCAAGCGGATTATGCCCAAAAAACCGGCATTACCGCGCTGAAAATCAAACATAACAACGTGCTGGGCTATTTCATTGAAACGCCTGCAACACACGCGCAAAAAATGTTGGGCGCGGAATTTTCAGACAGCTTTATTCACCGCCAAACCACAGCAAATGCAGTCCGTTTTACCACCCTGGAATTGTCCGGACTTGAAACCAAAATTTTGAATGCGGGCGGGCGTATTCTGGAAATTGAAAAACAGATATTCCTAGATGTAACCCGCTTTCTTATTGATAATGCTGCAGAAATTAGCACCTGCGCTAAAGCATTGGCCGAAATTGACGTTAACGCAGCCTTTGCCGATCTTGCCATATCAGAAGGCTGGGTCAGGCCCGAATTGACCAACGGTTTGGAATTTAACATCCAGGCGGGCCGCCATCCGGTTGTGGAAATGGCCCTGCGCAAGCAAGCCAACGGACATTTTGTTGCAAATGATTGTGATCTTTCTGCCGGTGTGGAAAACAGCAAGCCTGTCTGGTTGCTGACAGGACCGAACATGGCAGGGAAATCCACGTTTTTACGTCAAAACGCCCTGATAGCGATTCTAGCGCAAATCGGCAGCCCCGTACCCGCTACATCGGCCAAGATCGGGATTGTAACACAGATTTTTTCACGGGTTGGTGCCTCGGATGATCTGGCGCGGGGACGGTCTACCTTTATGGTTGAAATGGTCGAAACCGCCGCGATTTTAAATCAGGCAGGCGCGCGTGCGTTGGTGATTTTAGATGAAATCGGGCGCGGCACTGCAACCTATGACGGCCTGTCCATTGCGTGGGCAACTTTGGAACATTTGCACGATGTCAACAAATGCCGCTGTCTGTTTGCCACCCATTACCACGAATTAACCAGTCTTTCGGACAAGCTTGCCGGACTGACAAACGCGACCGTTGCGGTGCGCGAATGGGAAGGCGACATTATTTTTCTGCACGAAGTGCGCAAAGGCGCGGCTGATCATTCATACGGTGTTCAGGTGGCTAAACTTGCGGGCTTGCCGGCCGCAGTGGTGGACCGCGCCCGGGCTATTTTGGAAAAACTGGAGGCCGGAGATCAAAATAAAGCCGCCGCAAACGCGCTTTTCGATGAACTGCCGTTATTTTCCGCACTCCCCAGCGCAACAGTCGCCCATAAACCCAGCGCAGTTGACGCGTTTCTAGCCGATATTACACCGGACGATCTAAGCCCGCGTCAGGCATTGGAGCTGCTATATCAGATGAAAAAGCTGGAATAACCTACAAGCCGGGGCCGTTTTTTCCGGGGGATAAATCCTGACCGAAACACAATATGTTCCCGTCAGGGTCTTTAATTTCCAGATCGCGGCAGCCGTAAAACTGATCGGTGATTTCGCGGGTCAGCACAACACCTTTGACGGCAATCTCTGCGCTATACGCTTCAATATCTGCAATATATAAATATGCGCACCACGGGGCCTGATGTTTGACGGGTTTACCACTTTGCAAAGCAAGTGTGATATTGTCCAGAACAACGATGGCAAAATCCGGTGTGCCGTCCTGTTTTACCCACTTACCCGCAGTCGAAAATCCAAGGCCATTTTCATAAAAATCGACCGATTTATCTATGTCGGTCACGATAAGAACCGGCATAGAGCGTTGGCCCTGGATCATAGTGTTTCCTTTCGCTTACCGGCTGGAAGACACGCCCACTTGTGCGGCCCGCAGTAACCGATCACCGATCATAAATCCCTGGTTCATCACCTGAATAATATGACCTGCCTTGATGTCCGGCGAAGGTGCTTCAAACAGGGCTTCGTGGATTTGCGGATCAAATTTGTCGCCGACCAATGGCAATATAGGCCTAATATGGTGCCGTTCAAAAACAGACAGCAACTCACGTTGGGTTAGCTCGATACCGTCAATCAGGCTTTTGGCCTGCTCGCGGTGACCTTCATCAATGGCCTCTAGGGCGCGGGTCATATTATCGTAAACCGACAACATTTCTTTCGCCAACTTAGAGCCACCATAAATCTCGGCGTCGCGGCGGTTGCGTTCGCCGCGCTTGCGCTGATTCTCGGCTTCAGCCAAGGCCCGCATAAGGCGGTCTTTCAGTTGTTCATTTTCCTTACGCAGCTCTTCTGCTTCGGATAATCTTACAATTTCTTCGCTGAGGTCGATTTCTTCAAAATCTTCCACATCGTCGAAATCAGGTTCAAATTCTGCTTTTTGCTTTTCATCAACCATGTTCATGCCTTTGCATTCTACTTTGACAACATGCGCCCCATCAGTTGCGCTGTATAATCCACAATCGGAACAATCCGACCATAATTCAGGCGCGTTGGGCCAATAACACCCACTGCGCCAATAATTTTTCGCTCAGTGTTCATATAAGGAGAAACCACCAAAGAGCTACCCGAAAGTGAAAAAAGTTTGTTCTCCGAGCCAATAAAAATTCGCACCCCTTCACCCTGTTCCGTCAATGACAGAAATTCGGTGATTTCTTTCTTTTGTTCAAGATCATCAAACAGTTCTTTTATGCGATCCAGATCCTGCTGCGTATTGGCATCGTCTATCAGGTTTGAACGGCCACGCACGATCAGGCGCGCATCGGTGCCGGTGTCTGCCGCCCAACTTGCCACGCCCTCTTTTATCAGATTTTGCGCCAGTTTATCCAATTCCATACGGTGTTTTACAATCTCGCGGGACAAAACCTTGCGCAAATCACTTAACGTATGACCGGCCACAACCGAGTTCACAAAATTCGCCGCTTCACGCATAGACGAAGGCGTTTGCCCGGGTGGGGGTGTGAACACACGGTTTTCAACATGCCCGTCCGCCATGACCAGAATCACCAATGCGCGTTCCACACTTAGTGACACAAATTCGATATGTTTGATCGGGGCTTCCGTTTTCGGTGCCAATACCACGCTTGCACTATGGGTCAGCCCCGACAGCAACGCACCCGCCTGATCAAGCACAGTACCCACTTCGCTTTCTTCCTGCGACATGGATTGTTCAATCTGGGTGCGCTCTTCGCTGGACAGGTCGCCAATTTCCAGCAGCCCGTCCACAAACAAACGCAACCCCCGTTGTGTGGGAATGCGCCCTGCTGAAATATGCGGGCTGTCCAATAAGCCCAAATGCTCCAGATCCTGCATAACATTTCGAATCGTGGCGGCTGAAACTTTTTCAACCAGGGACCGTGTAAGGGTGCGCGACCCCATAGGTTCACCGGTTTCCAGATATGATTCCACCAATAGCCGAAAAACCTCGCGGCTACGGTTGTTAAGGTCACTAATCGGGCTTGTGGGCAGATCGGGCACTGGATTCATCCAAACTATAAAGCCTGCTATTTGTAGGGATTGTTTGACCTGCGGTCAATCTACCTTTGCACCTTTCACAGCAAAAGGCTATCACGCCTGAAAACAAAGGAACCAAACCCATGCGCCCATCAAACCGAGCCACAGACGAAATGCGCCCCATTTCAGTTGAAACCAACATTACCAAACACGCAGAAGGCTCTTGCCTGATAAAATGCGGTGAAACCCATGTTCTGTGCACCGCATCCGTAGAAGAGCGTGTGCCGCCTTTTATGCGCAACAGCGGACTTGGTTGGGTGACGGGCGAATACGGCATGTTGCCACGCGCTACAAACACCCGTAACCGGCGCGAAGCCACCGCAGGCAAGCAATCGGGACGCACACAGGAAATTCAGCGCCTTATCGGGCGATCCTTGCGGGCAGGTATTGACCGGGTTGCTTTGGGCGAACGCCAAATTACGGTTGATTGCGATGTGTTACAGGCCGATGGCGGCACCCGTTGTGCATCAATTACAGGCGGCTGGATCGCTTTGCGATTGGCCGTAAACGGCCTGCTTGAAAAAGGCTTGATCAAAACCGACCCGATCATTGGCCATGTTGCCGCTGTTAGCTGCGGTATTTACGGCGGCCAGGCGGTTTTGGATCTGGACTACGCCGAAGACAGCGAAGCGGGAACGGATGCGAATTTTGTTATGACCGATCAGGGCGGCATCATCGAAATCCAAGGCTCTGCCGAAGGAGCTACTTTTTCACGCAGCGAGTTCAACAAGTTGATGGATTTAGCTGAAAAAGGCGCGGCAGAGCTGGTTTTGGCCCAAAAAGCCGCAACCGCCTAAAATGCGCAAGCTTGTCGAAGATAAACTGGTTCTGGCCTCTCACAACAAGGGTAAGCTGGTCGAAATTGCCGCGTTGTTGAAGCCGTTCGGAAAATCTGTTGTATCAGCAGGTGCGTTGGGTTTTGCCGAGCCGGAAGAAACCGAAAACACTTTTGAAGGCAACGCGCGGATCAAAGCCCATTTTGCCGCCCAAGCATCTGGTCTGCCCGCTTTGTCCGATGACAGCGGCTTAGAGGTTCAGGCGTTGGGCGGCGCGCCCGGGGTTTATTCCGCCGATTGGGCGGAAACTGATAATGGTCGCGATTTTAACATGGCTATGGAGAAAGTTTGGCACGGTTTGGAAAAAACCCAAACCAAAGCCCCCTTTAAAGCCCGCTTTATCTGCGTTTTATGCCTTGCCTGGCCCGATGGTCACGACGAGATTTTTCGCGGTATCGTAACAGGCAGTATTGTCTGGCCGAAGCGCGGCGAGCACGGCTTTGGCTATGATCCGATTTTTCAACCCGATGGTGTTAGCCAAACCTTCGGCGAAATAGACCCCTCGCAAAAACACCAAATGAGTCACCGCGCCGATGCGTTTGCCAAACTCGAAGCGGGAATTTTAGGTGACTGAAGATTGGCAACAAGGTGGATTTGGCATTTATGTGCACTGGCCGTTTTGCCTATCAAAATGCCCCTATTGCGATTTCAATTCACATGTTCGCGAAGGCGTAGATCACAGCGCATGGAAAACCGCCCTTCTGTCGGAATTACGCTACGCCGCCAAACTGACGTCGAATAGATCGGTCCGGTCGATTTTCTTCGGTGGCGGCACCCCAAGCCTGATGGCGCCCGATACGGTTGCGGCGATTATCGACGAGGTTGCAAAGCTTTGGCATATGGGAAATGACGTTGAGGTCACGTTGGAGGCCAATCCAACATCCGTCGAAGCAGAAAAATTCAGCGCTTTCAATGCCGCCGGCGTAAACCGCCTGTCAATGGGCATTCAGGCCTTGAACGATACCGATTTAAGACGGTTAGGGCGGCTTCATTCCACGCAGGAAGCACTACAAGCCTTTGATATTGCAAGGAAATATTTTAATAGTGTCAGCTTTGATCTGATTTATGCGCGTCAGGACCAATCGCTTGTTGCATGGCAATCCGAATTGGCCCGCGCCCTGGAATTAGCCGTAGATCATTTGTCTTTGTACCAACTAACAATCGAAAACGGCACCCGCTTTGGCCAGCTATATTCCCGCGGAAAGCTTGCTGGATTACCCAATGATGATTTGGCCGCCGACATGTATCTGGCAACAAACGAGATTTGTGAAAAGGCGGGCCTTCCCGCCTACGAGGTTTCAAATTACGCCTGCGATACCGCCCGTTCAAAACACAATCTGATCTATTGGCGTTATGGCGACTACGTTGGGATCGGCCCGGGGGCGCATGGGCGCATTACCGTTGATGGGCAAAAACGTGCAACCGTAACGCCCGCACACCCCGAAACGTGGCTGGACAAGGTTCATAAAGACGGATTTGCTTTTGAAACAGCCGAGGTGATTTCAAACACCACACAGGGCGAAGAATATTTAATGATGTCTTTACGCCTGTCCGAAGGCACAGACCTTGACCGCTTTGCCACCCTTTCGGGTTACAGATTAAATTCCGGAAGAATCCAAAACCTTGCCCGCGAGGGCCTATTAACACTGCAAAACAACAGGCTGATTGCAAGCCCTTCGGGGCGCATGGTGCTAAATGCAATTCTTAAGGACTTGCTGGTTTAATCCGCCAATGGTGGCAAAAGAATAACGGTTTTATCCTGCATCTGCCTAATTTCAGGTGTAGCACCACTGGAACCCGCAAGAACCTCGGGCGATAATCCCTTACAGGCATCCGGGGTTTTAGAGCAAATGATAACAGTGCGGCCCGTCAGATAGAGCAGGCGACCGCTCAAACCCAGCGGGCCTTGAATGCCGGCGGCTTTTGCAGAGGGTAAAGATTTATAAGATCCGGTTACATAAATTACTGTCGGGCCTGTACCGGCCTGAACAGCCATTTTACGGGTTTCAGACTGCCATTCCGACAGTAAAAAGTAGTGTTTGGCACCAAACATTACATAGATAATGGTCAAAAACACCAGCAACGCCCAGCTTGCACTAAATGCACGGCCACCCCGGTCTCGCCCAAGTAAAGCAATACGAACGCAAATCACGCTATAAAGCATCCATGCAAACGCCGTTGCGCGCGGTGGAACTGTAATACCGCTAAGAACTGCCTGTAAACACAGCAGCCCAATACCCGCAGCCATGCCCGTGAAGATATAAAGTGCAAGCCATGGGTTTTTTCGTGCCAATATTATCAACCCGGCCACAAGGATCAGGGCATGAATGTAAATCAGCGGAACAACATTAAAGGCAATCGTAAGCGCGGTTTCTTTGAAAAATTCCGCGACAACTGATAAATTAGCCAAAGTCGAGGCCAGATCATGTGCCGGCGTTGGATGCCGCCACGGGGCCATCGGTATCCCGAAAACCCCGTGATACATATAATTGAGCATGTAAATCAGCAGCATCCCGACAGCAAAGCTGACAACGAATAGCCCAAAAATTGCGGCAAGATCACGCCATGAACGCGAAATCCCGCGCGTGGTTAGACAAACTGCCAGCAACAACATTGGATAGGTCGTATAGCCCATAAGGGTTATGGGCACAAAAACCAGCAATAAAAGCCGCATTTTTTTCGGGTCAAGGTAGATAGAAAGCACGGCAAACAATGCCACAAAAAACATCCCCGGCACCAACGTGTTAAACCACAGCGATATTAGAAGGGCCTGTGGGGCGATTGCTATTAACAGCGCAAGCACAACGACATAGCTTAGCTGTTCCTTGCGCCCGCATGCATTAAGCGAAGCAGCCCCGGCAAAGGCAGCCCAGAAAAACTGGTAGCCCGCGAAATTAAGCCAGGTCGGCGAAACAAAGCCCCGCAGGTGCCACAAATAGTTTAGCCAGCGACCTTCATGCAAAGTTTTGGTATAGTAGATGTTCGCCTCGCCAAAAAGCGCTGGAAAATCGTCACGACGCAGCATCGGATCAAGCATTTGCGAGCCTGAAGCCAACATTAAAGCCACAAATGTCAGCCCGATAACGATTAGTAACCGGGATAGTTTTGGCATATCTGGCGCAGATGCGGTCATTTGCTTCGCCTGTTAACCTTGGCCCCGTAAGCAAGCATTTTTTTATAGCTTCCCCCGGTGCTCTTTAATATTTAGTCTTTGCTAGCGGATTAGAGTGCTTCATGGCAAGCGGGAAAATTAACCAAGGGGTTTTGTGGACAGCAGTTGGCACAGAGCATCCAGTTGCGTCAGGGTTTTATATGAAATCGTAATGCTGCCGGAACCGGTAGAGGCTTTATGATCAATGGAGACCTTCATATCCAGATTGGCCGACAGATCATCCTCCAAAACAACGGTGTCAGCATCTTTTGCAGCCCCCGGCGTATCACGTTTTGATCTTTCAGGATTTGTATCATGGTCGCTGCGCTTAACCAGGCTTTCGGTTTGCCGCACTGATAAACCTTTGGATACCACCATAGTGGCAAGTTTTGACGGATTTTCAGCCGCCACAAGGGCACGCGCATGCCCCGAAGACAGCTTGCCTGCCCGTAGAAGCCCCAGAACATCATCTGGCAGGTGCAATAGACGTAAAATATTTGCAATATGGCTGCGGCTTTTGCCCAAAACCTTTGCCAGCTTTTCCTGTGTATGGTCAAAGCTGTCCATAAGTTGTTTAAAACCAAGGGCTTCTTCAACGGGGTTAAGATCAGTGCGTTGAACATTTTCAATAATGGCAACCTCTAGCATCTCGGAATCATCCATTTCGCGCACGATAACCGGTATTTCATGCAGTTGCGCAAGCTGCGCCGCACGCCAGCGTCGCTCGCCGGCCACGATCTGGAACATGTTGTTTTGAGCGGGGTCGGGACGGACAATGACGGGTTGTATAATTCCCTTCTCGGAAATCGACGCGGCAAGTTCGTCAAGGTCACCCTTGTGAAAGTCTTGACGCGGTTGATCGGGGTTTGCGCTAATTTTTTCGATCGGGATAAGCCGGTCACCCCTTGAAACAATCCGATCGTCTTGATCCTTTTGGTCAGACGACACCGGCGATGCATCAATGTCTGCCATCAATGCCGATAGGCCCCTGCCAAGGCCTCTTTTTTCAGGTTTTCTAGTCATTTTCGTTTAATTCCAATACCTTAGAAGGGGTCTTACTTTTTTCTCTACGTATAAATTCGGCAGCGAGCCGGCGATAGGCAATGCTGCCCCTGCTGGCTTTATCATACAGAATTCCCGGCAGCCCGAAAGAGGGTGCCTCGCTTAAACGTACATTTCTGGGCACAACAGTCTTATAAACCAAAGCACCAAGATTATCGCGGACGTCGCTTTCAACCTGCCCTGACAGATTATTCCTTTTGTCGTGCATCGTCAAAACAACGCCTTCAAAAACAAGGCTTTTGTTTATGTTTTCACGCACCTCGCGCACTGTCAACATAAGCTGGGATAAGCCCTCGAGGGCAAAAAACTCGCACTGAAGCGGCACAAGAACCGAATCGCAGGCCGCCAAAGCATTCAATGTCAACAGACTAAGGGACGGCGGACAATCAATAATAACATATTCAACACCAATCGTGCCTAATTTGGCTGCGTAGATTGCATTTCTCAGGCGTAACATACGCCCCCTATCGCCAATTAAATCCATATCGGCAGAGCTTAGGTCGGTATTGGAGGGCGCAAGCAGTAGATTTTCAACTCCTGTTGCCACGATGCACTCAATAAGAGGTATGCCATCGACCAGCACATGTGACATGGTTGTTTTGCGATCCCCGGGGTCAACCCCCAGGCCGGTTGAAGCATTCCCTTGGGGGTCAAAATCAATAATAACCGTTTTTTTACCGGAAAGGGCCAATGCCGCTGCCAAATTGATCGCCGTTGTTGTTTTGCCAACGCCCCCTTTTTGATTTGCGATTGAAATAATCTTGGGTTTGTTTCTATTTTGTGGCACGGCGTATGTTCCAAGCTTTTAGTATATGGCCCGATCCATCGGAAAGGCTTTTGGTAGTCTCAGATTGAAAGCCCCATGACTCGCGGGCTATTTCCAATTCAGTAGCACAGCTTTGCCCTTTCAAAAACAGGCAATAGGTACTATTTGAAAGATATTTTTGTGAATATTCAAAAAGCCTGTCGACAGAGGATAAGGCGCGGGCGGAAATTACGTCCGTGATGATTTTTTCGGCATTTTCGATCCGGCAAGTGTGTATTTTTGTCCTCAGAAATGTTTCACGTGAAACATTTCTGAGGAAGGCTGACTTGCGTGCATCGCTTTCAATCATATGAAAAACTGCGTTGGGGGCATCATATTTGGCCAATATTGCCAAAACGAGAGCCGGAAACCCGCCGCCAGATCCCAGATCTACCCATGTTTTCAGGTTTTGTGGTCTAAATTGCCACATTTGCGCCGAATCAAGAATATGACGCGTCCAAACTTGGTCGACCGTGGACTTTCCCACAAGATTTATTGTTTTATTCCACTTTTTCAATAGATCAACCAAAATTTCCAAATCGTTGAATGTTTCACGTGAAACATTCAATTTATCCGTAAGAATGGTTTTTGCATGCGTTTCCGAGATCATGCTTGTTTAGCCATTTGAAAGACCCGTATTTTGCCAAGCAATAACGTCAGGGCCGAAGGGGTCATGCCCTCTATTCGGCCGGCCTGCCCAAGGCTGGCAGGCTGCGCCTTGGCCAGCTTTTGCTGTAGTTCGTTTGAAAGTCCGGGTATCCCTTTATAGGAAAACCCGTCGGGAATACACAAATCTTCATCCCGACGCATTGCATCAACTGCGCTTTTTTGGCGGTCGATAAATTTCGCATAAAGCGCATCACGTTCTAGCTGATTCGCAATATCGCGTTCAATCAAATCAATTTCAGGCCAGATTTTAGTTAATGTTTTCAGTGTAATATCTTGAAATGAAAGTAAATCCATAACATTGCGGCGTACGCCGTCCTGGTTGATTTTTATACCGTTCCTACTGGCTTCGCTGGGCGTTAGTTTTTTGCCCGATAGCGAAGCCTTGGCAGTATCAAGCTTGTTCATTTTAGTCAGAAACGCCGATTTTCTGACGTCATGAACCAATCCAACGGCAATGCCCTTGGGTGTTAGGCGTTGATCGGCGTTATCTGCCCGCAAAGAAAGCCGGTACTCGGCGCGCGAGGTGAACATCCGATAGGGTTCGGTCACGCCGCGGGTTGTCAAATCATCAATCATCACCCCGATATAGGCCTCGGCGCGGTCGAAATAGACGGGATTTTCTCCCATCGCTTGGCGTGCGGCATTCAAACCCGCCACTAATCCTTGTGCGGCGGCCTCTTCATAGCCCGTAGTGCCGTTTATCTGGCCGGCAAGATACAGGCCTTTGATATTTTTTAACTCCAGCGTCGGCCTTAAGGCCCTTGGATCAATATAATCGTATTCTATCGCGTATCCTGGTTGCAGGATTTTTACCCTTTCCAAGCCCGCAATCGACCTGACATAGGCTTTTTGCACATCAAGTGGCAAAGAGGTGGAAATCCCGTTCGGGTAAATCGTGTGATCATTTAAGCCTTCTGGTTCTAAAAATATCTGGTGGGATGTTTTGTCTGCGAACCGAATGACTTTATCCTCGATAGAGGGGCAATAGCGCGGGCCTACGCCATCAATATGACCCCCATACATGGCTGATTTTGTTAGGTTTTCCCTAATTATGTCATGTGTTTGCGTGTTGGTGTGGGTGATGCCGCAAGACACCTGCCGAACATAGGCGGTCTTGTGCATAAACGAAAATAATGTTGGATTCTCATCGGCTGGCTGAGTTTCCAGCCCCTGCCAATTTATCGTTCTACCATCCAGTCGCGGGGGCGTACCTGTTTTTAATCGGGCCATCGGCAGATCAAACCCGTCAAGGCGTTCGGCCAAAGGGATCGAGGCGTCATCGCCCATGCGGCCACCCGGTCGGGACTGATCGCCGATATGAATAATGCCACGCAAAAATGTACCGGTCGTCAAAATAACTGCCAAAGACGTAATTTCAGAGCCATCCGCCAGAATAACACCTGTTGTGGTGTTTCCGGACTGAATAAGATCGGCGACCTCGGCCTCGATAACATCCAGGCCTTGTTTGCCACGAAACTCTGCTTGCATCGCAGTGCGGTATAACGACCTGTCGGCTTGTGCCCTTGGACCTTGAACTGCTGGTCCTTTTCTGCGGTTCAGAAGGCGAAACTGGATGCCGGCCTTATCGGCAACACGGCCCATTACGCCGTCAAGCGCATCAATCTCGCGTACAAGGTGGCCTTTGCCTAAGCCGCCAATTGCGGGGTTGCAAGACATTTCACCTATTTTTGAAAAACTGTGGGTGATCAAGGCCGTGCGCGCACCCGTGCGCCACGCGGCCTGAGCCGCTTCGGCACCCGCATGGCCACCGCCGATAACAATGACATCAAAATGTTTCACGTGAAACAATCCATTCCTAAGTGATTATTTTCCCAAACAGAAGCTAGAGAAAATCTCGTCCAGTATTTGTTCTACACCAACTTGGCCGATAAGGGAATTCAATGCGTTTATACCAAGGTGAATTTCTTCTGCGGACAATTCTGAAAACGCATACCCGTTTGTTATTATTTGTTTTCCTTCGGACAAATGTTTAATTGACCGGTTCAAAGCGACCCTATGCCGTTCACGCGATGCTGCCATTGCAATGGATGATTTTCGTTCTAGTATCGTTGAAACCGCATGCACAAGTTCCGTGATTCCATCGCCCGTGAAAGAGGAAATGTTCAATCCTTGACGGTTTCCATATGTATCGGATTTTGTCCAAACGCACAGATCGTCGCCGATAGGCGTTAAGCCAAAAGCCATATCGGTTTCGTTTTCAGTCAGAAAAACCCGAAGATCGGCTTGTCGGGCGCGCTTGATAGCGCGGTTTACCCCGATGTTTTCAATCACATCATCGGTTGCGCGCAGACCTGCCGTATCAAGCAAGGTCACGGGCAGGCCGCCCATATCCATGCGCACCTCGATGACATCACGGGTGGTGCCGGCAATTTCAGAGGTAATTGCTGCATCACGCCCCGCAAGCGCGTTTAGCAAAGTGGATTTCCCAGCATTGGGCGCGCCGACGATTGCGACCTCAAAGCCTTCGCGGATACGTTCGGCGGCAAAACTGCCGTCGACCTCGGCCTGAAGATCGTCTAGAACCGCGTTCAGCAGCCCGACGACCTCGGGGGTTACGTCTTGGGGTATATCCTCGTCGGCAAAGTCGATAGTGGCCTCTATAAGTGCGACAGCGCGTATCAGATCGCGGCGCCAATTCACGACTTTATCAGACAACGCGCCCTGCATAACTGAAAGGGCTTGCTTTTGTTGGGCTTCGGTTTCCGCATTGATCAAGTCGCCCAAGCCTTCTACCTGAGCCAAATCAAGGCGGCCATTCATAAGGGCGCGACGGGTAAATTCACCCGGCTCTGCCAGACGGCAGTTTTCAGTTTCTGACAGGGCGGCAAGGACAGAAGTGATAACAGCAAGGCTGCCGTGGCATTGTAATTCGATGACATCTTCGCCTGTGAAGCTTGCGGGGGCCTGAAACCCCAAAATCAGAGCCTGGTCAATAACATCACCACGTTGGTTTTTAAGTGTGCGAAGTATAGGTTTACGGGGGGTGATTTTTACCCCCGTCAATTTATAAGCGGCGTCATATGATGCGGTGCCGGATATCCGTATGACCGAAACCCCGGCGCGACCTTTTGCACTAGCCAAGGAAAAAATTGTATCTGTCATTATATAACCCTTTGTTAATAAAGGATTTATGTGTTCATTGAATCAAAGAAATCAGAATTTGATTTGGTCTGTTTCAGTTTTCCAAGCAAGAATTCAATCGCATCTATTGTACCCATGGGATTAAGGATTCGGCGTAGAACGAAGGTTTTAGCCAAATCATTTGGATTAACCAATAACTCTTCTTTGCGGGTGCCTGATTTCAGAATATCTATGGCGGGGAATACGCGCTTGTCAGCAATTTTTCGGTCCAGAACAATTTCAGAGTTACCGGTGCCTTTAAATTCTTCAAAAATCACTTCATCCATACGCGAGCCGGTATCAATCAGCGCGGTGGCAATAATTGTGAGTGACCCGCCTTCTTCGATGTTCCGCGCAGCCCCAAAGAAGCGCTTGGGGCGTTGCAGGGCGTTGGCATCCACACCACCCGTCAGAACCTTGCCAGAGGACGGTACAACGGTGTTAAAGGCCCGCCCAAGGCGGGTGATACTATCAAGAAGGATCACAACATCGCGTTTATGTTCCACCAGTCGTTTAGCTTTTTCAATCACCATTTCAGAGACTGCAACGTGGCGTGTGGCCGGTTCGTCAAAGGTGGAAGAGACCACTTCGCCCTTAACCGAGCGTTGCATGTCCGTGACCTCTTCGGGGCGTTCATCTATCAAAAGCACGATCAGATAGCATTCCGGGTGATTTTTTTCGATAGAATTGGCAATATTTTGCAATATCACGGTTTTACCGGTTCTAGGCGGCGCCACAACCAAACACCGTTGACCTTTGCCAATAGGGGCAACCAGATCAATCACCCGTGCGGATTTATCCTTGATGGTTGGATCGGGGATTTCCATGGTCATGCGCTCGTCGGGATAAAGCGGTGTTAGATTGTCAAAGTGGACTTTATGTTTTGCAGCCTCGGGGTCACTGAAATTGATCGAGATGGCTTTTGTCAGGCCAAAATAGCGTTCGCCATCTTTTGGTGCTTCCATAAAGCCCTCGACTGTGTCGCCTGTACGCAATGAATATTTACGCATTTGGGTCGGGCTGACATAAATATCCTCGGGGCCGGGTAGATAGTTTGCCTCTGGTGAGCGCAAGAAGCCGAAACCGTCTTGCAAGACTTCCAAAACGCCGTCACCGATAATTTCAGTGCCTTCTTCCGCCATTTCCTTAAGGATAGCAAACATCATATCGCCTTTGCGCATGGTGGATGCGTTTTCAACTTCCAGTTCCTCGGCCATTTTCAATAAGTTGGCAGGGGCGGTTGCTTTCAATTCAGAAAGACTGATTGTATCTTTAGTCATAGGGGATTTCTCGCGTCTGTTTGGTGGGGCTGGTTTTTGAAAATAGCTTATAAACGGTGGGGGACACCAAGCTTTGCGGGTTTCTAGACCATTATGTAGGGCAGAGTCAAATCGTTAGAAGGGGCGTGCAATAACCATAACCACGATAATAATCATCAAAACGGTCGGAATTTCATTTGCTAGGCGATAACCTTTGCCAGACAGTCTTGGTTTTCCCTGTGCCAGAAGCTTGCGTTCTTTGGAAAGCCAGCCATGAAAACCTGCCATGGTTAGAACCATAATTGCCTTTACCCATGGCCAACCTTGTGACCAGTCAATGATACCGGGTGTAAAAACCATCAGGAGACCACAAATCCAGGTCACGATCATAGCTGGGTTTATAATCCGCTTCATCAGCAGATATTCCCAGCGTTCCAGCGTAACTTTCGGGTCAAACGCTTTCGGGTCGGTTTCGACGTGGTAAACAAACAGGCGCGGCAGATAAAGCATTCCGGCCATCCATGAAATCACTGCAATAACGTGAAGCGATTTAATCCAGGGATAAAGCGTGCTTAGAAGGTCAGTCATTATTTTATTCCGTATTCTATTCTATTTTCAGGGCACCCTATAATAATATATATATAAAGAGAAAGGTTGTTGTTTGTTGTAGGATGGATGAACAACAGGGATAAAATTTTTATGCACTGAATTCGGCATTTGCAATACTGTGGATAAAAGGATTCATTCGGTTGGGGTTGTTATTAATATGATTTAATATCAATGTGTTACATGATTATATAAGTGGTATAAAATCTGAATAAGAAAGTTATCAACAAATCCGGCTGATAATATAAATAGTTATTCCTTGGGGATGGAAAATCAGGTTTCGGGGGTGGTTCAGGGGAATTTCGCCAGTTCGGACTAAATTCAGAAATCTGTTAATGTTTCACGCATTATTATGTACAAGTTATCAACAGCCTTTGGCTACAGTCCCCAACAGCCTGCCGGAAAGGAATATTTATGGTATCGGTTATTCTTGCATCAGGCTCTGACATCCGGGCGCGGCTTTTGCGCGGCGCAGGTGTGCGGTTTGAGGTTTCTGTTGCAAAAATTGATGAGGTCGCAATTATGGCATCATTACAGGTTGAACAGGCAAAGCCACAAAATATCGTTGACGTCTTGGCCGAATATAAAGCGCAGCGGATTGCCCTGAAACAGCGTGGTGATCTGGTTATCGGATGTGACCAGATTCTGGTTTGTGACAAGCAAATTTACCAGAAAGCCAAAACGCTTGATGAGGCACGCGAAACACTTGCATCATTGCGTGGTAGGCCGCATCAGCTAATGTCTGCGGTTGTTATCTTTGAAAACGGCCTGCCGGTTTGGCGGCATACGGGGCAGGCGCAGTTGATTATGCGCGACTTTTCGGATGCGTTTCTGGACCAGTATGTCACTAATGAAGGAACCGGTATTTTAAGGTCGGTGGGCTGCTACAAGCTGGAAGAAGCCGGCGCACAACTGTTTTCCCATATTCAAGGTGACTATTTCACAATCCTTGGAATACCGTTATTAGAGGTGTTGGGATTTTTACGAACACGCGGAGTACTATTGGACTGATGGGCAATAATTTTTTAAAAGCAGCCGTGGTGGGTTGGCCGATTAACCATAGTAAATCGCCGCTGATCCATGGGTATTGGATCAATAAGTTCGGCCTATCGGGCAGCTATGAGGCGATCGCGTTTAGGCCCGAGGTGTTTGAACAAGGTATTCGCGATTTGGTGGCACAGGGTTATCGCGGCTGCAATGTGACCTTGCCCCATAAGGCAACCGCATTGGCACTGGCCGATACGGTTGCGGATCGGGCGCAGGCCATTGGTGCGGCGAACACATTGGTGTTCAAGGGCGGTAAAATCATTGCCGACAATACTGACGGGATAGGGTTCATCAACAATCTAAAACAGGGCGCACCTGACTGGGTCGCCGGTAATGGGCCGGCATTGGTGCTGGGTGCTGGCGGTGCTGCACGCGCCGTAGTTTATGCGCTTCTGCATGAAGGTGCGCCAAGCGTCATTATTGCCAATCGAACAGGGGCAAAGGCGCAATCCCTTGCGGATTTTTTCGGGGGCCGTGTTAGGGCCATTGGCTTGGATCAAATTGCAAATGTGATCGGGGAAGTGCATAGCTTGGTGAACACGACATCTTTGGGGATGATCGGGCAACCTGAATTGGATATAGATATTTCCGGCTTGCCAAAATTCGCTGTGGTAACGGACATCGTCTATAATCCGCTGGAAACACGGCTTTTAGAGCAGGCCAAAGGTTTGGGGTTAGTCACCGTAGACGGTTTGGGCATGTTGCTGCATCAGGCGGTTCCGGGATTTGAGGCCTGGTTCGGGGTGCGCCCGTCTGTTGATGCCGCGTTGCGCCGGATTGTGCTGGGCGGGTGATGGCGGATCTATATGTTCTTGGGCTGACAGGCTCTATCGGGATGGGAAAGTCGACCACGGCCGAGATGTTCCGGGATGCGGGTATCGCAGTGTGGGATGCGGATGCGGCGGTGCATGAGCTTTACACAGATCATACTGAAACCATCGAAAAAATAGCAGAAATTGCACCTGTTGCGGTTGGGCCTGACGGGGTAAGTCGCGCAATTTTGCGGGATTTATTGCAGGCTGACCCGAAACTGTTCCCGAAGCTGGAAAAGATCGTTCATGCTGCCATTCGCATGCACCGCGACGGGTTTCTGGATCGGTGTCGCAAGATGGGCTTGCCGTTGGCTGTCGTCGATATTCCGCTTTTATATGAAACAGGGGCCGAAAGCTGGCTGGATGCTGTTCTGGTTGTCACAACAGACGCCAAAACCCAACATGATCGGGTCATGCGGCGCAAGGGTATGACGCTTGAAACCTTTAGAATGATCTTGGGCAAACAATTACCGGACGCACAAAAACGGGAACGCGCCGACTTTGTTATAGAAACAGAATCACTGGAACAAACCCGTGACGCGGTTCATAATCTGATTGAAAATATATTGGAACAAAAACCGCATGCGTGAAATAGTCTGGGATACGGAAACCACCGGGTTTGACCCTGAAAGCGGTGATCGGTTGGTTGAAATCGGTGCCGTCGAGCTGTTTAACCATATGCCCACAGGCAACACCTATCACCAATATATCAACCCAGAACGCAGCATGCCGCAAGAGGCCTTTGCCGTGCATGGGCTGGGCGACGAGTTTCTGGCGGATAAACCGGTTTTCAAGCATGTGGCACAGGATTTTCTGGATTTCATCGGCGATGCGAAAATTGTGGCACATAACGCCAAGTTCGATATGCGTTTTATCAATGCCGAGCTTAAATGGATCGGGATTGCCCCGATACCAATGTCTCAATCTATAGATACGCTGGAAATTGCTCGTAAAAAGTTTCCGGGTGCACAAAACTCGCTGGATGCGCTTTGTCGTCGTTTCGGGGTGAATACTGCACGCGAAAAACACGGCGCACTATTGGACAGCGAGATTCTGGCAGAGGTTTATCTGGAGCTGATCGGGGGACGGCAACCGGATTTTGCGCTGAGCGTTGTTGCCGGTCAGGATGTTAGCGGGCGTGGTAAATCCAGCGATAGGTCGGTGATTGAGCCGCGCAAGACGCCCATGAAATCTAAACTGACCGAAGCCGAGGCCAAAGCGCATCGCGAATTTATTGAAAAACTCGGGAAAGATGCGCTTTGGAATGGGTAATCAGTTGGGTTTTTGCTTTTCAGCCGCCAAACGCGCCAATTCTTGACGGTAAAGCTGAACAAAGTCGATATTGTCCACGTTCAACGGCGGAAAGCCGCCATCGGCGGTAATATCACGCACAATCCGGCGCACGAACGGGAACAGCATGCGTGGGCATTCGATCATCAGGAAGGGGTGAAGCTGGTCTTCAGGGACATTTTCAATGTGGAACAGGCCGGCATAATCGACTTCCAGCAGGAAAATGGTTTCTTCTTCGGCTGTTGCTGAAATAGTCAGTTTTTGAATAACCTCATACTGGTTTTCCTGACCTTTGCGCGCATCAAGATTGACCTGTACGCTGATGTCGGGCTGAACCTGTTTTCCGCTATTGTTTTGAGCGGCAACATTTTCAAACGACAGATCGCGAATGTATTGGTTGATGATTTGCATCCGCGGAGAGGTTTGCTCTGCGGCGGCAGTT
This sequence comes from Rhodobacterales bacterium, assembly GCA_045046705.1. Classification (GTDB taxonomy): domain Bacteria; phylum Pseudomonadota; class Alphaproteobacteria; order Rhodobacterales; family Rhodobacteraceae; genus Amylibacter. The sequence goes on along the minus strand of JASFZB010000011.1, from coordinate 30,211 downwards.
TCTTCTTGTTTTTCTTCGGCCATTTCGTGCTCCGTTAATATTTCACTGCGTTTTAACAGGCCCTAACGCTTTGTCCAACCCGAATCGCCGGGGTTTTCGGGCGCATCATCCAAAACCGAAAAATCGCCATCCAGGACCGAGGGGTCTTCGGGGGGCTGTGGCTGCTGCCCCTGTCCCGTTACAACAAAGCTACCGCCAAAAGCCCTGGCGGCCCCCCATTTGATCAAAGCGGCCCGCACAGCCGGGATGAGCAATAAAAATCCGATACTGTCGGTAAAAAAACCCGGCGTCAGCAATAATACGCCTGAAAGCATGATAAGGGCACCGTGAATGATAGGATCAACCGGATTTTGGCCGGTTTGCAAGCTGGATTGTAAGCGCGCAAGTGCTGAAAGCCCTTGGGTGCGCAACATATTTGTGCCGATGACGGCGGTCATAATAACGATTGCAAGCGTCGGCCACAGGCCAATAAAGCCACCAACCTTGATAAACAGGGCGATTTCGATGATCGGGATCAGAATAAATAAGATTAGTAGAGGCATAACTTCCCTTTCCGGTTATGAACATATAGTTAGTGGACTTGACAGAACCAAGTCCATAAATATGTACAAGGTGAAAGATCTTTAAGGGTCGACACTAAATCTTGAAAAGGTGCTTTGATGAATCCTGCCATTATACAGCTAATTGTTCTTGCGGGGATTGCAATATTCCTGTTCCTGCGCCTTAAAGGTGTTTTGGGCACGCGGGACGGGTTTGAACCCAAAAACGATCCCTTGCAACAGCCGAAAACACCTAGCGCAAAGGCCGCACCTTTTGAAGTGATCGAAGGCGGGCTGGACCGTGATATTACCGATCACGTCGATATGGACAGCCCTGCGGGTCAGGCTTTTGCCAAGATGAAAAAGGCCGAACCTGATTTTTCTGTAAGTGAATTTTTGGACGGGGCCCGCCAAGCCTATGAAATGATTCTTATGGCGTTTGAAGGTGATGATCTGGAAACCTTGAAAAAATTTCTGGCCGACGATGTCTATGAAGACTTTGCCTCGGTGATCAAAAGCCGCAAAGAGGCCGGTTACAAGGTGAACTCGACTTTTGTTGGGGTGCGTGAAATGAAAGTTGTCGGTGCAAAATTCAATGGCCGCAGCAAAAAGGCCGAGATCACCATGCGTTTTGTCGGGGAGCTTTTCAGCTATGTTGAAGATGAAAAAGGCAAAATTATCGAAGGCAAGCGCGATGTGATAAAACGCCAAGTGGATATTTGGACATTTGCGCGCAAATTCGGCAGCAACGATCCAAACTGGGAATTGGTAGCCACAGGTGGATAAGGCTGATGGCGGCGAAAAAGCTTTCGGAGACTGATAAGGCGCTTTGGCGTGCAGTCACCGAAAGAATTGACCCGATGCGCGAAAACTTTATGTTTGAGCCGACCGTCAAGGCCAAGCTGAAAGCGGCGGGTGCCGCGCCGCAAAAAGCCAAACTTTTTGACTTTCGCATTGGCCAGAAAACCAGGGTTGCACACTATACCCCAAGCGGTGTGAGTTCGCCCAAGGGTGTGACGCCCAATATGGACAAAAAAAACTTCCAGCGGCTGGTCCGTGGCAAACTTGAAATTGACGGGCGGCTTGATTTACACGGGCTGACGCAGGAACAAGCTAAATTGATGCTGCGGACAAAACTTTTGCAGGCACATGGGCAGGGAAAGCGGTTGATCTTGGTCATTACCGGCAAGGGCAAAGAGCGCAGGGATGAATTCAACCGCTCTATCGTAGGTGTGCTACGGCAGAACCTGCCCCTTTGGCTGCGCCAAGCCCCGCTGGCGTCGATTGTGCTGGAAGTGACCGCAGCACAGGCCCGCCACGGTGGCGAGGGGGCGTTTTATGTTTACTTGCGCAGAAACCGGTAAGTTGCAAAATAGGTCAGGGCGCAAACTGCTAGAATATATAGGCTGTAGGTCGGCATTTGATCGGGAAAGCTATAGCCTTGATCTATCAAACGCCCGGTCACTACCGGCCCTATGGCAGACCCAAGCACCATAAAGGCCACGGCCAAGGCCTTGATCGCACCGACATGTTTGGTGCCGTAAATCTCTGACCAAACCGCAACGGAAACCGTGCTGGCCCCGCCTTGGGTGATGGCCATAAGGATGAGGGCGACCAAGGCAAAAGCCAGACTGCCAAAATGTGCAAACACCAACAGACCGGCGGCTAAGGGTAGCAGCATGACCGGTAAAATACGGATGCTGCCCCATTTATCTATCGCCCAGCCGAATATCAGGCCAGAGACAACCGCCGTTGTTGTGAAGGCTGGAAACAGGGCGACAAACTGAACGTGCTGCCAGGCTTTGACCTCGGCCAGGTGAACCTGCTGGAAAAACAGTGCTGTGGTGAACATGCTGGGGGTTGTTGCCACGGGGATCAAAAGCCAGAACAACGGGTGTTTTATGGCCTCGGCCCGTGTCCAGTGACGCTTGCCCATACCCACCGCTTGTGTGGTTTCGGAAATGGATTGCGGCGTACGCTCTTTTATCAAAAGGAAGCGCAACAAAAACAGGAACAGGATAGAAAGGGCGGCGGCGGCAACCCATATGGTTTGCCATGATATGTAGGCCAGCGATGCGACCACGATCATCGGCAAAAACGCCTCGCCGATAGAAAAGCCCAAACCTGCGATGGCCACCGCTTTGCCGCGCGCGACGGTGTACCAGCGCACCATCGAGACCATGGCAACATGGTTGAGCATGCCTTGCCCGCTAAGGCGCAGGCCAAAGATCACGGCGGGGAGTAGCCAGACGGATGCGTTATAGGCCATGGCAAGGCAAAACACGGCCATGATGGTTAGAAGAACCGTGATCAGGGCGCGGGCGCGAAACCTGTCGGCAAACCCGCCAGCCCAGATCATCGTCAGGCCGGATGCGGTGGTGCCAAGGGCATAAAGCGAGCCCCAGTCACCGTTGGACAGGGCATAGGTATCCATGATTTGGCGGGCAAAGATCGAGATGAAAAACGTCTGCCCGAAAGAGGTGGCAAACATCATCGCACCGCCCGCAAAAAGCCAGCGGGCGTTGGTGCGGATGAAGGTTAAAGTGGTCATGGGCCACAGTTGCAACAGAACAGGAAATTAATCTATAGAAATTTATAGGCAAGAAGAATTTCAGGGCGCCAGTCGCGCCCCAACTCTAAAGCATATACCTAGACACATCCGAGGCATTGGCAAATTCGCCCAAGTGGTCTTCGACATATTTTTTGTTGATTACAACGTTTTCACCCGGTTTGTCGGGGGCGATGAAGCTTAGGTCTTCGAAGACGCGTTCGATGATGGTATAAAGTCGCCGTGCGCCGATGTTTTCGACGGTTTGGTTTACATCCGCTGAAATTTTGGCGATCGCGGCGATACCGTCTTTGGTGAATGTGACGGTAACATCCTCGGTTTGCAACAGGGCGGTATATTGCAAGGTTAGGGCGTTGTCGGTTTCGGTCAGGATGCGCACGAAGTCCTCTTCGGTGAGCGCGCGCAGCTCGACGCGAATTGGCAAGCGGCCCTGAAGTTCGGGTAGCAGATCAGAGGGTTTTGCGGTGTGGAACGCACCTGACGCGATAAACAGGATATGATCGGTTTTCACCGGCCCGTGTTTGGTGGAAACCGTGGTGCCCTCGATCAGCGGCAACAGATCGCGCTGCACACCTTCGCGCGACACGTCCGCACCGCGCGCGTCCGAGCGGGCACAAACCTTGTCAATTTCATCAAGGAAAACAATGCCGTTTTGTTCTACCGCGTTAATCGCTTCATTGGTGACGGCTTCTTGGTCGACCAGTTTGTCGGCCTCTTCGGCGATTAGCACATCGTAACTGTCAGCCACTTTCATCTTGCGTTTTGTGGTGCGCCCGCCCATGGCTTTGCCGAACAAATCGCCCAGGTTCATCATGCCCATACCGGCACCCGGTTGCCCCGGAATATCCATCATTTGCATCGGGTTGGATGTATCGGCCAGTTCGACTTCGATTTCTTTATCGTCCAGCAGTCCGTCGCGCAGTTTTTTGCGGAACATTTCGCGGGTCTGTTCGCGGGCATCCGTACCGCAAAGTGCATCAATAACGCGCTCTTCGGCAGAGGCATATGCGTTGGCTTTTACGGTTTCGCGCATATCGTCGCGCACCATGATAATGGCACTATCGACCAGATCGCGCACAATTTGTTCCACATCGCGGCCAACATAGCCGACTTCGGTAAACTTGGTGGCCTCGATTTTCAGGAACGGGGCTTTGGCAAGCTTGGCCAAACGGCGCGAGATTTCGGTTTTGCCTACCCCCGTTGGCCCGACCATCAGGATGTTTTTGGGATAAACCTCATCGCGAATATTATCGGGCAGGCGTTTGCGCCGCCACCGGTTGCGCAAGGCCACGGCAACGGCGCGTTTGGCATCATTTTGGCCGATAATGAAACGGTCAAGTTCCGATACGATTTCGCGGGGTGTCAGATTAGTCATTTTTCGATCACTTCCACAGTCATGTTGCCGTTAGTATAGACACAGATTTCAGAGGCTATGGTTAAGGCTTTGCGGGCGATTTTTTCGGCGTCGTCCTTGCCGTCCATCAGCGCACGGGCAGCGGCAAGAGCGTAATTGCCGCCTGATCCGATGGCCGCGATATCGTTTTCTGGCTCGAGCACGTCGCCGGCCCCTGTAATCACAAACAAATCGGCCCCGTTGGTGACGATCAGCATGGCTTCCAGATTGCGCAGGTATTTGTCCATGCGCCAGTCTTTGGCCAGCTCGACGCAGGCTTTTGCCAATTGTCCGGGGGTGGCTTCCAGTTTTGTCTCTAAGCGTTCCAAAAGCGTGAAAGCATCCGCGGTAGAGCCTGCAAAGCCGCAAACAACATCATGGCCACCCGGCGATATGCGGCGCACTTTGCGTGCGGTGCCTTTGATTACGGTTTGGCCAAGACTGACCTGACCGTCACCTGCGACGACAACTTTGTTGCCTTTTTTAACGCCGATGATGGTTGTACCGTGCCAGCCGGGGAAATCTGAATTGTTGCTCATGGGTCACCTCGTTGTCTTCACCAGTAGATATAAGGATGACCGGGCTATCATTCCAGCAAGTTTGTGAAAAAGAATAGGGCGGTAAAAACCGCCCCTAACTTAATCAAGATTGCGTTCGATTTCTTCGGTTGTGAAAATCTCGATCACGTCAGCCTCGCGGATGTCTTCGTAATTTTCAAATGCCATGCCGCATTCCTGACCTTCGTGGACGTCTTTGACCTCGTCTTTGAAGCGTTTCAGAGTTTTTAGTTTGCCGGTATGGATCACCACGTTATCGCGCAACAACCGCACGCCAGCATCGCGACGCGCGACGCCTTCGGTCACGATACAGCCAGCGATTTTGCCGGAACCGGTGATTTTGAAGACTTCCTTGATGGTGGCATAGCCGATGAATGTTTCCTTGATTTCAGCGGATAGCAGGCCAGAGGCGGCGGCTTTGATGTCGTCCAACAGGTTGTAGATGATCGAATAATAACGGATTTCAACGCCTTTTTGGTTGGCACTGTTGCGCGCAGGTGCGTTAGCGCGGACATTGAAACCGATAATTGGTGCGCCCGATGCCTCTGCCAAGGTCACATCCGATTCCGTAATGGCACCAACGCCTGCGTGCAGGACGCGAACGCGAACCTCGTCATTGCCGACTTTTTCCATCGCTTGAACGATAGCCTCGGCAGAGCCTTGAACATCGGCTTTGATCAGAATTGGCAGCTCGGAAACCGTTTTATCGGCTTTGGCTTTGGCCAACAGTTGGTCAAGCGTGGCACTTGCGCCAACAGCGGCTTTTTTATCTTTGCCGACCTGAATGCGGTAGTTTGCAATTTCGCGTGCTTCGGCTTCGGATGAAACCACGTTCAGCACGTCACCTGCTTCTGGTGTGCCGTGCAGGCCCAGAACCTCGACGGGAACCGACGGTCCGGCCTCTTTTACCTGTTTGCCCTGATCGTTGATTAAGGCTCGCACCTTGCCCCACTGTTCGCCGACAACAAAGATGTCTTTGTGGCGCAATGTACCTGCTTCGATCAGAACCGTGGCAACGGGGCCGCGACCTGTATCAAGTTTGGCTTCAATCACCGCCCCTTGGGCTGGGCGATTTGGGTTGGCTTTTAGCTCTAGCAGTTCGGACTGCAATGAAATTGCTTCCAGCAGCTTATCAAGCCCTTGGCCTGTGAGTGCTGAAATTTCCACATCCTGTACTTCACCTGACATGGCTTCGACGATGACTTCGTGTTGTAGCAAGTCGGTGCGTACGCGTGTGGGGTCGGCCCCTTCGACGTCCATTTTGTTAATCGCAATGATCAACGGCACATCTGCGGCTTTGGCGTGGGCTATTGCTTCAATGGTTTGGGGCATGACGCCATCATTGGCGGCAACCACAAGAACAACGATGTCTGTGACTTGTGCGCCGCGTGCGCGCATCGAGGTAAAGGCGGCGTGACCGGGTGTATCGAGGAAGGTTAATACCGCACCGTCATCGGTGGTAATTTGGTAAGCCCCGATATGTTGGGTAATCCCGCCGGCTTCACCAGACACAACATTGGTTTTGCGCAGGGCGTCCAGAACCGAGGTTTTACCGTGATCGACATGGCCCATGATGGTGATAACGGGGGCGCGAGGCTCCAGATCTTTTTCATCGTCTTCGATGGTTTGAATAGCATCTTCAACGTCAGCATCGGCAACGCGCACAACCTTGTGGCCGAATTCTTCGACGATCAGTTCGGCGGTGTCGGCATCAATAACCTGGTTTTGGGTTGCCATAATCCCGTTGGTCATCAGGGCTTTGACAACGACGGCTACTTTTTCTGCCATACGGTTTGCCAGCTCGGCTACAGTGATGGCTTCAGGAACTTGCACGTCACGCATCACTTTTTCGCGCTCGGCGTTACCGCCGCCCATCATTTGCTGACGTTGGCGTTCCTGTTTGCGTTTCATCGCGGCCATGGATTTTTGGCGGCCGTCACCGCCGCGCAGGGCCTGATTTATGGTCAGTTTGCCAGAGCTTCGACGGTCGCCGCCTTTGCTGGCTTTTTCGCGGCGCGGTTTTTCAACGCGTTTCGCGGCGGGCGCTTTCGCGGCGGGGCGTGTCACATCGGGGTCGATTGCCGGCATAGCGGCAGCGGTATTTGGATCAACAGGTTTTTCAGCGGTGGGCGCAGGGGGATTGGCCGCTTGTTCACGCGCAAGTTTGCGTTCGACGCGTTCTTTTTCTTCACGTTCTTTTTCTTCGCGTGCGCGGATACGTTCGGCACGTTCTTCTTCGCGCTTGCGGTTTTCTGCCTCTTCGCGAAGCTTGCGTTCGTTTTCCTGGCTTGCCGCGGCAACCAGCGCTTTTCTGCGGCGATCCATTTCAGAATTGGAAACGCCACCCGCTGCTGGTTTGGCGCCTACGCGAGAGGTAGCAGGTCTGGCACTCGGTTTTCCCAGAACAAAAACGCGTTTGCGCTTCTTTTCAACCACGACCGATTTTGAACGCCCGTGTGAAAAACTTTGGCGCACAACTCCGGAACCACCCTTTAGTCCAAGTGGTTTTGCTTTGCCGTCGTTATTGTTTTCGTCGCTCATTCGTATTTAACCTTTCGCGGCTGGATCTGAACCAGCAATATTAGACGGGGTGGCATCGTAGTTTTCACGAAAACCAGCCAGTCGATTGGCTTCTAATAGGATGCGGGCCGAGAGTCCACCTTTGGAAACCGCCGCATGTATCACATTTTCCCGCCCGAATGCCAAACCCAATTCCTGTGCTGTAAGGCAGGAAATATAGGCGTTTGCCACGCTAGACGGGCGTATTTTTCGTTTTTGCCCGTCGGAGCCGTCTTCGGCCTGTATCAAAAGATACCAACGTTCAGAAATCATTGCGGATTTGGTCTTTTCATAACCGCAAATCGCATGTCCGCTTTTGCGCGCCATAGACAGTAAATCTATCGTGCGTTTAGTCAGCAACCTTTCGGTCAATGCCACCAAATTATCCGGTGTGCCGACCTTTTGTTTTGCGGCTTTCGAAAACAAGTCCTGATCAATGGACCTGGCCAGTTCGGTACGGCTTGCTTTAACCCACATGCCGCGCCCGGGAAGGCGTTCGTTAATGTCGGGCACGACTATATTGTTCGGGCCCAATACGAACCGTATCAAGTCTGATTTTGGCAAAGTTTGTTTGGTCGCTATACAGCGACGTTCCACAACTTCAGTTCGATTTGTTCGAGCACCACGTCCCATGGGCAAGCACTGAAGCCTGACGCATCAGGCTTCAGCCCCTTCTTCGGTCGTTTCAGCTTCAGCTTCGGCAAGTGCTGCGGCATCTTCCGCTAGCTGCTCTTGCGTGACCCAACCTAATTGTAAACGGGCCGTCATGATCAATTCCTGGGCTTCTGCTATCCCCATATCAAAACTTTCCAGCAACCCTTCGTCTTTCACGCGTTCTCCGTCTACCGTGGTATAACCACCGGCCAATTCCCAATCGGCACAAGTGGCAAAATCCTCGATTGTTTTAACGCCGTCTTTGGCCAAAGCCACCAGCATTTGCGGGGTCAGGCCGCCAAAGTCGATCAAGCTTTGCTCTAAACCCAGTGCTTTGGCTTCTTCCAGTGCCTTGGCGTTAATCTCTTCCAGGCTCTCGCGTGCGCGGGCTTGCAGTTCATCTGCTGTCGTTTGGTCGAAGCCGTCGATAACCAGTAATTCGTCCACTTCAACGTAGGCGACCTCTTCCAATGTGGCAAAACCTTCGGATACAAGCAATTGGGCGACAACTTCATCAACGTTCATTGTGTCCATGAACAGTTTGGAGCGGGTTTCGAATTCTGCCTGACGCCTCTGGGATTCTTCTGCCTCGGTCATGATGTCAATATCAAGACCTGTCAGTTGAGACGCAAGGCGCACGTTTTGGCCGCGACGGCCAATGGCCAGTGACAGCTGTTCTTCGGGCACGACAACTTCGATGCGCTCGGCGTCTTCGTCCAGCACAACTTTGGAAACCTCAGCAGGCTGCAAAGCATTGACCAAAAAAGTCGGTGCGTCTTCATTCCACGGAATGATGTCGATTTTTTCGCCGCCAAGTTCATTCACAACCGCTTGCACACGTGACCCGCGCATACCGACACAAGCCCCAACTGGGTCAATCGAGCTGTCATATGAAATCACACCGATTTTAGCGCGAGAGCCCGGATCACGGGCAACCGCTTTGATCTCAATAATGCCGTCGTAAATTTCAGGCACTTCCATTTTAAACAACTCGGCCATAAATTCAGGCGCAGTCCGTGACAGGAATATCTGTGGCCCGCGCATTTCAGAACGTACCTCTTTGATATAGGCGCGCACACGGTCACCATTGCGGAACATTTCGCGGTTGATCAGCTGATCACGGCGCAACACGGCTTCCCCGCGGCCTACGTCAACAATGACGTTGCCGTATTCAACACGTTTGACCAGACCATTGATAATCTCGCCCTCGCGGTCTTTGAATTCCGCATATTGACGTTCACGTTCCGCTTCGCGGACTTTTTGTAAAATAACCTGTTTGGCGGATTGGGCTGCAATACGGCCAAAATCCATCGGCGGCAATAAATCAATAATCAAGGAACCAACCTCGGGGTTTTCGATATGCGCCTTGGCTTCTTCCACAGTCATTTCCGTAGACAGGTTTTCAACCTCTTCCACAACTTCACGCACCCGCGTCATTGTCAGCTCGCCCGATTTACGGTCGATATGGGCGCGTATGTCCAATTCTGCGCCGTAGCGCGATTTGGCCGCTTTCGCCATGCTTTCTTCCATTGCCTGAATAACCAGATCCGGATCGATCATTTTTTCACGCGCTACCGCATCCGCGATTTGCAACAGTTCCAGACGGTTTGCGCTGGTAATAGCCATGGGTTCAGTCCTCTTCGGTTTGAATTTCGTCGAACGCGTCCTCATCAAAGCCGGCGGATTTGCGGGCTTTCAATGTGTGGGCGATCAGGTCATCGGTTAAAACCAGCTTGGCATCGTCAAGCCAGTCAAATTGCAGGCCGATTATCCCTTCCGGGATTTCAATCAGCACTTCGTTATCTTCAACACCGCGCAATTCGCCCTTAAAGCGTTTGCGCCCGTCGATTAGCTGAGATGTTTCCAGCTTGGCCTCATACCCCTGCCAAGCTTCAAAATCTTTCAGCCGTGTCAGCGGGCGGTCAATGCCGGGGCTGGAAACTTCCAGCGCATAATCACCCTCAATCGGGTCTTCCACATCCAGAATGGCGCCCACTTCAGTGGAAATCCGCGCGCAATCATCAACCTCGATACCGCCATCGGGTTTATCGGCCATGATCTGCAATATCGTGCGCTTGCCGGTCATCAGCCGCACGCGCACCAGTTCACACCCCAGATCTTCGATCACGGGGCGAATAATTTCAGCCATGCGTTTATCAATCGCTGCTTTTGCAATCAGGTCTGACAAGGTTTGCTCCAAACACAAAAAAACGGGTAGCTGCCCGTCGAGAATTTCCGATGGAAGTCTGGGGGTGGAAGCCAGTCTTTCCGCTGTTAAGGGGGATATAGGCTGAGTCTAGGTGAGATGCAAGGGGATAAAGTTTTGCAGGGGTGAAACTTTATTGTGGGCGTTTAAAGTTGGGTAAAATATCGCACTATATTTTGAGGCGTGTCGGGCGAAACGGTAATGCCCGCTGTTACTCTGGAAAACACGTCATCCGCTAAGTCAGGTTGAGGTTTTAATATGCCTTTATCAAAACCATTTTGGATGCTTGTTGCCTTGCGAATTATAGCTTCCGCATAGAAGACATAAGAAAGGCGGTCGACAAAACGGTGGTCTCCCACGTTCAATAAGCACGTATCGTCACATCCATCATAATAGGAACTGATGTTCACCATTAGATTAGCACCTAACTTGCACGTGTCATTGCAGATAATAAACAAGTGTGGAACCGGCCCCGAAGGGATCAGCAATGTTCCTTTTTCGTAGAACAAAGTTACAAAGATGCCAAAATGTTTTGAGCCTCTTTGAGGCTTGTATGTTCGCGGGCACGCTCAATAGGGTGATCCAGCCCAACTGCCGCCATCATCCGCTCAAGTGAGATTGCTCGGCGTGACCCATCGGGATCCTGCCATTCCGCAACATTTTCCGGCAGATGCGTCCAATCAGCAAGGTCAAAGCGATCCATATGTCCCAACTTATCCCAAACGCTACTTAGAATAGAAATCTCACGCTTGCTCAACATATCCAACTCAGCTTCGGTCAAACCTTTGTTGGCCAAGCCGACCTTGTTGTCAGCACGGTCTTTTAGAACCGTCTGCCAAACAGGTTGGTTTTCACGGTAAGCACCATTCAAATGATCCAAAGTGGTGGAATTAACCGGGCCGTGCGGCAGTGAAAAGCGCGGCTCATCTTGGATCGGGTGGCCACGCAAGCGGAGGCTTTCGCGATCTGCAAGGTATACTAATTTAATGACCTTCAACACATTTATAGAACCGCCTTCGCGCATGGCGAAGTACGCAATAGTTTGCGCGGCTTTTTCTGGATTGTACGGCATTGGTCTGGTTTCCTATCAGCGGTAATATATGTGTTGTGTATAAAATGAACAAGGGGTGTTAACAAAATGTGAACATCTCTGAGTCTAAATCAACACAGTAAGGGCCTAGGCTTGCCGCATACCACTATAAGAATAACCATCAAATCACAGGACGGTGCGCCTTGTTGCTGCCTTTGTGTTGCTTTGCTTTGCTTTTCAAAGACAGGTAATGCGGCTTGCTTTTCGCTTTTTCTGCAACAAGCTGTTTCATGGTTTTCTTCGGCGATGCTTTATCGTCTTTTTTGTTGGTTTCTTTATCGGTCATTTTGGGGACATCCTAAAATCTGTTGGGGCAATAAAAGGCAGCTAAGGGGCAACATTACTTTTTGTCCCGCGCGGCCTTCTCTTCTTTAGTCAGCACATTGTTCCAAACATTTTTGCTGATGCCCAGCTCGGGGCGCATGGGTTTGGTTTTGCCAACGCTGACTTTTCCACCTTTGTTCAGGAATTCCTGAATAAGCGCGTCATCCGTGGTTTCTTTGGGAACATATTTCATAGATAGGAGCCTACCGCTTACACGCAGCGCAAGCAACAGGCGTTGTTACGACGTTAACACTTTAAGCCGTATCCAGATATGTGCGATATTCAAACGCGCTGACCTCGGCTGCGAAGCGGGACAATTCCTGCTGTTTGGCTTTTAGATATATGCTGCGCAGGATCGGGGCGAAAATATCGTCCAGCCTGAGCGAGGTTTCAAAAACATCCAAGGCATCATCCCAGCTTGTTGGTAGGGCGGGTAAATCGGCGGCTAAAGCATCACCCTTGGTAGCCGGTGACGGCATCTCGGCCTTATCCATCCCTTGCAATGCGGCGCCTAATATAGCTGCCAGAACCAGATAAGCGTTGGCGTCCGCCCCCGCGACACGGTGTTCAATGCGGCGCGCCACATCTGGCCCGCCCGGAATGCGGATGGCGGTGGTGCGGTTTTCATAGCCCCAGCCAACGGCACCCGGTGCGTGGCAGTTCGGGGCGTAGCGGCGGTATGAATTATAGTGCGGCGCAAATACGGCCATCGAGGCGGGCATCATATCCAGGCACCCTGCGACCGCGTGGTGTAAAATCGGCCCGCCTTCTTCGGTGCCATTGGCAAAAATATTGTTACCGTCTTTATCCAGAATGGAAAAATGCACATGCAGGCCGTTACCGGGGCGATCACCAAACGGCTTGGCCATGAACGTTGCGGCTAATCCCTGATCGCGGGCAACCGAACGCACGATGCGTTTGAAGAACATCGCGTCATCTGCGGCGCGCAAAGGGTCGGGGACGTGATTAAGGTTGATCTCGAACTGGCCGGTGCCGGCTTCGGAAATCGCGGCATCTGCAGGCACGTCCCATGCCGCACATTCGGCGTAAACCGCATTCAAAAACGGCTCATGCAGATCAAGCGTGTCGAGGGATTCCAAAACCTGAAAATCCTGCTTGATCGGGGCGGTCTGCGCGGTGCCATAGGCCGAATTCGGATCTGTGAGGTAAAATTCCAGCTCGGTTGCGACGACAACAGTCAAGCCACGGGCCTTATATTGCTCGACAATGCGGGCCAGTGCTTGACGCGGGTCGCCCAAGAACGGGGTTTTATCTTCTTGCAGGAATGTGCAGGGCACCAAAACTGTGGGCTCTATTGTTGTAGAAAGCTTTAAGGGCCCGCGTCCTGTGGGGATGCAATAACCGTCACTGTCGCCGGAGGCAAAAACCAGTTCACTGTTTGGAATATCGGCCCCCCATATATCAATGCCGCAAATCGATAGCGGCATGCGAAACCCGTCTTTCAAGATTGTATCCAGCTTTTTCGCCGGCATACGCTTGCCGCGCATTTGCCCGTTCAGATCGAAAACGCCAACCTGAACAGTGGGGCCTTGGGGGCTGTTAGTCATGATTCGCGCCTTTGGTTGTTTTTGCCAGTAATTTGATCAAATTATGGCTTAAGGCCATTCTACCGTTATTCCAAGGGGAAATTTTTGAATAAAATTTCAAATAAGACAAAAAACTTGTGAAAAACAGTTTGTTTCCCAATTGTTGACAAAATTCAATGCGAAACATCGGTCTGTAAGTAATGTGTAACCCGATTTAGTAACGAGGACAGTCAGTATGGACCGGTTAATGGAGATGGAGGCCTTTGCGAAGGTCGTGGATAACGGTGGCTTTACCGATGCCGCCAAAAAAATGGGCGTATCCAAGTCCGCAGTTTCAAAACATGTATCATCACTGGAAGCGCGCCTTGGGGCCAGACTTCTGAATAGAACGACACGTCGGGTTAGCCCGACAGAAATCGGTTTGGCCTATTATGATAAAGCCAAGCAGGTTCTTGTGGATGCGATAGAGGCCGATGCTATGGTGTCATCCATGCAGGTCGCCCCGCGTGGGTCGATCAGACTGGCGGCCTCGCCTGATTTCGGCGGTAATCATCTGTCCTGTGTGTTGGGCGAATTTCTGGGACGATACCCGGAAGTTTCTGTGGATATGGTTCTAAGTAACCGCCACATTGATCCCGTTGCTGACGGATTTGATTTGGTGATTCGTGTCGGCCAACAGCAAGACAGCAGCATTATGGCTAAAAAGCTGGCCTCGACCAAAATGCGGATTGTGGGCTCGCCTGCTTATTTTGAACGCCACGGGATGCCAACACGCATTGAGGATTTGAACCAGCACAGCCTGCTGCATTATTCAAACCAGCCCGCAGGTAATGTCTGGAGACTGAAATCATCTTCGGGCGAGCTTCGCACGGTGCGTGCGAGTGGAAATTTGTCGGCAAATGACGGCCATTCATTGCTAAAAGCCGCCGAAGCCGGGCTTGGTCTGGCGTTTCTGCCCTGCTTTTTGTATCACGAGGCCCTTGCAAGTGGGCGTGTTCTGTCGGTGTTGGACGCGTTGCCGGAACAATCTGAGCATATTTATGCGATGTATCCGCATGGTCAATATACCCAACCTAAACTGCGCGCATTTCTGGATTTTCTGGCCGAGTATTTCAAGGGAAAAGGCATGGATAAATGGTAAAGACTTACAAGACCCTCCTAGTCTAAAGCCAAGAGGCGGTAGTGATAAGCTGCCGCCTCTTTCATTTTCAACCGGTCATATAGGGCGCATGCGGGGGTATTGGCGCGAACGGTTAAAACGGCGAGCCATGCGCATTCCTGTTGCTTTGCCCAATGCGCGGCCCCAAGCATCAATGCGTTTGCAACACCTTTTCGGCGGTGGTTTTTTGACACTTCAACCGCATGCACCATTGCGATTCCTTTATGGCAAGCGGCAAAAGCCACACCCATATTCCCTGCGCTAATAGTAGTTTTAGCCGTTTTTACCCGCGCCATAACATTCAAGCGCGGCCGATCAATGCCGCCATTGCCCCACACCGATTTTGCCGTGGTGTCAGGTGCTTTAAGTGCTGTCACACTATGGTGTTGTTTGGGTGCCGTGTTTAGCAGATTGTCGGTGGGCGTGATTAAAATAGTCACAGGGTCGACGATTTTATAGCCCAATTCAGACAGTTTGGCATCTAGGTCACCATCCGAACTGCGCACCATAAATAACGCTTTTTGTCCCATAGAGCGCATTTTATCGGCGGCTGAGCCAATATCGGGGTTGTTTTGGGCGCCGGGTAGCACTGTTGCTGCTGATACGCGCTGGCCGCCACCCGCCCCTTCACGGATTAACCAGCCCTTATGTTGATGAAAAGCGAACGGGGCCCAAGTGGCGTCGATGGTCGCAAAAAGCGTGGCTTGACTTGGCCTGTCTATTTGCAAAACGCATCCCGTATTCTTTGGACAACTTTCGCTACTTGCACTTCATCGGTGGCGCGCACCACAAGATTGCAGCCGAACAATCCGTTATCATAATAGGGATATGACCCTATCGAGGTATGCGGGTTTTGGGCGGCTATGAGGCCCAGTTCTTTGGCAATATCGCCCTCTTTCTTTGGGACATTCACGGTTTCCGACAAGACTAATTTTCCGGTGTCAAGTTTCGGAATCAACCCCGCAAGCATGGCCTCAAAGATAGTCGGAACACCGGCCATGACATGCACATTTTCCAGTGAAAACCCCGGTGCCCTTGAAATCGGGTTGTCGATTAGTTTTGCCCCGTCAGGGATACGCGCCATACGCAGGCGGGTTTCAGTCAAATCGGTTTCGGGGTTTTTATAGTTCATAGCCAGCATGGCGCGGGCGTCTTCGCGCACGCCGATTGAAACGTTGAACGCTTTGGCAATGCTATCGGCGGTGATGTCGTCATGGGTCGGGCCGATGCCGCCGCTGGTAAAGACATATGTGTAAAGCGGGCGTAATGTGTTCACAGCCGTGATGATTTGTGCTTCATCATCCGCAACAATGCGCACCTCTTTTAGATCAATCCCATTAAGCGTCATTTGGTTTGCCAAGTGGTTGGCATTGCTGTCGCGGGTGCGTCCTGACAGGATTTCATCGCCGATAACGATCATTGCAGCGGTTGGATTACTCATCTTCCTTGTCCTTTTTAGGGTGGTTGCGTAGGGTGTACCCCATGAAATTTGACACATCCCTTATCGCAGCAACGCTTATCGTCAGGTATAAGCGTTTTTTGGCAGACGTCACGCTGAATAATGGCCGCGAGGTTACTGCGTATGTGGCCAACCCCGGCTCGATGTTGGGGATGAAGGATGTCGGGCTAAAGGTTTGGCTGGAGCCAAATGATGATCCGAAACGCAAACTGAAATATTCCTGGAAGCTGGCCGAGTTGGAAAATGGCACATTGATTGGCGTTGATACAAGCCTGCCGAATAAAATTGTGGGCGCGGCGTTGCATTCGGGGCTGTTGCCGGAATTGCAATATGCCACTTGTCGGTCCGAGGTAAAATACGGGGATCGCTCGCGGATTGATTTTCTGCTTAGCGAAAACGGCAAGCCCGACTGTTATCTGGAGGTAAAATCTGTCACGCTGTCACGCCAATCGGGTTTAGCCGAGTTTCCGGACAGCGTCACCAAGCGCGGGGCCAAGCATATGGATGAACTGGCGCGGATGGTGGCACAAGGAAACCGCGCGGTGCTGCTGTATCTGGTGCAACGTAATGATATTGACCGCATCAAGGTTGCGGGGGATATTGATCCCGAATACAGCCGCGCCTATGCACGCGCCAAAGCTGCCGGAGTCGAGGTTTTGTGTTATGGAACCCAGATTACAACCAACTACATCCGGTTGGGCAACAGGATTGCCTGATTGTTCTGGCCAGTATCGGGAATTAGGATTAGGTAGCAAGAAACCACGACATTCAGGAGCGATCTTTTGAAAAGCATATCGAAACCCCGGTTAAACGCTGACGGCATTACTATCCATTCGCCGGAAGATTTTGAAGGCATGCGCCGTGCAGGCAAGCTGGCGGCTGAAATACTGGACATGATCGGCCCTTATGTGCAGCCCGGCGTTACAACTGAATATCTGGATCAATTGTGCCATGATTTCATGATCGCCAACAATTCGGTGCCCGCCACCTTGGGTTATCGCGGCTATCCCAAATCCAGTTGTATTTCGATTAACCATGTTGTTTGCCACGGTATTCCGTCCCCAAAAAAGCTGAAAGACGGCGATATTCTGAACATTGATGTGACCTGCATTCTGGATGGCTGGTTTGGCGATAATTCGCGGATGTATGTGGCGGGAAAATTATCGCGCAAGGCTGAACGGCTGATTCAGATCACCCATGACGCTTTGATGCTGAGTATTGAGCAGGTAAAACCGGGGAATACTTTTGGCGATATTGGGGCTGCTATTCAGCAATATGCGGAATCGCAGCATTGCTCGGTTGTGCGGGATTTTTGCGGTCATGGGTTGGGTCGTGTGTTCCATGCGCCACCCAATGTTTTGCATTATGGTCAGCGGGGCTCGGGGCATGTGCTGGAAGAAGGCATGTTTTTTACCATCGAACCGATGATAAATCTGGGTAAACCGCACACTAAAATACTGGCGGATGACTGGACAGCGGTGACACGGGATAAATCCCTGTCGGCACAGTTTGAACACTCGTTAGGGGTTACGGCGGACGGGTGCGAGATTTTTACCCTGTCGCAAAACGGTACGTTTCATCCGACATATAAATAAGCGGTGCGAAACCTTTGGTTAACTAAAACGGGTGAATACTGCCCGTATGTCTGCGAATCTTGAAAAAACCGAATATGCCGAGGCGGCGATGCTGGGGTTCAGCCTGTCGCAAGCCTCGGTCGTCGATCCGAAGAAACTGCACAATCACCACCGCGCCCAATTACACGCGCGCTTTTTGAAGGGCGGGGTTGAGGCGGTTGCTGATTTCGAGCTGCTGGAACTGATCTTGTGTCGCGCAATTCCGCACCGCGATGTCCGCGATTTATGCAAGCTGTTGCTGAAGCAATTCGGCTCATTCAACGCGGTGATAGCCGCATCCCCCGATAATTTGCGAAAAATTCGCGATGTTGGGCTGGCCGTGATCAACGAGTTGAAAATCGTGCAGGCCGCAGCGCATAAAATGGCGCAGTTACAGGTGTTGAACAAAGATGTTCTGACGTCATGGGATCAATTGATTGCCTATTGCCGTTCTCGAATGGCGCATTTGACGCAGGAACAGTTTCGGGTGCTGTTTCTGGACAGTAAAAACGTGTTGATCGCCGACGAGTGTTTGCAATCCGGCATTGTTAACCATGTGCCGGTTTACCCGCGCCAGATTGCCAAGCGCGCGTTGGAACTGGATGCAAGTGCGCTAATTCTTGTGCATAACCATCCAAGCGGTGACCCTGCGCCGTCAACCGCCGATATTTCAGTGACAGTTGAAATTATAGAAGCACTGCGTGCGCTTGCCATTGTGGTACATGACCATGTGATCATCGGCGCGGCGGGGAATATCAGTTTTAAGGAAGAAGGGTTGATTTAAGAATTGTCCTTAACCCAAATCTCGACCCTGTTGTTTGTGGCGGTGCCTTTGGGTGTTGTCTCGCAAACTAGCGGGGAAGCCCCGCCAAAGCCGCGGGGTTCTATTTGTAAATCAGCAAGAAGCCTGCCGTTATCAGCATTTTTGATCATGTCGGATACGCGCTTCGCAGCATCTGTTGAGCGGCGTTTATTATCGTCTGTGGTGCCTTTTTGATCGGTAAAGCCTACGATCATAATGGTTTGATCTGCGTAATTCCCCAAAAACAGATCTGCGATCAACACATCCAGTGCCGCTTTTGACTGTGGGGTCAGTTTTTTAGTATCGGGTGTAAATCGCAATACTGTGGAAAGTTGGCGCGCACCGTTCAAGGTTTCCAGCATCCTGCGGAAAAGCCCGGTGTCTGCAAGCTTTTTGGCACTCAATGCCGCATAGACGATCCGATTCCCCTGATTTTCTAAAGATGATTCGAAAACCGACAGGCTGGGATAACCCTGACGGTCGACCCTTGTTCTGGCGGGCGGCTCGGCCAGATAGCTGATAAATTCCCGCGCAAAAATAGGCAGTGAAGCGGTGTTTACCTGCAGGAAATCATAGAAGGTCGCGGGGTAACTGCCCGACGCGATGTTAAATGTATTTGGCCGAATATAAGCCCCGCAGCTACCAACGATAGATAAGGCTTTTGCCGTACGCAGGTTGGAAAAGCTTGTCAGGCCCAGACCGTAAGGGTCGTTTGCCACAGCCTTTGATAAGGCACTTAAATCCTTAAAGCGCTTGGCGGCAGCAGGTTTGGTCATATCAAGCCCCAAGTCATGGGCTATTTTTGATAAACCCGAAGTCTTTTGGGGCAGATAGAGGTGAATATCCGCATCGGGGCCACCCAGATCTTTCCAATTGGTTATGGTGCCCGATAGAATCAGGTGCAAACCTGCGATTGAAATGGATTTAACAGGATTTGTTTTGGATGTGATGGCAATCACTGCATCTGTTGCAACGGGTATTATTTTTGTTTTCCCATCGCCTTTTGGCCACGCTTTCAGCACCCCTCTTTTAATCGCAAACGCGCTTTTTGTTCCGGCATTCATTCCTGATCTGACAGTGATATTGGCCAGTTTCTGCCCGTCTTTAGCGGCAATTTTCAATGTTGATTCTGTGTCTGATACCAGAGCGGTTTCAATGCTTGCATCCAGCGAATAACTGTAACTTTCCATCAGTGGTACCAACAGATTATTGATCAGCTCCGGGTCGCCGGAAATGGAAAACGTCGATACCAAGCTACCGATTTTGGGGCAAGCAGTGCCGATGCAGGTAACCGTTCTGGCATCGACCTCTAATTCGCCAAGATCGGTTTCAATAACGTATATTCCATTTTTATAACTTTTGAACTCACCCTTTAGCTCGACCGAGCTAGAGGTTGATTTCAAGGTGACTTGTTTGGCTTGGGCTGCAATGGAAAACAAAGCCCAAGCGAGCAGTATTGATAATACTCTTGCTAAAAACATGTGATGCGCCTGTTAGTTTCGTTGCGCTACAATCATGCTCCTAAGCATATTTTTCAATACAATTGTTTGATTTTTTGCAGAACAGTTTTTAACTGATGCTTTCATACTACCGGATTGCACCCCGTATTCAGGATTATATCGCATGGTATCAATAGAGTAACCCATTCCACATTGCCGACTTGGATTTTCCAGAACAATACTGAAATCAACAAATGCAGCCCCCTGATTTTCAATGCTGTACACTTGGATGAATTTGCCATTTTCAAGATCAGGGTTGCCAAGCGTTGTCAGATAACCGCCGCCCTTAATATAGGCTTGCCTGTATGAACGCGGATTAAGGGTCGTGATTTTCCTGTTTTGTGTGGCATCATAAGACGTTTCGCTGACCTGAAGGTGCAGATTAACCGGCCCTTCCCATGCGATCAATGTCCTTTGCAGAGATGAAATGTCTTTGGCCCGGACCGAGATGGATTTCGCCACGCCATCGGCAAATGACACGTTTATGTTTGCAGGATCATACAAAACCGGAATGATCATGTGGATCCTGCCGGCATTATCTGTAATTTCTGTGAAGCGCAGGCCGGCGTGGCTGATTGTGACAACTTTATTTGTGTGACAAGGGGCCACTATGTCCAAAACTATCCGTGCGCCCCTAAGGGGTTTTGCCGTAAGGGTCAGGCCACAAGCGGTTTGTAGCGGATCGATTTTGAATGTGCCTGTGGTTTTCAGCCGCGAGGGAAAGGCAGCAGGCTGCGCCTGACCGCGTACAAAGGCAAGCTCGGACACCAACGCCGTGTCGGTTATCGAGCCTTGGCCCGTATCGGCCTTTGCGATCTGGGTCTGTTCCGACGTGGGGGTGAACATTTTATCACCCATTTGCACCATGGCACCGACCCCAATTAATAATATCAGACCAGTTGCAATTGATAAGGTTTTATCGTTCAGGCGCACGGAATTTTCCTAATGGTTTACGGCTATAATACGCGAAAACGGTTGTATTTTAGTAGCCCGACCAATGTTATCTTATGCGGTGTGAGGATGATAAGACACAGAGTCTATAGGTCGTGTCTTTCGGGTGAAGAAAAACAACATGTAGGTGGTTTAGCTGCCCCGATAGAACATTTTGTGCCACATTTTTGCCAAAGTCCGGAACAAGAAAAATTGTAAGTGTTTTTTTTGTTCCGGACTTGGGTAATTATGGCTGATTATTGATGTGCCTTATGTAAGGCGTCCATGGCAGTGTTTGAATTTTTTGCCGGAACCACAGGGACATTTTCCATTACGGGATGGGTTACCCCAAGTGGATTTATCGGTTTCGTCAAACCCGTTTGAGGCTGCTTTTGACGGTTCCGACATGCCCGCTTCTTCCATTTGCGCCTGCATTTGCATTTGCTCTTCTTCGGTCAGCATCCGTATGTGGGACAATTGTTTTGTGACATCCGTGCGCAAGCCGTCCAGCATGCGCTTGAACAGGCCAAACCCTTCGGTTTTGTATTCGTTCAACGGGTCGCGCTGGGCGTAGCCGCGAAACCCGACAACCGAGCGCAGGTGCTCTAGCGTGACAAGATGTTCGCGCCATTTGCCGTCGATGGTTTGCAACAGAAGCTGTTTTTCGATGTTGCGCATGTTTTCCGGGCCAAACTGTTCTTCTTTGCTGGCCGCAAGGGCATCGCCGGCTTCATACATGCGTTTGCGAATGTCTTCGTCATCAATACCTTCTTCGGCGGCCCAGTCCTTGACCGGTGATTCCATGCCCAGAATTTCTTTGGTATTTTCATCCAGCCCTTTGATGTCCCAGCGTTCGGCATAGGATTTGGCAGGGATTGCCTGATCGACAAGATCGTCGACAACCTGATCGCGCATATCCTTGATGACATCGGACAGGTCATCGCCTTCCATGATTTCACGGCGTTGTCCAAAAATTGCTTTACGCTGGTCGTTCATCACATCATCGAATTTCAGCAATTGTTTGCGAATGTCGAAGTTGCGCCCTTCAACCTTGGCCTGCGCGCGTTCCAGCGATTTGTTGACCCATGGATGAACAATGCTTTCGCCTTCTTCCATGCCCAGTGTGCTTAGAACTTTTTCCAGACGTTCCGAGCCAAAGATGCGCATCAGATCATCTTCCAGAGATAGGAAAAAGGATGATCGGCCGGGATCGCCCTGCCGCCCGGAACGGCCCCGCAACTGATTGTCGATGCGACGGCTTTCGTGGCGTTCCGTTGCCAGAACATATAGGCCGCCTGCGGCCAGAACAGCCTGTTTGTTGGTGTTTATTTCTGCTACAAGCGCAGCTTTGATTTTGGCTTCGTCAGCCCCTTTGCCGGCATCTTCCAGTTCTTTGGACAAACGCATGTCCAGATTGCCGCCCAGTTGAATGTCGGTGCCGCGACCTGCCATGTTGGTGGCAATGGTGACCGCGCCTTTGGTGCCTGCATCCGCGACGATAGAGGCTTCTTGTTCGTGAAACCGTGCATTAAGAACATTATGCGGAATACGACCCTTTGATTTAACCAGCGCTTCGATTTGTTCGGCTTTTTCCAGTTCGGCCTTCTTGTCAGCCTCTTTTTTAAAGGTGTCCGCACGTTTACGAATGTGTTGCGACAAAGCATCCAGATAGGCTTTATCTTTTAAAAGCTCTGACAGCATTTCCGATTTTTCAATCGAGGTTGTCCCGACCAGAACAGGTTGTCCCTTGATGTGCGACAAAGCAATTTCTTCAACAACAGCGCGGAATTTTTCATCCGCTGTGCGATAAATCGCATCGTGTTCGTCAATACGAATAACCGGCTTGTTGGTGGGAATTTCAACCACGCCAAGTCCGTAAATCTCGGCAAATTCTTCGGCCTCGGTCAGGGCTGTCCCTGTCATGCCCGCCAGCTTTTCATAAAGGCGGAAATAGTTTTGGAAGGTCACAGAGGCCAAAGTGACGTTTTCGGGTTGAATGGCCACGCCTTCCTTGGCTTCGATCGCCTGATGCAGGCCTTCGGACAAGCGCCGTCCGCTCATCATCCGGCCGGTAAATTCATCGATCAGCATCACTTCGCCGTTTCGCACGATATAATCTTTTTCGCGGGCAAACAGGATATGTGCGCGCAAAGCCTGATTGATGTGATGCACCAGCGAGGTGCTTTCGGGGTCGTATAATGAAGCACCTTCTTCCAAAAGGCCCATTTCAAGAAAGCGTTTTTCAACAAATTCGTTGCCTTCTTCGGTTAGATTGACGCCGCGATTTTTCTCGTCCAGATCGTAATGTTCCGGCGACAGTTCGGGGATCAGCTTGTCGATGGTGATATAAAGTTCGGATCGGTCATCGGCGGGGCCTGAGATAATCAGCGGGGTGCGGGCTTCGTCGATCAGGATCGAATCGACCTCATCGACAATCGCAAAAAAGTGATCGCGCTGGGCCACTTGGGAGATGTCATTTTGCATGTTGTCGCGCAGATAATCAAAACCCAGCTCGTTATTTGTGGCGTAGGCCACATCGGAGGCATATGCCGCAAGTTTTGCCGCTGGATCCATGTCGGGAACAATGACGCCGGTTGTCAGGCCAAGAAAGCCGTAAACCTGCGACATCCAGTCTGCATCGCGCTGCGCCAGATAATCGTTCACGGTCACAACATGGACGCCGCGCCCTGACAGGGCGTTCAAATAAGCAGGCAGTGTGGCAACAAGGGTTTTGCCCTCGCCGGTTTTCATTTCAGAAATATAGCCTTTGTGCAGGAATATACCGCCGATAAGCTGCACATCGAAAGCGCGCAGGCCCAATGTGCGCTTTGCCGCTTCGCGCACGTTGGCAAAGGCCTCGGGCAGTAAATCGTCCAAGGTCTCGCCGTTTTTGAAACGGGTTTTGAACTCTTCGGTTTTAGCCTTGATTTCGGCATCGCTTAAAGCTTGGAAATCCGGTTCCAGATCGTTGATCTTTTTGACCAAAGGTCGCACCGCTTTGATTTTGCGGTCATTCGGTGTGCCAAAAACTTTTTTGGCCAGTGTACTCACACCCAGCATGATATCTCCGTATATTCCAAGCCGTGCATTGTCGGCGATTTTTAGCGCGAAATTGAACCCAAATGATCCCGACTGCTTGTCGTTCCGGCCCTGAGAGCCTAAGAAGATGCAAGCTGAAAGGCATCTTGTAAATCGTACCAGTAATGGCATGTAAGCGGGTGTTATGTCAGTGTCAACTTTAGCTCTGCAATGGGTCGGCATAATTTAGTGGATTGTTCGGCTATTTGGGCAAGAATGGAGAATACGAATGAGAAGAACAGGTAAATTATTTTCGGCGGCAGCGCTTGTTTTAACGCTTTCTACGACAGGATTTGCACAAGAAACCACACCAACAGTTGCGGTGACAAGAGATACTGTTTTAGCGACGGTGGATGGCACAGATATTACGGTGGGGCATGTATTGGCTCTAGCCAACCGTTTGCCTGATAAATACGCAAACGTTTCAGATAAAGATCTTTACGCCGGTATTCTGGACCAGCTTGTCCAGCAAGAATTGCTGAGCGACACGATTAAAGACGTTTCAACCGAGTTGAAACTGGCAAGCGAGAATGAGCATCGTGCCCTTTTCGCCACCGAGGCAATTCAAGACATTTATAAAGCGGCCGTAACAGAAGCGGCGGTTAAAGCTAAATATGACGCGGATTATGTGAAGGCAGAGCCAAAACCGCAATATAAAGCCAGCCATATTCTGGTCAAAACCGAAGATGAAGCCAAGGCGATTGTTAAACAGCTTAAGGATGGTGCGGATTTTGCAAAACTTGCGAAGGAAAAATCAACCGGCCCATCCGGGGCGAATGGTGGTGATTTGGGCTGGGTCGGTTTGGGCGCCCTTGTTCCTGCGTTTGAAACGGCAATGGTGAAACTGAAACCAAACGAGGTATCTGCACCTGTAAAAACGCAGTTTGGGTGGCATGTGATCAAGCTGATGGGTGCACGGGATGAACCTACGCCTGAATTAGCGACAGTGCGCGCAAAAATAGAAGATAGCTTGCGGGCGGATGCGTTTAAGGCAAAAATATCCGCGCTTGAAGCTTCGGGTAAAGTTAAGCGCACCAAGCAGGTTATTGACCCGTCCGTTGTGCAGAAATTTGAACTGTTGAAAGATTAGGGGGTCGAAATGGGGGCGAAAAAGGCCAAAATCAGGAAGTTGAAGAAAAAGCTTTCCAAGCTGAAACGAAAGCTGAAATTGACCAGTGCGGCCGCAGCGGCACCTGCCGTTTCACCGCTTGCCCCCAAAGCGGGTTTTCCTGATCTTCCTGTAATTGACGGGGTGCGTTTTGCGGCAGCGCAGGCGGGGGTAAAATATGCGGGCCGCGATGATGTGATGCTTGCCGAAGTTGCAGCGGGTAGTACTGTTGCGGGCGTCTTTACCAAATCGTCGACGCGCTCGGCTCCGGTTCTGGACTGTCAGGCAAAGTTGAAAAATTTGCAGGGCTCGGGCCAGCCTTTAGCGATTTTGGTGAATTCCGGTAATGCCAATGCGTTTACCGGTGCGAAAGGAATTGCGTCTGTGCGGGCGATTTGTGCGGCTGTGGCCGATACGATCGGGTGCCCCCCCGAGAACGTCTTTACCGCGTCAACGGGGGTGATTGGCGAGCCTTTGCCGCATGACCGCATTGTGGCGAAAATCACAGCACTATATGACAATTTGTCTGCGGGTAGTGCGCAAGCTGCTGCGCGCGCGATCATGACAACGGATACGTTTGCCAAAGGGGCATGCCGTGAAGTGACCATAGGCGGCAAGCCGGTTCGCATTGCGGGCTTTGCCAAAGGTTCCGGCATGATTGCGCCCGATATGGCGACAATGCTGGTGTATATTTTCACCGATGCGGCCATTGCACAGCCGGTGTTGCAAGACATGTTGTCATCGCTGAACAAAAGCGCGTTTAATGCCATTACGGTCGATAGCGACACCTCGACATCCGACAGTCTGATGCTGGTGGCTACGGGAAAAAGTGGTGCGCCGTTAATTGATGATGTGACAAGTCAGGACGGGCGGATTTTTGCCGCGGCCCTAAGCGACGTGATGCAGGATCTGGCGCATTTGGTTGTCAAAGACGGTGAAGGTGCCACCAAGTTTTTGGCTGTGAAGGTTACAGGGGCTGCGACGGATGCGTCAGCACATTTGATTGCGATGGCTATTGCAAACTCGCCCTTGGTGAAAACCGCTGTTGCGGGCGAAGATCCCAATTGGGGCCGCGTGGTGATGGCGGTCGGTAAATCCGGTGAACCTGCAGACAGGGATAAGCTGGCAATTTCTTTTGGTGATATTCTGGTGGCCGAAAAAGGCTGGGTTGCAGAAAATTACAGTGAACAAGCCGGGGCGGATTATATGAAAAATCCGGAGCTTGAGATTACCGCAGATATTGGGGTTGGCACGGGTTCCGCTATGGTTTGGACCTGTGACTTGACCCATCAATATATTACCATAAACGCCGATTACCGGTCATGAAAACCGTTTTGGTTTCTGCCGTTGCACTGATTGACCGTGATGGGCGGGTTTTACTGGCAGAGCGGCCATTGGGAAAACCGATGGCAGGATTATGGGAGTTCCCGGGCGGCAAGATTGAACCGGGCGAAACGCCGGAAGCCGCGTTGATCCGCGAATTGCACGAAGAGCTTGGCATTGAAACATGGCAAAGCTGTTTGGCGCCCTTAACCTTTGCAAGCCACAGTTATGAAACGTTCCATTTGCTGATGCCGGTGTTTGCCTGCCGTAAATGGAATGGAATCGTATCGCCTAATGAAGGGCAGAAACTGGCGTGGGTTCATGTCAAGGATTTGGCGTCCTATGCCATGCCCGCCGCCGATTTACCGCTTATTGCCGTGCTAAGGGATTGGCTTTAACAGGTGTTTCAGCCCGGTAATATTACGTTGCTTTATCCATGCTGCCCGTGTATTTTATAACCAGTAGGCGGTTTTCGAGTTTTCATCTTTTCGCAACTATTTGGGGATAGTCAGCATGTATAAAACCATCATGATGGGCAGTTGCATTGCCGTTCAGGGCCTTTTCCTACGCGCTATGGAAAATGGAAAGATTGCGATCAGGGTTGGCAGCAAGGAATTTGTTGGCTTTCCGGTGGAAAGCTATACCAAATAGGCCGCGCACATATTTGCGCAAGGTTGATCAGACCCAGCCGGACATCTCGTTTTTCAACACATTAACCAAAACATCAATATGCGCATCGCTGTCGTTAAGGCAAGGGATGTAGCTGAAGCTTTCGCCGCCTGCTGCCATAAAGCTGTGCTTGATCTCCTGCATGATCTCTTCCAGTGTTTCGACGCAATCCGATGAAAAAGCCGGTGCCATTACCGCGATGTTTTTGCGGCCTGATTTGGCAAGGCGGGCGACCTCTTCCACGGTGTAGGGTTCAATCCATTGCTCAGGCCCGAATTTGGATTGAAACGTCACTTTGATGGCGTCATCGGGCCAACCCAATTCCTGTTTCAGTAACCGCGTGGTTTTCTGGCACTGGCAATGATAGGGGTCGCCGTCGGTAAGATAGCGCAGCGGCATGCCGTGATAGGATGTCAGCAACAGGTCGGGTTTTTTGTCCAGCTTTGCATAAGTCTTGCGCACGCTATCGGCCAAAGCCTTGATATAATCGGGGCGATCGTAATAGGCTGGAACGGTGCGAATATAGGGCTGCCATTTCATCGTCATCAAGGTACGAAATACCTCGTCATTGGCGGTGGCCGTGGTGGGGGCGGAATATTGCGGGTAAAGCGGGAAAAACACGATACGATCAACACCTTGGTCTTTCATGCGCTTAATAACGCTGTCAGTCGAGGGATTGCCGTAGCGCATAGAGAAATCCACGACAACATTGTCACCGTATAACGTGGCCATCTCGGCGGCTATTTTTTCGCTTTGCGCGCGGGTAACCGTCAACAACGGGCTTTCATCCCGATCCGTGTTCCAGATGCTGCGATACGCTGCCCCTGAGCGTTTGGGACGCATGCTTAGAATTATCAGTTGCAAAAGCGGTTGCCACTTCCAGCGTGGGTAATCAATAACGCGGCGGTCGGATAAAAACTGGCTAAGATAGCGGCGCATCGACCAGTAATCGGTCGCATCCGGCGTGCCCAAATTTGCGATCAGAACGCCAACCTTTGCAGGTTTTATTACGGGATGGTCTGCCGGCTTGTGTGACTGCGTCATCTTTGCGCTACTTTCCAATTTTTTCGGGATTATATTCAGCTGTTCCCAGCGCATCTGCAAGCCTTTGCTGGGCAGAGCCGGGACGCAGCGGTTTTTGCTGATTTTCGGAGGGTGCCCAACCGGTCAGGAATACCAGTTCAAATGTTGCCTCGATCCGCCCCGAAGATTTGGTGTAGTTTGCGCTGTAAATCTCTGCCGCCATGGCCAGAGTTTCACGCTTAAGGCTGCGTCGCCGCGTAAAAACCGCATTCGATTCGCCCATATGGCGTAAATCGTTCATCAGGTGGATGGGGGTTTCATATTCAACGCTTAATTTAAGACTATCGGCAACCGGCAACGCAAAACCCGCCCTTTGCAACAGCCCGCCAAGATCGCGGATTTCCGCCATCGGGGAGATCCGCGGGCTGATACCGCCCTCAACGCGGGCTTCGGCCTCGGCAAAAGCGGTGCGCAGCTCATGCAGGGTTTGGCCGCCAAACATTGCGGCAATCATCAACCCGTCAGGCACCAAAGCGCGACGCATTTGCACAAGCTGCCCGACCGGATCATTGGCCCAATGCAAGGTTAGCCCGTTGATGATCAGATCATGGGCTGACTGTTTGAGGTCAAGAATTTCAGCGTCAGGCGTGGTTTTCGTGCTTGAATTCAAGGATTCCAGCCAAATTTCAGGTGTCCAGCCGATAAATGCGGGCTTGGTAAACGATCTGTTAACCTCTTGCAGTCTTTCATGGACGCAATCGGCGGCATGTTCGTGCAGGAACCATGCCTTTTGCGTTGATTTCAGCGCACGGACGCGGTGCAGGGCAAGGGCATTGGGGTCAAAAAGCTGTTTCGGGGTTTGCATGGATGCACCTATTATACAGTTGTTCAAGGAAGGGAAAGCTTATCTTAAAACGGCTTGTGGAAATTCTCTACCCAACGCGCTGCATGGCCTGTGGATCAGAAACCGCAAGTGAACGGGGCTTATGCCAAAGCTGCTGGAAAGACACGCATTTTGCGACAGTTGTGGCGTGCCGGTTCAGGAAACCGAAATAGATCCGTGTTACTGCGACCAGTGTCTTGCTGCGCCGCCTGCGTGGGATCAGGGGCGCTGTTCGGTGCTTTATGAAGGTGCGGGGCGTAAATTGGCGTTGTTGCTGAAACATTCGGATCGGCTGGATCTGGTGCCGGAAATGGCCAATTGGATGTACCAGTCAATGAAGCCCATCTTAGAGCCGGATATGATATTGGCCCCGGTTCCGTTGCATCGGTGGCGGTTGTTGCGGCGAAGATATAATCAAGCGGCTGTTTTGGCGCAAAGCATGGCGCGCATCAGTGGGGCTGAAGTCAAGCTTGGACTTTTGCATCGAGTCAGGCCCACGACTCTTCAAAAGGGTATGGGCCGTGATGCGCGTTTCGCCAATCTTGCCCGGTCGATTGCGGTAAAGGAGCGTTATCTGCGCCACATGAAAGGACGCTCTATTATGCTGGTGGATGATGTGATGACCACGGGAGCAACCCTGTCTGCCTGTGCTGAAGCGTGCAGACAGGCGGGTGCCGAAAAGGTGAACATGGTGGTATTTGCGCGCGTTGCAAGGCCGGAATAAAGTGCCTATATAGGCCTTAAATGAATAAAGGCTAAGCTTATGAAACGGGTCGAAATATACACCACACCGATTTGTGGATATTGTGTGCGGGCAAAGAAACTGCTGGCACAAAAAGGGGTGTCTTATGCCGAGACAAACGTGATGGTGCGTCCGGCAAAACGCGCCCAGATGATGCAACGCGCCCATGGCCGCAGTTCGGTTCCGCAGATATTTATCGGCGGCGAACATATTGGTGGCTGTGACGAGCTTTATGCGCTGGAACGCACTGGCAAGCTGGACGCGATGCTGGCCGCATGATGCTAAAGCTGGGGCTGATACAATTTAGCGCGTCTGACCAGCCAGCGGAGAACCTGAAAACCGTTTTGCAGATGGTGCGCGATGCCCACGCCCAGGGGGCCGAATTTATTTTCCACCTAATGGATTTAAACCACCGGCTTCCAGCCGGTTAGCTTCAGCGAATCTGTCAATGATCTTCTCTCCTGAATTTTGAAACCCGCTTTGGC
>JASFZB010000010.1:0-45773 GCA_045046705.1 Rhodobacterales bacterium | reverse complement strand
TATATCGCGCATTCCTGCAATTCTGCAAACTCTAACTCTAGAAAGGTGGTGTAACCACATGCAGGTATCAGTACGCGACAACAATGTTGATCAGGCACTTCGTGCCCTCAAGAAGAAATTGCAACGCGAAGGTGTATTTCGTGAAATGAAGCTTCGGCAGCATTACGAAAAACCAAGCGTTAAACGTGCTCGTGAAAAAGCCGAAGCAATTCGTCGTGCGCGCAAACTGGCTCGTAAAAAAGCCCAGCGTGAAGGTATGCTTTAAGCTGCCCGAACTTACATATCGGATAGGGGCCTTCGGCTTCGTCTTATATTAACCCCCGCAGGTTCGACCTTCGGGGGTTTGTTTTTTCAAGGCTGAATTTTAGTTCTTGCCCACGTCATTTTCGTAATAACTTGTGGTCACAACCCCATCCAGTTCAGCAAACCGCTTCATCAGCTTCTCAGGAAAATAGGTTGACTTAACACCTTCAAAGCCCGGCAGTTGGTTCAAAATCGCGACGGTGTTGATCGAACATGTGGCATCTTTTGCCCGACCTTGGGCGATAGATGCAGCAATCGCCTGATTGGCAACCTCCAAAGAAACCGGAACTTTCTGTAAAACAACATGATGTGTGCTGCGCGCATGAAACGATTTATAACGTTGCATCAACTGCGGGGTCAAACCGTAAACCACATCATGCCGCTCCGGGGCCTTGGGGTTTTTCCAGCGTCCTGCGGGGTCGTACATCACAACCTGAGATCCGTTGATCAGCAACGAAGAATGGCCGCCACGGCCAGTTCTATTGTTGATCATGGTCAGCAGTGTCAACGAGGGTGCCTCGTTGCTGACATACGCATATTTCTTGATCGCATTATCGGAGGCAAATTGATCCGGCGTTCCGTAACCACAGGCCGAAATGAAAAATGCTACGAATAACAGCGTAGCAGCGCGCAATAGTTTCATGGATTTTCCCCCGAAGGACTCACGAATTAAAAAGTGCCAGAAAAACCAAAATCGCAATACTGGCCGAGGCAACACGGATCCCCCAACGTATAAGTCCGTGAAAGGTTTCTATCTGTGCGTCTATATTCATTTCGCCGTGTACATATTTAGCCATGGATGGTTTCCCCTGAATGTTGTTTGCGGTGTATATTTCATAATTTAGCGGTTTTGCAAAGCCATGTTATCAAATCCCCGCCCACATGACACGCATTTTACCTAATTACTGGTGTCTTATACGCTTTGCCACATCCAGACACCGTCTGCGTTTGCCGATCTTGTGATTTTTCCAGCCTGTAATAAATGGTTCAAATGCGCCATCGCCTCAACCATGGCCAGCCCGTAATTCCCGCCGACGATCTTGCGTTTGAACAAAAGCGGGAAACAGTCCACTGCGGTCTTCGGGGTTTTCAGAAACGCTTCCAGTCGCGCCAGCGCACTATGATGATTCTCGATCAGTTGACCCAGCCGTACCGGCAACCCGCGAAAGGGCAGTTTATGTCCCGGAAAAACCAGTTGATCAGGGGTAGCATGACCAGCCAGACGCGTGCAGCTTTCCAGCCATTCAGCCAAAGGGTCGGCATCCGGTTCCGTAGCATAGACCCCGATATTGGACGAAATCCCCGGCAGGATTTGATCCCCCGCCAGAACAAGCGGCTCTTCATTACACCAAAGTGTTGCATGCGCAGGGGCATGGCCGTTCCCGATATGCACGGTCCATGTCCGATCCCCGATGTTTAGCACATCGTCTTGGCAAATACGGGTAAAGCCAAGCGGCATCGGGTGAACGGAATCCGCGTAATTATACGGTTTACCGTTAATGCGTTCGTCAAAAATCGCCTTGTCCATACCGGTTGATTTATAGAAATCAACCAGTTCATCGGCCCATTCCGTTTGAACATCCAGCGTCATCATCCGCGCATATAGCCATGCGGTACGGGTCGAGATCAGCGCGACCCCGTGTTCTTTCTGAAACCAGCCGACATTACCGATATGATCGGGATGATGGTGCGTCATCAGCACTTTTTTCACCGGCTTGCCCGCCAGGGGGCCGGCCAACAGATCTTGCCACAGCTTCACCCCGCGCTTGGAATGAAAGCCGGTATCAACAAGCAGCCAACCATCGCCATCATCCAGCGCATAGACGTTCACATGATCAAGTGCCATAGGCAGCGGCAGGCGGATCCACAAAATACCTTTTGCCACCTCGATGGCCGTACCTTCAGCGGGTGGCTCGGGGAATGGAAAGGTGATGTTTCCAGAAAATTCAGTCATGTTGTCACTTTCCCGATTAGAACAGAGTCTTTGCATCCCGGTTTGCGTCCGTTAAAGACAAACCGACTTCAACACGGGACTTAACCTTAGATGGCGGGTTTGAAAACAGAAATTCTTCCGGATGATGCAGACGGCATCGAAAAAGCCGCGCGCATCATATGTGCGGGCGGTTTGGTCGCTTTCCCGACCGAGACGGTTTACGGTCTTGGGGCGGACGCGCGAAACAGCACCGCCATTGCCACTGTATACGCCGCCAAGGGCCGGCCCGCTTTCAACCCGCTGATTGTGCATGTGGCAAACTTGGCGCAAGCCAAACACTTTGCACGTTTTGCCCCCATCGCCCTGAAACTGGCCACTGCCTTCTGGCCGGGCCCGCTTAGTCTGGTGTTGCCCCTGAAATCCGGTCATGGCTTGTCCGATCTGGTGACGGCAGGTTTGGATACGGTTGCGATCCGGGTGCCAAAGCACCCTTCGGCGCAGGCATTGTTAACCGCGTTCAACGGCCCGATTGCGGCCCCGTCCGCTAACCCTTCAGGGCGCATCAGCCCAACAAGCGCGGCGCATGTAAAGGCCGATATGTACGGAAAAATCGACGCAATTATGCAAAGCTCACCCTGCTTTGTCGGGGTCGAATCCAGCATTGTGAAAGTTCACGACAATCAGGTTTCCCTGTTGCGCGCAGGCGGTATTTCCCTTGAACAAATCAGGCTGGTTTCAGGTCAGGACATCGCCTTGCCCGATGACCCAAAAACCCCGCAGTCGCCGGGGCAACTGCACTCCCATTACGCGCCAAACGCCAAGGTTCGGCTGAATGCGACCACGCTTAATGGACACGAAATCCTACTTGGCTTTGGCCCCGACAGCCCCAAAGCGGCCTTAAACCTTTCACCTGAAGGGGATACCACGGAAGCGGCCGCAAACCTGTTTTCATATTTGCGCAAAATGGATCATATGGCGGCAAGCACAGGCGCAAAAACAATCGCGATCTCACCTATTCCAATGTCGGATCTGGGTCTGGCTATCAATGACCGCCTGAAGCGCGCCGCAGCACCGCGCGTTTAAGCCGAACCACCCGTGGCTGACAACAGGCGCGGATCAATACCAAGGCTTTCAATAGCCCCGGTCCATTTTGCCTGATTGTCTGCGGAAAAGATCAATGCGGCATCCGCATCACAGGTCAGCCAGCCATTGGCGCGTATTTCTTCCTCTAGCTGGCCCGGCCCCCAACCTGCATAGCCAAGTGCCAACAGACATGAATTCGGGCCTTCACCATGCGAAATATCTTCCAGAATATCCAAAGTCGCGGTCATGCCGAACTGGTCATTCACCTGCAAGGTCGAACCCTCGGTACTGTAGTCTTTTGAGTGCAAAACAAATCCGCGCCCATGCTCGACCGGCCCGCCAAAATGCACCTCAATCGGGCGAAACGACTGGGTCGGAGTAATATCCAACTGCTCCAGAAGATCGGAAAATTCCAAATCGACCGCAGGCTTGTTCACAATCAACCCCATCGCCCCGTCCTCGGAATGGGCACAAAGGTATATTAATGTTTTGTCAAACCTCTGATCCCCCATGCCCGGCATGGCAATCAAAAGTTTTCCATCCAGATGCGGTAGTTTCACTTGCTTATCCATAGCCCGAGGATGCTGCACATTTGCGAAACACACAAGGGCTGTAATGGTCGCATAATAAACATTCGCGAAAATGTTATTTTTATTCCCGCAATAAGCGTATAGTCTGGATAACTGAATTATGGCGGACTGGCAGTGTTAAGACACATCACAAAACTCGGATGCGCATTGGTCGCACTGGCAAGCCCTGTTACGGCGCAGGAAAACTCTATCCCCATGGGGGTCAATGTTATCGAACTGTTGCCCGGCTGGCGTACTGTCTCGGGCAGCCAAATGGCCGCAGTACATATTTCTCTGAAAACCGGCTGGAAGACTTATTGGCGGGTTCCGGGCAATACCGGTATCCCGCCCACATTCAACTGGGATGGCTCAAGCAACATGGCCTCGGCGATCATCCACTGGCCGGCTCCTAAAGTCTACACAAAGGACGGCATCACTACCATTGGATATAAAGGCGACTTGGTTTTACCGATCGAGTTTCAGCCAATTGTAGCAGGCCAAAAAATAACGGTTAAATCGCTGCTGGAACTAGGCGTTTGCAGCGATGTCTGCGTACCTGTGTCCGCCAGCATTCAGGCCGATCTGACGTCCCGTGAAAGTGCCTATCGGGACATCATCAAAACGGCTCTTGCAGCCCTGCCACGCCCGGCCAATGCCAGCGGAGTGCAATCGGTTACATGCACGATAGAACCCGGCGAAGACGGGGTGACTATCACCGCCAGTGTTCTGTTCAATAAAACCGCTCCGATGCTACAACAGTCGGTGATCGAATATCCGCAACCAAATACATGGGTTGAACAAGCCCGGATGCAAACTGCAGGAAAGACCATAAACGCCACAGCCCGGCTGATTTCTTACACGGACACACCGTTGATCATTGACCGCAGCAAATTGCGTTTAACGCTTATCGGGGAAACCGGCGCCATTGACATTCGGGATTGCCCTGCCCCTGAATAGGGCCATCAGCACCAAGCCGATGAGGGCCATCGCAACGATCACCAGCATCCCGACCAGCACAGCCAGAAACGTCACCATAATCGGCGCGGTTAAAGCCATGCCGGAAATCCGGGTTGGTAGGGCATCCACAATCCAAGGCGCCACAGTTTGCATGACTGCCAGATAACCCGAGCTGGAAATCACTAAAACCACCGACATCAAAACCGCCACAATAAAAAGGCCGCGCATTTTTCGGGGTAGTTTTTTACCCAACAGGATACGCCGGAATGTAACAAATATGGCCGATATATCCTTTTGCACCACAACCAGTGACGGCACGACCAGCAACACCAGAACCAGCCCGAACCCCAACCCGTAACACAAGGTTATCACCGTGGGTTTCAGGAATAACGCTTGACGCGAGGTTTCAAACAACAGCGGCACCAACCCCAAAACGGTTGTCAGTGTGGTCAGCAGAACCGGCCGCAAGCGATCCGAGGTCGCATCCACAATCGCTGGAAAAAGCCCGCGCTTTTGCGCATATTCATCAATCGTCGACACCAAAACAATCGAATCATTGATGATAATCCCACTCATCCCCAACAGGCCGACAACCGAGAACATCGACAAAGGCACGTTCCAAACGTAATGCCCGTAAATCGTCCCAACCAGCCCAAACGGAATCACCGACATCACCACAATGGGCCGCGTCCAGCTTGCAAAAATCCATGTCAGGGCCAGATAAATCCCCAAAAGACACAATATAAAGCCTTTGAATGCATCTGTCAGAAAATCCTTTTCCTGTTTGACAAGGCCTTCCTGCCGCCACGCCACCCCCATCTCGGATGCAATTTTCGGCAAGACTTTACTGCGCAAAATATCGGTGATCTCTTTTGCGCGTGCAGGATTATCCTGCGCAATATCCCCCGTCACCGAGACCACCCGAATACCGTTTTCGCGGCGCACGGTAGAAAACCCCGCCTGCGTCGTTACCGTAACAATATCCGACAGGGCAACGTATTTTCCCAATGGGCTGCGCATTTGGGTGCGGTCCAGAAAATCCGCCGTCAGCTCGGTTTCATCCAGACGTACAGTCACATCCGATGTGCGCGCACCGGTTGGAAATGTAGCTGCCGTAATCCCGTTCAACCGGTCGCGCAATTCGCGCCCGACCCCGTTAATCGTAAACCCCAAGGCTTGCCCCTGAGGCGTCAGTTCCAGAACCATTTCCTCTTTATCATAGGCCAGACTATCTTCCAGCGCAGACACTTCCGGGAATTTTCCGACTTGTGCCTTCAAGGCTTCGGCGGCCGCTTTCAGCACTTTTGTGTCCGCCCCGTAAAACTGAACATCCAGTGCATCCCCCCCCGGCCCGGAACGCCAACTGCGAAAACTGATGGTTTCCAGTTGCGGAAGATGGCGCACAACTTGCTGCAATCGCCTGACAAAATCCGTCGAGG
This sequence comes from Rhodobacterales bacterium, assembly GCA_045046705.1. GTDB lineage: Bacteria > Pseudomonadota > Alphaproteobacteria > Rhodobacterales > Rhodobacteraceae > Amylibacter. The sequence goes on along the minus strand of JASFZB010000010.1, from coordinate 39,489 downwards.
TATATTCCGGCCTGAAATCGGCATCAATCAGGTCAACCGCAACCGAGCCCAGTAAATCCTTGTCTTTCAGCTCAGACCCAGCCAGCCCGCGTCCGGTATTACCGCCGACCTGGGCCAGCATGTATTTCACCGGATTGGCTCCGTATTTATCCGCATAGATTTTGGCCGTTGCCCGAACCGCGCGTTGCAATTCATGCACCATTTTCAACGTGTCCGCCCGCTTGGCCCCCGGCAACATTGCAACATTGGCGGAAATCGAGCCCCGCTCGGGGGCATTGAAAAACCGCCACGTCACATCCCCCTTGATAAACAGGGTGATTTGCAGTGCCAGAACCAGACATACCAACGCCAGAACTGGATAGCGAAATACCAGAACCCAGTGTATGAAACGGGTGAAAATCACTTTTCGAAACCGGTTGAGGCCGCGGTTGAACCAGATGCTCGGCTGGTCATACCATTTATCCGCTTTCGTCCCGATAGAATGGCTCATGTGATTGGGCAGAATAACAAAGCACTCCAGCAAAGAAGCCAACAACACGATAATCACCGTCAACGGTATATCGATGATAAGCGAGCCAAAATGGCCGCCGACGAATGTCAGCCCCCAAAATGCCAAAATCGTGGTCACGCTCGAGGCAATCACCGGTGCCGCCATCCGTCTTGCGGCATTTTCAGACGCTTCAATCGGGCCTTCACCCAGAACACGCGCCCGAAAATCCGCATGCTCACCAACAACAATGGCATCGTCCACAACAATGCCAAGGCTGATAATCAATCCAAACAGGGACACCATATTAATGGTCATGCCGAACATGTACATCACCCCGATGGCCGCAAACATCGAGGCCGGAATACCGGCAGCCACCCAAAACGCAGTGCGGGCATTAAGGAATATAAACAGCAGCAAAACCACCAGGGCCAAACCCATGATGCCGTTGTCCACCAATACGGTCAACCGATCCGATATGGATTGAGAACGGGTGCGGATCAGATCAATCGAAACCCCCGTCGGCAGGGCTGGCTGCATCTTGTCCGCAACCTTTTGCACCACTGCCTGCATCTCAATCGCATCGCCCTGATCCGAGCGATCAACACGGATCGAAATCGCCGGCTGATCCCCGACAAAATAGGCCCGCCCGCTATCGCTACCCAAAGTTTCGACCTTCGCCAGATCCGAGATATGCAGCTTCGAGCCATCGGGATTGGGCTTGACCACAAGCGATTGAATATCTTCGGCAGTGCGCTTCTCGACACCGGTTTTAACCCGGGCACGCCCCCCTGCCACATCCCCCGCAGGATCGGTATTGGCTTCCCCCGCGATCACTTCGGCAATCTGGCGCAACGTCACATCATACTTTATCAACGACATTTCAGGGGCCGAGACCACTATTTCGGGGGCGGTAACGCCGCGGATGGTGGTGCGCGTAACACCTGCGCGAAACAACCGCGAAACAAACTCGTCGGCAAACCGGCCCAGTTGTTCCGGCGATACCGGCCCGGTGATCACCACATCCGTCACACGGTCATGCCAGACCCCGCGCCGCACCACCGGATCATCTATGCCGTCAGGTAAATCCGTAACACTGTCCACTGCCGCTTTGACATCGTCTTGGGCGCGCGCCATGTCCCAGCCCGGCTGAAACTCCAACAAAATCGTCGCACGTCCCTGATTGGCTGTGGACGCGCTGCTATCAACCCCTTCGACGCTCAGCAATGCCGGCTCCAGCAAAGCCACAACACCGTTGTCTATTTCCTCCGGCCCGGCCCCGTCCCATGTCACCGAGACACTGACATTGTTGACAATCACATCGGGGAAAAATTGCGCCCTGATCTTGCTCGAAGCAGCCACCCCGACCACCAGCATGACCACCAGCAACAGGTTCGCCGCTGTCCCGTGGCGGGTAAAATACGACAACATTCCGCCTGCCGATTTGGATAATTGGCGCATCGCGTGGCGTTACCCTTCTATCTTGGACAGAAGTCTGGTTTGCAACATTGCCCCGTCATTTGTGCGCACCTTGACCTTGATGCCGGCCCCCAGTTGCGGGGCGCGTTCCAGAACCACGTCACGGCCCGCCAAATCGCCAAGGGCAATAATGATGTGATCACCCTGTTTGCGTAAAATCCTGACCTTTCGGGCTTCCAACCTGTCGTCCTTGCCCAGAACCAGCACTTCGCCCGTGGCCGAGGCCGCAGTCGCAGGCAAAACGGCCACATTTTCAAGTGCAGGTTCTTCCAGCAAAATTGAAACAAAATCACCCGGACGGGCATTGACCGCATTAACAGGATCAAGCGACGCATAAAGCTCGCGCCCCGTCTGGCCCACCCCAACCGCTGCATTCACCCGATCAACTCTGGCCGTGACCGGTGTTTTCTGCCCGCTTAATGTGACAAACAATTTAGTCTGTTTGTAATTTTGACCCGCGCCCACAAGCCGCAAAAATTCGGCGTTCGACACTCGAAAAGCCACTTCCAAAGCCGTGGGATCAATCAGCCTCGCAAGCCGCTCATTGGCATTCACAAGCGCACCCAAATCCCCCGTTACATCGCTTAACACCCCGTCAAACTTTGCATATTGAGAGGTTTCCGCCAAAACGCGTTTTGCTTCGGCGGCATTGATCCGGCTTCGCGCCAAAGCAATTTTTGCGCGGTTGATACGGGCCTTGGCATTGGCCAAAGCCTGCCGCTTCACCAACGCCGCCTGATCGGCGGCAGATGCGGCCAAAGCTGCGGTTTCTTTTGCGATTTCGGTTCCGACTCCGCGTTTGCGAAGCGATTTTTGACGCTCCAGAACCTGAACCCGCAAATTATACTGATGCTGGGCTGCACGCAATTCATCCCTGGCAATCCCCAAAGCTTCCCTCGCTTCGCCAAGTTCGGCTTTGGCATCATCAAGGGCCGTTGCCGCCAACCCGGCCTTGGCCTTGGCCGTTGCCGGATCGGTCTGAAACAGCAATTCGCCTTTGCGCACGACACCACCTTCGCGAAAACTGTCCGCCATTTGTACCAATGTACCACTAGAGGCGGCGCGCAATTCCAGTGTCCGCCCGCTCACCACTTCACCAAATGTTTCGATCACAGGTGTGGCGCGTGTCGGTACCAGCTTCTGGACATTCACCACAAAAATGCGCTCACGCCCGCCCGCAAATGGCTGACCCTCGCCGCCATTGTCCGTCAGCGCAGACCTGATCACCGTCACCGCTGCCAGCAACAGTGCCGCCGTCAATCCGGCAAGGAACAGGCCAAAAAGACCCCGGGTCATGGATGTCATATCATTCTCGGTGCGTTATCGAAGTTACACGTTTCTAACCTAACATTCCGCAGAAGTCCGACAAATGATTTTTTCGTCATCAGCCTAATTAGGATTTGTGTTCCTCCAGTCTCGGCATCATTTCCACGAAATTACACGGCATGTGGCGGTAATCCAACTGGTGCTGCAAAATCGCGTCCCAACCATCTTTGCAAGCTCCGGGGCTGCCCGGCAAGGCAAACAGATAAGTGCCATATGCCACACCGGCACATGCCCGCGATTGCACCGCCGAGGTGCCTATTTTTTCAACCGAGATCATCGTGAACAGGGTCGAAAACGCGTCGATCTGTTTCTCGTAAACATCTCGGTGCGCCTCGACCGTTACATCGCGCCCGGTCAATCCGGTGCCGCCCGTCGAGATCACCACGTCCACCGCGTCATCCTTGCACCACGCCCGCAACTGATCGGCAATATCACTGCGTTCATCGCGGATGATTTTACGATCCGCTAGAATATGCCCTGCCGCCTGCAAACGGCCCACAAGCACATCGCCTGATCTGTCTTCCGCCAGTTTGCGCGTATCCGACACCGTCAGAACGGCGATCCGCACAGGGATGAAATCCCGTTTATTACTCATATCCTATCCTCTCAATCGGGCCTGAAGGGCCAGTAAATCCGCCCAGGCATCACGTTTTTTCAGCCCGTCGCGCAGCAATGCCGCCGGGTGAAACATTGGCATCGCAGGGCGATCAAAGGCAGATGTCCAATTGCCGCGCAGGCGTGTAATTCCCTTGCGCCCCAGAACCGCCTGACAGGCAGTATTACCCATCAGCACAATCACGTCGGGGTTAACCAGCGCGATATGCCGTTCCAGAAACGGCAGCATCATGGTAATTTCCGCCGGCTCCGGCTCGCGGTTTTGCGGCGGTCGCCACGGCATCACGTTGGTAATATAAAGCGCATCGTTTGCATCTTGCCCGCGGCGCCCCATGCCAATGGCCGCAAACATCTTGTCCAGCAACTGCCCCGCCGCCCCGACAAACGGCAGGCCTTGCGTATCCTCGTCCCGCCCCGGTGCTTCGCCAATCACCATCACCCGCGCTTTCGGATTACCATCCGCAAACACCAGGTTTTTCGCGCCCTTCTTCAAAGTGCACTGATCGAAAACCGCCATGGCATCGCGCAGCGCGGTCAAATCGGCGGCACGCGTTGCCATGATACGCGCAATATCAGCTGCACTTTCTTCAAGCCGCACCGTCGGCATTGCACTTACAGGCGCGATATTCGACGTTGGCCCCAGTTTCAGCTTCTGCGATTTCACCTCGTAACGGTTGATCGGGCTCTCGGAAATACATTCATCGACACCCAGCTCGATCTGCCACATCAGGGCAGCTTTGGCAGCATTGTAATCAAGATCGGGGGTCATGTGTGTATCCCATGTTCTGCTATAGAATAGAAACTCTGCCCGGCTTCGTAAATCCCTTGTTTTGGTGCCGCGCTCATCATATAAGCGGCAAAATAGGTTATGAGGGCCTTTATGGGAATTTCGGTACGCCACCTTCTGGGAATAGAACAGCTAAAACCTGCCGATATTACAGCGATTCTCGATCTTGCCGAAAGCTACGTCGCGCTAAACCGGCAAGCCAACAAGCATTCCAATGTTTTGGCAGGCCTGACCCAGATTAACATGTTTTTTGAAAACTCCACCCGCACCCTGGCCAGTTTCGAGCTGGCGGGAAAACGGCTGGGTGCAGATGTGATGAACATGGCTTTGGGGGCGTCCTCGATTAAAAAAGGCGAAACTCTTATCGATACGGCCCTGACCCTGAACGCAATGAACCCCGATCTTCTGGTCGTGCGCCACCCGCAATCGGGCGCGGTTGATCTGTTGTCGGAAAAAGTAAACTGTGCCGTGCTGAACGCAGGCGATGGCCGCCACGAACACCCGACCCAAGCGCTGTTGGATGCGCTGACCATCCGCCGCGCCAAGGGCCGTCTGCACCGTCTGTCGGTTGCCATATGCGGCGATATAGCCCACAGCCGCGTGGCCCGCTCGAACATTTTTCTGCTCAATAAAATGGAAAGCCGCATCCGCCTGATCGCCCCGCAAACCCTGTTGCCGTCAGGCATCGAAAAATTCGGGGTCGAAGTGTTCCACGATATGAACGAAGGCCTCAAGGGCGTTGATGTAGTGATGATGCTGCGTCTGCAACGCGAGCGCATGGATGGCGCGTTTATCCCAAGCGAGCGCGAATATTACCACCGTTGGGGGCTGGACACAAAAAAACTCGCCAACGCGAAACCGGATGCGATTGTCATGCATCCCGGCCCGATGAACCGGGGCGTTGAAATCGACGGCGACATTGCCGACGACGTGACCCACTCGGTGATACAAGAACAGGTCGAGATGGGCGTGGCCGTGCGCATGGCGGCGATGCATTTACTGGCAGACGGGTTGCGAGCGGCGACAAGGGAAGACATGATATGCTGATCCTCACCAACGCCTGCCTGATCGACCCTGAAAACGGCACCGACAAGCTTGGCACTGTCACCCTTGAAAACGGTAAAATCGCCGATGTCACTTACGGCGGCGCCCCAAATGGCGAAACCATCGACTGCAACGGCAAATGTCTTGCCCCCGGTATCATCGACATTGGCGTCAAGGTTTGCGAACCGGGCGAGCGGCACAAGGAAAGTTTTGCATCCGCTGGCCGCGCGGCGGCGGCAGGCGGTGTCACCACGATGGTCATTCGCCCCGATACCGAACCCGCGATAGACAGCCCCGAAACCCTGCAATTCGCCCACCTGCGCGCACTGCAAGATGCCGCCGTGCATGTACTGCCCATGGCCGCCCTGACCAAAGGGCGCAAGGGTGCCGAAATGGCCGAGATCGGCTTTTTACAGGATGCAGGCGCAGTGGCTTTTTCGGATGCCGACCACGTCATCGCCGACAATAAAATTTTTGGCCGCTGCCTGACCTATGCCAAGGGCCTGAATGCGCTGGTGATGGGCCATATCCAGGATCCGTCCCTTAGCGCAGGTGCTGCCGCCACCTCTGGCCCGTTTTCAACCAAAATGGGCCTACCGGGCGCTTCCCCCATGGCCGAGCGCATACAGTTGGAGCGCGACATGGCCCTAGTGGAAATGACCGGCGTGCGCTACCACGTCGATCAAATATCCACTGCTGTTGCCTTGCCGGTGCTGCAACGCGCCAAAGCGGCGGGATTGCGCGTCACGGCGGGGGCATCAATCCATCACTTGACCCTGAACGAGCTGGACATCGAAGGCTACCGCACCTTCTTCAAAGTCAAACCGCCCCTGCGCCACGAAACCGACCGTGTGGCAACGGTTGAAGCCGTAGCTTCGGGCCTTATCGACATCATCAGCTCGATGCACACGCCGCAGGACGAAGAAAGCAAACGCCTGCCGTTTGAAGAGGCCGCATCCGGTGCCGTAGCCCTTGAAACCCTGCTGCCTGCCGCAATGCAACTGGTGCATGGTGGTTACATGGATATGCCAACCCTGTGGCGGGCCTTGTCGCTGAACCCCGCGAAACTTCTGGGGCTTAACAGCGGCCGCCTGACCAAAGGCGCCCCCGCCGATCTGGTGCTATTCGACCCCGACAAACCGTTCATACTGGATCGCACCACGCTGAAATCCAAATCCAAAAACACACCGTTTGACGGGCGGCGGATGCAGGGCGTTGTTCTGCGTACATACTTAGGCGGACGGGAAATCTATGCTGAATCTTGAGGTGCCACTGACCACCATCATCGCCGTCGCAAGCTTTGCCTACCTGCTTGGCTCCATCCCTTTCGGCATGGTCATCGCCAAGATAATGGGGCTGGGTAATTTACGCGCCATCGGTTCCGGCAACATCGGGGCCACCAATGTTTTACGCACCGGCAACAAACTGGCCGCGTTCCTGACGCTGGTGTTCGATATGGGCAAAGGCGCGGTCGCGGTGCTGCTGGCCAGCACGTTCTTTGGACAAACGGCGGCGGAAATCGCAGGCCTATTTGCCTTTCTAGGCCACCTCTACCCCGTCTGGCTAAAGTTCAAAGGCGGCAAAGGCGTTGCGGTTTTTCTGGGCATACTTCTGGCAACCGCCCCCTTTGCCGGGATCGCCGCTTGCCTGACATGGCTTGCCACAGCCCTTGCCATACGCATCTCATCGGCCTCGGCATTAGTGGCATCCCTACTGGCCCCCCTATGGTTATACTTGATCGACGTTAAATCCGGTGTATTCTTTGTTATCATCATGGCCCTGTTGATCTGGGTCAAACACAAGGAAAACATAAAACGCATCATAAAGGGCACCGAGCCCAAAATAGGCAAAAGGGGATAGTTATGGATTTCATGACAGCAGTAAAAACCTGTTTTAGCAAGTATTTTACAATTCAAGGGCGGGCGCAAAGGTCTGAATATTGGTGGTTCTATCTTTTCATTTTGATTGTTATGTTCATTGCAGGGATGATAGAGCCATCACAGGCTTACCCATTTTAAACTTGATTGTAATGCTGGCTATATTGGCTCCCTATATATGCGTCGCCATTCGCAGAATGCACGACAAGGATAAAAGCGGCTGGTGGCTTTTAGTCAGTTTTATCCCGGTGATCGGGTTTTTCTATATTCTGTATCTGTTCGTGACACGCGGCACCGTCGGCGACAACCGTTTCGGCCCCGACCCGCTAGAAAATTGAATTAAAAAAGGCCGTCAAACGCGGCCTTTTCATTCAATAGCTGTATTCCGCATAAATCCGCTTCATATCGCCGTCCCACTCACCGTGAAATTTCTCAACCAGTTCACACGCAGGCGACATGCCGGTCTCGATCACCTCTTCCAAAGCATTCAAAAAATGCGTCTCGTCGGGGATCATACCGCCCGCACCGGGCCGTGCCCTTGCGGCCAACCCCGCCTTAGAGATCGCCACAGCTTCACGCGCCAGATCCAGCATCGAGATATTGCCGACCTTGGCCGCAATCCCGTCTTTCGAGGCTGCCACCCGTAGCGCTTCGCGGGTTTCGGCATCCCAGTCTTTGCACAAATCCCACGCCGCATCCAAAGCGGTTTGGTCATAGATCAAGCCGACCCAATAGGCCGGCAGCGCGCAAATCCGCCGCCAAGGGCCACCGTCCGCACCGCGCATTTCGATGAATTTTTTCAACCGCGCTTCAGGAAAGCAGGTGGTCAGATGATCGGCCCAGTCGGACATCGTCGGGGTCTCGCCGGGTAAAGCAGGTAACTTACAATCCAGAAAATCACGAAATGACTGGCCCAGCGCATTGATATATTTACCGTCGCGGTAAACAAAATACATTGGCACATCCAGCATGTATTCCACCCAAGCCTCAAACCCCATACCGTCCTCAAACACGAAGGGCAACATGCCGGTGCGTGCCGCATCGAGATCGCGCCAAACCCGCGACCGCCAGCTTTTATAGCCGGTGTCCTTGCCCTCAAAAAATGGCGAGTCGGCAAAAAGCGCGGTCGCCACCGGCTGCAATGCCAACGCCACACGCATTTTTTGCACCATGTCGGCCTCGGAGCCAAAGTCCAGATTTACCTGAACCGTACAGGTACGGTACATCATCTGCGTGCCGTGGCTGCCCACGCGCCCCATATAATCGGTCATCAAGCGGTAACGGCCTTTCGGCATCATCGGCACTTGTTCTTGCGTCCAGTCGGGCGACGCCCCCAAACCGATATAGCCCACGCCCAAACGGTCAGCGACGGCTTTCACCTGTTTCAGGTGTTCATTCACCTCGTCACAGGTTTCATGGATTGTCTCCAGCGGCGCACCTGACAATTCCAACTGGCCGCCCGGTTCCAGCGACACGTTGGCTCCGTCCTTTTCCAGCCCGATAATATTGCCCGTTTCCAGCACCGGTGCCCAATTGAATTCGTCCCGCAGCCCTTCCAGCATCGCCTTGACTGAACGCGGCCCCTCATAAGGTAAAGGCAACAACGTGTCCTTGTCATAGCCGAACTTTTCGTGCTCGGTTCCAATGCGCCAGTCTGCTTTCGGCTTGCAGCCCTCGGCCAGATATTCCGCTAATTGTGCGCGGTTCTCGATAGGCCCGCCGCCTGATTGTGGGATCGACATGATCTTACTCCCGTGATGAAATGTTTGGCGCGACAGGGACAGTTTCGCCCATCGGTGTCAAGTGCATAAGACCGCTTATCCGCGTTTCCAGATCATTTGATTGCGCACCGGCTCCTGATTGACCGCCTTAACCAACACATCCATTTTCACCCCCGAAAGACCGGTAAAAGCATCAAACAAACGCTCTGATCCTTTGGCCGAAACCGGCACAATCATCGGATCACCCGCCGCATGGTACAGCACCCAAATTGCGGCATATGCCTCGCTTTCACGCAGTTCTATCTTACGCAAACTTTCCAGCGATATGGTTTTGCCGTGCATCGGCCCGAAATAGCTGATCTCGCGTTCCGTCACCTCAACCACACCGGGGGCTTTTTCCACCCGCTTGAAGCGAATACGCTGAAGCGTTGTGTAAAAAAATATCATCCCGACAAGAGACACCAGCAACCCAAGACCCTGCGCAACCAGATTGAGCGTGGTAGAGCCATATAAAAACAGCCATAGCCCCAACAGCAATAGAAGCCCTGCGATATAGGCTTCGCGCCATTTCATCAAATGCGACATAACCGAAGGTCTAAGAAAGCTCATCGCCAATCCCCCAGCGCATTTTTCCAGCTTTCTGGCCCACAACATCGGTACTGTAATGCCCTTGTTCGCGTGCTAGCGATAGGGATTGCCCTACCCCCAAAGGCGCGGCTACAAAGAGTCTGATTTTAGCTTTAACTGTCATGGCCTGAACTTATGTCCGAAACCCGCAAAAAACCAGCCCAAGTTAACGGGCGCGTCGCAGATGCCACCGATAAAAACTGGGTCGACCGGTTTTGCCCCGTTTGGTCGCGCCCCTACCTGCGCCTGTCACGCGCAGACCGCCCCGCAGGCACCTGGTTGTTATTGCTGCCCTGTTGGTGGGGATTGTTCCTGGCCGCCCTTGGCGATCCCAACGGGGCCGGTTGGGGCGATGTGTGGATTTTCATCGCTTGCGCCATCGGGGCCTTCCTGATGCGCGGTGCGGGATGCACATGGAACGACATCTCCGATCGCGATATTGACGCCCGGGTCGCACGCACAAAATCACGCCCCATTCCTTCGGGTCAGGTCACACCCAAAAAAGCCGCTCTGTGGATGATACTGCAAGCCGCCCTTGCGTTCGGCATATTGTTGACCTTCAACCGCTTTGCAATCGCCTTGGGCGTTGCCGCCCTTCTGCCTGTGTTGATATACCCCTTCGCGAAACGCTTCACATGGTGGCCGCAGGTGTTTTTGGGCGTTGCCTTTAACTGGGGCGCGCTTTTGGGATGGGCCGCCCATACCGGCAGCCTGACATGGGCACCGATTCTGTTGTACTTGGCTGGCATATGCTGGACACTGTTTTACGATACCATCTACGCCCACCAAGACAAAGAGGACGACGCCCTTATCGGGGTCAAATCCACCGCCCGCCTGTTTGGCACGGGCACCCACGCGTGGCTGTCAAAATTCCTGATCGGCAGCGTTTCATTGATGATATTCGCAGCCCTTTTGGCCCTGTTGGATCACGCAGGGCAGGTCACGCTTACCCTCACACTGGCGGGTATCTGGTTTTTTGGCTGGCATATGCTGTGGCAGTTACGCCGCCTTGACATCGACAACACCGACACCTGCCTGAAACTGTTTCGCTCCAACCGAGATGCGGGACTGATCCCGGTCATTTTCTGGGGATTTTCGCTTATCCTGATCGCCTACGGGATTGGTGCTTGAATGCACCTTGAGCATAACCTAAAAAGCGGGTCACAAGACACTCACAAAGGTTAAAAAATGCGGCGGACAGCCCTTCTGACAGCAGCAATCAGTTTCGTGCTTGCATGCGCCTTGGCCGTGTTCGGGGCAACCAGGCTGGTTGAAAGCATAGAGCGCCAAACCGAACACCGGTTAACCACGCTTTTAATCGAGACCGATCAAAGCTGGGCAACGGTTCGCGCCGACGGCTACAAAGTCATTGTCGGCGGCTTGGCTGAAAATGAAGCCCAGCGTTATAAAACCTTGCAACTGATTGGCAGCGAGATCAACCAAAACCGGGTTTATGACCACACCAACGTGTCACAGCCCAAAGGCCTGCAACCACCCAAGTTTTCGCTAGAGGTTTTGCGCAATGTCGAACGTATCTCGCTAATTGGCCTGGTACCGCCCTCGACAGGGCGGGCTTATATTCTCGAACGGGTTCGCAATATCGCGGCGGAAACCCAAATCACCGATATGTTGGAACAGGCGGATTTTCCAGCCCCGAAAGGTTGGAAAGACTCGGTTGATTTCGGCTTATCGCGCCTAAAACAGGTGCCGCGCTCAAAAATCAGCATCACCCCTGAACTTGTCAAGGTAACGGCGGTTTCGGATACGCCCGAACAACAACAGAACCTGCAAAAATCACTGGCCATGGGCAAGCCAAAATCCCTTAAACTGGTGTTGGATGTATCCGCCCCGCGCCCGGTCATCACGCCTTTTCTGTTTCGGCTGAAAATCGTAGACGGTCAGGCCGCACTGGATGCCTGTTCCGCCGACACCAACTTTGCCCGCGGCAAAATCATCCGCGCTTTGCGCACTGTGAACCTGACAGGCGACATAGCCTGCGAAGTCGGTCTGGGCGTGCCCACAACCGACTGGAGCAAGGCCGTAGTGCTTTCAATCGCGGCGATGAAAAACATTCGTTCGGGCACCATCACCCTGTCCGATTCAGATATTTCCCTGATCGCTTCGGCCAATGTTAAACAAAAAACCTTCGACAATGCCGTGGCAACGCTCGAAAATGCCCTGCCAAAATTGTTCTCCCTACAAGCGATATTAACTCCAAAACCTCTGATAGACGGCCAAACAGGTGAAATCATCGTGCCCGATTTCACTGTCACCAAAAGCCCCGAAGGCCTGGTCCAAATGCAAGGCCGCTTGCCCGACAAGCTGCGCAAAAAAGCCATTTCCGCCTACGCGGCATCCTTGTTCGGCAAAGACAACACCCACAACAAGACCCGCATCGTCGAAGGCTTACCGGACGGATGGAGCCTGCGCGCGATGGCGGGACTAGAGGCTCTATCGCACATGCGAAACGGCAGTCTTGTGGTGAAACCGGATATGATTACCCTCAAGGGTAGAAGTGACAAGAAAGACATCGCCTCGATTATTTCACATATCTTTGCCTCCCGGCTAGGGGCTGATGCGAATTATAAAATGGATGTGCGGTTTGATCCGAACCTGATCCTTAAACCCGTTAAAACCACCATAAGTGCCGAAAATTGTGAAAAACGGATCAGTATCGTTTTAGCGTCTCGCAAAATCAGCTTTGCACCCGCATCGGCCAGTATTGAAGCCGCCAGTTTAGCCGTAATCGACAATATTGCGGAAATTCTGACTGAGTGCCCCGATGCGCATTTTGAAATCGCCGGTTATACGGACAGCCAGGGTGGGGAAGAATCGAATGCGGCCCTCAGTCAAGCCCGCGCCAATGCCGTGTTGAACGCGCTATTGGACCGGCGCATCAAAACCGACAAAATGACGGCAAAAGGCTACGGCGAAACCCAACCTATCGCAGACAACAACACTGAAGATGGCCGCGCCCTGAACCGGCGCATCGAGTTCAAGGCGATCAAGAAGGATACCGACAATGAACAAGAATGAGCTGATTATCTCAATCTCTGCCGCCTTTATGATATTTTTCATTCTGGGGTGGATTGCCCGAATGGGGTATGGTCGCTTGCGGCGGATAAATTCAAGCAATGTGGATGAAATCGACGATCTTGCCTCGCGCCTGCATGAAGCCGAAGAACAGCGCGATGAAGCCGTGACCCACCTGCATGCCCGTGAAAAAGAATTGCTTAACAGGGCAACCCAGGCCGAAGCCGAACGTGACGCAGCAATGCAGGGGTTGGGGTCAGCGCGGCGTGAAGCCGAAGCCTTGCGCCGGGAACTGGAGTTGCGTTAAGACGACCAGCGCTGTTTTGCATCTGCGTCAGCGGCTTTGCTGTCGACCCATCCCGCACCATCCTTGAAATGCTCTTTCTTCCAGAAAGGCGCATCGGTTTTCAGGTAATCCATCAAAAATTCCGCCGCTTCAAACGCATGCCCACGATGCGGTGATGCGGTCGCAACCATCATGATTTGCGCGCCTGTCGGCAAATCACCGAACCGGTGAATGATCCGGCTCGCATTTAGCGACCAGCGCTTTGCGGCCTGTTTTTCGATCTCGGCCAGGGCCTGTTCGGTCATCCCGGGGTAGTGTTCCAGCTCCATCGACAAAAGACCGCCTTCGGGACTGTCGCGCACCAGTCCTATAAAACTGACAACGGCGCCAATATCCCGACGGCCTTTTGTCATATCCGTTATCTCTTGCCCGAGATCAAAATCGCCTTCCTGCACCGAAACGCTCATCTATCATCCCCCCGTCATTGGCGGGAAAAATGCCACTTCACGCGCCCCTTCAAGCGGCGCATCCAACCCGACAAGGGCCTGATCTATGGCCACACGGACAACGTTCATATCCTGAAAGGCCACTTGGTAGCGTTCTTCGCGTGCACTCAGTTCCGAAACAAGATCGGCGACAGTTTTTGCATCGGTGAAAATCTGCTCTTTCGCCAGTCCAATACGTTCGCGCACCCATGCAAAATATAAAACATCCAGCTTCATCGTTATCTTTCCCGCAAAAATGGTAAGGCTTTCCTAAAATAATCAAGGCCGGTCACAAAGGTTAAAATTGCCGCAACCCATAGCAAAAAAACACCCAAAGACCAGCTTGCGGCTTCGGCGTACCAATACCAGCTCAGCCCGTTAATATCTTTTAGATCACCCGCCAGAATACCGCTCACGACGCCAGGGGCCATCCTTTGCGACAGCGCCAAAAAATGATGTGCGAAAACCCCATGCCCAAACAGAACCGCAATCGCGATCATCTGCGCCGTGGTTTTCCATTTTGCAAGCCTGGTGACTTTCAGCTTCTTGGCTTTATCACCCAAATATTCCCGCAAGCCGGACACGAACACTTCGCGGAACAAAATCACTATAGCTGGCAACAGGATATAAGGGTCCATTACCGGCTTGAACACCGACGATAAACCAGTGATCACCAATAAAGCAATAACCACCATCGCCTTATCGGCGATCGGGTCAAGCATCGCGCCGAACTTGCTTTCCTGCCCCCATTTGCGCGCCAGATAACCGTCAAAATAATCTGTGATAGAAGCAAACATAAATAAAATCATCGCATACCAGTCCGCCAGGGGGCGGGCAAAATACAAAAACATGATGGCCACCCCGGGGGCAGCCAGCAGGCGAATAATCGTCAATATATTTGGTATATTCCAGCGCATACACCCCCTCTAGCCGATCATTTAACCTTTGTCATGAAAGAAGTCATAAATCATCGTTGCAAGCGCATTAGATATCCCGTCAACTGCGGCTAAATCCTGCATTCCGGCACCCGCCACCGCCTTCGCCGAACCAAAATGCGCCAACAAGGCCCGCTTGCGCATGGCCCCGACACCCGGCACTTCGTCCAAAGGCGTTGCCCCCATCGCCTTGGCCCGTTTTGCGCGGTGCGTGCCAATGGCAAACCGGTGGGCTTCATCGCGCAACCTCTGGGTGAAATACAGCACCGGATCATTACGCCGCAACGCAAAGGGCCTGTGCCCGGGGCGGTGAAATTCCTCTTTACCCGCATCCCGGTCAACCCCTTTCGCCACACCGATAAACGGCACGCCGGTAACGCCCAGATCTTGCAGAATTTCCGCCACCGCAGAAACCTGCCCCGCGCCGCCATCAATCAGCAACAAGTCGGGCCAAAGCCCCCCCGCACGATCAGGGTCTTCTTTCAGCAAGCGTTTGAAACGGCGTTCCAGAACCTCTTTCATCATACCAAAATCATCGCCGGGCGTCAGTGTGGTGCTTTTGATATTGAACTTGCGGTAGAAGGATTTTTCAAACCCTTCCGCCCCGGCCACAATCATAGCCCCCACCGCATGCGCACCTTGAATATGCGAGTTATCGTAAACTTCTATCCGCTTTGGCGGGCCGTCCAGGTCAAACGCCTCGGCAAGCCCGCGCAACAAACTGGCCTGCGTCGCGCTATCGGCCATTTTGCGCGCCAGAGATTCGCGCGCATTACGCATCGCATTGGCGATCAGCTCGATTTTCTCGCCGCGTTTCGGCACTATAATCTCAACTTTTTTACCCAGACGATCACTTAAAACCTGCTGCATTAAATCCGTGTCCTCGATGCCATGCGATAACAGCACCTGCCCGGGCGGTTGCTTGGTGGCATAAAACTGCCCGATGAAAGCTTCCATCACTTCCGCTTCTTCCGCCCCGGTTCCGGTGTTCGGAAAATACGCCCTATTGCCCCAGTTCTGGTGCGCCCGAATGAAAAATACCTGTACACAAGCCTGCCCGCCGCTCATATGCAGCGCAATCACATCCGCTTCCGCCACCACACGCGGATTGACCCCTTGGGTCGATTGCACATGGGTAAGGGCGCGAATACGGTCGCGCAAACCTGCGGCGCGCTCGAATTCCAACGCTTCGCTTGCTTCAGCCATTTCTTCTGCAAGCTTTTCCTGAATCGCCTTGGTTTCCCCCTTCAGAAAACTTTCCGCATCCACCACCGACGCCGCATAATCCCGCTTCGAAATATGCCCCGCACAAGGCCCCGAACAGCGCGCAATCTGGTATTGCAAGCACGGGCGGGTGCGACTGGAAAACATACTATCGGTGCAGTTGCGCAAAAGGAAAATCTTCTGCAACTGATGTAACGTCCGGTTCACCGAACCGGCCGACGCGAACGGCCCGAAATAACTGCCCGCCTCCGAACGTTTGCCGCGATGCTTTTTTACCATCGGGAAATCATGCGATTTCGTCACCAGTATATTTGGAAAACTTTTGTCGTCGCGCAGCAAAACATTGTATTTGGGCTTTAGCTGCTTGATCAGATTTTGCTCCAGCAACAACGCTTCGGTTTCCGTGCGCGTGGTCAAAAACATCATCGAGGCCGTCGCCGAAATCATCCGTCCGATCCGCGCGGTATGCCCGGTCAACTTGGCATAGCTCGCCACACGCTTTTTCAAATTACGCGCCTTGCCGACATAAAGCACCTCGCCCTTGTCGCCCAACATACGGTAAACTCCGGGACTGTTGTCCAAACTGCGCAAATAACCCTGAATAACCTGATACCCCCGCAAACCATTGCTACCCGGTTCGGGGTGGCCTTCTTCGGGAATGGGAGAAATATCAGTCATACATTCGGTTTACATGATTCTTTCGCAACACGCACACAATAGCGTTACAAACAATAAAAAACCTGTCCCCCAAACCTGTGGATAACTCTGCGGATAACCTAAGAGAATTCCGGTTTTTTTGTTTGTTTTAGCACAGTTCTACGAAATGCCTAGTTTTTGGGCATCATTTCAAGGCATTGTTATTTAACGATATTATTTTAAGTATCTTGCAAATATATGATTTTATTAGCTAAATATTAAACTTGATTAAAATTACCTAACGTAAGTGGACAACACTAAATGCCGCTTATCACATCTTTGGCTCAACAGATATGAACATCCGGCACAGCTATGCGCTTTCAGACAAACAGAATCCCTAGATACACGGCATAGGCCGTCAAAAACAACGCGCCCCAAACTCTGCCCAGATCAACCTTTAGCCAAAGGAACGGAATCAACACCAACGATGCCGCCAGCATGATCCAGAAATCAAAGGTTAAAAATCCATGCGGTACCGGCAGCGGTGTCAGCAAACTTGTAATCCCGATCACGCCCAGCAGGTTAAAGATATTCGATCCAACCACATTACCGATCGCCACATCCGCCTCTTTACGATATGCCGCCATAACAGTGGTTGCCAGTTCGGGCAGCGAAGTACCGATAGCCACCAGCGTAAGTCCGATAACCGCATCATCAACCCCGGCTTTTTGTGCAATACTAACCGCACCCTCGACCAGTAAATTGGCCCCGAATGGCAACCCCAGCACACCGATGGCAAGCAGCATGATAATTTTCCACCAGATACCGTCTGTTTCGGGTATCTCATCCGTCGCCGACATCATTGCCGCGCGGGACTGCTTTGCATGTCGATACGCTTGCAACAGGATCATCGCCAACATCAGTAGCAGTAAAATACCGTGAAACCACATAAACCGCCCGGTAAAACCCAGAACAATAAAAACAAACGTGGCAAGGATCATATAAATATAGTTTTGTTTCGAGGAACCATCCTGCATCGAAATCCCGAACAGCACCGCAGGCACGCCCAATACCAAAAGCACATTGGCAATATTCGATCCAACCACATTCCCCAGCGCCAACCCCGAAACACCATCCAGCGCCGCATTGACCGATATCAGCAATTCCGGGGCCGATGTACCAAAAGCCACAACCGTCAAGCTGATAATCAATGACGGAATGCCCAGCTTCAGGCTTAGCCCGACAGCACCACGCACCAACGCATCACCGGCAAACAGCAATACAACAAAGCCGCACAATACATATACTAAATCCAAAACCGGTCTGTTCCTTAACCTTTGCCACAATCGCAGGGCTTGTCGCCAATTCTATAAGCCCCGCATTTGCTGCATTTCTTAGCCGTTTGAATTGGCTTGCGCGGTTTTATTGTCGGCATCTTCGGCACCCGTAATTTGCCAAACATAGCCAGCACCAACATGCCGATTAAAAAAAGCGAGACAACTTTAATCATGATTCCCTACAATCCGAATTGCGACCAGAAAACCCGCTCTTCCACCGACCCAAGCATGTCAACGGAACTGCCGATCCCCAATCGTTTTAACAGTGATTTCTTTTGTCCAAAAGCATTCAGACGTACAGTTTCACCAAAAATCTGTTTCATCTTCGGCACCAGATGCGCCACCCCGTCTACCAGACCGTTATCCACCGCATCCTGCCCGACCCAAACTTCGCCGGTAAACAGGTTTTCATCGCTCAAACGCGCACCGCGCCTTGTTTTCACATGAATGATGAAATTGTCGTGGATGGTCTTTTGCAAGGCTTTTAACCGCTTCACGTCCTCGGCCCGTTCGGGGCGAAACGGATCAAGCATGCTTTTGTCTTCACCGGCGGTATGAACCCTGCGTTCAACGCCCTGTTTTTTCATCAGCTCGTGAAAGCCGAAAGAGGCGGAAATCACCCCGATTGATCCAATGATCGAGCTGTCATCCACATAAATCTCGTCCGCGGCACAAGCCAACCAATAGCCGCCCGACGCGGCAACGTCTTCACAAAACGCATAAACCGGTACATTCAGATTTTCCGAAAGCCGCCGGATACGCGCCCCGATCAAAGAAGACTGAACCGGTGATCCCCCCGGAGAGTTCAGGGCGATTGCCACCGCTTTGGGCTTGCCTTTGCGAAAACCGCGTTCAAGCAAGGGGGCAAGCGTGGCATCGCTCAACGCCCCGCCACCAAAACGTCCCGCTTCCGCGATCACGCCCGACAGGCGGATCACATTCACAAGGGGGCCGCGTTTCAATTTTTTCACGATGTCCATCATGCCCATAGACCTAGTGATTTATAACCCGCACAACAACCGCCTGATGGCGTATTTTCAAAAATATTCTATTTCCAACTGGGCCAAATAACCCCGCCGAAGGCAAAAAGGTTAACAGCGCCCCTCTGCTCTTTGTCATACGCCCTGTGCACGCCAGTCACAGGGGTATTTTGCAAAGCTTAACGTAACCCCTGCTGCACCTCTTGATGGCGAAAGCAGCCCACGGTATGATCGTTCACCATGCCCACGGCCTGCATGAACGCATAGGTAATCGTCGGGCCGCAATAATTGAACCCGCGCTTTTTCAAGTCCTTTGAAATCCGCGTGGACAGCTCTGTAAAAGCGGGCACATCGGCAGATGTTTTACAGTTGTCTTGCAACGGCTTACCACCCACAAAATCCCACAGATACCTGTCAAACCCTTGATCTTTCTCTATTTTCTTCCAAATTCTTGCCCCTTTTATAGCACTTTCAATCTTGCCGCGATGCCGCACAATACCCTTGTCCGCCAACAAACGCGCGACATCCGCTGCGCCAAAATCTGCAACAATATGGGGATCAAACCCCGCAAACGCCGCCCGAAACGCCTCGCGTTTCTTCAAAATAGTTAACCAGCTCAGCCCCGCCTGAAACCCGTCAAGCACCAGTTTTTCCCACAAAGCCCGCGCATCCCGTTCCGGAACCCCCCATTCATCATCATGGTATTTTATATAAATTTGCTCTAATCCAACCCAACTACACCTCTCACACATAATAAACCTTTCTTTTTCAATATGATACATACGCTTATGATAGTTTACTAAAATTAGAACAAAATTGGAACATTTAACTTAGAATTAGGAGTTACTATGCCATAACACATGCAATCATACCAATGTGGAGTGGCAAAAGTGACCAAAATAAACGAGTATTATAATCCCCAAAACCCGGAAAGCCCGCTGGATTATGCTATCAAAAAACGCACCGAACCCGTCATAGACACCGTCACCCGGGCCATTCAGCGCAAACATGTCCTATTGGCATACCAACCCGTCGTTCAGGCAAAAAACCCCCTAAAACCAGCCTTTTACGAGGGCCTAATCCGTATCATGGATGACGCTCGGGACATCATTCCTGCCAAGGATTTCATCACCATCGTGGAAACTCTGGAAACTGGCCGCGTTATTGACTGCATGGCTTTGGAATTGGGGCTTAATGCCCTGTCAGAATGCTCTACTTTGCGATTGTCCATCAACATGTCTGCCCGCAGCATCGGCTACCCCAGATGGATGGAAACCCTTGAAAAAGGATTGGCCATGGACAACACTATCGCAGAAAGGCTTATTCTTGAAATTACCGAAGACAGTGCCATGGTAATGCCTGAACTGGTCAAAGTTTTCATGGCCAATCTACACAAACGCGGCATATCATTTGCGCTGGATGATTTTGGCGCAGGCTACACGGCTTTTCGTTTTTTGAAACAATTTCATTTCGATATTGTCAAAATTGACGGCCAGTTCATACGCAATATCAATGAAGATACCGACAACCAGGTTTTGACGACAGCCTTAGTTGCCATCGCCAATCAGTTTGACATGTTATCGGTGGCCGAATGTGTCGAAACCCAGGAAGAGATGTCTTTTTTGCAGGATTTGGGATTTGATTGCCTGCAAGGTTACCTAACGGGTAGACCGGAAACGATCCCGATGTGGCGTGAGAAAGAAACCACACTACAACATTATCTCTAGGGTATAGCTTTGGGGCACACCACGCTCATTCACTATCATCATAAATATAGAGGGTGGTGCAAATCGCCCCGGTGAGCATCGTTATGTTGAAAGGCGCTCAATCTGCTCTTTGATCTGAAGTTTTTGTTTTTTTAGCGAAACAATCTTCAAGGGATCAGCACTTGGTCGGTTTTGAATTCTTTCTACCTGACTGGAAAGTTGATCGTGTTTTTTCTTGAGTTCGGTGATGTGGGAACTCAGGGTCATATAGCACCTCCTTGTTAAAACGAACATGAACAGTCGACCACAGAAATTGAGTCGTGTCACGAGTGAATTTTTCCCGCAAAACGTTTACGTCTTATTAATTCTCAAAATAAAACCTGTTACATCTGCAATGTTTGGGCGCCGCGCAACACCGATTGTGCAAGGGCAGAATAGTCCCCGCCATCCTGACCGTGCCCGTCACGATCATGTATTACCAAAGGCGGACGTAATATAAACGGCCCCTTTGTGCCCTTGCGACAGGTTATGATAATCCGCTTTGCCGGCTGATTTTTGCGCGAAGCCAAGGGTTTAACCATAATATCCCCTGCAATTTTTTTCAAACACCCAAGCGCATCCGGTAACATTTCCGTACGGTGAATAAAACTTAACCTAGCTTTAGGTTTCAATCGCTTCATCCCTGCCACAATCCAGTCTTCAAGGGTAAAATCCATCACATGCGCTTTGGATTTCCCCGCATCTTGCGGGGCAGAAATTTTCAATTTTTCATAAAATGGTGGGTTAAAAAATACATGATGGTAACTTTGATCCAAAATATCACGCGGCATATTCATCACATCCCCCTCCACAATATTTAGATCAATATCATTGTTTCGCGCATTGCATCTGGCCAAGGCGGCATAATCTTTTTGAATTTCCAAACCCGTTATTTTCAACATCGGAATGCGCTTTGCAAGACACAAGGCCGCAACACCGACCCCACAGCCCAATTCCAATACGGATTGCCCTGCATAGGCTGGAATACTTGCAGCCAAAAACACCG
The DNA here is from genome assembly GCA_045046705.1 of Rhodobacterales bacterium. GTDB lineage: Bacteria > Pseudomonadota > Alphaproteobacteria > Rhodobacterales > Rhodobacteraceae > Amylibacter. The sequence goes on along the minus strand of JASFZB010000010.1, from coordinate 17,859 downwards.
GATCGGTTGCCGCCCGGTAGCCGTGTTTAGGTTGGCGGATTGTCAATCCCCCCCCCAAAAAAGCATCCTGGGTGGTATCCGTATCGCCTGCTGTCATGATTTTTCCGAAACCTCTACATCATTGTCCCGTAAAATCGCCCGGGCTATGAAATAATCTCGATCTGCGACCATCAAACGCCTTGGCATGACCCCAATTGAGCCTTCAAGAATGCTCATATGGACGTCAAGATCAAAGCAGCTTATATCCTCGCCACGCAAAAGTGCCGTCACAAATGGAATCAACGTCGGATCCGTGGTTCTGAATAGTTCTTTCATAGGATTTCATTATCCTGTTCTGGACAAGTTTGTCGAGCGTGCTATTGACTTGAGCAAAGGATTTTAATGTGAAAAACCCACTTGAACATCTCAGTAAGTTACTGACCGAAGATATGCTGGCCGTAAATGCGTTGATCACCCAGCGGATGGCGTCAAAACATGCCCCGCGCATTCCCGAAGTTACCGCCCATCTTGTAGAGGCTGGCGGCAAACGTCTGCGCCCGATGTTAACCCTGGCAAGTGCGCGCATGTGTGGCTACGACGGGCCTTATCATGTGCATCTGGCCGCTACGGTCGAATTTATTCACACAGCAACCCTGCTGCATGATGATGTCGTTGACGAAAGCAATATGCGCCGTGGTCGCAAAACGGCCAACCTTCTGTGGGATAATAAATCTTCTGTTCTGGTTGGCGATTACCTGTTTTCCCGCTCGTTTCAGTTGATGGTAGAAACCGGCGAATTGCGGGTACTGGATATTTTGGCAAACGCCTCTGCGACCATTGCCGAAGGCGAAGTTTTGCAATTAACCGCAGCCCAAGACACCAACACCACCGAAGAGACCTATTTCAAGGTCATACGGGGCAAAACCGCAGCGCTTTTTGCTGCCGCCACAAAGGTCGGCGGAGTGATTGCATCCGTCCCCGAAGAAACCGTTGCAGCCCTGAACACATATGGTGATGCTTTGGGGATCAGCTTTCAAATCGTCGATGATCTGTTGGACTATGGCGGGGCTAGCCAATCTTTGGGAAAGAATACCGGTGATGATTTTCGCGAACGCAAACTGACTTTGCCGGTGATCAAAGCAATCAAAAAGGCCGATAAAGATGAACGCGTTTTTTGGGATCGGGTGATTGCAAAAGGCGATCAAAATGAAGGCGATCTGGCACATGCGATGGCACTGCTGCACAAGCATGGCACACTGGAAGAAACCCGTGATGCAGCTCTTTATTGGGGGGCGAAAGCCAAATCCGCACTGGATACGCTTCCTAAATCCGAAATCCGCGACTTAATGGCAGAACTAACAGATTTTGTTGTTAGCCGGGCCGTTTAGCCCCCTAACAAGCAGGGGCGAACCCACCAATCGGGCTGCTCCAGCGCAATAAAATTCGCGGCGTCTTGGGCCGCCTGATCTGTTTCAAACAAACCAAAACAGGTTGCCCCCGATCCAGACATCCGCGCCAATGTTGCCCCGTTTTTAGTAATCTCGTCCAAACACTGGCCAATTTCCGGCAAAAGCGCAATCGACGGGGTTTCCAAATCATTTCGCTGTCGGGCTAAAAAAGAAACCATTTCCAATGGTGCGGGCAATGCGGGAACGTGTGCATTTTCCTTACATTTCAATGTGGAAAAAACCAAAGGCGTTTTGTGTCCGGGTTTTGGGCACGCCAGAACGGCAGCGCATTTCGGAAACTCCGGGATCGGGGTTAGCTGCTCACCAACACCCTGCATCCGGCACGCATTATTTTGCAAACAAACAGGCACATCCGCCCCTAAAAACAGGCCTAAATCTGTTGGCAAAGGTGCGCCGGTCATACGCGCCATCGCCCGCAAGGTGGCGGCCGCATCCGCAGACCCGCCACCGATACCGGAACCAACGGGTAGGTTTTTGGTCAAGGTGATGGCCGCACCTGCGCATTCATGCCCGAAAAATTTTGCAGCCCTTAAAACCAGATTATCATCACCCGCCACCAGACCTTGCGCAAAGGGTCCGTCGATTTTCAACGAAAACCCGAGATCCGGCACAACCGAAATCCGATCGCCAATATTCGCGAATACAACAATGCTATCAAGCAGATGATAGCCGTCATCCCGTTGGCCTGTCACATGCAAGCAAAGGTTTATTTTCGCCCGGGCAAGCGCGTTAATTTGCATTTGCTGTGGAGGCTTTTTCCGACGTCAGCACCGCATCCAAACCAATATCCAGCTTGCGCCTGATGCGGGTAGCATCTTTTTCTTCCGGCCCGAATGACATAGCGCGACTCCATTGGAATCTTGCCTCCAGATGGCGGTTAACCTTCCAATACACATCTCCCAGATGGTCATTTATAACTGGGTCGGCCGGCATCAATTCGGCGGCACGCTCCATCGGGGCCACGGCTTCTTTAAATTTGCCGACGCGGTACAGCACCCAGCCCAGACTGTCGGTGATATAGGCATCGTTGGGGCGTGCGCGAACAGCACGCTCGATCATGCCTTGTGCCTCTTTCAGCTTGATACCTTTCTCAACCAAAGAATAGCCAAGGTAATTCAATGTTGAAGGTTGTTCAGGGGACAGTTTCAGGGCCTTGCGTAAATCAGCCTCGGCATTATCCCATTCGCCTAACCGCTCATACGAAACCCCGCGAGCATAGTATAATGCCCACTGTGCGGTATTCTTTTTTTCAAATAGATTAATCGCCGCAGTATATTCTTTATTCGCGTCCCTATATTGTTTCACGCCGCTGTAAGTATCGCCCAAAACCATATGCACACGCGCAACATCGGGATGTGATGCCGCCACCCTTTGCAAAATCGCAATCGCGGCCTGTGGTTTTTCCGCCTCGATCAATATATCTGCACGGCTCAGTTCTGCATTCAGATACATCGGATGAGCTACAGGAACTTTTGCCAATACCTGAGTTGCCAAATCATATTGCCGCTGGCTTTTCAACATATCGGACAAAAGTAACAATGCCTGAATATTGTTCGGGCGCATATATTCGGCAAGCCGCGCATATACCAGTGAAAATCGTGCATCTTTTTCACCGCTTAAAACACTTGCCAGCGTTAGAAATGTTTCGGAAACACCATCTTGTGCCGATGTTATATAATTAAATGGAACCGCTTGCCTGGCTTCCATTTTATCAAGTAAATCAAGCAACTGTCGATCAGATGTCCCTGCCGCATAGTTGATTATTATCTTAGCCGCTTGATCGAATTTACCAAGCTGCGATAATATTTCCGCATGTGCAATAATGCTGCCACGGTTAACATGCAGGATGTTTTCTCCGTCCCCTTCGATAATCTTGTTGGCCAGTTCAAAGTCGCCGGCCATGGCAACGGCCAAGGCCTTGTGGTATTGGGCAAACAACCGTAGAGCATCGGGTTTTTTCAGGCTGTCAAAGTGCTTGACCGCCGCAGACATATCGCCAGAAGCAACCAAAACCCAGCCTTTAAGCAATCCTCGCAATAGCGGACTTAGGCGGTCATTGGATTCGGCCAGTATATTCAAAGCGGCATCGTATTTCTGATTTTTCACATCGGATACCAGAAGAACCAGATCCGATAATTGGCTGCCGAATTTTAAAGTCGTAAGTTGCTTTGCCATATCAATCGCATTATTCGTCTCACCCAAGGCAACAAGGGACAAAAGCGCATTTTGCAAAATATAGGCATCATTCGGGTCTTGCTTTAAAGCTTTCGTATAGAACTCGGCGGCAGCGGCATAATCATTTGTCGCATTCGCCTGATTGGCTGCTAGATAAGCCCCTGCCAAGCCTTGTGTAAAACCCGATGCGGGGCTGATCAGAAGGCTTGCGGCCAAAGCCAAGTGGAATAAGGGTTTTATATGCATTTTAATGTTCCTGTCGACTATCGAAGCAAACTCTAGCGAGGTCTTTTGGGCAATACAACCAAGCATCCATCAACTTATGGAAACTTGGCTGTGAATGGCCTGTTTGGCTTACATATTCGGATAATTAGGCCCTTCGCCGCCTTGTGGCGTTGCCCAAGTGATGTTTTGGCTGGGGTCTTTGATGTCGCAGGTTTTGCAATGCACACAGTTTTGCGCATTGATCTGGAAACGCGGATTTGACCCGTCAGCATCGCGGATGATCTCGTAAACCCCGGCGGGGCAGTAACGCTGCGCCGGTTCCGCATATAAGGGTAGATTTACGTCGATCGGAATGTTTGGGTCGGCTAAATGCAAATGGCAGGGTTCATTTTCATCGTGATTGGTGGCCGAAAAGCTAACATTGGTCAAACGGTCAAAGCTTAGCTTGCCATCCGGTTTCGGGTACTCGATCGGCGCATAATCAGCCGCTTTACCGGTGGCTAGCGCATCGTTTTTACCGTGTTTAACCGTCCCGAACAGGCTGAATTTCAACAAGGTTTGGCACCACATATCAAACCCGCCGAGCATCATACCAAGTTTTGGGCCAAAACGGGCATTCAAGGGGGCCACATTGCGTACAATTTTCAGATCTTTCCCAACCGGTCCTGTGCGCAATTCTGTGTCATATTCGGTTAGCTCGTCCCCTGCACGCCCTGCTTTTATAGCTTCATGTGCGGCTTCCGCCGCTGCTTTACCGGACAACATGGCATTGTGATTGCCCTTGATGCGCGGCAAATTCACCAATCCGGCAGAACAGCCCAACAGGGCACCGCCCGGGAAACAGGCCTTCGGAATTGACTGGAACCCGCCTTTGGTCACAACGCGGGCACCGTATGCAACACGCTTACCACCATCCAGAACCTTGGCGATCTTTGGATGGTGTTTCCAACGCTGGAATTCCATATAAGGGAATAGATGTGGGTTTTTATAGTTCAAATCAATAATATAGCCAACAAAAACCTGATTGTTATCAGCATGGTACATGAAAGAACCGCCGCCCGCTTCATTTCCAAGCGGCCACCCCATTGTGTGTGTAACTTCGCCCTTATTGTGGCTTTCAGGCTTCACATCCCAAATTTCCTTCATGCCAAGGCCGAATTTCTGCACATCGGCATCCTTGGCAAGATCATATTTGGCAATCACCTGCTTGGACAAAGACCCACGCGCACCTTCGGATAAAAAGACATATTTGCCGAGTAATTCCATACCCGGTTCATAAGACGGGCCCGGTGTGCCGTCTTTTTGCAGGCCAAACTCACCCGCAACCACGCCTTTCACTTCGCCGTTTTCACCGAAAACCAGCTCGGAACAAGACATACCCGGGAAAATCTCAACGCCCATCCCTTCGGCCTGTTCTGCCATCCAGCGGCAGACATTGCCCATTGAAACGATGTAATTACCGTGATTGTTCATCAACGGTGGCATCATAAAGTTCGGCAGTTTGGAGGCGGCTTTTTCAGAGAGCTTAAAAAGGCTATCCTGTTTGACCGCAACTTTGATGGGGGCGCCTTTTTCTTTCCAATCGGGGATCAGGGCATCCATGCCACAAGGGTCCAACACAGCACCGGACAGGATGTGTGCCCCCACCTCCGAGCCTTTTTCCAGAACAACAATATCCAGATCCGTGTCCAATTGCTTTAACCGGATTGCCGCTGACAGGCCCGCTGGCCCCGCCCCGACAATCACGACATCATATTCCATAGACTCACGCGCTGTATCCGTCATTTGGATCTCCTTCAAATTCCGCCGCAAAGCATCCTAGCTTACCTTATGTGCCTAGCAAATACTTGCCAAGAGATGAAATGTGAACGCGACGTAATAACCCTGATAGCGGCGCATAAGCCTTTTTCACATAAAGCTTTCCCTTGCGCAAAGTGCAAAGCAATTTTACTGTGCATTTTTGAAACGATATCTACAGTAGGGCCAAATGAACAAAATACCAATGACCGCGGGCGGCTTCAAAGATGCCGATGCGGAACTGAAGCAACTGAAATCTATTGACCGCCCTGCCGTTATTCGCGCCATTGCCGAAGCCCGGGAACATGGTGATTTGTCGGAAAATGCCGAATACCATGCGGCCCGCGAGCAGCAAAGCCATATTGAGGGACGTATCAAAGAGCTGGAAGGCATCATCAGCCTTGCCCAGATCATCGACGTCAGCAAATTGTCAGGCACGATAAAATTCGGGGCGACGGTGACGATTGCGGATGAAGATACCGACGAGGAAAAAACCTTTCAAATCGTCGGCGAGCCGGAAGCCAATATCGAAAAAGGCAAACTAAACCTGAATTCACCGATAGCGCGCGCATTGATCGGCAAGGAAGAGGGCGACAGTGTGGAAGTGCGCACACCCGGCGGCACCCGGTTTTATGAAATTGTAAGCATCGCGTTTATATAAACATCTGGCTATAAATATCTGGCAAGGCGGTAAAATGACAGTTCGATACAGAACAAACAAAAACAACGAACAGACCGCGCTTATAATGGCAATCGTCCTATCCACTATCTGGCTTGCGGGGCTGGCCACCATATTTTATTTTTATCCTGAATCCGCACGCCAGATAAGTTATGATCAAAGCTTATCCGCGCTTATCGCCGTTGGTTTGTTTCTACCCCTGATCCTGATCTGGATTGCCGCACTTTTGGCACGCTCATTGACGTCCATGCGCGCCGAAATGGCTAATTTACGCAAATCTATTGCCCGCATGGACGAAACCTTGCACATAGAAATCGGGGAACATGCAGAAACCCGCGATCGGTGGATCCAAAGCCAGTTGGCCCAAATCGTTGAACATGCAAAGACAACGAATAGCCATGTGTCCGTTTTAGTGGATGAAACGCTTGCGGAACAAGGTCGAACACCCCCGCCGCGCGAAACCACCGCTTTGTCCCAAAAAACCGCCCCCCCCGTTGATGAGGCACAAGCCGCACTGCCTTTGCCGGACGATGGCAAAGCACCAGGCACCCCGATCACAATACGAGAGCTGATCAAGGCTTTGAACTTTCCCGACGACGAAAAAGACACCGACGGGTTTCGCGTGCTTCAGCGTGCCTTAAAGGATCACACTACATCAAAGCTTGTCCACAGCGCACAAGCGGTGCTGACCATGTTGTCAGAGGATGGTATTTATATGGATGACCTGCGGCTTGAAAAACCCGATACATCCGCATGGCGCCAGTTTGCAAAAGGCGCCCGCGGCAAAGATGTTGCGGCTTTGGGCATGATCCGCGACCGCACCGCTTTGACTTTAACCAAGACACGGTTGCAAAACGATACCGCATTCCGCGAGACAGTTCATGGATTTTTAAAACAGTTCGATACAATCCTAGCCGAGTTCGAAAAAACCGCCAAAGATAGCGAACTTGAAGAAATGGGTGAAACCCGTAGTGCCAGTGCCTTTATGTTGTTGGGGCGGGTTTCGGGGGCGTTTGACGCCCGCTAAAGCCCGAATGACGCGTAGGGCATGTATGTCACCATATCGCCAACGCTGATTTCAGCCGCCGCATCGGGCAGTTCCACCAAGCCATCCGACCACGAAAGACCGGATATAAGCCCCGAACCTTCTGATCTGAAAACCTCGGCGCGACCTTGTGCATCTATTCGGGCGCGCAGGTATTCCCGCCGCCCTGCTTTTTTGGATTTCGAAAACCCTGCGGGCAATTTGAACCTGCGGGTTTCACAGGCAGTTTGCCCCGCCAGTACCTGCAACGCAGGCTGCCCGAATATCAACGCACAAACGAAGGCGGCAACCGGATTTCCGGGAAAGCCGAATGTCGGCACACCGTTCCATAAAGCCATCGCAATCGGGCGCCCGGGCTTGATCGCGACACGCCATGTGTGCAATGTGCCCTCTTGTTTTAACAAAGAGGACACATAATCCTCATCACCGGCAGATGCCCCCCCTGACACAAAAATAGCCTCGGCGTTTTGGGCCGCGGCATTCAGGCCTGCCCGAATTAAATCGGGATCATCAATAAAATGACCGCCATCAACCGCTTCAAATCCCCAAGCACGGATCATGTTCAGAAGCATCGGCTTATTGGCATCATAAATCTGATCGGCGCGCGCCGCGTGTGCCACCTCGACCAATTCGGTTCCCGTCGAAATAACCGCCACACGAAGCGGTTTATAAACCGTCAGTTCAGACACCCCCGCAGCCGCCAAAAACCCAAGGTCTTGCGGCTGCAAAAGATCACCCTTCTCAAAAATTGTTTGACCGGATTCAAAATCCTCGGATACAGCGCGGACATTGGCGCCATCCCGCAGACCGGAATGAAAAGAAATTGCATCGCCATTGACGACAACATCCTCTTCCATGATGACGGTATCAACACCGCTCGGCACAATAGCCCCCGTCAAAATGCGCAATGCGTGACCCGCTTTAACTCTTGCATCATACGGCTTGCCCGCCGCAGCAACTCCGCTTTGCAAAGGCAGTTCTATAATCTCGCCTTCGGGGACATCCCCCAGACAAAAGCCATAGCCGTCAACCGCAGAATTCGCCATTGGCGGGTTGGAACGCTTGGCAATAACCGGTTCGGCCAGAATACGCTTTGCCGCCAGACCCAGCGCAACGGTTTCTTGCCCGACAACCGGATGCAGGCCTTTTTGTATCTGCGCAAGGGCATCTTCAACAGGTGTCCATTCAATGCCCGCAGGCATGGCAAAACAGTTGTTTTTAAGCGGTGGAACCGTCATTTAACCAACCCCGTTTCTGCCATCACAAAATCTGCAATTTGCGTAATATCATTCAAATCCAGACACCTTAAACCGCCTGCATCCACCGCCACATCACTGGCTACAGCCACAATCGTTTTATTGGCAGCACTAACCAAGGGCATTTCGGATGCGGCGCGGTGGCATTCTATTTTAGCATGCGCATCATTCTTGAAACCTTCGACCAGCACAATATCCACAGGGGTCATTTTAGCCAGCAGATCGTCAAGGCGGCATTCATCCCTGCCTTCCAGTTCATGCATCAACGCCCAGCGCTTACCCGAGCTGATCAGAACCTCTTGCGCACCCGCCTTACGGTGCTGATAACTGTCGCGCCCCGGTTGATCCAGATCGAACTTATGGTGGGCATGTTTCACCGTCGACGCACTAAATCCACGCGTTTTCAGTTCCGTCACCAGTTTTGCCACAAGCGTTGTTTTGCCAGAGTTTTTCCACCCCACAATGCCAAAAACCTTCATAAGGAATGCTCCTTTATAAGCTGCTGCGCCGCATCAAAATCTTCGGGACTGTTCACGTTGAAAAACGGATCATAGGGATCTGTCATAAAGGCGGCATTCATCACGCCGTGCGGTTCAGCCCACTGAATGACTTTGCGCATTCCGCCCAGCAAGGCGCGGCGCAAATCATCTTGCAGATCGACGGGCCAAAGCCCGAATGTGGGGTGATTGTAAAACCGTCCCCTGGCATTCGGGGTTTGTGCAATCACTATTTTGCCCGCGTTTTCTGCCAGCGCAGTTAGCATCACCTGCACCAGATCAACGGGGAAAAACGGCGTATCGGCGGCAACCGTAACCACATGGGCCGTCCCAAGGGACTGCGCCCATTCCATACCGGACAAGACCCCCGCCAAGGGGCCTGCATAGCCGGTGAAACTGTCGCGCACCACGGGCAGGCCGGGTTGCCTGTAGCCCGCATCTTTACTGTTAGCGTTGATCGCAATCGCCCCGACCTGCGGGGCTAATCGGTCAACGGCGCGTTGCAACAGAGTTTGCCCCTCCAGTTCCAGCAGGCATTTGTCCTGTCCGCCCATGCGCGTCGACAAGCCCCCTGCCAGCACAATCCCCGCAACAGAATTCATTGCGCATCCTCGTTTTCAGTGTGATCCCAAACCAGACGCTCTTTACCGCTGAGACAAACAAATCGTTTACCCTTCATCCGACCAATAAGCGTCAGGCCAACCTGATTGGCAAGCTCGACCCCCCAGGCAGTAAAGCCCGAACGCGACACCAATGTGGGAATGCCCATCAACGCGGTTTTAATCACCATCTCGGAAGTTAGCCGCCCCGTGGTGTAAAGGATTTTATCCGCCGCTTCCTGATGCTCGGACAGCATCCAACCCGCGACTTTGTCCACCGCATTATGACGCCCGACGTCCTCCATATAAATCAGGGGGCTGTCTTTGGCACATAGCACCGTAGCATGCACTGCCCCCGCCGCCAGATAAAGACTTGGCGTTGTGTTGATCTTTTTTGACAGGGTATAAAGCCACGATGTGTGAACCGTGGTTTTGGGCAGTTGAACCGCATCCAGCCCGTCCATGATGTCACCGAAAACCGTCCCCACGGCACAGCCCGAAGTGCGGGTTTTCTTGGCCAGCTTTTCCTCATAATCGGTTTCGGTTTCGGTGCGCACAACAACCGTTTCCAGTTCTTCGTCGTAATCCACACCCAAAATAGTTTCCTTTGGGTCGAGCATGCGTTGATTGCGTAAAAAACCTAACGCCAGATATTCGGGATAATCGCCGATGGTCATCGCGGTGACGATTTCACGGCTGTTAAGGAATATCGTCAGCGGGCGTTCTTCGATCACCGCCATCTCCACTGCACCACCTGCCTGATCCACACCTGTCACTTTGCGGGTCAGGCGCGGTGCCGTTATATCAGGGGCGATAATCATGCCGCTTTCAGTCTTGGATTTAGGCAATTGCACCTCCTGCAAGGGTGGGTTAACGATCAGGGATTGGTTCATAATATCCCCCAAGTTCGAAAGCACATTACCTTAATGACAGCAGCAGACAACACCCTAAAAAGAACATTTTGGCGCGGCTTTCGCGACTGCCTTCCGTTTATTCTGGTTGTCGCCCCTTTCGGAACCCTGTTCGGGGTGGCGGCCACTGCGGCGGGCATGAATATCTTGCAGGTCATGTCCTTTTCGGTGCTGGTCATCGCAGGGGCTGCGCAGTTCAGCGCGCTCACCCTGTTAATCGACAACGCCCCGACTGTGATTATTTTACTCACGTCTTTGGCGGTGAATTTGCGCATGGCGATGTATTCGGCGGCTTTGGTGCCGCATTTCGGCAAATTACGCACAAGATTAAAGCTGATCATCGCGTATTTTCTGGTCGACCAGTCTTTTGCCATAGCGGTCAAAGACTATGAAGAACACCCCGACCAGCCGGTCCAGAACAAGCTGGCCTATTACCTTGGTAGCATGTTGGTTCTGGCACCATTCTGGTATGCCTCAACCTATTTAGGAGCCGTCTTGGGGGCCTCTATTCCGGATGCCTTTTCACTGGATTTTGCGGTTCCGATTTGCTTTATCGCCCTGATTGCGCCAATGTTGCGGACTATTCCCCATATCGTTGCGGCCCTCGTGTCCGTTATTGCAGCCCTTTCGCTAAGCTGGATACCCTACAACCTTGGCCTGATTATCGCGGCGGTTTTGGCAATGATCGTCGGGGCCTATACCGAATTGAAACTGGAGGCGGCAAAATGATCCCTGATCCCGAAAAAATCTGGCCCGTCATATTCGGGCTGGCCATTGGCACCTTCCTGATCCGTTATTCATTTCTGGGGCTTTTGGGCGACCGCGAGCTACCCGCATGGTTTCTGCGCCATCTGCGCTATGTCGGGGTCGCCGTCTTGCCCGGCCTGATCGCCCCCCTGATCCTTTGGCCGCAGGCAACAGGCGGGGTGCCAGACCCGGCCCGCATTTTAGCCGCCATAGCCGCCATAACAATTGGCATCTGGCAAAAAAGCGTCATTGGCGCCGTTATTCTAGGCTTCGGAACGCTTTATGCGGTGGAATATTTATCGGCCTAAATCGGCAGAGCCGTGGTTTTGAAAACCGTGCGCAAAGCAAAGTTGGATTGCAACTGCGCAACCCCCGGCAAGCGCGACAGATACTTGCGGTGAATGCGGGCAAAATCTTCGGTATCGGCCGCCACGACTTTCAGCACATAATCCGCCGTTCCTGCCATAAGATGGCACTCCAGCACGTCGGGGATCAGACGCACTTCACGTTCGAAAGCGTCCAGCACAGCATCCGCCTGACCTGACAACGTGATCTCGACAAATATGGTGGTTTTGCAGTCAACCTTGCGTGCATCCAGCAAGGCAACATAATCCTTGATGATCTTTTTCTTTTCAAGCTGTTGCACGCGCCGGTGACAGGCCGATGGTGACAGATTGACCTTTTCAGACAGGTCGGCATTCGATATCCGCCCCACCCGCTGCAAAGTATTCAGGATTCGTCGATCAATTTCGTCAATTTCCATTATTTGATACCTTTCAGCGTAGTTTGGCGTATTTACGACAGTTTCTTCGAAGATTAGCAAATTTTTCAGACTGAATGCAATAAATTCATGCAAATTGCGCGTAAAATTTTGCCATCTTCAATCACAACCAAACGGGAGTTGTCATGCTTATCGGGTGCCCAAAAGAAATCAAAAACCAGGAATATCGCGTCGGAATGATGCCTGCTGCCGTCACAGAAGCAGTCGCACATGGCCACAGCGTTATCATTGAAAAATCAGCCGGTGCAGGTGCCGGGTTTGAAGACACCGCCTATGTAGAGGCTGGTGCGGAAATCGTCGATACAGCAGCCGAGATTTTTGCCCGTGCCGACATGGTTGTTAAAGTGAAGGAACCGCAACCTGTTGAACGCCAACAATTGCGCGAAGGTCAAATTCTGTTCACATATTTGCACCTTGCACCGGATGCGCCACAAACCAACGATTTGCTGGCCAGCGGTGTCACAGCCATCGCTTACGAAACAGTAACCGACAGAAATGGCACTTTGCCATTGTTGGCACCGATGTCCGAAGTGGCAGGCAAACTGGCCCCGCAAGTGGGTAGCTGGACATTGCAAAAAGCCAACGGCGGTCGCGGCGTTCTATTGGGCGGCGTTCCGGGCGTTGCCCCCGGTCGGGTGGTTGTCATCGGTGGCGGCGTTGTGGGGACACACGCAGCCCGCGTGGCCGCAGGAATGGGGGCCGATGTAACGGTTTTAGACATGTCTATGCCGCGCATGCGCTATCTGGATGATGCCTTTGGCGGCACTTTCAAAACCCGTTACGCATCAAAAGAAAACACCGCAGCCCTGATCGCTGATGCTGACATCGTTGTGGGTGCGGTTTTAATCCCGGGTGCGGCGGCCCCAACATTGATCAGCCGCGCACAACTTTCCACCATGAAACCGGGCTCTGTTCTGGTTGATGTTGCCATCGACCAAGGCGGCTGCTTTGAAACATCAAAAGCCACAACCCATGACGACCCGATTTACGAAGTCGATGGTATTATGCACTACTGCGTAGCCAACATGCCGGGTGCAGTTGCACGCACCGCTACAATTGCGCTGGGCAATGCAACAATGCCCTTTATGATGGCACTGGCAGACAAAGGCTGGAAACAGGCGTGTACAGATGATGTTCACCTGTTGCACGGCCTGAACACCCACCAAGGCAAACTGACTTATGCCGCCGTGGGCAAAGCTTTGGGCATGGATTATATTGATGCAGAAGCTGCATTGAAAATGTAATAAAAAAGGCCCGCTGTGATGGCGGGCCTTTTCTTTATACCGAAAATCCTATTTCTTTTTCAGGGTTTTCATCATATCTGCAACTTTTTCAGCAATCATGATTGTCGGCGCATTGGTATTGCCACCAATAAGGCGCGGCATGACGGATGCATCCACCACGCGCAGGCCTTTTACCCCCTTCACGCGGCAGTGCGTATCGACCACGGCCATATCGTCGCGACCCATGGCACAAGTGCCGACAGGGTGATAAATCGTGTCTGCGCGAGCGCGAATATCCGCCTCTAACCCCGCATCACTGCCGCCATAATCATACAAACGTTTACCCCGCCACGGCGCAAGCGCATCACTTGCCAATATGTTTTCAACCAGTCGGGCTCCCTTCATCAGCAACTTCAGATCGTCAGGATCACTCAGGTATTGCGGATCAATGCGCGGCGGCGACGCTGCACGCGCATCACACAAACCCACCATGCCCCGGCTTTTCGGGCGCAGCACACACGCATGGCAACTATATCCATTTCGAAGGTGGATCGTGCGCAAGTGATTGTCGACAATTACCGGCCCGAAGTGCAGTTGCAAATCGGGGCGGGGCTGCGACGGGTCGGAACGGACAAACGCGCATCCTTCCGCATATGGGGTCGCAAACATCCCCGTACCATCGTGCCGCCATTTCAACATCGCGCGGGTCAGGCGCATCAACCCGGCAGGGTTCAACCCGATCACATCCGCACGTTTTGATCGGTAACTGATGATATGATCCAGATGATCTTGCAGGTTTTGCCCAACTCCCGGCAATTCATGCACCACGTCCAACCCGTGCATTTTCAACTCATCCACGGGGCCAATACCCGACAGCATCAGCAATTGCGGCGAACCGAAGGTGCCTGCGCTCAAGATCACCTCTTGCTTTGCTCGAGCCAAAAACAGCTTCCCCGCGCGACAATATTCAACCCCGACCGCGCGGCCCTTTTCCAAGACCACTTTATTCACTCGGGTTTTGGTTAGAACCGTCAAATTGGGCCGCGCCGCTTGCACCGGAAACAAATATGCAGACGCTGCCGAACACCGCTCGCCCTTATGCGGCCCTTTATAATGTTGCGTTACCTGATAAAGCCCGACACCTTCCTGACAAGAACCATTGAAATCCGGATTGCGCCGGATTTGCAGACTTTCAGCCGCGTCCAGAAATGCATGGGTTATGGCACGGGGTTCCGACTGGTCTACCACTTGCAGCGGGCCGGCCCCGTTATGCAACCCTTCCGTCCCCCACTGATTACCTTCGGATTTCAAAAAATACGGCAACACATCTTGCCATGCCCAACCATCGCAACCCAGCTCTGCCCATTCATCATAATCTTTCGGGTGCCCCCGAATATAAAGCATCGCATTGATTGCGCTTGACCCACCCAAGGCTTTACCGCGCGGTTGAAACCCGCGCCGGTTATTCAGCTCCGGTTGCGGTTCGGTGAAAAATGCCCAGTTGTTGATCTTGGGCCGACCCGAGATCATCGCGGCAATCATCGCAGGAGCACGGATCACAAAATCCTTGCCACCGCCGCCCGCTTCCAGCAAACAAACCGTCACATCGGGGTCGGCACTCAGCCGGTTGGCAAGCACGCATCCCGCAGATCCGCCACCCACAATAACATAGTCGAAGCCCATCCCTGTCCCCCCAGTTATGGGGAACATAAGGCAGCCCCGTCAGATCACAAAGTAAAATCCAGCGGCATCAGCCACGCAATGTGCCGCCCGTGGCCTTGTTGACCTTGTCGATGATCTTGGCACTGACCGTCTCAATATCCTTGTCGGTCAGGGTCGCATCCTTGGGTTGCAAACACACCGAAATAGCGATGGATTTTTTACCCGCGCCCATTTGCGCCTCGGCCTTATCACCGTCAAAAACATCAAACACCGAAGCATCCCTGATCAGCACCTTATCCGCCCCTTTGGCGGCATTCAGCAGTGTCAGGGCCTCGATATGATCGTCGACGACAAAGGCAAAGTCACGTTCAACTGCCTGAAAATCCGAGATTTCCAACGCAGGGCGCATGGTGGTTTTCGTTTTCGGAAACGGCACTTTTGCCACATGCACAGCAAAGGCCACAGCCGGGCCTTTCACGCCAAGCGCATCCAGCACTTTGGGGTGCAGCTCGCCAAAAGCACACAGCACATTTTTCGGCCCCAGCGACAATTTGCCGGAACGCCCCGGGTGCCACCATTCACGCGCACCGCGCAGAACCATCATTTTCTCGGGTGCCCCAATGGCGGTCAGCACCGCCTGCGCATCCGCTTTGGCGTCAAATGTATCAACCGCACGGCGCGCCCCGAACGGATCACGCGGGCCAGTATGGCCGATCAACAGGCCAGTTGCCAACAGTTCCTGATCTTCCGGCTCGCCACCGTGGAACACAGGGCCTACTTCAAACAAAGCCATATCCATGATACCACGCGCCTGATTGCGCGCCGCTGCCTGCAGCAGGCCCGGCAACAAAGACGGGCGCATATGGCTCATGTCGCTGGAAATCGGATTGCCGATCCTGACCGCATCCGTACCACCACCGAACATCTTGGCACTTGGCTGATCAATAAACGAATAGGTCACACATTCATTATAGCCCAAGGCCGCAATGGTGCGCCGCGCCATGGTTTCGCGCCGTTGCATTGGCGTTAAAATCGGTTTTGGCACGCCTTGGGTCAACGGTGCCAAAGGCACGCCCTTTAGTTTGGTCAGGGACGCCACACGCGCAATTTCTTCCACCAGATCGGCCTGCCCCAAAACATCAGGCCGCCAGCTTGGCACAAAGGCGTCATCGCCCTTCAGCTTAAAACCGAGCGCGGTCAAAGTCGCCCGTTGGGTGTCCGCAGGAATGTCCATGCCGACCAGCGATTTCACCCGGTCTGTATCCAGCTTATAACTGCGTGTGGTATCGGGCACAGCACCTGCCACAACCATGTCGGATGCTTCACCGCCGCACAGATCCTGTATCAGTGCCGTAGCCAAATCCAGCCCTTTGATCGTGAACGCAGGGTCAATGCCACGCTCAAAACGGTAGCGTGCGTCCGTATTGATCTTCAACTTGCGCCCCGCCTTGGCGATAGTGATCGGATCCCAATAGGCGCTTTCCAGAAACACATTGGTGGTTGCGTCAGTACATCCCGTGGGCAAACCGCCCATTATGCCGGCAATACTTTCAACACCAGTGTCATCGGAAATTACCATCATCCCCGCATCGAACATGTATTCTACATCATCCAGTGCCATCAGCTTTTCGCCGCCTTGAGTAAAATGCACCCGCAAATCCCCTTTAAGCGCATCCGCATCAAACACATGCAGCGGGCGATTATATTCATAGGTGAACAGGTTGGTAATATCGACCAGCGTCGAGATCGGCCGCAAGCCAATAGAGCGTAAACGCGCCTGCAACCACGCAGGTGACGGCCCGTTTTTGACGCCTTTAATCAGACGCCCCGCGAATAGCGGACAGCCCTTGGCCTGCACATCCGCGTCAATCGTCACGTTAATATCAGACTTGAAACCATCCTTGATCTCGGCCACAGGCTCGGGCTTTAGCACACCCAAACCACGTGCCGCCAAGTCGCGGGCGATACCGCGAATACCTAGCGCATCGGGGCGGTTGGGGGTGATAGCAATGTCGATCATCGGGTCGATCTTGTCAGGGGAATGCTGCGCCAGATAATCAACGAATTTCATCCCCACCGCAGGCGCGCCAGCCAGCTCGATAATCCCGTCATGTTCGTCCGACAGTTCCATTTCCTTCTCCGACGCCATCATGCCGAAACTTTCAATGCCACGAATTTTACCAACCCCGATGGTAATGTCCAAGCCCGGCACATAAACCCCCGGTTTTGCCACGACCACATGAATACCCTGGCGTGCATTCGGTGCACCACAAATAATTTGCAACTCGCCCTCGTCCGTATCCACCACACAGACCTTGAGCTTATCCGCATCGGGATGCTTTTCAGCGTGCTTGACGTAGCCGATGGTAAAATCGCCAAGCGTATCCATCGGGTTCACGACATCTTCGACCTCTAGGCCAAGATCAGTCAGCGCATAGGTAATTTCATCAATGGAAGCATCGGTGTCTAGGTGGTTTTTCAACCAGGAGAGTGTGAATTTCATAACGTGGTCGCAGTTGTTGATTTCGCTGCAAGCGACCTATCTGAAATACACACAGATGAAAAGAGCCTAAGTCTGGGCAATTCCCCCTCTTTCGCACCCAGGCGCAGGTTCCTGCAAAGCCACGCTTCATTAAAGGTATCCTATGCCCTGCCGAGCAGCGCTTGGCTTTTGAGCGAAAGGCCACATAAAATGAGCCCTTGGAGCGGCACTAAAGCGGGGCAGGTTCAAAGGGTTTACTATTGTCCTTTTTCCACCCGAAAGATGATTAGATATAATGCTGGAACAAAGATAAGCGTGATCACTGTTCCAGC
>JASFZB010000009.1:0-27912 GCA_045046705.1 Rhodobacterales bacterium | reverse complement strand
GGTGATGAGAGGCTCGAACTCCCGACATCTTCGGTGTAAACGAAGCGCTCTACCAACTGAGCTAATCACCCACTGACGCGGCTTTTAGACAGAGTTGCCGGCCGCATCAAGAGGTAGTTTACATCAATCTTCACTTTTTTCAGCAGCAGCCGGTTTTTTCAAGGTCAGCTTGTAATGTACCTTGATATTCTCGCCAGTGCCGCGTTCAACCGGCTTGATTTTACCCAAAGGCGGGACTTGTATGGCTTTACCATCTTCAAGGCATTTATGCATATATTCCAACAGGCTATCAACCGCTTCGCGCACATCACGTTTACGCAAGCCGGTAGAAACCGAGACATATTCGTAAATGTCTTTTTTCTTGACAAGATTGGGTTCGACAGTTTTTTCATCCGCGCCCGCATCAACCCCGCCCACATCCACGATGTCGATTTTCGTATCAGTTACCGTTTCTACAGCAGTGTCATCTTTAAGTTTTACGACTTTTGATGTTGGTGTTTTTATCGTCTTTTTCGTTTTTACACTAGACATTGATCGCCCGAACCTTCGTTAATTATGGGCATAGGCTAGACCAAAAAGGTTAATAACGCTACCAATTTCATCAACTGATAGCGTTATATTTATTAAATTTATCTATATCTAGTGGGAGACAGCCGCCGGGTTTTGATTTTTCCCCGCAGCAAGTGCCGCCGCCGCCGCTTCTTCTGCGACTTCATCCCAGACAATCGGGGTGGGTTTTGACACCAAAGCATGGGCCAAAACCTCGGACACGGACCTGACCGGAATGATCTTTATCCCCGCCTTCACATTGTCGGGAATTTCAGGCAAATCCTTTTCGTTGTCTTTCGGGATCAACACGGTTTTGATGCCGCCACGCAGGGCCGCCAGAAGTTTTTCCTTCAAGCCGCCGATGGGCAAAACGTGACCGCGCAAAGTGACCTCTCCGGTCATCGCAATATCCTTGCGTACCGCAATCCCCGTCAGCACCGACACAATGGCTGTCACCATGCCAACACCGGCCGAAGGCCCGTCTTTTGGGGTTGCCCCTTCGGGGACGTGAACGTGGATGTCGATTTTCTCGAAAACCGGGGGTTTAACGCCAATTTCAGGGCTGATCGAGCGCACATAAGACGCCGCCGCCTCAATGCTTTCCTTCATCACATCCCCCAACTTGCCGGTGGTCTTCATGCGGCCCTTACCGGGCAATTTCAAAGCTTCAAGCGACAGTAATTCGCCGCCCACAGATGTATAGGCAAGCCCGGTCACCACACCGACCTGATCTTCTTCCTCGGCCAGCCCGTATTTAAACCGTTTCACCCCCAGAAAATCAGCGATATTATCCGAGGTAATCTGAACCCCTTTCACGCTGCCCTTGACAATCTTCGTCACCGCTTTACGGCACAGTTTTGCCAACTCACGCTCCATATTACGCACCCCGGCTTCGCGCGTGTAATAGCGCACAATGTCCCGTAAAGCACTGTCTTCAAGGGTGAATTCACCTTCACGCAGCCCGTGGTTTTTCATCTGCTTACCCAGCAAATGCCGTTTGGCAATTTCCTGCTTTTCATCTTCGGTATAGCCCGAAAGTGCAATCACTTCCATCCGGTCCAAAAGCGGCCCGGGGATATTGTAGGAATTCGACGTGGTCAGGAACATCACATTGGACAGATCGTATTCGACCTCCATGTAGTGATCGGTGAATGTGCCGTTTTGCTCGGGGTCAAGTACTTCCAGCAGGGCGCTTGCAGGGTCGCCGCGCATATCATTGCCCATCTTGTCAATTTCATCCAGCAAGATCAGCGGATTGGTGGTTTTGGCCTTTTTCATCGATTGGATAATCTTGCCCGGCATCGACCCGATATAAGTCCGCCGATGGCCGCGAATTTCGCTTTCATCGCGTACCCCGCCCAAGGATATACGGATAAACTCGCGCCCTGTGGCGCGGGCAACCGATTTCCCAAGACTGGTTTTACCCACACCGGGCGGGCCGACAAGGCACAAAATTGGCCCCTTCAGCTTGGACGAGCGTTTTTGCACCGCCAGATATTCCACAATGCGTTCTTTGACTTTTTCAAGTCCGTAATGATCCGCGTCCAGAATTGCCTCGGCCCGGTTCAAATCCTTTTTGACCCGCGACTTCACCCCCCACGGGATCGACAGCATCCAGTCAAGATAATTGCGCACCACCGTGGCTTCGGCTGACATCGGCGACATTTGTCGCAGTTTTTTCAATTCGCCTTCAGCCTTTTCCTTGGCCTCTTTCGACAGTTTGGTGTCCGCAATCTGTTTTTCCAGCTCCGACAGCTCATCGCCGCCGCCCTGCTCACCGTCACCCAGTTCCTGCTGAATGGCTTTCATTTGTTCGTTCAGATAATATTCACGCTGGGTGCGCTCCATCTGGTTTTTAACCCGGCTTTTGATTTTACGCTCGACTTTCAGAACCGACATTTCGCCCTGCATAAGCCCGTAAATCTTTTCCAGACGTTCGGATAGATCAAGGGTTTCCAACAGCTCTTGCTTTTGGTCCACACGGATCGACAGGTGCCCCGCAACGGTATCGGCCAGCTTGTCGGCCCCATCGGATTTTGCCACCGCTGACAAAGCCTCTTCGGGGATGGATTTGTTTAGCTTGGCATAGCGTGCGAATTCTTTAGCAACAGACCGGCTTAGCGCCTCGATGGCGGCAGGGTCATTTTCGGTTTCCGGCAGAAATTCCGAAATCGCTTCAAAATAATCCGGATTGTCCAGATATTCCGTGATGTGCACACGGCGCAATCCTTCGACCAAAACCTTGACCGTACCATCGGGCAGTTTCAACAGCTGCAAAACACTGGCCAAAACGCCGGTTTGATAGATGGTTTCTTCGGTTGGCTCATCCTCGGAGGGGTCGATTTGTGAGGATAACAGGATTTCCTTGTTATCTTCCATCACCGCTTCCAGTGCGCGAACCGATTTTTCGCGGCCAACAAAAAGCGGCACGATCATATGTGGGAACACCACAATATCGCGCAGTGGAAGGACCGGATAGGATATGCTGCTCGCATTTGACATGTTCATTCCTTTGTTTAGCAAGAAACTTTGCGTCCCGGTTTTCCCAGCAGCGCGGCATTTCTCCAATTTCGTAAGCCTACATATGGTGTTGATCTTGCATAAATCAATAAATCCCGGCTCATCTTATTGTGATCAGTGTGGCGTTTTTTAGCAATAGGTGCAAGAGCAACCGCAAGATTGAATTCAAAACATTCTAAAGATCTGTCCCTGATATGTTTTCGCGCGAAGGTTTAAAATGCCTTATTTTGGTCAGATTTCTTTGCTAAATATTAACCAAAAATAAATAGGTTTAGGGCAGGCTAAATGATGATAGTGCGGTACATCCTTGATCTCATCTTCTTTCGAAACCCGATTATCGTTCTTGTTTTATCATTTGGCGTGCTTTCTTTGGCGTTTTTTATGGAAAAAAATATAGACGCAGACAAAACTGCAGCACTGCGTGCGTTAAAAAATGGCCCGCCGGCTCTGACCCGGGTTGAGGATTATTTAGCGGCTCCACAAGCCAACGCCGCAAACGAAATCAATCTGCTGGCCGAAATCGACAGCGCCGACATTTTCAAGCTTACCACGATCCAAGATGGCGCAGAGGCCACAAAATATATCGTGCCCCTATATGCTGCAACCAAAGCGTTGCCGGAAACCGCGACAGCCGCCACCGTGGCTGAAACGCAGAAAAATGCCAATGTAAACACACGCTACAATGCCAACATTCTGGCGCGCAAAATGCTGATCGGCGCAATCGTGTCGGATGATCCGAATATCATGGAAAAAACTGTTGCACTTTCCAGTGGCCGCGGGACAATCGGCCCTATTGTAAAGGTAGATGGCCAAACCACAACCATTGGGGCCCAATACGAAAAACAGGCAGAAGCAGCATTGATGCGGCTGGGTATCATATACGGTGGATACCATATGCAGCCAGTTTACCTTAAAGCATTTTTCGGCAACCGCGATGCAATTTTACAAAACCAGATCAATCAGGATAGTCAGGGCAACCCGATTTATCCCGTTGCATATGCGTTTCTTCTCATCGCTTATTTCAGATGCCTGTGGTCGATCATTTCAACCGTTAGCGGCACCAGTGACCCCTCTTTTATCAATGCGGTAATCAGGCGTTTCAGTAAAAAGCCGCGAAGTGCTGAAGTGCTTTTCCGTAGTGCAAGTATCAAGCGCAAGCCCCCCCCCTTGTTCAAACAGGGCCTGAAGCCCCCCATAAACACAGCAACAGCGCAGACAGAGTCCCTTATTCAGAAACATCCGAACGAGACCCGACGCAAACAAAATCTATTTGGCCACCTGAAGCAGGCTCCCGGACAAACCCGAAAATCGTCTATTGAAACAGCAGATAGCAGACCAAACCAAGTGCTTGTACGTCCGTTTAGCCAAACCTGATCTATAAAGGCGCAATATCGCCTTCCGCCCTTTTTTCATGGAACTGCTTCACAAATGCAGTTAACACATTTTCAGCGATAGCCCCGCGCAAACCCGCCATAAGTTCCTGATAGTAATGCAGATTATGCCAAGTCAACAACATTGAACCGATGATCTCGTTGCATTTGATCGTGTGGTGCAAATATGCCCGTGAATAGTTTCGGCAGGCAGGGCAGCCGCAGGCCTCATCCAGCGGGCGCGGATCTTGCTTGTGGCGCGCATTGCGCAGATTAACCGCCCCCCTGCGTGTCAGCCCCTGCCCTGTGCGCCCGGACCGCGACGGCAAAACGCAGTCGAACATATCAATACCGCGCACAACCGCGCCAACAATATCGTCTGGCTTGCCGACCCCCATCAGATACCGTGGCTTGTCATCGGGTAATTGGCCGGGCGCATAATCCAGCACGTCAAACATCATTTCTTGCCCCTCGCCCACGGCCAGCCCGCCAACCGCGTAGCCGTCAAACCCGATGGCCTGCAACGCTTGCGCACTTTCTTCGCGCATATCGCGAAAGGTGCTGCCCTGTTGAATACCGAACAGCGCATAGCCGGGGCGGTCCCCGAACGCATCGCGAGAGCGCGCCGCCCAACGCATTGACAACGCCATACTGGCCCGCGCCTGATCTTGCGTCGCAGGGTACGGCGTACATTCATCGAAACTCATCACAATGTCCGAGCCAAGCAGCTTTTGTATCTCCATCGAGCGTTCCGGCGTCAGATTATGTTCCGAGCCATCAATATGGCTACGAAACTTCACCCCCTCTTCGGTCAGCTTGCGCAAACTAGTCAGGCTCATCACCTGATAACCGCCCGAATCGGTCAGAATCGGCTTGTCCCAGTTCATAAACCTGTGCAACCCGCCCAAATTCGCCACCCGTTCAGCCCCGGGGCGCAGCATCAAATGGTATGTATTACCCAGTAAAATTTCTGCCCCCGTGGCGGCAACACTCTCGGGCATCATCGCTTTGACCGTTGCCGCCGTACCCACAGGCATGAAGGCGGGCGTTTGAATATGCCCCTTCGGCGTCTTTACAATTCCGCGACGCGCCCGGCCATCGGTGTTAAGCAATTCAAATTCAAAGCGTTTCGACATGTTTAATCCCACTGGACGTTTCTCGAATCATTCCTTATATGTTTAGTCAGGAATTCCAAGAGGTTTACGCATTATGACCGCAGAAGCGACAGCACAAATGGAAGGCACGCCGTTGATCAAACCCTCAACGACCGAGCATCCACTATATGACACCATCTGCGCGGCATGCCGTACCGTGCATGACCCAGAAATCCCCGTCAACATCTTTGATCTGGGCCTGATCTACACCATAGAGATCAGCGATGAAGGCATCGTAAACGTATTGATGAGCCTCACCGCGCCGGGCTGCCCCGTAGCGGGCGAAATGCCCGGCTGGGTAGAAGAGGCCATCTCCCCCCTTCCCGGCGTGCAGGCGGTAAACGTAGAACTGGTCTGGGAACCGCAATGGGGCATGGACATGATGACCGATGAAGCGCGGCTGGAACTGGGGTTCATGTAATGTTCGGTATTCCGGGAAAAGCCGCTGTCAGCATCACCGACAAAGCCGCCACGCAAATCGCCAAGCTGATGGCCGAGGGTGGCAAAAAAGGCTTGCGCATCGGGGTCAAAAAAGGCGGCTGTGCAGGCATGGAATATACCATGGACTATGTCGACGCATTTGACCCCAACGACGAAGTTGTGGAACGGGACGGGGCCGTGGTGATGATCGCGCCCATGGCGCAAATGTTCCTGTTTGGCACTGAAATAGATTATGAAGTATCCTTGCTGGAAGCAGGCTTTAAATTCAACAACCCAAACGTGTCCGAAGCTTGCGGTTGCGGTGAGTCGATCAAATTCGAAGGTATGTAATAAATGCGCAAAAAACTTGCCGCCGGAAATTGGAAGATGAACGGCACCTTGAATGATTTGCACGAAATCAAAGAATTAGCAGATACAGCTAAAGCATCGACTTGCGAAGTCCTGATCTGCCCACCCGCCACGCTGATCCATTCTGCCAGTACACTATCCGGCGACGTCGCCATTGGCGGCCAAACCTGTCACGCCGATGAAAGCGGCGCACACACGGGCGATATTTCAGCACAAATGCTGAAAGATTGCGGGGCCACTTACGTCATTCTCGGCCACTCGGAACGCCGCGCTGACCACGGTGAAACCGATATGGATGTGCGTGCCAAAACCAAAGCCGCATGGACCGCAGGCCTGACCGCTATCGTGTGCATCGGCGAAAGCCTTGATGAGCGCGAAGCGTCCAACACAATAGACATTATCGGCGGGCAACTGGCAGCAAGCGTGCCCGACAATGCCACAGGCGAAAATCTGGTGATTGCCTATGAACCGATCTGGGCCATTGGCACAGGATTAACCCCTAACTTGAATCAAATCGGTGAAGTTCACGATTATATCCGCAGCCGTCTTGAACGCCGCTATGGGGCGGACGTGGGTGGTGCTGTGCGTATTTTATACGGCGGTTCGATGAATCTGAAAAATGCGGCGGATATTGCCCAAGTGCCCAATGTCGATGGCGGCCTTGTCGGCGGGGCCAGCCTGAAAGCGGTTGACTTTTCCCGTGTCATCGAAGCGCTCGGTTAACCAATTTTTGCGCTCACCCCGCCGTAAACCTCATCGTAATGCGTCCGCAACCGTTGCAAAGCGATGCGCAGCACGACTTTACCCGAACGCGCCGACCAGCCCATGCGTTTTTCCGCCGCTTCCATGCCTTCCAGAAAACAACAGCAGCGCAAAGTTATATCGCCCAAACCCGGCCCAAGTGCGGTCAGGGCCGCTGACAGGCGTTTCTGGGCAGCAGACGAGCCACCGCCTTCACCCGACCCGAAATTGCCCCGGTCAGAACCGACCATAAAACGATCCCAGTTTTGCGTCACTCTTGGCCCCAGTTGCGCCAATTCGAAATCTTCGCGCAAACGCTCGGAGGCCTGCAATAATTCTTGCGATAAAAACGGTCTCCCGTCTTTGCCTTTCTTGCGTCCAAGTGAATTGATCGGGCTTTCGCGCAAATTCACCCGCATACGCACCCGGGGGCCGCCATCCGTGGCCCCGATGGCACGCACACCCCATTCGCGGTGTTGTTCCTGAAACGGGCTGGCACATTCGGCAAAACCAGAGTTTTTATGTGCTGTCTCCAGCTCCGCCACCAGCCGCTTCAAACCGGCACGACCGGCACTGGTAATCTTGTAGCGGTTAAACTTGCCACCGCCCTTGCGCTCGATCCAGTCTTTGATCAAAAGATGCTGCCCCAGCTCACGCGATAAAACCGCAGAACGCATCTGCGTTTTGCCCTTGCCGCGCATCACCACGGCTTTCGGCAGATCAAGCGACATCACCATGAAAGCGGTTTGTTCACACAGACGCCTTAAAATGCGCACCGCGTCTTTGGTGTCTTTTATCTCGGCGTCCTGTTTTTGGTTGTGATTTACCGTAATCATAAGGGCCTCTTTCGGGGGGTGGTTGCGTTGGATTTGCTTGCTGACACGGGTCAGAATGTCATCAAGAATGGGATCATCGCGCCGCGCTTCGATTTTTCGCACGCGCCTTAAGACGGTTGAGGGGTGAATGCCGTCGCGCTTTGCAATTTTGCGCAGCGGTATGCCGTTTTCAACATGGTCGATATATTCGCGGAAATCCGGGCTTTTGTGCACCCAGTTAACAATCTTGGCCGCAGTGTGTTTTGCCATCTTATATGGCGATAAAACCTCTTGCACTTGTTCCTCCTGTTTAATATTCGATAATTCTACCTTTGGTTGAATTATTGAAAAATTAATTAAAGTTAACAACGTGGGATAATCATTGCGTCCAAAAGATAAACAAATAAAAACACCGCGTTCTGTGATTTATAAAAAACGCAACGGCATGTTTTTCGGGCCATAGATAAGGCTGAAGGAGAATCGACATGCAACTTGAAGATGTATTTTCACAAATGATCCGGCCTAGAATTCTAATGAATGCCGCCAAAATAAGATTGCAAACATATTCCAGAAACAAGGATTTGAAACGCCTGATCGGTGGCTCGGGACCACCCGCCCCCCGTCACGCTTTGGAACGCCTGATACGGCGGGAAAACAGGCTGGAACAAGCCCGTAAAACAGGCACGGCAGACTATGATATGAACCTACACATCCATATCATGACTGCCGTACTGCAAGAATTGTATTTACTGCCTAATACGCAGCGTAAGTCTTAGCCAAACGCGTCCGGTTCGCTTTCTTTGCGTTGCGCCATATAGGCCAGCAAAGCCTCGTCAATGGCCGGGTCAATGGCCGGTTGTTGATACTCTCCCAGCATCTTTTTGACCCGTGCATTGGCCAAGGTCATGGTGTCTTTTTCACCATCTTCGGCCCATGTCTCATAAGGCCTGTAATCCAGAACACTGGTGCGCCAGAACGCATGCTTGAAATTGGCTTGGGTGTGTTCGCAGCCCAGATAATGCCCACCCGGGCCAACCTCGTGTATCGCCCCCATGGCCTGACCGTTTTCCGACACGTCAACACCTTCGGCCAGTGAATGCAAAATGCCCAACTGATCCGCATCCATGACGAATTTTTCATAAGACGACACCAAGCCGCCCTCCAGCCAACCGGCTGCGTGCAGGCAGAAATTCACCCCGCCCAAAAGGGCGGCATTCAGTGTGTTGGCGGTTTCATAGGCGGCCTGCGCATCGGGAAGCTTTGACGCACAAAGCCCGCCGCCGGAACGATACGGCAGACCCAAACGGCGCACCAACTGCCCCATGCCGTACAATATTTTACTGGCTTCAGGCGTACCGAACGTCGGCGCGCCAGAGTTCATATCGATCGAGGTCACAAACGCGCCCATAATCACCGGCGCCCCCGGATTGCACAACTGGTTATAGGCAACCCCGGCCAGACCTTCGGCCAGCACTTGCGTCAAAGTCCCTGCCACCGACACCGGTGCCATCGCCCCGCCAACAACGAAAGGCGACACGATACACGCCTGATTGTTTTTGGCATAAATTTCCATCGCGCCCATCATAATATCGTCGAATGTCATCGGCGAATTTATGTTGATAAGCGAGGTCATAACGGTTTTGTCTTTGATGCTGCCGCCAAACAGAATCTCGGACATATTCACCGAATCCTGTGCCCGCTCAGGCGCCGTCACCGATCCCATATAAGGCTTGTCGCTTAGGGTCATATGCGCGTAAAGCATATCCAGATGGCGTTTATTCACAGCAATATCAGTGGGTTCACAAATTGTCCCGCCGGAATGGTGCAACCATTTAGACATATAGGCCAGCTTGACGAAATTCTGAAAGTCCGCAATCGTTGCATAGCGGCGACCGCCCTGCATATCGCGCACAAACGGCGGCCCGTAAACCGGTGCCAGCACCATTGAATTGCCGCCCACACGCACATTGCGTTCGGGATTGCGGGCATGTTGGATATACTCTTTCGGGGCGGTTTTAATCAGCTCGCGGCACAGCCCTTTGGGAATGCGCACGCGCTCGCCGTCAATATCCGCACCGGCTTTGCGCCAGCGTTCTAGGGCAACGGGGTTATCCAAAAAATTAACGCCGACCTCTTCCAGAATGGCCTCGGCATTTGTTTCAATGATCTGCAACGCTTCTTCATTCAGAATTTCGAAATTCGGAATGTTGCGCTCGATAAATTTTTCCGCTTCATGTTTCACGGCTGTACGTTCTGCACGGCGCGAGGCCCCGCCGCCACCGCGTGTGCGACGACGGCTTGAGTTTTCGGATGTGGCTGCTTCAATCATTTAGGAATCCCCAATTTGAATTTCCTTATAATTTAATACGATCCGCAAAATTCCGCGCGGCAAATTCGCACAAATCGGGCGGCAAGCGACATCCGTGTCGTATTTACTCCTATCATTGCCCCCAAACACCCCTTGCGCTTAAAGCCGTTGCCAAATAAACCCCGCGCATGAGCACAGATATACATGACCGCCTTCTTATCATCGACTTCGGCAGCCAGGTTACGCAGCTTATCGCGCGTCGCTTGCGCGAACTGCACGTCTACTGCGAAATCCACCCCTATCAGAACGTCGATGCGGACTTTATCCGCAGCTTCGCGCCCAAGGCCGTGATCCTGTCGGGGGGGCCTGCCAGTGTTTTCGACGAAAACGCCCCGCGCGCGCCGCAAGAGCTGTTTAATATGGGCCTGCCGGTTTTGGGCATATGTTACGGGCAACAGGTGATGATGCACCAGCTTGGCGGCATGGTGGAACGCGGCGTTGGCACCGCCGAATTTGGCCGTGCTTTTGTGACCCCGACCGACGCCAAACTTGGCCTGCTTAAAGGCTGGTTTTCTGAAGGCAAAGAACAAGTCTGGATGAGCCACGGCGACCATGTCTCCAAACTTGCGGACGGCTTCAAGGTTTATGGCACTTCGCCCAACGCGCCTTTCGCCATTACCGCCGATTTAAGCCGCAATTTCTTTGCGGTACAGTTTCACCCCGAAGTGCACCACACGCCGAATGGGGCAAAACTTTATGAAAATTTCGTTAAGCTTGCAGGTTTTACCGGCGACTGGACAATGGGGGCCTACCGCGAACAGGCCATAGCCGACATTCGCGCCCGGGTCGGGGATGAACAGGTGATCTGCGGCCTGTCGGGGGGCGTCGACAGTTCGGTTGCTGCCGTTCTGATCCACGAAGCCATCGGCGATCAGCTAACTTGCGTCTTTGTCGACCACGGGCTTTTGCGGCAAGGCGAGGCCGACGAAGTCGTCACCATGTTCCGCGACCATTATAAAATGAAACTGATCCACGCCGAAGAACAGGAATTGTTTCTGGGCGAACTGGACGGCCAGTCAGACCCCGAAACCAAACGCAAAATCATTGGGCGTTTGTTCATCGACGTTTTTGACAAACACGCCAAATCCGTCGGCGGGGCCAAATTTCTGGCCCAAGGCACCCTATACCCAGACGTGATCGAAAGCGTCAGCTTTTCGGGCGGGCCGTCAGTGACAATCAAATCGCACCACAATGTCGGCGGCTTACCGGAAAAAATGGGTCTGAAACTGATCGAACCCCTGCGCGAACTGTTCAAGGACGAGGTGCGCGCATTGGGCCGCGAACTGGGCCTGCCCGCCAGTTTCGTAGGTCGCCACCCCTTCCCCGGCCCCGGTCTTGCCATCCGTTGTCCCGGCAAAATAACCCGCGCCAAGCTGGAAATTCTGCGCAAGGCCGATGCAGTTTACATCGACCAGATCCGCAAACACGGGCTATACGATGAGATTTGGCAGGCTTTCGTGGCCATCCTGCCGGTGCGCACCGTGGGCGTGATGGGCGACGGGCGCACCTATGATTACGCCTGTGCTTTGCGCGCCGTGAACTCGGTTGACGGCATGACGGCGGATTACTACCCGTTCAGCCACGAATTCCTGGGCGAAACCGCAACCCGCATCATCAACGAAGTCGAGGGCATCAACCGTGTCACCTACGACATCACCTCGAAACCGCCGGGCACGATTGAGTGGGAATAACCCAAGCGCCCCAAAGGACGACGCAATGTTGAATAAATTTCTTTTTTTCATTGAAAACCAAATTCAGAGATAACAGAATAATATGACAAAGGTTCACCTTACAGGCCATATGGATGTCCCCGATGACCGGCTAGAGGCCGTGACCTTAGCTGTGGCCGATCATATCGCCCTGACCCGCACCGAGGCGGGCTGCATCAGTTTCGAAGTCACCCCCTGCCCTGATGTGAAGGGCCGTTTTCTGGTGGCTGAAACATTTCAAGACCGCACCGCGTTTGACGCCCATCAAACCCGCGCAAATGCATCCCCTTGGGCACAGATCACCGCAGGCCTGCCGCGCGATTATACGGTTACTGAAGAGGGCAAGTAAGCGGCACAACCCTTTGATTTCAATCAAAGACCTATTTGCAAAAGCATGCTATGATGCGCAAAGGCAACATAGAAAGGATAGGCCATGTTTAAAAATCCATCCCTTATTATGCGGATCACCTACGGCAAAACCGCCGGTTTTGTGCTGGCTGGTGCTTTGTTCTTGATATTCCCGTACCTGTTTCCGGAATTGTCCACCGCTTATAAATGGGGCTTTGTGCTTTATTACGCTCTGATAGGTGCCGTTATCGGGCTGTCTGGCATCATTTCAACCGTCCCCGTTCTGGGCATTCCCCTGCCCTGGTGGTTCCGCGGGCCTTGGATCGGGGCCTGGATGGATTTTATCCTGATGCTGTTCATCTATGACAAAATTGGTGCCATGCTCACTGGTTTTTTTGGTGCAGGCACATTTTTCTCGTCGCCCTTGTGGCTGATAGCCGACGGTGCCTGTTTCGGGCTTCTGGTCGATTACATCTGCACCAGATTTGCCGGTGAAGGCCCGGATTGCGTGGTTAATGATAATCTGGAAATAACCCCGAAATAGCATTGGCAATCCGGTGATTTGCCGCTAGCGTCCGGTTTTATCGCAAAAGGTCAACCCCGTGACGGCACCCGTTTCCAATACCCTTAAAGCCGTCTTCTGGATGATGGGCGCGGTGGTGTCGTTTTCCGCCATGGCCGTGGCTGGCCGCGAGATGAGCGTCGCGCTAGATACCTTCGAGATCATGACCTACCGTTCGCTGATCGGTTTGGCCATTATTGTTGTTATCGGCCTTTCAACCGGCAAAACCCGCGCCTTTCGAACCGACCGTATTGGTCTTAACTTCGTGCGCAATATCTTCCATTTCACTGGGCAAAACCTGTGGTTTTTCGCCGTCACGGTAATCCCGCTGGCACATTTGTTTGCGTTCGAGTTTTCGGTGCCCATATGGGTCACGCTGGCGGCCCCGTTTCTGTTGCACGAAAGGCTGAACAGCTTGCGCGTTATGGCGGTGTTCATCGGTTTTGCGGGCATTTTGATGGTCACACGGCCCTGGGTTGCCGGCCTTTCCATCGGCATTGCCGCCGCCGCGCTAAGTGCCATATGTTTTGCCGGAACCTCGATTGCCACCAAACGTTTGACCGACACCCAATCCACCTTGAGCATCCTTTTCTGGATGACCGCAATGCAATTGGTCTTTGGCCTGATCTGCGCAGGCTATGACGGCGACATCGCTCTGCCCACCTATGCAACCCTGCACTGGGTAATCATCGTCGGTTTAGGCGGATTGCTGGCACATTTTTGCGTCACAACCGCACTATCGCTGGCCCCTGCCACGGTGGTTCTGCCGATTGATTTCACCCGCCTGCCGCTAATCGCCCTGATCGGATGGCAGTTTTATAACGAATCTCTGGATATTTGGGTGATCCTCGGCGCCGCAATTATCTTTGGGTCGAACTATGTGAACATATGGGCCGGAACAAGGGCGCAATCTGAACCTGCGTTAAACAATTGAACTTCTCCGGTTTTTTTGCTTTAGGATAGGTCAAAAGCTAAAAAGAGGCGGCAATGCTGTATAAAAGTGCAAAAGACTGGCAAAATGCCAAAGCCAAAAAGGTGATGCTGTTTGGCATGTCGGGCCTTGGCAAAACCTATATCAGCGAAATTCTGCGGGCCCACGGCGACTGGTTTCACTACAGCGTCGATTACCGCATCGGCACGCGCTATATGGGCGAACATATCGCCGACAACTTCAAATACGAGGCCATGCGCAACCCGTTTCTGGCCGATCTTTTGCGCGCGGACGCGATTTATATCGCCTCGAACCTGAAGTTCTCCGATCTGTCGCCGCTGTCAACATATTTGGGCAAACCGGGGGATCCGGCCAAGGGCGGCATTGCGTTTGACGAATACCTGCGCCGCCAACAGCTGCACCGCGATGCCGAAGTGAATGCCATGAAGGATACCGTCTATTTCATCGAGCGCGCCAAAGCGCTTTATGATTACGACAATTTCATCTGCGACACATCCGGGTCGGTGGTTGAAGTGGTTGATGCAAATGATGACAACGACCCTGTTATGGCCCTGATTTCACAACACCTTTTGCCGGTGTGGATAGAAGGCAACGACGATCATATCGACGTTTTAGTGGAACGCTTTAACAAAGCCCCGAAACCGATGTATTACCCGCAAGATTTCCTGATCAAATGCTGGAACAGGTATTTGTCTGAAAAATCCGTAGCCCCCGACAAAGTCGACCCCGACGATTTCATCCGTTTTGGCTATCAACAACTCCTGTCCGACCGCTTGCCGCGCTACAAAGAGATTGCGCAAAAATGGGGGATTACCGTGGGTGCGGATGATATTCACCGGGTAAAGACAACGATTGATTTCAATAAAGTGATAATGCACGCCCTTGAGGCACAGGCTTAAACCCCCTATTTGAAGCCCCAGCCCGAAAGAAAACCAATGCCAATTAGAATTCCCAGAAAACTGCCCGCCCATGACATCCTGAAAAACGAGGGCGTCATGGTTATGTCGCGTGGCGAGGCCAACAAACAGGACATTCGCCCGTTGCAAATCGGGCTTTTGAACCTGATGCCGAAGAAAATCCAGACCGAAACCCAGTTTGCACGGCTCATCGGGGCCACGCCTTTGCAGATCGACCTGACCCTTATTCGCATGACCGAGCACCGCTCAAAGACGACGCCCAAAGATCATATGGAAGCGTTCTACAGCAGTTTTCAAGAGATCAAGCACCGCAAATTCGACGGGCTGATCATCACCGGCGCCCCGATCGAACACCTGCCCTTCAGCGATGTGACCTATTGGAATGAACTGCGCGAGGTTCTGGACTGGACGCAAAGCAACGTGCATTCCACATTCGGCGTCTGCTGGGGCGGCATGGCGATGCTGTATCATTTCCACGGCGTCGACAAACACATGTTGCCGGCAAAATCCTTCGGCTGTTTCCGCCACCAGGTGCTGGATCACTCCTCGCCCTATTTGAACGGGTTTTCCGACGATCTGGTGATCCCGGTCAGCCGCTGGACAGAAATCAAACAGGCTGAAATAGAGGCGGTGAACGGTTTGGATATATTGATCAGCAGCCCCGATTCAGGCCCCTGTCTTGTGCAAGATCCCGCACACCGCGCACTTTATATTTTCAACCATTTCGAATATGACCGCGGCACCTTGAAAGAGGAATACGACCGCGATGTCGCCAAGGGCGCGCCGATCAACGTACCTTGCAACTATTACCCCGATGACAATCCCGCAAACCCGCCGCTTAACCGCTGGCGCGGCCACGGGCATTTGCTTTACGGCAACTGGATTAACCAGATTTACCAGACAACCGATTTTGATTTGTCAAAAATAGGCGCTTGAAATGCTTTGGGGCGTCGTTGTTGCAGCACTTGGGTTTTTTGCGTTTGTCACCTTCAAACGGGCGGAAAACTTCACCCGAAATGCCGAAAACAAAACCCCGCCCGTAGGCCATTTTATCAAGGTGGGCGATGTACGCATGCATTATGTAAAACAGGGTTCCGGCCCTGCCCTGATCCTGATCCACGGCGCGGGCGGGCACTTGAAGGACTTTACCTATGACCATGTGCAACGCTTCTCGAAAAACTTCACCGTCATCGCCATTGACCGCCCCGGCCACGGCTACACGCCGGTTTTAGCCAAGCCTGCGGCGACATTGGCCCAGCAGGCAGATCTGATCCGGAAAACCGTGCAAAAACTTGGCGTCACTAAAGCCTATATTCTGGGCTTTTCCTATGGCGGCGCCCTCGCGCTGCATATGACGACGCATTATAAAGACTTTGTCAAAGGCCTGGTGCTGGTCTCTGCGGTTTCAATGCCATGGCCCGGCAAAATCCACGCCAACTACAGGCTGATGTCGCTCCCCGTCATCGGCCCTGCCGCAATGGCTTTTGCCACCGCCTATTTCGGCGACGCCTATTTTCGCGCGACCTATAAAACAGTGTTCGACCCGCACGAACCGCCGAAAGGCTATCTTGATCATGTTGGCGTCAACATGTCGGTACGCTACCGATCGTTCGTGGAAAACTCGCGGCAATTAAAAACCCTATATCCACAGGTTTTGGCACAATCCGAAGACTATGCCGATCTGACCATCCCGATAGAGCTGATCCACGGCACCGCAGACACGTCTGTTCCCATTCATATTCACGCCGAAGAATTCATCAAAATCGTCCCGCATGCCCATCTTGTCCGCGTCAAAGGCATGGGCCACGGCACCCATCAACTGGCCATTCCCCAAATCGAAGCGGCGGTTTATGCCGTCGCAAACGCTAACTGCAAATGCAGCCCTAATAAATCCGCAAGCGTTTGAGCTATATAACACCCTTGATGTCAATATGAGGTTAACAGCAATTCCCCCGCCAGCCGACAGGTCGACGGGGCAAAAGCCGTTGCCTTCGCGCGGTCATGCCGCCATATTGGCTAAAAACCCGGAGGCACCATGGGCAAAACCCCCTATCCCAAACCGTTTGACGGCGCAATTTCGACGTTCTTTGAAAAAGACGCGCCCGCTGATATTCGCAAAACCATCATCACCGGCCGCAAGCAAGACATTCTGGATCGCTCCTATCCCTATGACAGCCGCAAGGATCGCAAAGACTATGAAGAACTGTTGCTAGACCTGCAAATCGAGCTGGTCAAAATGCAGTCATGGGCCAATCAGGCAGGGGCGCGGATCGCGGTGGTGTTTGAAGGCCGCGATGCCGCTGGCAAGGGCGGCACCATCAAACGGTTTCGCGAAAACATGAACCCGCGTGTGGCGCGTGTTGTGGCCTTGCCCAAACCAACCGAAAAAGAGCGCTCTGAATGGTATTTCCAACGCTATATCAAACACATGCCCAGTGCCGGACATATCGTATTTTTTGACCGCTCTTGGTACAATCGCGGCGTGGTGGAACATGTGTTCGGCTTTTGCAATGCGGATCAGCGTGCGCTTTTCTTTGCCCAGGTAAACGATTTCGAAAAGATGCTGGTGGATGACGGGATCATTCTTGTGAAACTGTGGCTTAATGTCGGACGGGCCGAACAGTTGCGCCGTTTTCTAAGCCGCGAAAGTGACCAGTTGAAGCAGTGGAAACTGTCGGGCATTGATGTCAAAGGCCTGTATAAGTGGGATGCCTATACCGCTGCAATCCATGAAACCATGGATAAATCCCACTCCCCCCACGCGCCTTGGCATATCCTGCGCACCGACGACAAACGCCGCGCCCGGATTGCCGCCATTCGCACGGTTTTATCCCGCATTCCCTATGACAAGAAGGATACCGATGTGGCCCGCCTTGCGGATGCGAAAATCTGCGGAGGCCCGGAAATTCTGAATGATTAAAAAAGCCTATCATCACGGCAATCTGAAACAGACCCTAGTAGCAGCCGCGATCAAACTGATCGAGCAAAAAGGCCCCGCCGGATTTACCATGTCGGAAGCGGCCAAACAGGCCGGCGTGTCGGCCGCCGCCCCCTACCGCCATTTCACGGGCAGGGACGCGCTGATCTCTGAGGTGGCCAAACAGGGCTTTGCGATGTTCGGGGATTTGCTGGAACATGCCTATGCTAAAGGACAGGGATCACCGGTTGCCGCACTCGAGGCCACAGGGCGGGCCTATCTGGCGTTTGCACGCAAGCATCCCGGCTACTATATTGCAATGTTTGAAAGCGGTGTGTCGATCAATACCGACCCTGATCTGGCAAACGCTGCCAACATGGCGATGAATGTATTGAACTTGGCGGTTGATAAATTGCTGGCAAACCTGCCCAAAAAAAACCGCCCGCCTGCAACCATGGTCAGCCAGCATATCTGGGCGATGAGCCACGGGATTGTGGAATTATACGCACGCGGCGAACCGGGGGCACGCTCGCCTTTTAGCCCTGAAGATCTGTTGGAAACCGGATTGGGAATTTATCTGCGCGGATTGGGCGTATTGTCCAAAGACAACGATGGTTAGCTTCAGGACAGCACAATCCCAGCAATAGCCGCTGAAATTTTGCTGGACATCGAGGACATCACGACCCCGGCCAATAGAACAACAGTGGCACTCAACACCACAAATTCAACGGTAACAGCGCCACCTTGATCAGCCATATGGGACTTTATCAGGGAAAATACTTTCTTCATTTCAAACATTGCCAACTACTTTCTATGGATCAGTGATATAAAGTCTAGACTTATCCCCCTGTAAAGTGGCTAAATTTTGGCAGAATAATAAAATTTTAGCGAACCTTGAATTTCGCCATCTTATCCTTACATATGTTAATGTAAATAACATTTACATACCTTAACGGAAAAGGAACTCTATATGCCCCCCCTAATGTCTTGGTTTTCAAGCGTGGTCACATGGCTGGACAGGCGCGGTAAAGCCGCCTGGCTTATTGTCATGGTCCTAGGCTTTATCTTTGTCTGGCCCATTGGCCTGGCCATTCTTTTCTACATGATCTGGAGTAATCGTATGTCTCGTTCTTTCTTTGGCTGCTGCCATTCGCGAAAACACTATAGCACAACAGGCAACACGGCGTTTGACGCCTATAAGCAGGACACCCTGAAACGGCTTGAGGATGAACAATCCGCATTTCAGGGGTTCTTGCAGCGTTTGCGCGAAGCCAAGGATAAAACCGAGTTCGATGAATTTATGAAGGGTCGGGAAAACGCACTGAAACAGCAGACACAGGCATAAATCCTAACTCCCCCCTTGTGAGAATGCCGCTTCGCCCACATATTGGGCGAAGCAACAGCACTGGAATATTCATGTTGAAAACCACCTATGATCTAAGCGGCCTACCAGATCCGGTACTTGACCGGCAATTTTATGCAGGCGTTGCCTTTAAGCGCCTTTTGGCCTGGATCATCGATTCCGTCATCATCCTGTTATTGACCATGGGGATGGTTATCGTCAGCCTTGGCGCGGCGGCTTTTATCTTTCCGCTTGCCCTGCTTGCGGTCAATCTGGGTTACCGCATTTTGACCCTGTCGCGGTATTCCGCGACTATTGGTATGATGATAACCGGGGTCGAGATCAGAAACAGTCTGGGCGACAAGTTGAACCCGACCGAGGCCATGTGGCACACCGGCCTGTTCACGGTCATCACCATTTCGTTTTTTGCCCTGTTTATTTCAGTTTTCATGATGCTGACCAATGCACGCGGACAAGGGCTGCATGACTATTTCCTGGGGACAACTGCGATAAATCGCTATAAATCATCATAATTTAGCCGTCTTGCCCGATTACCGTTCTGCTGGTACGCTTTTAAGTAATCAGTAACGTTAGTAGTATATCATGCGACACACTTTGCCCTTGGCACCCCAGTTTTATGTCACCGCAACGCAGCCTTGCCCCTATCTGGAGGGCAACCTGGAACGCAAACTTTTTGCCGGCCTGCATGGTGATCATGCGGACGCTTTGAATAATGCGCTGTCGAAACAGGGGTTTCGACGCTCGCAAAATGTCTTGTACCGGCCAAGCTGTACCGATTGCACTGCTTGCATGTCCGCGCGAATTCGTGTGGCCGGTTTCAAACCGACCAAAACCCAGAAGCGGGTGCAAAAAAAGAACGCCGATCTAATACGCAATGCCTCGGCCGCTTGGGCAACCGAGCAGCAATACGACTTGTTCACACGTTACCTGAATGCGCGACACGCCGATGGTGGCATGGCGGATATGGATATGTTCGAATTTTCCGCCATGGTCGAAGAAACCCCGGTGCGCAGCCGCATCGTGGAATATTCCGAACCGCATGATATTTTGGGACGCACCGAATTGCGCGCGGTCTGTCTGACCGATATTCTGGATGATGGCCTGTCGCTGGTCTATTCATTCTTTGACCCCGATATGCACAAACACAGCCTTGGCACCTATATGATCCTGGATCACATTGAAATCGCCCGCGAAGTAGGCCTGCCTTATGTCTATCTGGGCTATTGGGTGCAGGGCAGCCCGAAAATGGACTATAAATCCCGCTTTAACGCATTGGAAGTATTTACCAATGGTGCATGGCTATCAATGGAAGACCCGAACAGCTTTGACATAGCCCCGCATCCATTGGGGACCGCGTCAATCCCCGAACAGGTTGCCGCCATCAGCCTGCCCGATGTTTTGAGCGTGGATAAACCCTGAAACTGCGATTTTGAGTAATTTCATTACTGTCGGCGCGTATTATTGTACTTTAATTACTACAGCTACCATATTTTCGGAATAAAAAACCTTTATTGCGGCTTGACCTTAGCGTTTTAACGGCTAAAAATACGCCCATGATAAATACAGCTCATATTGTGGTCCTGGTGGCACCGCGCACGGCGCGAAAACGGTAAATCCCGTATTCGCTTTCGTGCACCCCCCACTCATTCGGGGGTTTTTTTATGACTGACTTAAAGGAGCAAACCCATGAACCGTCAACTGACCGGTGCGCAAATCGTTATAAAAGCTTTGAAAGATCAGGGCGTGGATACCGTGTTCGGCTATCCCGGTGGGGCAATGCTGCCAATTTATGACGAGGTTTTCCAACAAAACGACATCCGCCACATTCTGGTGCGCCACGAACAGGGGGCAACGCACGCCGCCGAGGGCTATGCCCGTTCAACCGGCAAACCCGGCGTGGTTCTGGTAACATCCGGCCCGGGGGCGACAAACGCGGTCACGGGGCTAACGGACGCGTTGATGGACAGCATCCCGATGATCGTACTGTCGGGGCAAGTGCCCAGTTTCATGATCGGCTCGGACGCGTTTCAAGAGGCCGATACGGTTGGCATCACGCGGCCTTGCACCAAGCACAACTGGCTGGTCAAAGACACCGACAAGCTGGCCGAGACCATTCACGAAGCCTTTCACGTTGCCACACATGGCCGCCCCGGCCCGGTTCTGGTGGACATTCCCAAGGACGTCCAATTTGCGACCGGTAAATATGTCTCGCCCAAAAAGGCCGATCTGGGGCATTATCAGCCGCGCGTCAAAGGTGACATCGAAGCTATCACGGCCCTTGTGGAATTGATCGAGCAAGCCGAAAAACCGGTGTTTTATACCGGCGGCGGCGTGATTAACTCGGGCAAAGGTGCCAGCCAATTGTTGCGCGAACTGGTGGGGGGCACCAATTTCCCGATCACCTCGACCCTGATGGGGTTAGGGGCTTACCCCGCATCTGGCGATAACTGGCTGGGCATGTTGGGGATGCACGGCACCTATGAAGCGAACCTTGCGATGCACGGATGTGATCTGATGATCTGCGTCGGGGCCCGCTTTGATGACCGCATCACCGGACGCATTGACGCGTTCAGCCCGAATTCTAAGAAGGCCCATATCGATATTGACCCCTCGTCGATCAACAAGGTAATCCATGTGGATGTGCCGATTGTCGGAGATGTGGGGCATGTTCTGGAAGACTTGCTGAAAGTCTGGAAATCGCGTGGCCGCAAGACCAGAAAAGCCGAGGTCATGCAATGGCACGGGCAAATCGACGCCTGGCGTGCGGTGAACTGCCTGAATTACAAAAACTCCGATAAAATCATCAAACCGCAATACGCGATTCAACGTCTGGAAGCCCTGACCAAGGACATGGATCGTTACATCACCACCGAAGTCGGCCAACACCAGATGTGGGCGGCGCAATATCTGGGCTTTGAACAGCCAAACCGCTGGATGACATCGGGCGGTTTGGGGACGATGGGCTACGGGTTGCCAGCCTCTGTCGGTGTGCAAATCGCCCATCCCGACAGTTTGGTGATCAATGTTGCGGGCGATGCCAGTTTTCTGATGAACATGCAGGAAATGGGCACTGCGGTACAATTCCGCGCCCCCGTCAAGCAGTTCATTTTGAACAATGAACGGCTGGGCATGGTGCGCCAATGGCAAGAGCTGTTGCACGGCGAACGCTATTCGCATTCATGGTCTGAATCACTGCCGGATTTTGTAAAACTGGCCGAGGCATTTGGCGGCAAGGGCATTCGCTGTTCTGATCCGGCAAAACTGGATGATGCGATTATCGAGATGCTGGAATTCGACGGGCCGGTTATTTTTGATTGTGTCGTGGAAAAACACGAAAACTGCTTCCCGATGATCCCGTCGGGCAAAGCCCATAATGAAATGCTGATGGGCGAAGCCGATACCCAAGGTGTCATCGACAGTAAGGGCGCGGTGCTGGTTTAAACCCTGCCCTGCCCCATCCCATGACCCTTATGAAAGGAATATATTATGAGCGCAGTTAAACTGAAAAAAGGCGCATCAAGTCACAGTGCCTATGATCTGAAAAGCTTTGCCGGCGACACCGAAGAAACCCACACTCTGGCGGTTCTGGTGGATAATGAAGCGGGGGTTCTGGCCCGTGTCATCGGGCTGTTTTCCGGCCGCGGCTATAACATCGAAAGCCTGACCGTGGCCGAGGTCGATCATACAGGGAACCGTTCGCGGATCACCATCGTGACCACGGGGACGCCCTCGATCATCGTGCAGATCAAGGCGCAGCTTGACCGTATGGTGCCGGTTTACGAAGTCCATGATCTGACCGTCGAAGGCCCGTCGGTGGAACGCGAGCTTGCGCTTTTCAAAGTGGTCGGCTTGGGCGATAAACGGGTAGAGGCCTTGCGTATAGCGCAGATATACCGCGCCTCGGTGGTTGATAGCACGCTGGAAAGTTTCGTGTTTGAATTGACCGGCACGCCCGAAAAAATAGATGCTTTTGCCGAAATGATGCGTCCCTTGGGCCTGCATGATGTGGCCCGCACCGGGGTTGCCGCGATTGCGCGCGGGGTCTAAACGGCCAGATGCTCGATAAAGGCCCGTAACACGGCACGCATGTTTTTCTTTTCGGGATAAACCACATGGATGCCGGATATGATCGGGTCATAATCGGTTAAAATCGGGATCAGATCACCGGTTTCCACCGCATCTTGGGCGATAAAATCAGGTAAAACAACAATGCCATGACCACTCAGGGCCAGGCTTTTGTGGTATATACCGTTGTTGGCACTGAACCGCCCCTGCACTCTTTTGCGGATTTCCGTACCATCCTTGTAAAACACCCACTCGCTGCCGCTTGACAGGTTGGAGTAGCGCAAGCACTGGTGATCGGGTAAATCATCCACCGATTTGGGCGTGCCATGCTTGGCAAGATAGGCAGGGGACGCACAGCAAATCGAGCGCGTCTGCCCTATTTTGCGTGCATAAAGGCCCGAATCTCCCAGCATTCCCACCCGAACAGCAGCATCAAAGCCACCGGACACCAAATCCACATAAGCATCCGATAGCTCCAGCATCAGCTGCACTTCGGGATAGGTTTTGGCAAAGTTTTCCAGTTTCGGCAGCAAAACAATCTGGCAATAATCCATTGGCAGAGACAATTTCAAACGCCCTGCCACATGGGATGCTTCATTTTTGGCAAGCTGATTGGCCGCCTCCAACTTATCCAGAATATCCAGACAATTCTGATAATAGCACAGTCCCGCTTGCGTGGGCACCACCGAGCGCGTTGTGCGATTGACCAATTGCGTTGACAGGTCGGTTTCCAACTCGCTAATCCGGCGCGAACAGACCGATTTGGCAACCCCGAGGCGGGAAGCGGCACCGGTAAAGCTTCGTTCCTCGACCACCGCGACAAAGGTTTTCAGGTGAACAATATCCATTAAAGGCTCCTGTCTATGAAAGCATCATAGGCAAGACACCCTATAGGGGCTAGCCCCGAATGGCCTGAATCATTTTGCTGACATTTTCAGGCGGCGCATCGGGGGTGATACCGTGGCCCAGATTGAAAATATGCGGGCCGGATTTGAAGGTATCGACCACGCGGCGGGTTTCCGTAACAAGGCGTTCGCCGCCGCTGACCAGCAGCGCCGGATCAAGATTGCCTTGCACGCAGATGCTGGGTTGCAGATTTTCAGCAGCCCAAACCGCATTGGTGCCATTATCAACAGCAATACAATCGACAGCAACCTTATCCACAAAGTCGGTGTATTTATCACCTGCCCCGCGCGGAAAGCCGATTATTTTTACCTCGGGAAACCGGGTTTTCAGGGCGTTGACAATCTTGACATGCGGGGCGATTGAATAGCGATCAAAGGCTTCCCCCGTAAGCGAG
Organism: Rhodobacterales bacterium; assembly: GCA_045046705.1. Classification (GTDB taxonomy): domain Bacteria; phylum Pseudomonadota; class Alphaproteobacteria; order Rhodobacterales; family Rhodobacteraceae; genus Amylibacter. The sequence continues at coordinate 3,473 of JASFZB010000009.1, read as the reverse complement.
CCTGCCCAACTGTCAAACAGTTTCACAATTTCTGCACCGGCTTTGATCTGTTCGCCCAGATAAAGGATTGTTGCATCGGTAATTCGATCAATCAGCGCGTCGAACACAGGGGCGTTTTCACGCATAAGCGCATGCGCAGGCCCTTGGTCAGGCGTGCCGCGCCCGGCAATCATATAGCTCGCAACCGTCCACGGCGCCCCCGCAAAACCGATCAGAGCGGTTTCTTTTGGCAAAACCTCTGACAGGTTGCGCACGGTTTGGTAAATCGGGGCAAGCCGTTCGTGGATGTCATCCGCTGGCCCAAGTTTGCCCAAATCATCCGCATTTGTAATGGTCGACAGGCGCGGCCCCTCGCCGGTTTCAAACCACAGATCAGCCCCCAAAGCCTGCGGAACCAGCAGGATGTCGGCAAACACGATGGCGGCATCAAAACCGTAGCGGCGGATCGGTTGCAAGGTCACTTCGGTGGCCAGATCGGAATTGTAGCACAGCGACAGGAAATCCCCCGCTTCGGCCCGTGTGGCTTTGTATTCCGGCAAATACCGCCCCGCCTGGCGCATCATCCAGATGGGGGGTGTCGGCAGGGTTTCGCCCGAAAGCGCACGCAGTATCGGTTTGGTGCTTTGTGTCACAGTCATAATCCTTTATTCACACTCGCTTTAGCAAGTTTCAAATGATATGTGGAGAGCAAATCAACACATTTGGATAAATGAGAAACTATGACGCAAGCAATGATAAAAATTGGCACCCGAGGCTCCCCGCTGGCTTTGGCGCAAGCCTATGAGACCCGCGACCGTTTGATGGCGGCCCATGATTTTTCTGAAGACCAGTTTGAGGTGGTTGTGATCACTACCACCGGCGACCGCGTGCAAGACCGCCCCTTGGGGGAAATCGGCGGCAAGGGGTTGTTTACGAAAGAAATCGAGGATGCGTTGCTGTCTGGCGAGATTGATATGGCGGTACATTCGATGAAGGATATGCCGGTGGCACAGCCGGATGGTTTGGTGCTGGAGTGTTATTTGCCGCGCGAAGACGTGCGCGATGCGTTCGTGTCGCTGAAATATGAAAGCATTGTGGATCTTCCCAAGGGGGCGAAGCTGGGCAGCAGCAGCCTGCGCCGTCGTGCGCAAATCCTGAACATGCGCCCCGATATTGATGTGGTGGAATTTCGCGGCAATGTGCAAACCCGATTGCGCAAGCTGCACGAAGGCGTTGCCGATGCCACGTTTCTGGCAATGGCCGGCCTGAACCGTTTGGGCAATGCCGACCTTGCGAAATCAATCGTAGAGGTCGATCAGATATTGCCCGCCGTGGCCCAAGGCGCCATCGGGATTGAAAGGCGGGCCGATAACGCCCGTATCCGCGACATGCTGGCAGCCATTGCCGATCACGACACCGCCCTGCGGTTGGCGGCTGAACGCGCGTATCTGGAGGCCCTAGACGGCTCGTGCCAAACCCCGATAGGGGGTCTGGCAACACTGGATGGAGATAGGTTGACGTTACGCGGCCAAATCCTGCGCACCGACGGCACCGACCAAGTAAGCGGTCAAATCAGTGGTCCCGCTGCGGACGGCCCTGCCCTAGGACAGAAACTGGCCGCCACATTGCTGGAAAAATCAGGCGGTGATTTCTTTTAGTTCGCCGCGGTTTTTTGTGCGTTGGGGAAAAACAACTGTTGCCCGTCGACCCGGTAGTCCGCAATAATCTTTTGGCCGTGCGGGCTAAGTAGCCAGTCGATGAACGCGGTCGCCCCTTTGGTGTTCACATAAGGGAATTTTTTCGGGTTCACCTCGATCACGCCGTACTGGTTGAACAGTTCCGACGGGCCGCTGAGCACGATTTTGTAATCCTGCTTGTTTTTGAACGCGATCCATGTGGCGCGGTCGGTCAGGGTGTAGCCGCGCATCTCGACTGCCATGCGAATAGTGGTGCCCATGCCCGAGCCGGTTTCGCGGTACCATTTGCCTTTCGGGCTGATCCCTGCAGCTTTCCATAAACGCAGTTCTTTTTTGTTGGTGCCGCTGTCGTCGCCACGCGAAATGAACGGTTGTTGGCTGTCTTGCAGGGCATGCAACGCCTCGGCCACGGTTTTTGTCGCGGACAGATTGGCAGGGTCGTCTTTCGGGCCAATGAAAACAAAATCGTTATACATCACGTCATACCGTTCCACACCGTAGCCTTGTTCAACAAATTTCAGCTCGGCGGGTTTGGCGTGGACGAACAACACATCCGCGTCCCCGTTCATCGCGTTTTTGATCGCCTGCCCGGTGCCAACGGCCACAACATCAAGCCGGTATCCGGTTTCTTTTTCGAACAATGGCACCATATAATCGTAAAGACCCGAGTTTTGCGTCGACGTGGTGGATTGCACCAGAATACGTTTTTGATCCCCGGCAAACCCCATTGCCCCCATAAGTAACGTGGCCGCAAGACTTGTTGCCAAAAATAGCCGTTTATTCATCTTAAGTTTCCTTTATTCCGCAGGTGTCACCGCCTGCTGTTTCTTGACCTCGTCCAGCCAAAGCCCGTGATGTTCGCGGGCCCATTCTTCATCGACCTCACCCGATGTCATCGCATCTATTGCCCCTTCCATACCAACCGAACCGATATAGATATGGGCTAGAATGACCGCTATGAAGCCAAAAGCGACAATCGCGTGCAAGGCTTGCGCCAGTTGCATTTCCGCGTGCGGGGTAAGGTTTGCATTCAGCTCTCCCAGGCCCAGAAGGCTGGAAACCCCCAATGCGTTGGAAATATCCGGCACCCATGCAAAGAGCGGTATCTGAAACGGGAACAACATTGACAGGCCGGTCAGGGATATGCTGACCCCGAACAGGATGACAGTCCAGAAAATGATCTTTTGGCCGGCATTGAATTTGGTTGAGGGTGGATGCACGCCTTTTGTAAACAGACCGCCGCCTTGTGCCAACCATTTCAGATCGTGCTTTTTCGGGATGTTATCCAGAACCCACATCACAAACACCAGAACAAGACCGGCCATAAAGCCCCAGCTTGTCCAGTTGTGAACAAAAATACCGACGCTTGCGTAGGCTGCATATGCGGATTTTCCGATCAGTGGAATTAGCCCGAAGCGGCCAAACAGGGATAGAATTCCGGTTACGGCCAGAATCATGAAAGAGCCGGCCATCAACCAATGGCCAAAGCGCTCGATCAGTTTGAACCGTAGAACCTTGACCCCGGTTTTCTTGTTTTCCAGCATAATCTTGCCACGGAAGATATAGAACAGAACTAAAAAGGCCAGCGTGCCCAAGAGCACATAGCCGCCGATATTTTTCAACGGACCTTTGCGGAATTCCAGCCAGCGCATACCGCTGTCCTGAATGATGACATTTGCCGCCGGGCCATGTGATGTGACCACGACATCGGCTGAACCATACCGCAGGGCGCGGAAAACATCCGCATTGGATGCCCCCCCCAAGGTGCCAAGCTGTGCGGAAATAGCGGCGGCGGTG
>JASFZB010000008.1:0-76926 GCA_045046705.1 Rhodobacterales bacterium | reverse complement strand
GCCAAAGCGGGTTTCAAAATTCAGGAGAGAAGATCATTGACAGATTCGCTGAAGCTAACCGGCTGGAAGCCGGTGGTTTAAATCCATTAGGTGGAAAATCAAATGGTCAATTGGAAGCTATCTTGGATTTGAGCGGGAATTCAAAACAGAATGCAGATGTCATTCTGGCTTCCGGGTACCGAGGGGAAGGTGAACAACGCCTTGCTGCCAGTGTTACCACGGGGCAAAGTAGTGTTTGGCAATCCATTCGTGAGATAGTGTTTGGTTGAGGTGGTCGCGAAAACTCGGGTCAGGTGTTAAGATAGACCGGCTTATAACAGTGTTAGGCGTAACGTGGCTATCATCCGGATTACACCGCTATGAAACTGAAAATGGCCGCGTAATTCTACAAGTGGACCCCATTGAAAATGGGAGGATTACCATTCAACAAGTGTGCCCCATTGAAAATGCAGGAGTTGCCCCCGTGAATTGTGTGCGTTGTGGAAAAGCGGCCAAGCGACAGTTTAACGATCACCCAGTTTGGCATGTACCTCGTCTAGGTCGATCTCGCCAATGGGCATTTTATTGCTGGGGTCATGTGGGTCGTATTTGAACAGAACGAAATCGCGTTTGTAAATTTCATAAACCAAATGCATAGAAAGATTGTCAAAATAATCCTCAATGGGATGTGCACGTTTTGGCCCATGCCCTTCGCTTTCATTAAAGCGCGGCATGGCGTCTATGTCCAGATCATGACTGGAATTGATGTTTTTCAGTACCTCTTTCATGCCGGTTTTGAAATCTTCGGTCGAGATGATTTTATCATATCGCCCGCCATTGTTTATAAGTGTCGAGGCATGCCCCGCCACTGCCGACCAGTGAATATCTGGATCCATCGGGCGGCGGTATTTGATCGTATCGCGGGCGAATAGCAAAAACCGGCGAAACGATTTTATTTGGTCGAATTCGCCCTCGACTGTTACACCGTACTGGCGTGCAAGCTTTGGCACCAGATTACCACGATAACGTTTGCCATTCCGCTGAATGCCGCAAATTTTGTCGAAAAAAGAGGATAAAATCCGTGTGTATGGATTGCGCACACAAGTGAATGTATAGGTATCTTGGGATGTGATCCGCTCAGCGATCAGCGATTGGCTTTTTTCCAGACCCCATTTGTGAATGCCGTCTTTGGCATCATGAATATCGCCATCAAAAAAGCGTCCGTGATCGGAATAGTACATAATTTGCCCGATGGTTGAACAGGCACATTTGGGGATGACCCTGTATATAACGCTTTGACTTTCCGACATCCAAGTTCCGGGAAAACCCATATTTACCGCCTCTCTTTGATGCTTTTATCAGCACTTTATAGGGATAGACTTATCTATTAAGTCCCTAAAAGCCAAGAAAAAGTGTTTTCCCGGTGTGCGAATATCTATATGTAATTTGATGAGGTAGGGGTTAAGCAGTAAAAATGGTTAAAATCGCGTATATCCTTCTGTGCCACAAGGATCCGGGTTCTGTTGTGCGCCAGGCAAATGGTCTGACACGTGTGGGCGATTTTATCTCCATCCACTTTGACGCTCGTGCATCCGATGCAGATTTCAACCGGATTAAAAAAGAGTTGTCCAGCAATCCCAATGTGACCTTCGCCAAAAGGATAAAATGCGGTTGGGGTGAGTGGTCTTTAGTTGGGGCCTCGTTAAATGCGATTAAAGCGGCGGAACAGGCATTTCCGACAGCCACCCATTTTTACATGGTGTCGGGGGATTGCATGGCAATCAAGCCCGCCACTTACGCCCATAAATTCCTGGAAGACCGCAACAAGGATTTTATAGAATGCGAGGATTTCTTTGCATCCAACTGGATCAAGGTCGGCCTGAGAGAAGAGCGTCTGATTTATCGGCACTGGTTTAATGAACGCACCCAGAAGGCGCTGTTTTATACAGCACTTAATCTACAACAAAAACTGGGGATCAGGCGCAACGTGCCAAAAGACATCGAAATGCGTATTGGCTCGCAGTGGTGGTGTCTGCGGCGTAAAACTATTGAGGCCATCCTGGATTTATTGAAATCGCGCAAAGATGTGCTGAATTTTTTTAAAACCACATGGATCCCCGACGAGACATTTTTTCAAACACTGGTCTGCCATCTGGTGCCAATCGAAGAAATCGAAAACCGCACACTGACGTTTCTGATGTTTTCGGATTATGGCATGCCGGTGACGTTTTTTAACGATCAATACGACTTGTTGTTGTCACAAGAACATTTGTTCGCGCGTAAAATTTCTGCCCATGCAACTGAATTGAAAGAGCGCCTAAGTCAGCTATATGCCGGCCCGGAAATCGACCTTAACATCACTAATGAGGGCCGAAAGCTATACGGCTATCTGACCAAGCGTGGCCGCGATGGTCGCCGGTTTGCACAAAGGCTTTGGGAAAAAGAAGCCAATATCGGGCGCGAACGCGAATTACTGATTGTTGCGTGCAAAAAATGGCATGTGGCAAAACGGTTTCTGGATGCCGTGACCAAGCATACGGATATAAAGGGGGTCGCATATGTTTTTGATGAAAACGATACGCGCCTGCCGAACATCGGTGGCATCGAAAAGACCCTGGAAAAACGCGGGCGACACCGCAGGTCGTTTACCCGGATGATTTATGAGGACATGACCACGGATCGTTTGCTGATTTGTATTGATCCTGCCAACATTGATGTGCTTGACGATTTTTATGGCGACCGTGCCATAGTAAAAACCCTGGATATTGTCTGTAGCTTTACCAATGATTATATTCGGGGGCATGCCATTCGCGCCGGCCTCGCCAGTGAAAGCAGCTCGAAGGATGCGTTAGCGCGCCTTATCCCCACAGTGCGACAGGATTTGGCCTATGAACGCGACCGTATTCGAGATCGCAATTTCCCAAATCTCTATTCGATTTCGGACAAGAACACCCCCGAGGGCAACATGATGCAAATCTCGGCGTTTCTGGATGTGGGCGAAGATAAAGCCCGCCAAATAGCCGAAACGCCCTATCTATTTTCCGATTAAATTAAGGAGCCTTGAAATGGCCTATACCTATGACACCGAAAATATTTTCGCTAAAATCCTGCGTGGCGAAATTCCAAATGACACGGTTCTGGAAACCGATCATGCGCTGGCGTTTCGCGACATTGCCCCGCAAACGCCCGATCATGTGTTGGTGGTCCCGAAAGGCCCATATGTCAGTTTCGATCACTTTGCGGCCGAGGCAAGTGACAGTGAAATCACCGGATATGTTCGGGCCATCGGCAAGGTTTGCAAAATGCTGGGGGTCAGTCTGGATGCGGGCAATGACGGCTACCGTATGATTGCCAATACGGGAAAAAACGGCGTGCAGGATGTGCCGCATTTGCATGTGCATATTCTGGCGGGCAAATTTTTGGGGCGGATGCTGCCGAATATCTGAAATTGCATTGCCCCGACCATGGCTTGCGTCTAATATCCGATCAGGATTTGCTCTGACAGGAACTGAATAACATGCCCCATGAAGCCCCCGAAGTTATAGACGTAGACAAAACCCGCATTGCGTGTGATGGCGGCATTGGCGGCCACCCGCGTGTCTGGTTGCAAATGCCCAGTGGCCAAAATTGGGTCGAATGCCCCTACTGCGATACTAAATTTGTCCTGAAAAAGGGCGTGGATGCAGGCCATTGATGCCTATTGGTATTGGCAAAGGCCACCACCTGCAATTGATCGATGTTTCAGGTTTTATTTTTCGTGCCTACCATGCTTTACCCCCCCTGACGCGCAAATCAGACGGGTTTCCCGTAGGCGCGATCAGTGGCTATTGCAACATGATCTTCAAAATGGTCGAGGATCAAAAAGGCCATGACGCACCGACCCATGTGGTGGCGGTATTTGATCACAAGGGTAAAACATTTCGCTCGGATATTTACCCGAAATACAAAGCCCAACGCCCCCCGGCACCTGAGGATTTGGTGCCACAGTTCCCGCTGATCCGCGAGGCAACCCGCGCCTTCAATCTGGCTTGTGTTGAGGTCGAAGGCTATGAGGCCGATGATATTATCGCCACTTTGGCGATACGCGCCCGCGATTCAGGCGCACGGGTGACGGTGATCTCGTCCGATAAGGATTTGATGCAGATTGTCGGCGGCGGGGTCGAAATGTTCGACGCCATGAAGAACCGTCGTATCGGGATTGAACAGGTCGAAGAAAAATTCGGCGTTGGACCGGATCGCGTGATCGACGTACAATCCCTTGCCGGTGACAGTGTCGATAATATTCCGGGCGCCCCCGGTATCGGGATTAAAATTGCGGCCTTGCTGATTAACGAATACGGTGATCTGGACACGTTGCTGGAGCACGCCCACGAGATCAAGCAGCCAAAACGGCGTGAAACACTGATCGAGAAAGCGGATCAAATCCGCATGAGCCGTGAATTGGTGACACTGGCAACGGATGTGCCATTGGATATGGATTTTGCGGGTTTTGAAATTCAAGACCCTGTGGCAGATGACTTGCTGGGTTTTTTGGCAAGTATGGAATTTCGCTCGATGACCGCGCGCATCGCCACCAAACTGGGGGTCGCGCCACCCGCAATGCCAGAAACCACCCCCGCCGGTGCGCCCGTGGCGATAAACCCTGTGGCGGACGTGCCAATTGACCCCGAGAAATACGAATGCGTCCGCGATGCGGCAGCGTTAAGGGTCTGGATCGACCGGATCAAGGAGCGCGGCTGGGTGGCGTTTGACACGGAAACCACCGGCCTGAACGAGATGATTGTCGATCTTGTCGGCATTTGCCTGTGCGTTGACGCGGGGCAGGCCTGCTATATTCCGCTGACCCATAAACAGGGTGAGGGCGATTTGTTTGGCGGTTCTAATCTGGCCGAGGGGCAAATGGATATGGGTGAAGCATTGGCAATGCTCAAACCCGTTCTGGAAGACCCCGCGATTATGAAAATTGGCCAGAATATGAAGTACGACTTCAAGATCATGAAGCGAAACGGCGTGACCCTGCACCCCGTGGATGACACTATGTTGCTTTCCTATGCGCTGAACGGCGGCAAGCATAATCACGGCATGGATGCGCTGTCGGATCGTTATCTGGATCACAAACCGATCCCGATAAAGACGTTGCTGGGGACCGGAAAATCGGCGATCACTTTTGATCAGGTGCCGATAGATGAGGCAGTGACATATGCCGCCGAAGACGCCGATATCACCCTACGCCTGTGGCAGAAGTTCAAGCCGCTTTTGCATTTGGAAAAGGTCACCCGCGTCTATGAGAAAATGGAACGCCCGCTGATCCCTGTGCTGGCTAAAATGGAGATGACCGGCATCAAGGTTGACCGCGATCACCTGTCGCGCATGTCGAACAATTTTGCGCAGCAAATGGCAGGACTTGAGGCTGAAATCCACGACCTTGCAGGGCAGGCTTTTAATGTGGGGTCGCCTAAGCAACTAGGTGAAATCCTGTTTGACAAAATGGGATTGGAGGGCGGCAAAAAAGGCAAGACGGGGGCCTATTCCACGGGGGTGGATGTGCTGGAAGACCTGGCTGCAGAAGGCCACGAATTGCCCGCCAAAGTGCTGGATTGGCGCGGTATGTCGAAGCTGAAAAGCACCTATACCGACGCATTGCAAACCCATATCAACCCTGACACGGGTCGCGTGCATACCTCTTATATCATCTCGGGCGCCAGTACCGGGCGGTTGGCCTCGACCGATCCGAACTTGCAAAACATTCCCGTGCGCACCCCCGCAGGTCGCCAAATCCGTGAAGCGTTCGTGGCCGATGCGGGCAATGTTCTGGTGTCGCTGGATTACAGCCAGATCGAGCTGCGCATATTGGCCCATATCGGTAAAATCGACGCCTTGAAACAGGCGTTTCTGGACGGCAAAGATATTCACGCCATGACCGCGTCCGAGATGTTCGGCGTGCCCATCGAGGGCATGGACCCTGCAATCCGTCGTCAGGCTAAAGCCATCAACTTTGGTGTGATTTACGGCATTTCCGGCTTCGGTCTGGCGCGCAATTTGCGGATACCCAGAAAACAGGCGCAGGCGTTTATCGACACGTATTTTGAACGCTTTCCAGAGATCAAAACCTATATGGACGACACTGTCGCATTTGCCAAAGAATATGGTTTTGTGCAGACCTTGTTCGGGCGTAAAATTCATACCACCGAAATAGGTGCCAAGGGGCCACAGGCCGGTTTTGCCAAGCGTGCCGCGATCAATGCACCGATCCAGGGCACTGCCGCCGATGTGATCCGACGCGCTATGATCCGTATGCCTGACGCGATCGCACACCTGCCTGCAAAAATGCTGCTACAGGTGCATGACGAGCTGATTTTTGAAGTGCCTAAGGCTGCGGTTGATGACACCATTGATGTGGTGCGCAAAGTGATGGAAAATGCCGCCATGCCAGTAGTCAAACTGGATGTGCCGCTAACAGTGGATGCGGGGCAGGGCGCGAACTGGGCCGAGGCGCATTAACGTAATCTTTAATTGTACAACCACAACAGCAACACGCCAAACACGATGCGGTATATGCCAAAGCCTACAAACGTATAGCTTTCCAAAAAGCGGATAAATAACTTCATGGTCAGCCATGCGGCAAAAAAGGCTGTTACAAACCCCAACCCAAGGGCCAGCCAGTTGGCCCCTGAAAACTCACTATAGTTTTTAAGCAACTGATACCCACTTGTGGCCCCCATGACAGGAAGTGCTAGAAGAAACGAAAATTCGGCACTGGTCTTGCGGTTTAGGCCAAGCAGCAAAGCACCGACAATCGTAGCGCCTGCACGGCTGGTGCCTGGGACAAGGGCAAACACCTGCGCAATTCCGATCAGTATTGCCTGACGATAAGTGACATCGTCCATATCAAGTGTGGTTTCTTGTTGTTCGGTATGAAAATATTCTACCACCAGAAAAATGACCCCGCCCACAATGAACATTATCGGGACAATGACCGTACTTAAAAACAAGGCTTCTATTTGATCCTTGAAGATAAACCCGATTATTGCAAGCGGCAGAAACGCTATAAATATTCTTATCCAAAGCGGGATATGTTTTGTTGTAAACTTGTCCGAATAGGTGGTGAAAACAGCCAATATCGCGGCCAATTGAATGATAACCTCGAATGCAATTTGCGCAGCCGTTTGGTCTAGTCCAAGCCATTGACTGACAACGATCAGATGCCCTGTTGACGAAATTGGCAGAAACTCTGTCGCACCTTCCACCAAACCCAGAATGATTGTGTCAAAACTACCCAAACTGCTATTCCTTACAATAAGACATCTACAGCGGCCATAACATTGGATGAAAAGGCTGGCAAGGATTGGTTGTTGCCGCTTGACCGTGTAAGCCGCACCCCAACAGGCGGTGATGGATTTACATCAGTCCGATGTTGCCTTCGTTGGGCAATGGGTTTTGGTCGCCAAAGAATATCGCGACAGGTTCAACTTATGATGAAAATGCCATGATCTATGGACAAGCTTCGCTCGGGGGCTAAGATGTGGTTAAACGTATATGAAGGATTTTGCATGGCACATTTGGGGTTGATCGGTATTGGCGTGATGGGCAGTGCTTTTGCGCAGAACCTTGCGGAAAAGGGTCATGATGTCAGCCTGCTGGATCGCAGTGCGGAAAAGATGGCCGAAACGGTTAAGGATGGCAAAGATCAGGGGCTGAAGGGAAAGCTGATTGCCTGTGCCGATGCAGAAACTTTCGTCAAATCCTTGCCCAAACCGCGCTCCATTCTGGTGCTTGTGCCCTCGGGCGGGCCGCTTGATAGTATCATCAACATGCTCGAACCGCTTCTGGATAAGGGCGATTTGATTGCTGATCTGGGCAATTCCAATTACACAGACACCGAACGCCGTGTTGCTGAACTTGAAAACACCGGCCTGTTGTTTTTGGGTATGGGAATTTCGGGCGGGGCCGAAGGCGCGCGCCACGGCCCCTCTATCATGGCCGGCGGCTCCAAGGAAAGCTGGGCGCGGGTGAAAGGGCCGTTGCAAGACTGTGCCGCAAAGTATGAGGGCGAACCCTGTTGCGACTGGTTTGGCCCGGGCGGTGCGGGGCATTTTATCAAGATGCTGCACAACGGTATCGAATACGCGGATATTCAACTGATCGCCGAGGCTTACGGGCTGATGTCAAACGGGCTGGGTATGAGTGCCGCCGAAATCGGCGCTGTGTTCAAAGGCTGGAATAAAGGCCAACTCAATTCCTATCTGATTGAAATTGCAGCCGAGGTTGCGCTGGCCACAGATCCCGAAACCGGCAAAGCCATGCTTGATGTCATTCTCGACAAAGCCGGGCAAAAGGGTACGGGCCGTTGGTCGGTGATCGAGGCTTTGCACCTAGGTGCCCCTGCCAGCATGATGGCGGCGGCGGTGGAAGCACGCAATATTTCGGCTGATCTGGCAACGCGGTTGCAAATGCTAGCGGCGTTCGGGCCTTCGCCAGAAAAAATCATAGTCGATAGAAAAACCGCAATTCCCGCGTTGGAACAAGCATTGATTGCCGCCAAGGTCTGCGCCTATGCCCAAGGCTTTGAGGTTTTAAACCGCGCATCGGACAGCTTTAACTGGAACCTTGATCTGGCGGCGATTGCCCGTGTCTGGCGTGCCGGTTGTATCATCCGCTCGGTATTTCTGAATAAAATATCCGATGTGTTCGATCACAGCGATGAAACCCATCTGCTGCTGTCGCCGGTGTTTCAGGACATCCTGAAGGCCAATGCGCCTGTCTTGCAAAAAGTGGCGGTTATGGGTCTTTCAAACGGCCATGCAATACCTGCGCTGACCGCCGCCCTGAACTACCACAACATGCGCCGCACCGGGCGTTCCACCGCCAACATGATTCAGGGCCTGCGTGATTTTTTCGGGGCGCACACATTCGAGCGGATTGATAGCCCCGGCGTGAAAGTCAACGGGCCGTGGCATGATTGACCGCTTACTTCGGTTCCAACCGTACCGCCCCTTGTGACGCGTTGCCGACCATCGAGGCATAAACCCGCAAGGCGCGCGATACTTTGCGTTTGCGCGGCTGGGCCGGTGCCCAAGCCGTATCGCCTTTGGCCTCCATCGCGGCGCGGCGCGCGGCCAGTTCTTCATCCGTCAAGGCCACGTTGATAGACCGGTTGGGGATGTCGATCTCGATGATGTCACCCTCTTCGATCAGTCCAATGGCACCGCCTTCGGCCGCTTCGGGCGAGACGTGGCCAATGGACAGACCGGATGTGCCCCCCGAAAAGCGACCGTCGGTGATCAACGCGCAAACCTTGCCCAGACGCATGGATTTCAAATACGATGTGGGGTAGAGCATTTCTTGCATACCGGGGCCGCCGCGCGGGCCTTCATAGCGGATGATCACCACGTCACCTGCAGCGACTTCTTTGCTCAAAATACGGTTCACCGCCTCATCCTGACTTTCGCAGACAATCGCGGGGCCGCTGAACTTCAGAATGCTGTCGTCAACGCCCGCGGTTTTCACCACACAGCCCTCAAGGGCGATGTTGCCGAACAGAACCGCCAGGCCGCCGTCTTTGGAAAAGGCGTTGTCCTTGGAGCGGATCACTCCCTTGGCGCGGTCCACATCCAGCTCTTTATAGCGGCGCGACTGGCTAAAGGCTTCAACCGTGCGCACACCACCCGGTGCGGCTAAAAACAGCTTGTGCACGTCCTTGTCGTTGGTTACGGTTATGTCCCATTTCTGGATCGCATCCGCCAGGGTGGGCGCGTGTATCGTGCCCACATCTGTATTCAGCAAACCGGCGCGGGACAATTCGCCCAACAGGGCAAATATGCCCCCCGCGCGGTGGATGTCTTCCATATGCACATTGGCAATCGAGGGCGCGACTTTGCACAGGCACGGCGTGGTGCGGCTAAGCCGGTCGATGTCGTCAACGGTGAAATCAACCTCGGCTTCCTGCGCCATTGCCAGCAGGTGCAAAATTGTGTTGGTCGACCCCCCCATGGCAATATCCAGCGTCATGGCGTTTTCAAAGGCGGGTTTGGTGGCAATAGAGCGTGCAGAAACAGACGTGTTGCCGTTTTCGTAGTAGTCTTTGGTGATCTCGACAATGTGCCGCCCCGCTTGACGAAACAGGCCTTCGCGATCCGCATGTGTGGCCAGCGTCGAGCCGTTGCCGGGCAGGGCCAGTCCCAAAGCCTCGGCCAGGCAATTCATCGAGTTGGCGGTGAACATGCCTGAACACGAGCCGCAAGTGGGACAGGCACTTTCTTCCAGCGCCAACACATCCGCATCCGAGCGTTCCGGATTGGCCGCTTCAAACATAGCATCCACCAGATCGACTTTGCGCAATTCACCGTCGATATTGACTTTGCCCGCTTCCATTGGCCCGCCGGACACGAAAACGGCCGGAATATCCAGACGCAAGGCGGCCATCATCATGCCGGGTGTGATTTTATCGCAGTTGGAAATGCAGACTATGGCGTCGGCGCAATGCGCGTTTACCATATATTCCACACTGTCGGCAATCACTTCGCGCGACGGCAGTGAATAAAGCATGCCGTCGTGCCCCATGGCAATGCCGTCGTCGACCGCAATTGTGTTGAACTCTTTGGCAACACCGCCCGCCGCTTCGATCTCACGCGCGACAAGCTGGCCCAGGTCTTTCAAATGGACGTGCCCCGGCACAAACTGGGTAAACGAATTTACCACAGCAATGATCGGTTTGCCAAAATCGCCCTCGGTCATGCCGGTGGCGCGCCAAAGCCCGCGTGCGCCTGCCATGTTGCGGCCATGTGTGGATGTGCGTGAACGATAAGGGATCTTCATGTGTTTGCTCCGAAAATGGGTTGGCTCTATTTTGCCCGAACTCGGCCCGGGTTTCCAGAGGATTCGGTTGCGTTATTTGTTCGCGCCAGAAATTCTATCCCAAAGACGCCCGAAAAAACCGTGTGTGCTTGTGCTGGCATCATCCCAGGCATCTTCGATGTCTTCCAGAACCGGATCAATGCGGCGGCGCTTGAAACGTTGCAGCAGGCGGAAAACACCCAGACCGATCAGGAAGATGAAGATGAAGAATATAATATTGAACCACGGGATATAGCCAACATCGGGGCCGCTTACAGGTGTGATCGAAATGGCGTTTGGATAGATTGACAGGGGTGAAAAACGCCAGCCGTAATGTTTGATAGATACCCATTGCGGTTTGGCGGCGGTTGATTTCAAATTATCCGCCATTGCCGAGACATCCGAACTGTTGGTCTTGAAATAGGGCGGCCAACTGAACCAGCCGGTATCCTCATTACGGTACACGATGACTTTGCCATTGGGGTAGACCGCATTGATCAGGCGCACATCGCGTGTGACGCTTGCAACATTGCCACTATCGGGTTTTGCATAAAACAACCGGTTCCATCCGGAAAGATCAGAGCGCAAAATCTCGGTGCCGGTGATCCGTACAATATCGCGCTGCGGCAAGGTGTAGTGGAGCTCTGCCGCAATCATAAGAATTAAAACCGTTGTTACCGTCCATTTTATCCAGCGCATATTACCACCCTTATAACGTGTTTCCCCCTATATGGGGTTTTTAGGGCAGGCTTACCAGAGCTGCGGGGCCTTCATCGGTTAAATTTGAAAATATTCATATCTTGTTAAGAAATGCGCCCTAGGTTTTAGGTATGGTTAATACAGTCACAAAATCCACTCATCCCGCTTCCTTATCCCTTATTCATGGGGGCGTTCTACAGTCCGTGTCGCCGCCTGAAAGCGTTGACTTATTTGTTGAAGATCGCGCGCGCGTGCTGATGACAACGCTTGAGCAAAACCAAAGGATTGCAACCACCTGCCATATCCATGCCTGCAAACAAATCACCATTCTGGATGGTTATGCCGAAGTGGAACTGCCAGAAGCCTGCCTGAAACTTTACGAGGGACAAACCGCATTCATTCCCAGCGGAACCGCGCATGAAATCGTCAATTTAGGCAAAATCCCCCTAAAATATGTGGAAATCCGCACCGGCCCTTATGTCATGGATGATGATCAACTGGCATAATTCAAATAATTACTCCATTTATATTGCCCCTGCGAAGCGAATGTGTCACGCATATCTCAATTCTGCAAATATCAAATATAATGTAAAGGGTGCTGAAATGCTCGATGATACAAAACTAAGCTCAATCCTGAAAGACCCAAGCCTGCTTTGTTCAAAAGCTTATGTTGCGGGCGAATGGGTCGAGGCCAAAGATGGCGCGACTTTCGAGGTTAAAAACCCGGCTCGCGGCGATGTCTTGGCTAATCTGCCTGATCTACAAGTGGCCGACGCGACCCGCGCGATTGAAGCTGCTGCCAAAGCACAAAAAGAATGGAAAACATGGACGGGCAAGGAACGCGCCGCCGTGATCCGTAAAATGTTTGATCTGATGGTGGAAAATGCCGATGATCTGGGTGCAATCCTGACTGCCGAGATGGGTAAACCATTTGCGGAAGCGCGCGGCGAGATCATTTATGCCGCCAGCTTTTTTGAATGGTTCGCGGAAGAAGCCAAGCGGGTTTATGGTGAAACCATCCCCGGCCACCAACGCGACAAGCGCATCACGGTGTTGAAACAGCCCATCGGCGTTGTTGCCTCAATCACGCCGTGGAACTTCCCTTCCGCGATGATCACCCGCAAGCTGGGCCCGGCACTGGCAACCGGTTGCGCCTTTGTTGCGCGCCCGGCCATGCAAACCCCGCTTTCAGCCCTTGCAATCGCGCTGATTGCGGAACGCGCCGGTGTGCCCAAAGGTGTCTTCAGTGTTTTGACATCATCAAAGGCACGCGCAATCGGAGCCGAGTTT
This sequence comes from Rhodobacterales bacterium, assembly GCA_045046705.1. GTDB lineage: Bacteria > Pseudomonadota > Alphaproteobacteria > Rhodobacterales > Rhodobacteraceae > Amylibacter. The sequence continues at coordinate 64,125 of JASFZB010000008.1, read as the reverse complement.
TGCGCCAATCCCAATATCCGCAAGCTGACCTTCACCGGTTCGACCGAAGTGGGCCGCCAGTTGATGAGACAATGTTCCGACCAGATCATGAAACTGTCGCTAGAGCTGGGTGGCAACGCGCCGTTTATTGTGTTCGACGACGCCGATCTTGATGCCGCCGTTGAAGGCGCGATGATCTCGAAATACCGCAACAACGGGCAAACCTGCGTTTGTGCCAACCGGATTTACGTCCAAGAAGGCGTTTATGATGCTTTCGCGGAAAAACTGGCTGTAGCGGTTAAAGCGATGAAAGTCGGGGACGGTCTGGAAGACGGTGTCAGCGCCGGCCCGCTGATCAATATGGATGCGGTCGAGAAAGTTGAAGAGCATATCGCGGACGCCACCGCGAAAGGTGCAAAAGTCATAGTGGGGGGGAAACGCCATGCTTTGGGCGGCACATATTTCCAGCCCACCATCCTGACCGGCGTTACATCCGATATGATGGTCACGAATGAGGAAACCTTTGGCCCCGTCGCCCCGCTTTTCAGCTTCAAAACCGAAGCCGAGGTTGTCGCGGCGGCCAATGACACGATTTTCGGCCTTGCATCCTATTTCTATTCCAATGATTTAAGCCGCGTTACACGCGTACAAGAAGGCCTGGAATACGGCATGGTCGGCGTTAACACCGGCCTGATTTCCACCGAAGTCGCTCCGTTTGGCGGCGTCAAACAGTCGGGGCTGGGGCGCGAAGGCTCGCACCACGGCATCGAGGAATATCTGGAAATGAAATATGTCTGCACGTCCGTGAAAACCGAAGCTTAAGGCAAAGGACAACGTGTTAAAACTGACCGCTCTTGATTTTGGGCGGTCTTTTTGTTTTCAGTCTACGCCCCAAGATATAGGGCCAATATATTTCGGCATTCCGGTTGTTCAAAATAAAGCCACCCCTGCCAAAATGGAAGGGGTGGCGATATGCCAGATGCAATTCAGGGGAGAGTTTGCATTCAGGCAAACTCACCACACCTGAGGGAGGGCAGGCATGGTGGTTTGTTGCGCAAGGCTTACGCTTCTTTTGTTACCTTTTGGACTTTTTCAACAGGTTTGCCAGCAATCGTGCCAGTCGTTGAAATCTCGATTTTGCGCGGCTTCAGGGCTTCGGGCACTTCGCGCAACAAATCGATATGTAGCAAGCCGTTCTTGGTTTCGGCCCCTACGGGACGCACATGGTCGGCCAGTTGAAAGCGTTTTTCAAAAGCACGCGCGGCAATGCCCTGATGCAGGTAGTGCACATCGCTTTGGTCTTTGGTTTCCGCCTTCTTGGCCGAGATCACCAACTGGCCGTCGCGCATTTCAACCGACAGTTCATCTTCGGTGAAGCCCGCGACAGCAACGGAAATACGGTAGGTGTTATCCCCTGATTTCTCGATGTTGTAGGGCGGGTAAGTGTTTGTGCCCACATCTGTGCTAAGCGCACGATCCATCAAATTTGCCAGACGGTCAAAACCTACAGTGGAACGGTATAAGGGTGTAAAATCATAGTTACGCATGGGATATATCCTCCTTTTGAAGCGATACGTTTTATCACGGCCTTCCATCACGGACAGGTCGCTTCTGTTTTACGGGCCCCGTTTGGGCACCCGGTAGGAATTATATATGGGTGATTTTTATCCTGTCAAGGGCGCAAGATTTTTGCCACGCTGCGGCTCATGCCCAGTTGTTCGGCAATAGATTTGCGGCCCGGCTTTTTGCCTTGAAAAACTGCTCCGCCGGCATGAAGCCTGGCTAAAAGATCGTCTAACGGAGCCCCTAAAGTTGCCCCCAAAGCCACTTTTTTACCCCCCATTATCGCCTTGGCCGAGACCACAGAGGCGATTTTAGGCACGCCGTTTTCAACAATGAAAATAGGTGAGCCAGAGGCACCGAAATCAACATTGCAGCTTAAAACCAGCGCCCGGGGATCAACCCCCAGGACGCGGCAAGATTTTTCAATGGACGGGGCTTCAGCGCGGCCTTGGGCATAGGATACGATCGCGACGTTATCGCCCGATTTGGGGCTTTTATGATAGTCGAACGCTTTTATAAAATTTGCCGTAATCGGCAATTCCAATTTGATCAAGGCGATGTCGTTGGCAACATTGTCCACCTTGTTCCTGCGCATTGGCGCATATTTCTGATCCACAATGATGCGCCGGGCTTTGCGTGTTGCCCCCGCACGGCCGTTGCGCCAACCGGCCAGAAACTCTATGTTTTCGGGCCTGATCAATCTGCCGGTTCCGGGGTTGTACACGCAATGCGCTGCCGTCAGAACCAGATCGGGGGCGATAAGCGCACCGGTGCAGAACCCGATGTTCTTCATATTGATGCGGCCAACGCCGCCCCAGGCTTTGGCTTCATCCGCGGTTAGCAATTTATCCAGAACCGGCTGGGCGGCAAAGCCATTTACGGCCCCGCCAAAGGTCAAAAACAAGATAACGATAAAGCGCAATTCTTCACCCCTGATATTTCCCCGTCAGGTTTGGCAATAAATTGTGCCAAAAGAATGGCGTGTGGCAGAATTATCCCAGCTTTCGCGGTTTAGGCCCGCCCAAGGCCCAATCCAGCAGTTCAACCGTATGCACAACAGGCACATCCGTGGCCGCGCCAATTTGCATCATGCAGCCGATGTTGCCCGCTGCAATGATGTCGGGCCTGGTGGCTTCAAGGGTTGAAACTTTGCGTGCACTCAATTGCTTGGAAATCTCCGGCTGCATCAAATTATAGGTTCCCGCCGAGCCGCAGCAAAGATGCGGGTCGGATGGTTCCAGTACGCTAAAACCCGCATTTGCAAGCAGGGTTTTGGGTAAGGTCTTGATCTGTTGCCCATGTTGCAGCGAACAGGCGGAATGATAGGCCACGCGCAGGTCTTTGGGTTTTGCGGTAGGCAGGTTCAGATCGCCTAGAACCTCGGATATATCCTTGGCCAGCCCTGAAATCAGGGCTGCATCCTTAGCCAGATCATCCAACCGGAACATATGTCCGTAATCCTTTACCGTGGTGCCGCAACCGGATGTGTTGATCACAATTGCATCCAGCCCTTCGCCCCGCACCTCGACCATCCATGCTTTGATATTTTTCGCCGCTGTGGCATGGCTTTGTTTTGCCTTGCCCATATGATGGGTTAACGCGCCACAACAGCCCGCCCCCTTGGCGACCACAACTTCGCAGCCATGACGGCGCAGGATGCGAATTGTCGCATCGTTAATATCCGTATCCAGTGCCTTTTGCGCACAGCCGGTCATCAGGGCCACCCGCAGGATGCGTTTGCCCTTTGCGGGGAAAACCTGCGGCCTGTCGTTCAGGCTGGGGGGCGGTAATTTTGCCGGGGCAAATTTCACCATGTTGCGGATTTTTGCGGGCATCAGCCAGGCAAAAGGTTTTGCCAGTTGCGCCCCGCGCATGGCCAGACGAAAGCGTTTTTCATAGGGCAGGATTTGTGCCAAAATCACCCTGAATACGCGATCAAACAGCGGGCGTTTATAATTATCTTCGATATATTCGCGGGCATGATCTATCAGATGCATGTAATGCACCCCCGACGGGCAGGTGGACATGCACGCCAGACACGACAGGCAACGGTCCACATGCTTTACGGTTTTTGCATCCGGCGTGCGGTCGTTTTCCAGCATGTCCTTAATCAGGTAAATCCGCCCGCGCGGGCTGTCCAATTCATCGCCCAGCACCTGATATGTCGGGCAGGTTGCAGTGCAAAACCCGCAATGCACGCAAGAGCGCAGGATTTCGTTGGCCCGCTTTATTTTTGGGTCGGCCATTTGGGCACCGGTGAAATGTGTCTGCATGATCTAGCCCATAATTCCTGCGTTTAAAATACCCTTGGGGTCGAATTTCGCCCGCAAGCCTTGTTCTATTTTAGCTATTGCCGTATTTTGCGGGGTGATTTTCACAGCCGTTCCGCGCACGCATTCTGCATAGCCCGGAATGCCGTTCAAGCCGCTTCGAACGTCTGTTCCTTGCGGGGCCGAGACCCAAAGTAACCCACCACCCCAATCGTAAAGAATCGCAATGTCGCCGCTGACGGCACGCAGTTTCGCGGCCAGTTTGGGGCCGTCCGACGGGGTGACAGAAAGACGCCAGACATCGGTATCCAGCCCGTGAAACGGTGCCACATCGCGGATAGATTGCCAACGGTTGTCCTTGCGGGTTATCGTGACTTCCCCCCAATGCCCCAGAAGTTTTTCAAGCTGTGTGCTACGGTAAGCGACCGATTTTTCAAAACCTTCAACGCGGATCAACGTGGTGTCGGTTATGCTGTCATGCGCTGCCCCGTTTACATCGTAAGGGGCGGTTAGGGCTTGCGACATTGCGCGTAACGCATCCGCATCGTCCAGCCCGGAAATTGCCACGGTTGCGCTGGCCTCGGGCGCGGGCAGCACCTTGAAGGCGACTTCGGTCAACACGCCCAATGTACCAAAACTTCCCGCCATCAGTTTGACCAGATCGTAGCCGGTGACGTTCTTCATTACCCGCCCACCGTTTTTTATGATCCGCCCTGCGCCGTCCACCACGCGCACCCCGATCAGGCTGTCACGACAGGCACCCGCCTGAATACGCGCAGGCCCCGAGATGTTGCAAGCTACCACGCCGCCAATGGTCGGCGTGCCGATACTGCCCAAAATCCCGCGATGATCCATTGGCTCAAATGGTAATCGTTGACCCTCTTTGGCAAGGGTCTTCTTGATTTCTGCAAGCGGCGTCCCTGCCGCGGCAACCAGAGTCAACGCACTTGGATCATAAAGCGAAACACCGTTCAGCCCAGCGGTTGAAAGCACCCTGTTGCTGTCACACGGATTGCCCAAAGCCTGCCGTGTGCCGCCCCCGACAATGCGCAACTTCCCCCCCGTTTCATAGGCATCACGGATATAATCGGCAATGTTCTTTTCGGTTTTCAGTGTCATAGCCCGCGGCGCCCCTCAGAGCTGGCAAGCGGGAAAACCTTGGCAGCGTTCAGCAGCCATTTGGGGTCGAACACATCCTTCACACACATTTGCGCATCCATATCGTCGGCATTGTATTGGGTCGGCATCAGATCGCGTTTTTCCACGCCGACACCATGTTCGCCGGTCAGGCAGCCACCGACCTCGACGCACAGCTTCAGGATTTCAGCCCCGAATTTCTCACACAATTCCAGATCGCCCGGCTTGTTGGCGTCAAACAGGATCAAGGGGTGGATATTGCCGTCACCGGCGTGAAAAACATTTGCCACATCCAGCCCGAATTGTTTAGACATCTCGCCAATGCGGCGCAGCACAAGCGGCAATTCGGTGACAGGGATCACCCCGTCAAGACACATATAATCATTGATCCGCCCCATCGCGCCGAAGGCGGCTTTGCGCCCGGCCCAAATCGCCGCCGATTCCGCTTCCGAGTTGCTTTCGCGAAATTCAACCGGATTATGTGTCATAACGATTTTCTTGATCCTGTTTAACTGATCGTCAATTTCGGCATCAGAGCCTTCCACTTCAACAATCAGGACCGCTTCGGCCTTGGGGTAGCCTGCCTTGGCAAAATCCTCGACCGCTTCCACGCAAGGGCGATCCATGAATTCTATCGCCACGGGCAGAACGCCCGCCTTGATAATATCCGAAACACAAGCCCCCGCAACTTCGTTGCTGTCAAATCCCATCAACACGGGGCGTGCCCCTTCGGGTTTACGCAAAATTCGCAACGTGGCTTCGGTGACAACACCAAGCTGCCCTTCGGAACCGCAAATCACGCCCAGCAAATCAAGCCCGGCATTGTCCAGATAGGCCCCGCCGATCTCGACCACTTCGCCGTCCATCATCACCAGCGTGACACCCAGCAAATTGTTGGTGGTTACGCCGTATTTCAGGCAATGCGCCCCGCCTGAATTCATCGCCACATTGCCGGCGATGGCACAGGCCAACTGGCTGGACGGGTCGGGGGCATAGAAAAAATCATTTTGCTCGACAGCCCCCGTCACACTTAAATTTGTGCGGCCCGATTGTACGCGAATATAACGGTCATCGTAATTGGTTTCCAGCACTGCATTCATCCGCGCTACGCCTAAAATCACGCAATCGCTGGTTGGCAAAGCCCCGCCTGCAAGCGATGTGCCGGAACCGCGCGGCACCACGGGCACGCCCTCTGAATGACATATTTTCAACACCTCCGACACTTCATTTGTGGACGCGGGAAGCACCGCCAGCATCGGCGGGCAGTGATAGGCGGTTAGTGCGTCACACTCATAGACGCGCAGTTCCTGTTCATCAAAAATAATTGCGCTTGCGGGCAGCACTTTTTGCAAACGAAGCAAAATATCCGCCTTGCGGCTCAAAACCCTTGTGTCAGGTTGTGGCATATCCATGATAAGAATTCCTAGTGGTTATATTGGTAATAATATATTACCAATTAGTGAGATGCAAGATGAATTACCGACTTTCCCGCCGCCATGCGCATATTGTCAGCAGGGCGGTAAGCAACAGCAGTAACCACGCTGGAAATAACGGTTTGCTGGCAATATCGGTAGTAATATAGGCACCGCGCGGGGTCAGGCCAATCCAGTTTTTCCCGCCCGCAGTATGGCCCGCACGCACCAGACGGATTTTTGGCCTAGGCACATCCGAGATGGCCAGCACAACGCCTTTGGTCGCCTTGACCAGCGGCCTCAGTTTATCCGCGTTTGCAATGGTGTTTTCGAACTCTTTGGGTGCCGTCGGCCCCAATGCGAACACCGAGGACAACAGACCATCGGTCAGATGATACAACCCGTTTTTACCCGCCTTATAAGTGCCCTGCCAAAGACCGGGTTTGACTTCTGTCATATCGGGATGGATTTTCGCACCCTCAGGTGTTTCAATGGTTACCTTCTTATTTCCCAATTCCAAAGAGCGGCGCAGAATTGTGACGGTTTGGCCAATGGCCGTTACCGTCAGGCGTTCCTCTTCCAGATCAGGTTCTTTCATCATCCAGTGCGCAAGGCGGCGCAGCAATTCCAGTTGCGGCCCGCCGCCCTCAAAGCCGCGCGACCACAGCCACGCCTGATCCGACAGCAGCATGGCAATGCGCCCCTTGCCGGCTCGGTCAAGCAACAACAAAGGGCGACCATTGATGCCGCTCATCACCGCTGTGCCGGATTTCTGATCCGCATCAATCTGACGAAACCAGCGGCCCCAAGGCGCGGTTCTATCGGCTGCAATTTTCGGCGAGAACGCCTCCAGACCTTCGGTTACCGGGTGGCGTTTGCCAATATCTGTGATGGTCGGTAAGTATCCCTGTTCATAGACCCGCGCTGTGGGTTTTGCCGGTAGTATCCGGGCAAGGGGGGTGCGGTAAATGCTGTTGACCCCGGCAAAATCCGGGCCTGAGGCAATCAGAACCGCCCCGCCGTTCCGGGCATAATCAACCACGCTCGATAAATACCTGTCAGGTAGCAAGCCACGCTTCGAGTAACGATCAAAAATGATCAGGTCAAACTGGTTGACTTTTTCCAAAAACAGCTCGCGGGTGGGAAATGCAATCAAGGACAGCTCGCGCACCGGCACGCCGTCTTGTTTTTCGGGCGGGCGCAGAATGGTGAAATGCACCAGATCAACCGCGCTGTCGGATTTCAACAGGTTGCGCCATGTGCGCTCGCCTGCATAAGGCTCGCCCGATACCAGTAGCACCCGCAGCCTGTCGCGCACGCCGTTAATCGACACCACGGCACTATTGTTGCGCTCTGTCAGCTCGCCTTCAACGGGGATCACGTTGAATTGCAAGATATTGACCCCGGCATGGGACAACGTCAGGGGCAGTTCCAGATCGGTGTTGGTTTCAACGTTGAATTCCTGCGCCTTGCCGTCATCAATGGCTATGGAAATACGCGCCTGGCCTTGCACTGAAAGCGGCACTTGCCCTTGATCTTCGATCCGCAGACTAAGCATGATAGTTTCGTCCATTATGGCAAATGCGGGGGCATTTTTAATTACCAAACGGCGATCCCAGTCGTCTTTGCGTCCGGTCAAAAGCACATGTACGGGCGCGGGGAAATTTTTCCTGAGTGTCGCGTCATCCACCTGACCGTCGGTCACCAGAACCGCCCCGGCCAAACGATCAGCCGAGACTTTGCCGGCGGCGCGATGAAGGGCCGCAATCAGATGCGTGCCGTCATCGCGCAGGCTTAGATCATTGGTGACTTCAACGGTTTTGATCTCGAAGTTTTCCAGCCCGCCAATGTCTTTAACCAGCCTGCCCACCGCTTTCGTGATCTGTTCGGGGCGCACCGAAACAGTTTGGCTTTCTGATCGGTCAATCACCACAAGAACGATATTCGACAGGCCTTCACGCTGCTCTTTTTGCAGGCTTGGCCCCGCCAATGCGCTTAGCAATACCAATAAAGCCAAGGCGCGGTAGCCCCAACCGGGCAGGCCACGCCACAGCCCGAATAGGGTGCAAAGGGTCGCGAAAGAGGCCATCAGCCATAGCGCGTTCCAAGGGATCATCGGGGCAAAGGTGATGCTGCTTTGCATGGTCATTGCCCCAATCGTTCAAGCAGGGCAGGGATATGCACCTGATCGGATTTGTAGTTTCCGGTCAACACATACATGACCAGATTGACTCCGAAGCGCTGGGCATATTCGCGCTGCTGTTCGCCTGCCAAACCGCGCCCGACCGGATACATGTAACGGCCATTTTTATCTATTGCCCAGGCAGCGGCCCAATCGTTTCCGCCGATCACAACCGGGCTGACCCCGTCATTAAGGTTGCGAAACGGCATGCCTTCAGCCTTTTTGACACCCTTAGGGGCGGCCTCGATCCAAACGGTCGCATTTGCATAGCGGCCGGGAAAATCCTGCAACAGATAAAAGCTGCGGGTCAGGACATGATCCTTGGGGATTGGCTCCAATGGCGGAATTTCCAGCCTTGAGGCAATTTTGCGCAGGCTTTTCCCATTCGGTGTGCTGCCCGAGATGTCCGAAGACACTTGCGCATCGCGGGTGTCGAACAGGATCATCCCGCCGCTGCGCAAAAACCGGTTCAATTTATCAACAGCCGCATCGCTTGGGACAAGTTGGCCTTCACTCATCGGCCAGTAAAGAAAGGGAAATATCGACAATTCATCGCGCTCTATATTGACCCCGATAGGGTCAATCGGTTCGACCGACGTGCGACTGTAGAGTTCCGCAGACAGGCCCAGCAAGCCTGAATAAGAGGTTTTATCAACCCGCGCATTACCGGTTTTGACATAGGCCAGAACCGTGTTGTTAATGGCTTTCGACAGCTCCGCATCCGGCTGCGCTTGCCCGACTTGTGGATGGGCAAAAATAACGGCCATAGCCAGCACGGCGACAGGCCGCAAGACCCGTTTGGTCAGCTTGCCACTCAGCCAAAGGGCCGCGAAAATGTCCAGCAACAGCAGGCAAGCTGCGATGATCAGGAAATAGGGCTTCAGGAATTTCTGCGCGTTTTGGGTCAAAGCCAACGGCACTATGCCTGTCGGCCAAGCCGCTTTCGCCAACTTGGTGTCCTGCGTCGTCACATTCAAAGCAGCCTTGCGGGCACCGTTTGCATAAATTCCGGGTGGCATTTGCGCCGAAAAACGACGGGCAAGCAGCGTAGTTCCTTTTACTCCGGGCATGGCTTTGGTGTCGTGTGTCACGCCAAAACCATCAATGATTTGTTCCGGCGTCCAGATCTGACCTTTCAGATCCTGTACCTTGTCCAGATTGCCCGATGTCGACACCGACAGCCGCTCCAGCATTTGGACGAACAGGCCCGACAAAGGCAGGTTCGACCATTCTGCATTGGCGGTGACATGAAACAAAACCACCCGGCCCTGGCCCATGTGTTTTTGCGTCACCAGTGGCGTGCCATCCTGCAATGCCGCCAGAACATGCGCGCTTAGGCCAGGATCGGGTTGGGCAATAACCTGGCGGCTGACGCTGACATCATTCGGCAGTTTCAGCCCATAAAACAGCGAGCCTTCAACAAAGGCGCGCAGTTTTTTCGGTGCCCCCCAAGACATCGCCCCGCCGACACTGCGCCCCCCCGCCCGCAGGCGCACCGGCAACAAAGGATGTTCTTTGCGCAAGCCGATTTGGCTGGCAGCCAGCCTTGGCCCGGCAAACCGCACTAACAAACCGCCGTTATCGACCCAAGCCGTGACGGCCTTGGTTTCGGCCATACTCAACTTGCCAATATCGACAAAAACCAAAACATCCGGGCCTGCCAAAAGTGCATTTTTCAGATCGGTCTCGATCACTTCCGCCGTCGGCACTAGGGCTTTTCGCAAGTAGAAAACATCTGACATCAGGTCGGCGCCTTCCTGTTGTTTGATGGGGGAAATCAGTGCCACCTTCCGCCGCTGAACCGTGTCACCCGTCACCATGATACCCCCTGCGGAGCGGGGCCCTTCAAGGCTAACGGATGTGACGCGATTACGTAAATCTGTCGGCATTTCGAACACGAGATCAGCCTCGGTTTGATCCCCCGGGAACTGTGCCTTCGCATCCCCCAGCGTCAGGGTGACACCATTAGGATCGGGGCCAATGGCATTGGCGACAATCGCCAGCGGCCGGTTTGCCCAACTGCGCTTAACCGTGACAACCATGTTGCCATCCTTGATGCGGGGCGGGGTCAAAGCAAGCACGGGGGTGGTGCTTTCATATAGGGTTACCTGGCCTTTGGCAGTCAAGGTTTGCAACAATTTCTGCCTGTTTCCAGTTTTCAAACCGTCCGAAAACCAGACCGTATCAAAACCGGCATTCCGCGCCCTGAAATACTTGGCCCAGGCCAGAAAATCAGCTCTCCACGGGTTGGGGGCAAGGCTGGACACCCGTTGCAGGGACAGTTTGGCGTCATCAAATCCCAAGCGCATGTCGTCTTGCGGCGGGTCGGTCAGTTTGACCAGAACCGTCGGGCGGCCCTGCTGCGCGGCTTCGCGTAAAACCTCCGTTAGTTTAGCCTGCCGTTTGGCCCAACTGTTGGCACTTGCCCAGCTTGCATCCAGTATGACCACCAGATTTTTCTGGCTGACTTGCGCCGCCTTGGGGTTCATCACCGGCCCCGAAAAACCGATGATTGCCGCCCCCAGTGCGGCAATGCGCAAAACCAGCAACCACCACGGCGTGCGTTCGGGCGTGGTTTCCCTGTCCTTTAGGCCTAACAGCAGTAAAATACCGGGGAATTTCGTGCGCATGGGCGCGGGCGGCGTGGCGCGCAGCAACCACCACAGAACGGGTAGCAACAATAAAGCCCACAAAAGGGCAGGGGCAAGAAAACCGATGCCCGCCATCAAGCCAAAGCCTGATATAGCCACATCAAGGGCGTAATGGCCGGTGCAGTGGTCACATGGCAGCAGTAACGCCAGCCGGTTTTTCGGGCCAGTTGCCGCAGGGCATCTTGCCGTTCGGCCAGTTTTTCGCGGTACGCATCGCGCAAGGATTGCGCGCGCAGGGTTTCAAATTTGTGGTCCCCTGTCATGCTTAACAAAACTGTGTGGCCTTTATAGGGAAAATCCTCTTCCACGGGGTCAAGAACCTGTAACAGATAACCATCGGTATTCTGGTTCGCGGCATAAGACAGCTCTTCAAAAATATGATCCCAGTCGCCTAGAAAATCCGATATGAATATGGCTTTCTGGCCTTGTTTCATTTGCTTTTTGGCAGGAATTGAAAATTCCTGGCCGGGCGATGTCTGCACCAGGCTTGCCGCCATTTTTTCAATCTGGATCAGGCCCGTTTGGGGGGGGGTGGCATGATCGGTCAGGCCGATCTTTTCCCCGCCCTTCGCCAACAGGATACTGATCGCCAGCCCCAAAACAATCGCCCGACCGGCTTTTGTTGGCAAGCGGTTATGCGAGCGAAACAACATCGAGGCCCCCCTATCGACCCACAGATGCACCGATTGGGTGTTTTGCCATTCGTGTTGGCGCACGAAATGATCGTCTGATCGTGCCGAGCGGCGCCAGTCAATATCGCGAACGGTATCACTGCCAACCGCTGTGCGGTATTGCCAGAATTCCTCGCCTGCCCCTGCGCGTCTGCGGCCATGTGCGCCGTGGCTGATGCTGGCGGCCAACTGGCGCGCGTCCGCCAATAGGGCCTGAAGCCCCTTGGCCAGATGTTCCGCGTCAAAACGGGTATCGACAGCCGTTATGGGGGCGGCCTGCTTCAAGCTGCCGCCTCTTTACCCAAGGCTTTGCCGGTCAGGTCGGTGATAATCCTTTCAAGCGTTTCACCCTGCGCCTTGGCGGCAAAGTTCAGGGCCATACGGTGCACAAGCGCTGGATGCGCCAAGGCTGCGACATCGTCCAGCGACGGGGCCAAACGCCCATGCACCAGTGCCCGTGCCCGTGTGGCCAACACCAGGGCTTGTGCCGCCCGCGGCCCCGGGCCCCAGCCGATGCAGTCCTGAATATGTTGGTCCGAGGACACTTCCGGGCGCGCCGAGCGCACCAGATCCAGTATTGCTTCCACCACAATCTCGCCCACAGGCATACGGCGCACGATTTCTTGCGCCATGATTAGGTGCGCAGGGGTGAACACCGGTTCGGCCACGGCTTCGGAAAAGCCTGTGGTCGCCAGCAATATTTCGCGTTCGGTATCGCGATCAGGAAAGCCCACATCAATTTGCAACAGAAAACGATCCAGTTGCGCTTCCGGCAAGGGGTAAGTGCCTTCCTGTTCAATCGGGTTTTGCGTCGCCAGCACATGAAACGGCGTCGCCATTTTATGGGTCTCGCCTGCAATCGTAACTTCGTGTTCCTGCATCGCCTGCAACAGCGCGGACTGGGTGCGCGGGCTGGCGCGGTTGATCTCGTCGGCCATTAAAAGCTGGCAGAAAACCGGCCCCTTGATAAAACGAAAGCCGCGTTTGCCGTCGACTGATATATCCAGCACCTCGGAGCCCAGAATATCCGCCGGCATCAGGTCAGGGGTAAACTGCACCCGGTTCGATGATAGCCCCATCACCGTGCCAAGGGTTGCCACAAGCCGCGTTTTTGCCAGACCGGGGGCACCCACCAGCAAGGCGTGGCCACCGCTAAGCAGTGCCACAAGTGATTGTTCGACCACCGTTGATTGCCCGATGACCCGCTTTTCAATATTGGTCTTGGCAGTTTCCAACAAGCCGCCGATTTCATCAACCTGCTTGGCTAAATTCTTTTTAGTGCCGCCCATGACAAAATCCTTCTAAGACCATATAGTTACAATTGCATTAAACGAAACTATGGCCGTGGTTACAAATGACAAATTCGAAAGATAAGCAGAAAATTGCGAAACCCAGTGCTGACGGCATTGCGCAAGCGGCAAAAGCGGCAACAAAAAAGGGCCCGCCGCCGGTGCATTTGTGGAATCCGCCGTTTTGTGGCGATTTGGACATGCGCATTGCCCGCGATGGCACCTGGTTCTACCTTGGCACCCCCATAGGGCGGATGCCCTTGGTCAAGCTGTTCTCGTCGATCATCCGCAAAGACGGGGACGATTATTTTTTGGTGACACCGGTGGAAAAAGTCGGGATCACGGTGGATGACGCGCCGTTCGTGGCGGTTGATTTTGATGTCACCGGCAGGGGCGATATGCAAGAGATCAGCTTTACCACGCAAGTCGATGACACCGTTACCGCTGGCCCTGATCATCCCATTCGCGTAGTGCGCGACCCTGAAACAGGCGAACCCTCGCCCTATGTTTTAATTCGCGCTAATCTGGAAGCGTTGATCGACCGCAAAAGTTTCTACCGTTTGGTGGATATCGGCACGCATTCGGAACATGACGGCCAAAGCTGGTTTGGCGTTTGGTCGGGTGGCGTATTTTTCCCGATTATTCCTTCTGCGGAATTGGACGTGTAAACGCCTATACCCCCCGATTACTGCCCGACAAAAGTCATACGCATTGTGCACGGGTTGTGTACGCCAATCATACATGTACTTTAAGGAAAAGACTTGCGCTATGTTTTTTTGATTTTGATTTTACCGGCAAACGGGTTAAGTATTCGGGGATGTGCGGCCTTGCGATTGGAGCGCAATGGCATACAAGGCGAATAGGATAAATATATATGCGGCAACTTATCGGTTTATTATGTCTCATTTCCATTCTGGGATTGGTTTCGGCCTGCGGTGTTAAGGGTGATCCGTTACCGCGCGTAACCACCAGCTACTAAGGCGATGTTGTACGGAATATAGATGTGTCTGGCTGTATTGCGCAAATGAACTGTGTGCATATTTGCTTAAATTGATTTTTTTGGTATGCTTTCCCGATAACTTTAGAATTTTGGGAGGGAATAGTGCAATGAAACATGGATTATCAATTATCTTAATATTGGCTGCAAGCTTAACTTTGCAGGGTTGTGGGGATAGCTTTGGTTCTTTTGGCCAACCTTCGGCCCCACCCTCTCTAACTCTACCCTCTATGACAACCCAGGAGTACGCTGCATCCGCGAAAAAGGCTGCAGACAGAGCATGTCGTTATGCAAATCGTGCTGTAACCAATCGCGCAGAAGCCAAGGCGAATGCAGAGATCTCTATCAAGGCTGCTAATGAAGCGACGCGTTTGGCAGGGAAGGCACATAACGCAGCGGTACAGGCGCGTAAGAATGATCCTACGGCGGATGAAGGCGATATTGCCAAAAAAGCTGCCAAAGATGCCGCAAAGGCCCGTAAATGTGCGGATACAATCCGCAAGGCTGTTCTGAATATGAAACCTGACACGGTGGCCGCAGCAACGGATGCGCCAGAGATTTCGGCGCAAGATTTACAAGGCGATTAAACCTTGCAAAAACAGGCTATGCATTGCGGTGTGATCACAATGTGTTATTGTTTATTCTTGTTGCATATAAGGGCAGGTTCATAAAACGATGGTGCGCTGGGTATATTTGATGCTGGCCTTGGCAGGTGGTGTTGTTTCTTTGCTGTTTTACCGTGATAACGGGTTTGTTCCAATGGAACTGTTTGGCGAGAAATATATGCTGCTCGGCCCCGTTACGATGACAATCTGGATTCTGGCCGAGGTCTATGTCCGCAAGGATTATTGGGTTGCACCCATCACAATAGCCGCTACCTTCGCCCTTGGCTTGCCCTGCGGCCTGCCTTTGTATTTGTATCTGCGCACACGTCCCATAAAATAGGAAACCCATGGATCATTTTATTTACAAGAACGGCGTTTTGCACGCCGAAGGTGTTTCTGTTGCGGAAATTGCCGCCAATGTCGGCACGCCGTTTTACGTTTATTCGCAAGCCACATTAGAGCGGCATTTTCAGGTGTTCGATGCGGCTTTGGCCGGCATGGATCATCTGATTTGTTTCGCGGTGAAGGCCAATTCCAATGTGGCTGTCCTGAAGGTTTTGGGGGATTTGGGTGCCGGTATGGATGTGGTCTCGGGCGGGGAATATCTGCGCGCGAAAGCGGCAGGCGTGCCGGGCGAACGCATTGTGTTTTCCGGCATCGGTAAAACTCGCGATGAAATGCGGCTGGTGTTGCAGGGTGGCATTCGGCAGTTCAATGTGGAAAGCGAACCCGAGCTGGCAGTGCTGAATGCGGTGGCGACGGAATTGGGCCTGAAAGCCCCGATTGCTTTTCGGGTCAACCCGGATGTGGATGCAAAAACCCATGCCAAGATCGCCACTGGAAAATCCGAAAACAAGTTTGGCATACCGATTGCGCAGGCGCGCCGCGTATATGCGGCAGCAGCGGCAATGGACGGTATTGATGTGGTTGGTGTGGATGTGCATATCGGCAGCCAACTGACTGATTTAGAACCATTTCGTGCGGCATTTCTGAAGGTTCGTGACCTGACGCAAAACCTGCGTGAAGACGGTCATAACATCCGGCGTCTGGATTTGGGCGGCGGTTTGGGCATCCCTTATGCACATTCAAACGAGTCCCCCCCCCTGCCGATGGATTACGGTGCTGTGATCCGTGAAACCGTTGGTGATCTAGGTGTAGAGATCGAGATCGAACCTGGCCGACTGGTCGCGGGCAATGCGGGCATTATGGTGACATCTGTGATCTTCAACAAGGCGGGCGCAGGGCGCGATTTTTTGATTGTGGATGCGGCGATGAACGATTTGATAAGGCCTGCGATGTATGATGCCCATCACGATATTATCCCCGTGCAAGAGTCTGCGGTGGCGTTGGAAAAATCCCCCGTGGATATTGTCGGGCCGGTTTGTGAAACCGGAGATACCTTTGCCAAGGCCCGCGATATGCCGCCGGTTCCGGATGGCGGGCTGGTGGCTTTTCGCTCGGCCGGGGCGTATGGTGCGGTTATGGCGTCGGAATATAACACCCGTCCCCTGATCCCCGAGGTTCTGGTGAAGGCGGATCAATATGCTGTCATCCGCGAGCGGCCAAGCTTTGATGATATGATAAACCGCGATAAGGTACCGGTGTGGCTTTAGCGAAAGGTAATTGATGGCGCGACCTGAAGGCAAGATGAAAAGACCTGTTGGCGCATTGAGTAAATCACTGCGGCTGAAAATCCTTTTGTCCGGTGCCGCCTTAACCCTTGAACGACTGATCCGGGCATTTTGGCCAAGCATGACCGTTTTACTGGGTGCGATAAGCCTGATGATGTGGCAAGCGCACGCGGTTTTGCCGCCGCCCTATGATCTGGGCCTTTACGGCATCCTTGGTGCTTTGGGGTTGTGGTTTTTTATCATCGGCCTGCGCCATTTCACCCCCGCCACCCGCGACCAGGCGATTTTGCGGCTGGATGCGCAGGCAACGGGCAATCCGGTTATTGCGCTTGTGGATCGACAATTATGCGGCACGGATGATGAAGACTCGCAAGAGCTGTGGCAGGTGCACCAACAGCGCATGGCACAAGCGGCAGAGCTGGTTGAGGTGTCTGCGCCGCATGTGCGCCTGGCCAAACGCGACCCATGGGCAATACGCCTGGTGGTTTTGGTGTTTTTTGGCAGCGCAGTTTTTTTCGGACAGGCAACTTCAAGACAATCCATGCTGGAAACCTTGCAGGATTTGGCCGGTGGTACGACAGGGGCCACCATCAGTTACGAGGCTTGGGCCGAACCGCCCGTCTATACCGGCCTGCCGACGCTTTATCTTAATAAAATCAATCAGGATACCAGCCTTGAATTGCCGCAAGGAACCCGGCTGATATTGCGTGGCTACGGGGCCAAAAGCCTGACGATTGAAAGCGATGTGGCCAAGCTGACCGATGCTCAAAAGAGCTTGCAAAAAGAAGCCACGATCAAGATCACCCGAAGCGGATCACTGGTGTTGAAAAAAGGCTATCGC
Organism: Rhodobacterales bacterium; assembly: GCA_045046705.1. Taxonomy (GTDB): domain Bacteria; phylum Pseudomonadota; class Alphaproteobacteria; order Rhodobacterales; family Rhodobacteraceae; genus Amylibacter. Next base: position 46,897 of record JASFZB010000008.1, on the reverse strand, counting down.
ACAGTGGCCGGCTGGAATATCACGATGATACCCGATACACCGCCAACGGTTGCCCTGAGCAAGGCTATATCGCACACCATCCAAGGCTCGGTTCAAATCCCCTACATGGCCAAGGACGATTACGGTATTATTGGCGGCAAGGTTGAAATCACGCTGGATATAGACAAACTGGATCGCCGGTATGGATTGGCCTTAAAGCCCGAAAATACCGCGCCGATTTCGTTTGATCTGGCGTTGCCGTTTAACGCCGATCCGAAAGATTTTGAAGAAACTGCAATGAAGGATTTGGCCGAACACCCCTGGGCTGGCCTGCCGGTGAAAATCAGCTTGAGTGTGGAAGATGCGGCGGGTCATGTGGCCTATGCCAAACCGGTTTTTATGCCAATGCCTGCAAAACGGTTTTTCGATCCACTGGCGGCCGCCATAGCCGAGCAACGCCGTGATCTTTTGTGGAACCGGCAGAATATCAAACGCGTGGATATGATCCTGAAAGCCCTGACATATCTGCCCGAGCAAGGCTTTGCCGATCTACGGGCCTATTTGATGGTGCGCAGCGTGATCGCCCGTATTGCCTATAATCCTGTACGCCCGACCGCGGACGCCATGCAAATCGCGGACGCCATGCAAAAAGATATGGCCGAAACGCTGTGGCATGCGGCTTTGTTGATCGAAGACGGCGACTTAACGGATGCCGCCCAACGGCTGAAACGGGCGCAAGACCGATTGTCAGAGGCAATGAAAAACGGCGCAACGAAAGACGAGATTGCCCAGTTGATGGATGAATTGCGCAAGGCCACCGACGCATATATGCGCCAGTTGGCGGAAAATGCCAAGCCGCGCGACCCGCAGGCGAATACCCAAAATACACGACAAATTACCCGCGATATGCTGCAAAAGATGATGGATCAAATACAACAGTTGATGGAACAGGGCCGGATGGCAGAAGCGCAGGCGTTACTGGATCAGCTACACCGGATGATGGAAAATATGCAGGTCACCCAAGGCGGCGGGAAGGACGGAAAGCAAGGCAAGGAAGGCCAGCAGGGTTTGCGGGACATGTTGCGTCAACAGCAGGATTTGGCGGACGAGAATTTTCAGCAGATGCAGCGTGAATTCAGTAAAAATCAGGGCACCCACCCAAAGACGCCCGACGGCACCCAAAAGGATGGCTCGGATCAAGGGGATAACCAGCAAAGCGGCACTCAGGGGGATCTGGCAAGACGCCAAGAAGCCTTGCGCGAATTGATGGGCCAACAGTTGCAGAAATTAAGCCCGGATGACAGTGCCGAAGGGCAGGCCGGGCGCGAAGCCTTGCGCGAAGCCGAACGCCAAATGGGGGTGGCGCGTGATAATCTGGAACAGAGGCGTGGGCCTGAAGCGCTGAATAATCAGGCTGACGCGGTTGATGCTCTGCGCAAAGGTCTGCGCAAATTTAATGAAGCCAACCGACGGGCTGGGCGGGGCCAGAACCGTGACGGTCAGAAAAACGGTGAAACTGCCGGGCCTGACGGGAAAGACCCGCTTGGTCGCTCGGCCAAAGATCGAGGCAGGGCTGTGACTAACGAGAAACTGTTGCAATCCGATATGCAGCTGCGCCGCTCGAATGAAATACTGAAAGAAATCCGGCGCAGATCAGGTGAACGGGATCGCCCGCAATTGGAGCTGGAATATCTGGATCGTTTGCTGGACCGGTTTTAGGATTTCAACCCTTTGATCTTATCCAGTACCGGGCTTAGCAGGGAGCCAAGCGTATCCACATAGCCGTTAAGGGCTTTCATAACCCCTGCGGATTGCGGGATGTATTCCACGATGGTGGATTGCATCAGGTACAAAATGGCAACAAGGATGCACAATAGAATCGCATACTTAAAGCCGGTCACAAACCCGCCTGCTGTTTTCACATGCTGTGTTTTGCCCGCTTTGGGACTGGCCCCGCCCTGTTCCGCTTCGGCTGCGATTTCCGAGCTGAGCATGTCCACATCGGGCAGCATATCTTTGCGCGCTGTCACGGGTTCTTTTGATGTGTCATATAAGTCGTCGCTAATATTGCCGATGGTCGGGAACTGTCGCGGGACAATCTTGCGACGTGGTTTTTCGACGATAGAGACGACCGCCTCTTGTTCCTCGACAAAGGTTTCAATGGCTTTTGCGATGGGTTCATTCTGGTTCAATGCTTCAGAAATTTCCTGCTCAACCGGAATGTTTTCTTTGTATTGCGGCGCGGTAGGTGGCGCAGCCCTGTCATCCGGAACATGCGTGTTGTCAGGCGGAGGTACCGAAGCTTCTACAGTTTCATCCGGTTCTGAAACCGGTGTCTCTGTTGGCTGATCTTCCTCGGCTTCCAGTTCCATGATGCGACGGCGAATTTCGTCCAAATCATCATTTGCAGGCATAGCTGATACGCTAGGAGGTGCATCCGGCGCGGAAGGAAGGTCTTCATCGGGCGGTTCAGATCGGGTATTAGCATGTTGTTCGGCGGGTTGTTCCGGTTTTGCGGGGTCAACGCTTGGGTCCGTATCTTCGGCGGGAACTTCCGTTTTATCAATTTCGTCTTTGGGGGTATCTTCTTTCTGTGCCATTGCAGGCGGTTTTTTGCCGCTGGAATACTCGGCTTCGGCATGAAGGATATCCAGTGCATCCTTGCCCAACCGGCTAGAGGGCGCATCGGGGCGTTGTTCGATTTGAAAATCGTCGCGCGGGCTTTCGGGATCCATATCATTGGGGTCGGGGGCCACACTTGCGCGTCTGCTGGTGAATGCGGTGTCCAGCTTGCCTTCCAGATCATTGAATAATTCAGCGGGCACGTCACTTTCCGGATCGCCTGTGCCTGATGGGGTTTCAGGTTCCAAAGACAACATTTGAACCGAGTCCTGAAACCAGTTGTGGCCGCAATTTGCACATTGCACATCACGCCCTTCGGGTGGAATGACATTATCATCCACTTCGTACTGAGCGACGCAGTTTGGGCAAATCAGCCGCATGTAGTCCCCGTTTTGCTGCTCGATCACTGGCTGATCGAATCTTTCCTCATACTCTTGTAGCCATGATGTAACTGTATTCCAAGTAATTCAAGCATTTGTGGCTATTTGTAACGATTGCAACACGGGCCAAGGTGATAGATGATAGCCAAAACAGGATTCGGAGCGGGTCGTGCTGCAATTACAAGATGCAGGCTTTAGTTATGCGGGCAGAGACATCCTTAGGGATGTTAATCTGGATGTGGCGCCTGGCAGTTTTCATTTTCTGACCGGCCCGTCGGGCTCAGGTAAAACCACCTTTTTGCGTTTGTGCTATCAGGCGTTGATGCCGACACGCGGAACCATTCGTATTCTGGAACGTGATGTGCGCGGCTTGCAACGCGAAGATATAGCACAGATCAGGCGCCGGATCGGTGTTGTGCACCAGGATTGCAAATTTATCGACCATTTGCCGATGAAGGACAATATCAGAATGCCTTTACAAGTGTCCGGGCGCATGGCCGAGCTGGACGACGCAAGCTTTCACGATCTGGTGTCATGGGTTGGTCTGTCCGCGCACATGGAAGCCTTACCCCCCGAGATGTCAAGCGGTGAGCGGCAGCGTGCGGCTTTGGCACGTGCAGTGGTGATGTCGCCGGATCTGATTCTGGCGGATGAGCCTACCGGCAATCTGGACTGGGAAATGGCGCAAAAAATACTGACACTTTTAATCGAGTTGAACAAAATGGGTAAAACCGTGATCGTTGCCACCCATGATTTACAACTGATCCGTACGGCCAAGCCCCAAATCCCGGCACGCGTTCTGCGAATAGCCAATAACAAGGTGCAACTGGCAGGGGCCGATTTATGAGCAGGATTCGCACAGTATTGAAGCCATTACAGGATTTTCTGTCGGGGGATAAATCGGCAGACAAAGTTGTCCCGCCATCGGGTTATACGGCCCATTTGACAAGTTTCACCGCCGCGTCGATGGCCTTTTTGGCGGTGTTCGCCATGGCCCTTTCGCTAGCGACCGGGCGTTTGGCAGATCGCTGGTCGCAGGAATTGGCGCGGACCTCCACCATTCGCATCTCTGCGCCGGAAGGGCAGATGCAGGCGCAACTGGATGCGGTCATGAACGTATTGAACACGACTGTCGGTATTGCCTCTGCCCGTGTGATGAGCGACGCAGAAGAACGCCGTTTGCTGGAACCTTGGTTCGGGCCTGATTTGCCGCTTGAAAATCTGCCGATCCCACGGCTGGTCGAGGTCGTCGAAAAGGCCGTCGGGCCGGACATGGAAGGGCTGCGCCAACGTCTGAGCGCCGAGGCCCCCGGGGCGGTTCTGGACGATCACACCCGTTGGCGTCGCCCGCTTGTCAACGCCGCCAACAGGTTGCGGTTTCTGGGGGCGGTTGCAATCTTGCTGATTGCGGGGGCAACGGCTGCAATGATTACGCTGGCGGCACAAGCGGCACTGGCGGCAAATGGTCAGGTGATTTCGGTTTTGCGCCTTGTGGGGGCGCGTGATGTTTATATTGCCCGTGCCTTTGTGCGCCGCTTTACAACACGGGCATTGTTGGGGGCGATTATCGGCACGCTTCTGGGCATGATGGCGGTCTTCTTTTTGCCCGCAGCTGCCGAAGAAGGTGCGTTTTTGACCGGGCTTGGATTTCAGGGCTGGCATTGGCTGTTACCGCTTTCAATCCCGCCTTTGACGGCGTTTGTAGCTTTTTGGGCAACCCGCGCGGCAGCGCTGCGGGTTTTGGCAAGGATTTCATAAAATGCGACTTATTTTGCAATATTTTCGATCCATTCTGTTTATCACATTGATGTATGTCTGGATGCTGATCATAGGTACTATCGGGGCGATTCCCGCAGGGCTGTCGCGCAATTGGGCCTACAGGATCATGAAGTGGTACTGTTTGCATGTGCTTTGGCTGGCCAAGGTGTTGTGCGGTATAAGATACGAAGTGCGCGGTGAAATTCCAACCGGCGATGTTGTGATTGCGTCCAAACACCAGTCGTTTCTGGACGTGATTTTGCATATGTACCTGGCTCCCCGGGCAAAATTCGTGATGAAACGCGAATTGAAATGGGCCCCTGTTTTGGGGTTTTATGCCCTGCGCATCGGCTCGGCTCCGGTTAAGCGCGGCGATAAATCCAAGGCTGTGGGGCAGATGATGAAAGGGGTTGTGCGCAATAAAACCGAAGTCTCGCAACTGGTGATTTACCCGCAAGGCACAAGGGTGCCGCCCGGCACATACAAGCCCTATAAAGTGGGGGCTGCGGTGATTTGTGAACGCATGGGCAAGTCGTGTATTCCGGTGGCCACCAACACCGGTGTGATGTGGCCGAAACACAGCCTGCTGCGCTATCCCGGCACGGCGGTGATCGAGTATCTTGACCCGATGCCTGATGGGCTGAAACTGGAAGCCTTCACCAAGGAACTGGAAGCACGGATCGAGCCTGCGTCGAATGCATTGATGGCAGAGGCAGGGTTTCAGGCGAAAGGGTAGCGGTTGCCCCCAGTAGAAATATAGCCTTAACTTATCTTAATATATTGATTTATGTGTTTACAGCGCAACCTTTTGCAAAGGTTTGTGGGGCATATTCACATAAGATTTGTGCAAAAGGCCAATATTGTCCGTCAGGGTTTTTACCCTAGGCCACCAGTGCCTTGCTGCCCATGTCCAGGAACTTCTTGCGCCGCTCCGCGATCAGTTTCTTGCGGGATTTTCCCTTCAGGCTTTTCAACAGTTTTGCAACCTCTGTGCGCACGTTTTCCATGGTTTGAACCTTGTCACGTTGTGCCCCGCCCATGGGTTCGGGGATGATCACGTCGGCGACGCCGAGTTCTTTTAGATTTTGTGCGGTCAGACGCAGGGCTTCTGCCGCTTCGCGCATTTTTTCGGCGTCTTTCCACAAGATGGAAGCGCAGCCTTCCGGTGAAATCACCGAATAAACCGAGTGTTCCAGCATCGCCAGCTTGTCGGCTGAAGCCAAGGCAACCGCCCCGCCGGAACCGCCTTCGCCGATGATAACGGAAATTAGCGGCACGCCGACTTGCAGACATTTTTCGGTGGAACGTGCAATGGCTTCCGCTTGCCCGCGTTCTTCGGCGCCTTTGCCGGGGAATGCACCCGGGGTGTCGATAAGTGTGATGATCGGCAGACCAAAACGGTCGGCCAGCTCCATCAGGCGGATGGCTTTGCGGTAACCTTCGGGGCGCGGCATGCCAAAATTGTGGTGCAGGCGTGATTTGGTGTCGGCACCTTTTTCATGGCCGATCACCACGACGGGTTGATCGTTGAACCGTGCAAGCCCGCCCATGATTGCACTGTCGTCGGCAAAATTGCGGTCGCCTGCAAGCGGCATATACTCGGTGAAAATAGCATTGATATAGTCCGAGCAATGCGGCCTTTCCGCATGACGGGCCACCTGACATTTGCGCCAAGGGGTCAGATCCTTGTAGATCTTTTGCAGCAGCTTTTCAGCCTTTACATCAAGGGCGGCGGCCTCTTTTTCCAGATCGACATCATCTTCGCTTTGATGTGCCATTGCCCGTAGTTCAACAGCTTTGCCTTCGATCTCGGCCAAGGGTTTTTCAAATTCCAGATATGTTTTCATAAGGGCAGTCCTGACGTTGCGGTTGCAGACCTTTATGCCGTTGCAGACGCAAAGATGCAACGGTTTATGGCATTACTGAAGATCGCCAAAGGCGTTTTGCAAACGGCTCACGGCGGTCTCAATAATGCTGCGCGGGCAGCCTAGGTTGAAGCGCATAAAATTGTCGCCGCCGGTGCCGAAAGTTCCGCCGTGGTTGGCCGCGATTTTGGCGGTCTTTTCGACCCGTGCGGTGAATTTTTCGTGCGACATACCGGTGTCCGAAAAATCGACCCACGCAAGGTATGTGGCTTCTAATGGCATGGATTTCAGGCCGGGAATGGCGTTCACGCCGGCATCGAACACGCGTTTGTTTTCCGCCAGATAAGCCACCAGTGCATCGGCCCAAGCGTCGCCACCGTTATAAGCGGCCTCGGCTACGATCAGGCCGACACTGTTGCCCGATATGCCCATTGCAGCCATGGTTGTTGCAAATTTTTGACGCAGGGCCATATCTGCAATGATGACATTGCCGGTGTGCAGGCCTGCGATGTTGAAGGTTTTGCTGGTGGCGGTCATCATCACCAGACGGTCGCTGATTTCAGGCACGGCATTGGCCATCGGGATATGTTTCTGGCCCGCATAGACCAGATCGTGGTGGATTTCGTCCGAAACCAGGATCAGATCGTGTTTGACGCAGAAATCTGCCACCTGTTGCAGTTCGGCCTGTGACCAGACACGCCCGCCGGGGTTATGTGGCGAGCAAAACACCAACATGGTCTCATTGCCTGTGAGGGTTGCCTCATACGCGTCGAAATCCAGTGTGTAGTGGCCATTTTCATTTGCCAGTACGCATTCGGTTACATCACGCCCAGCGGCTTTGATCACGCGGGCAAAGGCGTGGTAGACGGGGGTGAAAAGCACCACCGCGTCGCCGGGTTTGGTGAAGGTTTGCACACAAAGTGCTGTGCCGTTGACCAGCCCGTTTGTGGTAAAAATTGAAGCCGGATCAACGGTCCAGCCATGGCGGCGTGCCATCCATCCGCAAATCGCATTCCTGTAGGACGCATCATTGCCGTAATAGCCGTAAATGCCGTGATCTGTCATGGCTTTCAGCGCATCTGCCACGCATTGCGGTGGTTTGAAATCCATGTCCGCTACCCACATAGGTATGCCCTCATCCGGATTAACGCCATAGTTTGGTTCCATACCGTCCCATTTATTGGAGTGAGTATTGCGGCGGTCGATTATTTCGTCAAAGTTCATCTGGGGGCTCCTTTGAAGGCGACATTACTGAAAGGGCGCGCGGGGGCAAGGGGATTTTAATGTGCGTTAGGGGGATCGGCTGATCGCATCTTGAACCTCTGTCCGGTTTCGCCTAAATCGCAGGTATGATGATATTACCGATCCTGATCCATCCCGACCCGCGCTTGAAAAAGCTGTGCAGCCCATATGAAGCGGTTGACGATAACGCACGCGCCTTGGGTAAGGCGATGTTGACCACGATGTATGATGCCCCCGGCGTTGGATTGGCGGCGCCGCAAGTGGGGCAGTTGATGCGGCTGTTCGTGATGGATTGTGCCGGTAAGGAAGAAGATCCCGACCCGATGGTTCTGATCAATCCAAGCGTGATTTGGGCCAGCGAAGATAAAGCCACCCATGAAGAGGGCTGTTTGTCTATCCCCGGGCAATATGAGGATGTGACGCGGCCTGCGGAAGTAAAAGTCTCGTTTTGGGATTTGGACGGCAAGGAATGCGAAGAACATTTTACCGATTTGCGGTCACGCTGTGCGCAGCATGAAATAGATCATTTGGACGGTGTGTTGTTCATTGATTATCTAAGCCGCATGAAAAAATCCATGATCACCAAGAAAATGCAAAAGCTGAAAAAAGAGCGGGCGAAAGCCTGATGGTTGTGCGCCGCTTCATTCCGTATCCCGACAAGCGGTTGCGTGTGGTTTGTACCCCCGTTGAAAGCATCAGCGATACAGTAACCGCGATTTGGCGCGATATGTTGGACAGCATGTATGCAATGCCCGGTGTGGGACTGGGGGCGAACCAGATCGGCGAAAGCCTGCGCTTGGCGGTGATGGATTGTTCCGATACGCATGACCAGCCCGTTTGTTTGGCAAACCCGAAAGTTTTGCATGCGTCTGCCAAAATGCGCGAACATGAAGAGGGCAGCCCGAACTTGCCCGGTGTCTGGGCAAAGATTGAGCGGCCCCGTGCGGTGACGGTTGAATATATGGACGCCAGCGGTGATCGGGTGGAACGCGATTTTGTCGGTCTGTGGGCGACATCGGTACAGCACCAGATCGACCATTTGAACGGTAAGATGTTCTTTGATCATCTCGGCCCGGTAAAACGCAAGATGTTACTGGCTAAAGCGGCGAAACTTGCCAAGCGAAAGGGATAGGCGCATGCGCATCGTCTTTATGGGAACGCCTGATTTTTCGGTGCCAGTACTGGAAGCATTGTTGGCCGCAGGGCACGAGGTCGTGGCCATCTACTGCCAACCCCCACGCCCTGCAGGCCGTGGTAAGAAATACCGACCCTCCCCAGTACAGTCGTTAGCGGAAAGCCGCAGTTTACCTGTGCGTCATCCGGTGTCTTTTCAAGACCCGGTGGAAATTAAATCCTTTGCGGATTTGAAGGCGGATATTGCGGTGGTCGTGGCTTATGGGTTGATCTTGCCGCAAGCGGTGTTGGATGCACCGAAACTGGGATGCCTGAACATTCATGCCTCACTTTTGCCGCGCTGGCGCGGGGCGGCCCCGATTCACCGCGCTATCATGGCGGGGGACGCGCAAACCGGCGTGTGCATCATGCAAATGGACAAAGGGCTGGATACAGGGCCGGTTTTGCTGTGCGATGAAACCGATATTTTTGCAAGTGATACCACGGCCCTGCTGCATGACCGCTTGTCCGGCATGGGGGCGCGTTTGATTGTGCGGGCCTTGGACGCGTTGCCTGATTTGACGGCTGTTGCACAGGCAGATGAGGGCGTGACTTATGCCGCCAAGATCGACAAGGCCGAAGCCCGCATTGACTGGGCAAAACCAGCGATAGAGGTTGACCGCCTGATCCGCGCCCTGTCGCCGTTTCCGGGGGCGTGGTTTGAGGTGGACGGTCAACGGGTGAAAGCTTTGGACAGTGCGTTGGCCGATGGGCAGGGTGCTGCGGGCGCGGTTTTGGATGATACACTAACAATTGCGTGCGGACAGGGTGCGGTAAAACTGCTGCGTTTACAACGTTCGGGTAAGGGCGCGATGGATGTGGTGGAATTCTTGCGCGGCTTTCCCTTGCCCAAGGGAAAACAGCTTAGCTCTTAAAATTTGTGATAGAATACCTGCATACAAGGTGGAAGCAGAAGGTTTTATGCCGTTTTTACGGACATTAATCGTGGGGGTTATCGCGCTGTCAGGCATAAACCTATCAAATCCGCAAAATCGGCTGCATCCAGAGTGCCGAAATTAGTTGAAAAGCTGTTCTATTCTATCGGCCCGTTCCAGACCAATAACCGGATCGGTAAAGCTATGGTATTAGGTGTTGGTTTCCGCGTCGCTTAGCGGTAAGTCGGCATCGCCGCGCGGGGTGCGTCGGCGTATTCAACCCCGCCGATTAATTCGGTCGCGCGGCTGATGCGCAGGATGTCGGGGTCTTGCAGGGTTGCGGGGGGCAACTCGTTCACGCCAAGTTGTCCGCGCACGATCATTGCGGTGACGGGGAAGGCAATGGCGTAAGAAAACGCGTCCAGTGATTTCGGCGCGTGGCCTGCCAGACGGGTGGCGTTGTGAAAGGTTTTGATCTTTACTGCTTTACTGCTTTACTGCTTTACTGCTTTACTGCTTTACTGCTTTACTGCTTTGACGCGGTCATGTGTCAGGCTGTTGTCGCGCATCAAGTCGGGAAGTCGGTACAGCGCATCATCTGGCTGCGCGGCCCGTTATTGGCGTGCCGTTTGCACGCAGGGGGTCCAGAAAACTGCGCCGCAGGATGCGCAGCAGTGCTTCGGGCAGGTCTTTCTAGGTCAGGTTAGCAGTAAATGCAGCCATGGTTTGGGGCATTGGTTTTCCTGTTCTGATGCAGATAGATTAGAATAGGGCGCAGAAAGACGTGGACGGCAAGCACTATCGCGCCAAACCTGTGCAGGATTGCGACAATGTTTTTAACCCTCAGGATCGCTTGAAGGGTTCCATTCCTGTGCGGGCCAGTTCATCGGCACGCTCGTTTTCCGAATGCCCTGCGTGACCCTTGATCCATTGCCATGTGATTTGGTGGCGTTTTGTGGCGGCATCAAGACGTTGCCACAGCTCGGTATTTTTTACCGGTTTCCTGGAGGCGTTGCGCCAGCCGTTTTTCTTCCAGCCATGGATCCATTTGGTGATGCCATCCTTGACGTAAACACTATCGGTGACGATGGTAATGGCGCTGGGCTTTTCCAGTGTTTCCAAGGCGCTGATCGCGGCCATTAGTTCCATCTGGTTATTGGTGGTGTGGGCGGCCCCGCCGCTTAGTTCGCGTTCTTTTAGAACCGTGTCACCATCGCGGGCCAGCATCAAGACCCCCCAGCCGCCGGGGCCGGGATTGCCGGAACAGGCGCCGTCAGTGTAGGCATATAGATCAGGCATCGGCATTGATGATGATAAAGGGTTCATCAATACCGGTCATCCCCTTCATGGTCGCCTTGCGTGTGAAGGTAATGTGAAAGCCTGCATCCTGAAGCAGGGTCTTCAGCGCGTCTTCTTGGTAGTATGTGTACTTGCGTTCCAGTGCGTCGCGTTTTTCGCCAACACCGAGTTTCAGGCCGATATGAAGCACCCCGCCTTTTTTCAAGGCTTTACGGGCGGCTTGAAGATGGCGGCCCATGTCGGATCTGGGTGCGTGCAGCAGGCTGAAATTTGCCCAGATACCATCGTAACAATCGACCGCATCCAGATCGGCAAAACATGCGACCTTTGCGTTCAGCCGGTATTTTTCCTGTGCCAGTTCGACCATTTTTTCAGAGGCATCAACCGCTTCGGCCTTAAGCCCTGCCGCTTGTATCATCGCGGCAGAGTTTCCCGGGCCGCAGCCCCAGTCCAGCACCAGACCGCCCTTTGGAATGGCGTCGATAAACCGGCGTAAATCCTGGTCAGGCTCGGTGCGGCTGAAGCGGTTAGCATAATCGGCCGCACTGGCATTATAGGTTGCGATGGTTTTGGCGTCAGTCATGGGCAAATACCCCTTCGCGTAATATGCGTGGAAGTTTGAATTCTATGCTTTCCACGGCGGTTTCAACAATTTCTGTTGTTACATCATAGCGACCTTTGAACGCGTCGATGACCTCTTCGATCAGCACTTCGGGGGCAGATGCCCCGGCGGTGATGCCGACCGAGCCGACCCCGTCCATGGCCCGCCAGTCAATATCGCGGGCGCGTTGCACCAGTTGCGAATAGGCGCATCCCGCGTTTGCGCCAACTTCGACAAGCCGCCTTGAATTGGATGAATTAGGCGCTCCGATCACCAAAAGCGCGTCAATTTTGGGGGCCACTGCCTTGACCGCTTCCTGACGGTTGGTGGTGGCATAGCAAATATCTTCCTTATGCGGGCCGATGATGTCGGGGAAGCGTTTTTGCAGCGCGTTTACGATCGCGATGGTATCATCCACGCTAAGGGTGGTTTGGGTGATAAAGGCCAGTTTATCCGCATCGCGTGGTGCAAGTTTGGCGACATCCCCGGGGGTTTCTACCAACAGAACCTCGCCATCGGGCAATTGCCCCATAGTGCCGATAGTTTCGGGGTGGCCCGCATGGCCGATCATCACCATTTGCAGGCCGTTTTGGTGGTGCCGTTCGGCTTCTATATGTACTTTGGACACCAGCGGGCAGGTGGCATCTACATAGATCATGTTGCGGGCCTTGGCCGTTGCAGGGACGGATTTAGGCACGCCGTGGGCGGAAAAAATTACCGGGCGATCAAGGGGGCACTCTTCCAGTGTTTCGACAAAAACAGCGCCCTTGGCACGCAGACTATCGACAACATATTTGTTGTGAACGATTTCGTGGCGCACATAGACAGGCGCACCCCATTTTTCGATGGCCATTTCGACGATTTTTATGGCGCGATCAACGCCGGCACAAAACCCGCGCGGGGCTGCAAGATAGAGGGTCATTTTTTGTTTCATGGGATTTGATATGGCACAAATCCCGAAAGGTTTTAAGCCCCAAACGTCAGTGTTCGGGGCTTAAAGGGTTTGATTGATTATTCCGACTCTGGATCGGGATCATTGTGGTTGTTCTCGACGCGCATAGGGCGGCCAACGACATCGCGTAATTCATCCAGTTCGATGAAGTTATCCGCCTGACGGCGTAGATCGTCGGAAATCATCGGCGGCTGCGAGCGAATCGTGGAGACAACAGAAACGCGAACACCTTGGCGTTGCAGCGATTCGACCAAAGGCCGGTAATCACCGTCACCCGAAAACAGCACCATATGATCCACATGCGGGGCCAGCTCCATGGCGTTTACGGCCAATTCGATGTCCATATTGCCTTTGACTTTTTTGCGGCCCATAGAATCAGTGTATTCCTTGGCCGGTTTAGTCACCATTGTGAAGCCGTTGTAATTCAGCCAATCGACCAAGGGGCGTATCGGGGAATATTCATCATTTTCCAGCAAAGCGGTGTAGTAGAAAGCGCGTAGCATTTTGCCTCGGCGCATAAACTCGGATCGTAACAGTTTATAATCAATGTCGAATCCCAAGGATTTGGCGGCTGCATATAAATTGGAGCCATCAATGAATAGAGCTAATCGCTCGTCACGGTAAAACATAATGTTTCCCTTTTTAAATTATATTTCGTACTTTGCGTTCACAACTAGACTGAGATATTAGCGTGTGCCCTGAAGCGAACTTACATGAACATAGGAGTATATTTACTTGCATCAAGCGGAAAAAGACGAGACTAACAAAAGTATAGTTTATTTGGCGTTTGGGTCTAATTTAGAAGATAAGCACCTCGGTTCAAAAAAGCTGATACAGACATCTTATGTTGCATTAATGGACAGTATCTTAACGCATACCACATTTAGCCCTTTTTTTCAAACGCCGGCTTTTCCTGCGGGAAGTGGGCCTGATTATGTTAATTCTGTCGTGCGGGCCGAGACCAGACTTGGGCCACAAGATTTACTGGCCGCCCTTCACGGTGTTGAAAAAGAACTGGGGCGGGTGCGTCAGGTGCGTTGGGGCGCGCGCGTCATTGATATTGATATACTGGATTATGACGGCAGGATTTTACCGTCACCCGAGGTTTATCGAAAATGGCGCGATATGCCGCTGGATTTGCAAAAAACCACCTGGCCGGACGATTTGATTTTGCCGCATCCGCGCCTACAGGATCGCGGCTTTGTTTTGGTGCCGTTAAAGACGGTCGCGCCCACATGGGTGCATCCCGTAACACACACACCTATTGATACGCTTTTAGGGCGGATTGACAGCCGCGAGTTGCGTGAGATTGTCCAGATTTAAGGCTGCGATTACCCTTGCCATTATCAGGCAAAGGGGGTAGAGAGCCGTTTCATTCACACCATTTTTCGGAGTTCCCCCATGGCTCGTGTCACAGTTGAAGATTGCGTAGATAAAGTTGCCAACCATTTTGATCTGGTTTTGCTGGCCGCCCACCGTGCGCGTGAATTGTCTACCGGTGCGGAAATTACCGTCCCGCGCGACAATGATAAAAACCCGGTTGTGGCGCTTCGTGAAATTGCCGAGGAAACCCTGTCTGCAGATAGTTTGATGGAAGCTGCCATCGAAAGCTTTCAAACGCAGATCGAAGTGGATGAACCCGAAGAAGATCAAATGGCTCTTTTGATGGGCGAAGAAACCGATACGGCTGAAGACGATATGTCGGAAGAAAATCTGTTGCGCGCCCTGATGGAAGCCCAGGAAATGAAATAAGGACATATGTTCGGGGTTGCTGTTTGGCACGGTGCCTAGATAAGGAGCAGCTGACGTGATCCCTGTTGCAGACCTTGTAGAACGCATCCGCGCTTATAATCCGAACACGAACGCCAAGCTTATTGCGAAAGCGTATGCCTATGGCAAGCTGATGCACGAAGGCCAAACGCGCCATTCAGGCGAGCCTTATTTTACCCATCCGGTTGCCGTGGCGATGTTGCTGGCAGAGCAAAATCTGGACGATTCCACGATTATTACCGCCCTGTTGCATGATACCATTGAAGACACCGATGCGAGTTATAAGGAAATTGCCAAGCGTTTCGGGGTCGATATTGCCGAGTTGGTCGACGGTGTCACCAAACTGACAAACATTGAATTGTCGTCAAAAGATGCCAAGCAGGCGGAAAATGTTCGCAAGTTGCTGCTGGCGATGTCCAAGGATGTGCGGGTTATTCTGGTCAAACTGGGGGATCGTTTGCATAACATGCGCACGATCAAGCATATGCGCCCTGAGAAGCAGCAACAAAAAGCCCACGAAACCATGGATATTTTCGCCCCGCTCGCAGGGCGTATGGGTATGCAGTGGATGCGTGACGAGTTGGAAGATCTGTCATTTCGGGTGTTGAACCCTGAAGGGCGTAATTCCATTTTGCGCCGGTTTTTGACCTTACGCAAGCAAACCGAAGATGTGATTCAAGAGATCACACAGGATATTCGTGATGTCTTGCAAAAGTCGGACATAGAGGCAGAGGTGGTCGGTCGCGAAAAAAAACCCTATTCCGTGTGGCGTAAGATGCAGGAAAAGGGTGAAGGCTTTTCACGCCTTAGCGATATTTACGCGTTTCGGATTATCACCGATAATGAAGAAGATATTTACCGGGCTTTGGGGGCGGTGCACAAACGCTGGACGGCGGTGCCGGGCCGGTTCAAGGATTACCTGAGCCAACCCAAATCAAACGGTTACCGGTCGGTTCATACCACGGTTTCGGGGCGTGACGGCAAACGGGTGGAAATCCAGCTTCGCACGCGCCAGATGCATGATGTGGCCGAGTCGGGTGTGGCGGCGCACTGGTCGTACAAGGACGGACAGCGGGTGGAAAATCCGTTTGCGGTTGATCCGTTTGCATGGCTTGCGTCATTGACAGAACGTTTCGGGACGGCGGATGATCAGGATTACGACGAGTTTCTGGAAAGTGTAAAGCTGGACATGTTTGCCGATCAGGTGTTCTGTTTTACCCCCAAAGGCGAGGTTATCCAGTTGCCGCGCGGGGCGACACCGATAGATTTCGCCTATGCTATTCACACCCGCATCGGGGCTGCTTGTGTCGGGGCCAAGGTGGATGGCCGTCGCGTCCCCCTGTGGACACGTCTGCGAAACGGGCAATCTGTGGAAATCACCACCGCCGAAGGTCAGCGTCCGCAATCAAGCTGGATTGATATAGCCATCACCGGGCGGGCAAAGTCGGCGATCAGGCGGGCCTTGCGTGAGGAACACCGTGAAGGCTACATCCGGCTGGGCTCTGAATTGGCGCGCGTGGCTTTAGAACATGTCGGCAAGAAAGCCTCGGATAAGGCTTTGGCAACAGCGGCGGCAAAGCTGGGACTTAAAAACAAAGAAGCATTGTTGGCGCGCCTTGGCAGCGCGGAAATGATTGGCTCGGATTTGGTCGGTGCGCTTTATCCGGAACTGTTGAACAAAGGGACCGAAAAAACGGATTTGCCCGAAGCCGAGATATTGGGGCTAAGCCCCGGCCAATACGCCCAACCCGGACAATGTTGCCAGCCCTTGCCGGGCGAGCGTATCGTCGGGATTGCCACCCGCGGCAAAGGTGTGATTTTTCACACCATCCATTGCGAAAAGCTGGTGGACTATGAAGATCAGACAGAACGCTGGATGGATTTGCGCTGGACCCAAGGCCGCAATGATCCGAACAGCAATGTGACCATTGAAGTGACGATGGCAAACGATGCCGGTGTCCTTGGGCGGATTTGCACATTGATCGGCGAACAAAATGCGAATATTGCAGATTTACAATTTACTGAAAGAAAACCTGATTTTTACCGAATGATGATTGAAATACAGGTGCGTGATGTGGAACACCTGCATCATGTAATGACTGCGGTGGAAGCCGATTCGGATGTGGCCCGTGTCAAACGGGTCAGACGTAAACTTTCCGATGATAAGGCACAGCCGCAACCGGGATTAAATGGAGCGGAATAAGCGTGGTTTTCAAGCGCAGAGACAAACAGACTTACAGGCAATGGATTGTCGAGTTTGTGTACCCGCGTAAAGGTTGGAGTCGCGGGGTTGAATATATCAGCCACCGACTGAAGCGTTTACCTGATACACCGCATAAAATTGCTATGGGCATCGCCTGCGGCGTATTTGTCTGTTTTACCCCGTTTTTCGGTTTGCATTTCGTTTTGGCCTGGGCTTTGGCCCTATTATTGGGGGGGAATGTCTTTGCTGCTTTGTTGGCGACATTTGTCGGCAACCCGCTGACCTTTCCGATTATTGCCGCAATGAACTACCAGCTTGGCCTTAAAATGCTGGGTATGGACAATGAACAGACGGTTTGGTCAAAGATACATGACAGCTTCAAACATGCTTTCAGTAGCCTTTGGGATAATCTCTGGTCTATTTTCGGGTACGGCACAAGTTCCTGGGACGGTTTTCTGGAATTCGCCAAAGAGGTATTTTTGCCCTATCTTGTCGGCGGTATCATCCCCGGCCTGATAACGGCAACTTTATTTTATATTTTTTCAAAACCGCTTATTGCCACTTACCAAAAACGGCATAAGCTGAAACTACAGAAACGCCGGGCGCGTAAACTTGCAAAAAAGAAAATATCCTAAGCACATTGCAGTTTGGGATCAATTGAACAAAGGCTGCGACGACCATGCAAAACAAGCTGAATAAATTGCGCCTTGGGGTGAATATCGACCATGTTGCCACTGTGCGCAATGCACGCGGCGGGGCCTATCCTGATCCGCTACGCGCGGCTTTACTGGCAGAGAAAGCCGGGGCGGACGGCATCACGGCGCATCTTCGCGAGGATCGCCGCCATATCACGGATACGGATATAGCGGCGTTGGCAGACGGGCTGTCGATACCGCTAAACTTCGAAATGGCCGCAACGGACGAGATGCAACAGATCGCTTTGCGCCATAAACCGCACGCAGTTTGCATTGTGCCCGAAAAGCGCGAAGAACGCACTACCGAGGGCGGCCTGAATGTGGCCCGCGAAGAAAACCGGTTGGCGCATTTCATCACGCCTTTGCACGATGCGGGGTGCCGCATTTCGATGTTTGTGGTTTCTGATGTGAAACAGATAGAGGCCGCACACCGCATTGGTGCCGATATTGTCGAGTTGCATGTGGGGGCCTATTGTGATGCGTTCATGGAAGGCCGCATTGATGAAAGTGCCCGAGAACTGGAAAGCCTGCGCGCCATGTCTACCCATGCCGCCAACTTGGGATTGGAAGTACATGCAGGCCACGGCATTACCTACGACACGGTCAAACCCATAGCGGAATTTCCCGAAGTGATGGAATTGAACATCGGGCATTTCCTGATCGGTGAAGCGATTTTCGACGGCTTGGAAAATGTCATTTTGAAAATGCGTGCGCTGATGGATGAAGCGCAGTTATGAATATGGCTCTTTGCCCATGATCATCGGTATCGGAACAGACTTGGCGAATATCGAGCGTATCCAGGGCACGCTTGATCGCTTTGGGGATCGGTTCCGCGATCGTATTTTTACAAAAATTGAACAGGCTAAATCCGAGCGCCGCTTGGATGTGGCGGGCACCTATGCCAAACGCTGGGCCGCGAAAGAGGCCTGCTCCAAGGCTTTGGGCACGGGACTTCGCATGGGGATTTCGTGGAAAGACATGGGCGTGAAAAACCTGCGCTCGGGCCAGCCGACGATGGAACTGACCGGATGGGCGGCAAAGCGCCTAAAAGATCTGACCCCGAAGGGCCATGAAGCCTTTGTGCATGTCACCTTAACCGACGATCACCCCTGGGCGCAGGCCTATGTGGTGATTGAAGCGCGTCCCATTGCTTGACTATCGCGCATGCAAAGGCCATGTAGCGGGAAAGTGCTTTAAGGACATGTTAAATGGCAAATAAGAACCCCGACGGAATTGGCGAAACGATAAAGACAGTTTTTTACGCTTTGCTGATTGCTGGTGTGATCCGCACCCTGTTTTTCCAACCGTTCTGGATCCCGTCAGGGTCGATGAAATCAACGCTGTTGATCGGGGACTTTCTGTTCGTGAATAAAATGGCTTACGGGTATTCCAGATATTCCTGCCCGTTTTCCATGTGCCCGTTTTCCGGGCGCATTCTGGGTAGCGAACCGGAGCGCGGTGATATTATCGTGTTCAAACATCCGGTAAGCCAAGTGGATTATGTAAAACGTCTGATCGGCCTGCCGGGGGATCGTATTCAGGTGAAAGACGGCATCCTTTACATCAATGATGTGGCCGCCCCGCAAGAACCGAAGGGGGTCTTTACCGAAGTGAAGGAAAAGCAGGGATCACTGGCGCACATGCCGCGTTGCAGCAATGCGCCCGTGGCAATTCGCGGCACTTGTGAAAAACAGCTATTTACGGAAACTCTGCCCAATGGCGTAAAACATGACATCCTGAATATAGGTACGAATTATGCCGATAACACGGGGGTATTCACGGTTCCGGAGGGACAGTATTTCTTCATGGGGGACAACCGCGACAATTCCGAAGACAGCCGGTATCCGCAAAGCGTGGGCGGGGTTGGCTATGTGCCGTTTGAAAACCTTGTCGGGCGTGCTGACCGGGTGATCTTTTCATCTGCCGGTAAATCTCTGCTGGCATTCTGGACATGGCGTTCGGATCGTTTTTTCAAGAGGCTTGATTGAAACTCGCAAGTGAACTGAAAGGTTTCTCAAAACGGTTGGGCCACGAATTTTCCCGACCGCAGTTGTTGATTGAAGCCACCACACATTCGTCGCTTAGCTCGGCCACCCGACGCGACAATCAAAGACTGGAGTTTTTGGGTGATCGGGTGTTGGCACTGGTGATTGCGCAAGCATTGCTGGAAAAAGACACAGAGGCCAGCGAAGGCTTGTTGGCACCGCGTTTCAACGCTTTGGTGCGCAAAGAGGCCTGTGCCGCGATTGCTACCGAGATTGATCTGGGTGCCGCCTTGAAACTGGGCCGCTCTGAAATGTTGTCAGGTGGGCGCAAGAAAACCGCCATCCTTGGTGATGGTATGGAAGCGGTGATTGCCGCCGTTTATCTTGATGCGGGCTTTAAGGCTGTTGAAAAACTGATCTTGCGGCTTTGGCGTGAGCGGATCAATTCCGCCGAAGAAGATGCACGCGATGCGAAAACAATTTTACAGGAATGGGCGCAGGCCCAAAAAATGCCGCCGCCGAAATATGTGGAACTTAACCGTTCGGGGCCGGATCATGCGCCTGTCTTTGAAATAGAAGCGCAACTTTCTAACGGGGTGAGGGCATCGGCAAGTGCTACGTCCAAGCGTCAAGCGCAGCAAATGGCTGCAAAGAAATTACTGGAACAGGTGGATCCATAATGGATACGAAATGCGGATATGTTACCCTGATCGGCGAACCCAATGCGGGCAAATCAACGCTGATGAATTATATGGTCGGGGCCAAGGTCTCGATTGTGACCCATAAGGTGCAGACCACACGCGCGCGCATTCGCGGCATTGCGATCGAGGGAGATGCGCAGTTGATATTCGTGGACACGCCGGGGCTGTTCCAAACCCGGCGCAATCTGGACAAGGCGATGGTGGCGGCGGCCTGGTCAGGCGCGGGTGACGGCGATATTGTTGTGCTGCTGATCGAAGCGCACCGCGGCATCACACCGGGTGTCGAGATGATTTTGGAAGGCCTAAGCAAGCGTTTGCGAAAGAAACAGAAAGTTGTTCTGGCAATCAACAAAATTGACATGGTGAAATCCGAGACCTTGTTGGCGCTGGCGCAAAAGATCAATGCAATGTTCGATTTTGATGAAACCTTTATGATCTCGGCAGAAAAAGGTTTTGGTGTGAAAGAACTGCGCAGCTATTTCGCTGCAAATATGCCGAAAGGCCCGTGGCTTTACCCCGAAGATCAAATCGCCGATGTGCCGATGCGGATGATCGCGGCCGAAACCACGCGCGAAAAACTGATGCTGCGTTTGCATCAGGAGTTGCCGTATTTTCTGACTGTGGAAACCACCGGATGGGAACAGAAAAAAGACGGCTCTGTGCGCATCGAACAGGTGGTTTATGTGATCCGCGAGCGTCACAAAGGCATCGCCCTTGGCCCGAAGGGGCAGACCATCAAGGCGGTCAGCATTGCCTCGCGTACCGAGTTGAAAAACCTTGTCGGGGCGGAAGTGCATCTGTTCATTCAAGTGAAAGTCCGGCCCAAATGGGAAAATGAAGCCGAACGCTTCACCGAAATGGGTCTGGATTTTTCGGACACCAAAAAGTGACCCCGCGCCTGACCAGCGATATCTGGGTCAGTGCCTATCTGCGGCGTTTACAAGGGGTGAATATACCCGCGTTTATTACCTCCAAGGGCGATGCCACGGCGGGGGCGGTGATTGTCAAGCTGAACACGCTGGACGGCCAAGCGCGGGCTTATCAGCGCACCTATGATCTGGAAGGTAACCGCGTTTGGGCGGTTCTAGCCGAAGGAGCCGAGCCGGATGTGGATGCAAGTCTGTCAAAGCAACGCTCTTATGATCCCGATTTATGGGTGATCGAAGTGGAAGACCGCCAAGGTCGGCATTTGCTCGACGAAGATGGTTTGTCGGGTTAGCCTGCACCCATGGAATGGCAAGACACAGGGGTGATCATATCGGTTCGTAAACACGGCGAAACCTCGACGATTGTCGATGTTCTGACCGAAGCGCATGGCCGTCATGCTGGGTTGGTGCGTGGCGGGGCATCGCGCAAGATGGCCCCTAGTCTGCAGCCGGGTACGCAGGTGGATGCCGAATGGGGTGCGCGGCTTGAAGACCATTTGGGAACCTACAGGTTGGAAGCCACAGGTTCGCGCGCCACGATCCTGTCGGATCGTTTGGCCCTGCCGGCAATGGGGGCGGTTTGTGCCTTAGTCAACTTTGCTTTTCCCGAACGTATGTCCTTGCCGCGGCTTTATCAGGCGACGGTGCATTTGCTGGATCAAATGGCATCGGAGGGGGCGTGGCTGTCGGATTACGCTTTGTGGGAATATGCGGTGCTGGAAGAATTGGGCTACGGGCTGGATCTGGATAGTTGTGCGGCAACGGGTGTGCGGCAGGATTTGATTTATGTGTCGCCGAAATCAGGCCGTGCCGTTAGCCGCAAAGCAGGGGAGAACTGGGCGAATCGCATGTTGCCATTGCCGCTGTTCTTGCGGGCGCAAACCGCCACCAAAGAGGCGGCAGAGGTGTTGGACGCGCTGAAAACCACAGGCTATTTTTTGCAAAAACGGCTCGCCCCAGCATTGGGAAACCGCCCTTTGCCTGATGCGCGGCAGAGGCTTCTGGATGTGTTGCACAAAACGGTGCAAAAAAACCCTTAATTGTTTTTGTAGACCAGCATCCTGCCGTCATCGGATTGCAGGATCAATGTGTTTCCGGCAACCTCGGCGGTAGCCATTTTCTGCAACAGATCAAAATATCGGGTTTCGAGTTTTAAGTCAGGGCAGGCCATTTTGGTGGCGGCTAATCCTTTGACCTCGAACCAGGGCATCGGTACGGTCTGGCTGCCGGAATATTTGTTGCAAGGCCCTTGTCCCGTAATACGGCCCTGTTCAGGAAATTCCAGCGTGATGCGGGGGGTGACGGGGGCGTTGCCCAATTCGGTTAACACCCAGACATCTGTAGTGTCTGTTTGGCCGGACACGGTTTCATCCTTGGAGCAGGTGGTCAGGGTAAACAAAATAATTAGCGCGCTGCGTATCATGGGGCCATGATTTGCAGATGCAGGGGCAGGTTTCAATCCAATAAAAAAACCGCGCCAGTGACCGGCGCGGTTCGGATTTTGGTTTGGCGTCGCTTTATACGCTGATTTTTACCGCCAGAACATCGTCGCTGACGTATTGTTCGTATTGTGCGAAGTTTTCCGAGAACATCGCAACCAGCTTGGCCGCATTCGCGTCATAGGCATCTTTATCTGCCCATGTGCTGCGTGGGTCCAACAACGCGTTGTCAACGCCGTTCACCGCCACAGGCACATCAAAGCCGAAGTTTTCGTCACGTTTGAACTCGACGCCGTTAAGTGAGCCGTCCAAGGCTGCCGTCAACAAGCCGCGTGTGGCTTTGATCGGCATCCGTGCGCCGGTACCGTAAGCCCCGCCTGTCCAGCCGGTGTTGACCAGCCAGCAGGAAGCCCCGGTCGAGGCGATTTTATCGCGCAGCAAGGCACCATATGCTTCCGGGCGGCGCGGCATAAACGGTGCGCCGAAACAGGTCGAGAATGTCGGCTGTGGTTCGGTAATGCCACGTTCTGTGCCCGCTACTTTCGAGGTGAACCCTGACAGGAAGTGATACATGGCTTGTGCCGGTGTCAGGCGTGCAATGGGGGGCAGAACACCAAATGCATCACAGGTCAGCATGATGATGTTTTTAGGTTGCCCGCCGATAGAATTATCGGATGCATTGGAAATGTAGTGCAAAGGATAAGCACAGCGCATGTTGGCGGTCAGGCTATCGTCGGCGAAATCCAGTTCTTTGCTGTACTCGTCGTAAACCATGTTTTCGATGATGCTGCCGAATTTTTTTGTTGTTCCGTAAATTTCCGGCTCGGCTTCGGCAGACAGGTTAATGGTTTTGGCGTAACAGCCGCCTTCGATGTTGAAGGTTGATGTGTCTGACCAGCCATGTTCATCGTCCCCGATCAAAGTGCGGTTGGGGTCTGCCGACAGGGTGGTTTTGCCGGTGCCTGACAGGCCAAAAAATATGGCTGCATCATCGGGGTTGCCAATGGCGTGGTTGGCCGAGCAGTGCATCGGCATGATACCTTCGGCTGGCAACAGGTAGTTCATCACCGAGAACACGCCTTTTTTGATCTCGCCGGCATATTCGGTGGCGCCGATCAGAACCAGTTTTTGCTCAAAGGAAATCGCAATGACCGTTTCCGAGCGGCAGCCGTGCTTGGCCGGGTCTGCTTTGAAACTTGGGCAGCACACGACGGTAAAGTCTGCTGTGAACTGTTCCAGTTCGGAAGTTTCAGGGCGGAGCAGCATGTTGCGGGCAAACAGGCTTTGCCATGCCAGTTCTGTAATGACGCGGGTTTTAAGGCGGTGTTCCGGGTCTGCCCCTGCATAAACGTCCTGCACATAATATTCCCCGCCCTGCATGTGGGCGAACATGTCTTTTTTCAGTTGCTCAAATGCATCCATTGCCAAAGGCGGGTTGTTTTCCCACCAGATGCTGTCTTTGACGGATGGCTCGTCAACGACGAATTTATCTTTTGGTGAACGACCGGTAAATTCACCGGTTAAAACCATGAGTGATCCGCCTATGCCTAGTTCCCCTTCGCCATTTTTCAAAGCCGCCTCGATCAAAGCGGGTTCAAGCAAGTTGTAGTGAACGGTTTTTAGACCAGAAATGCCTGTATCTTCCAACCGATAGGCTGGGTTTACGCGACCATTTTCCATATTATAGGTGCTCCTTTAGGCAAAATTTTAACTGCTTTGCCATTATTGATCAGGTTTGATTAACATCAAGCCCGTAGAATTTTGATACTTCCGATAGGATAGTGCGGGCTATATAGCATGTCGGACGTTGAATGAAATGCCCGTTTTGGGTCAATTTCGCGCAGTTAACGCTAACGTTTGCTGGTAAATGTGGCAAATAGTGATGAAAAAAAGACACGGTTAGGACGTAATTGGCAAATATAAGTTGATTCTATGGCGGAGGTAGCGGAGTATGACGCTAATTATAATAAAAAAAACAGGCAAATTCAGAGGGCAGCATGGCTAAAATAGCTTTGGTCGATGACGACCGCAACATCCTTACATCGGTTTCAATGACGCTGGAAGCGGAAGGATACGATGTATCCACATATAACGACGGGTTGCAAGCATTGAACGCTTTCAACGAAAGCATGCCGGATATGGCCGTGCTGGACATTAAAATGCCGCGTATGGATGGCATGGATTTGCTGGGGCGCTTACGACAAAAAACCGATATGCCGGTTATCTTTCTAACGTCGAAAGACGACGAGATCGACGAAGTGCTGGGGCTGCGTATGGGCGCGGATGATTATGTGCGCAAACCGTTTTCCCAGCGTTTGCTGGTGGAACGCATTCGCGCGATTTTGCGCCGCCAAGAAGTCCGCATGTCCGATGCGGGCTCGGCTATCTCGGAAGAGGCCAACAGTAGCCTGATCGAGCGCGGTGACCTGACGATGGATCCGATGCGCCACGCGGTGACTTGGAAAGGCAACAGCGTTTCATTGACGGTCACGGAGTTTCTTTTGCTTCAGGCCCTTGCAGCGCGCCCCGGCTTTGTCAAAAGTCGCGATCAGTTGATGGATGTGGCCTATGACGATCAGGTTTATGTGGATGACCGCACAATCGACAGCCATATTAAAAGACTGCGCAAAAAGATGCGCATGGTGGACGATGATTTTAGTGCTATAGAAACATTGTATGGCATCGGTTACCGATACAACGAACAGTAATACCATGGCAAATGCAGACATAGGGATGGTGTCGGATATGTTTGATGAAACAAATATGTCTGATAATAAGCGCGGCAGCTTACATAAAAAAACTGCCAGCAAACGGTATTTCTGGACGTCCGCCCTGGCGCGGCGGATGATTTCGTTTAACTTGATCGCTCTTTGTGTCTTGCTGCTGGGAATGTTATATCTAAGCCAGTTTCAAAACGGCGCGGCGTCCGAACGTCTGACGACTTTGCGGTCGGAATCCACATTATACGCGCAATTGTTGCAGGAACGGTTGGCCTCAAATACGAACACGGAAACGACACTCGAAAAAATATCTGCAAATTTACCCTCTGCGGGGCTTTCGGTGGTGCGTGTGTTCGATGCAAACAACAAGCTGTTAAATACACTACCTGCCAGCTATTTCTATGGTGAGGAAGCGTCAAAATCCGAGAACAGATCACGGCTTAATATGTTTCTTGATACAGTTACGCGCAAGATTGCCCACCTTTTCAAGGGTGAACAGAAACAGTCTAATGCCGAAAATCAGAAAAATGCAGATCAAATAGCGCAAAAACTAGCAAAAACCATCCAGTCCGGTGGTGCGAAAAGCTTGCTGGGCACCACTTCAACCGGTGAAGTGGTCGTTGCCGCAGGGCAGCCCATTACAGTTAACAATGTTGTTGTCGGTGCCGTGGTTTCATCAACCCCCGAAGGTATGATGGAAATGCTTCGTAAACAGGAGCGTAACGCGATTTTGCGCCTGTTCGGTCTGGCGGCGGGCCTGTCCATTATCCTGTCTTTGGTTCTGGCCAATACCATTGCCAATCCGATCTATGATCTGGCGGCGGCGATGGATGCGGGGACGACTTCGAAGCTACGCAAAGACAACCCTGAACGGGTGATGATCCCCGATATGACTGGGCGTGATGATGAAATTGGCCACCTGTCCAGTGCAATGCGTAATATGACATCGGCGCTTTATCATCGGATTGAAGCCAATGAACAGTTTGCAGCAGATGTGGCCCACGAAATCAAGAACCCGTTGGCCTCGTTACGCTCTGCCATTGAAACCTTGCGCATTGCGCCTGAAGGTGAAAA
Organism: Rhodobacterales bacterium; assembly: GCA_045046705.1. GTDB lineage: Bacteria > Pseudomonadota > Alphaproteobacteria > Rhodobacterales > Rhodobacteraceae > Amylibacter. Next base: position 20,638 of record JASFZB010000008.1, on the reverse strand, counting down.
ACGCGATAGCCTGCTGGATGTGGTGGAACATGATGTGCGCCGCCTTGACCGGCTGGTTTCCGACATATCCAATGCCTCGCGACTGGATTCCGAACTGGTCAAAGAGGAAGAAGAACATTTCAACCTGACCGTGATGCTGCAACGCATCGTCGAATTTTACAGCCTGGAAGCCAAAGATCAGGGCGTTGAAATGATATTTGACGAATCCGGTGAAGACATATTCATCGACGGCCTGGAAGAGCGTCTGGCGCAGGTGTTCGTGAACCTTCTTACCAATGCGGTTTCGTTTTGCGAAAAGGGTGATGCCGTTAGGCTTTGGGCGCGGCGGGTTGAAAATCGCGTCTTGATCGTGGTTGAAGATACCGGCGTAGGTATCCCCGAAGACAGTTTGGCAAAAGTTTTCCAACGGTTTTATTCCAACCGGTCGGTGAAAAATTTCGGTAATAATTCCGGTCTAGGCCTGTCGATTTCCAGACAAATCATCGAGGCCCATGGCGGGGTAATCTGGGCTGAAAATATCTACGTCAAAGATGCCCCCGAAGGGGCGCCGCCGCTTGGGGCACGTTTTGTCGTTGGTTTGCCCGGGTGATAACAGACCTCAAACCGGGGGCAGTGCACGGGTCTTGTGTGGATTTTGACGGCAAAGCAATCCTGGCTATTGGCCCGTCAGGCTCGGGGAAATCATCGCTGGCTTTATCGCTTATCGCCTTGGGCGGAACATTGGTGTCCGATGACCAGGTCATTTTAACCGCCGATGTTAAGGGCGTAACAGTATCGCCACCGAAAGTGATTGCAGGCAAGATCGAAGCCCGTCATATCGGTATCCTGAACTGCCCCTTTGTGGATAGATCGCATTTACGCCTTATAGTGGATATGTCGACAAAGCCAAAGCAACGCATGCCGGATGTGCGCCGGGTGACGATAGGATTGCATCCCATTGCCGTTATTTCAGGCAAAGAAACCCCCAGCTTGCCAATAGCGGCGAAACTGCTTACGGTCTATGGACACGCGCAAACATCTTAGGCCAATGATGTGACTAAAAAAGCACAACACACAAACATTGTACTGGTCACCGGCCCTTCCGGGGCAGGACGCAGCACCGCGATCAATGTGTTTGAAGATATTGGCTTTGAAACCATCGACAATATGCCGCTTTCATTGTTGCCGGGTTTGTTGTCAGTGCCTGCGCTGGGGCGAAAACTGGCTCTGGGTGTGGATGTTCGAACCCGTGATTTCAGCGTTGGAACCGTGCTGGATATTTACGAAGACATTAAACATATCGAAGGCTTTGATTGCACCATCCTGTTTATGGATTGTAGCGTGGATACTCTGGTAAGCCGATACAGTGAAACCCGCCGGCGCCACCCGCTGACCCCCGATGAAGCCCCGGAATTCGGCATCCGGCAAGAGATCAAAATCCTGTCAAAGCTACGCCAGCGTGCCGATGTGTTGATAGATACGACAAACCTGTCACCGCATGACCTAAAGCAGGAATTGAAACGGTTGTATGGGGATAAGGATGCAGGGCATTTGTCGGTCACACTGCATTCGTTTTCCTATAAACGCGGGGCACCACGCGGCATCGACATGACCATTGATTGTCGCTTTTTACAGAACCCGTACTGGGTCGAAAGCTTGCGGTCTTTGACGGGGCAAGACAAAAAAGTTGTTGAGTATATCAAGGCAGACCCCAGGTTCCCCGAGTTCTTTGATCGCATCAGCGGTTTATGTGAATTTCTGCTGCCCGCCTATATTGAGGAAGGAAAAGCACACTTTTCCCTTGGCTTCGGCTGTACGGGTGGACAACACCGCTCAGTTTGCATAGCAGAGACCTTGGGGAAAAGCCTTGCAGACTCAGGCTGGCGTGTGTCTATACGCCACCGAGAGCTTGAAGGGCAGTGAAGTGGGTTATTTAGGAGTGGCAACGGTTTGATCGGGGTTGTTATCGTAGCACATGGCGGATTGGCGACTGAATATCTGGCCGCGATTGAACATGTTGTGGGAAAGTTGGACAGTGTCAGGGCAATATCCATTGCACCTGAATGCGACCGTCCTGACAAACAAGCGGAAATCTATGAGGCGGCCAATGCCGTTGATACGGGCGACGGCGTGATTGTGGTGGTCGACATGTTTGGTGGCTCGCCTGCCAATCTGTCGATGATGGCCATTGCCGAAAGCAAGCGGAAAATCCTTTACGGTGCCAATCTGCCTATGTTAATCAAGCTGGTGAAGTCGCGTAATCTGACCGTGGATCAAGCGATCAAAGCCAGCATGGCTGCTGGCAAAAAATACATGAACTGCTGTAATAGCTAAGCATAAAGGCAGCTCGAATGATCCAGACATTGACGATTGTGAATGAAAAAGGCTTGCACGCGCGGGCCTCTGCGAAGTTTGTGGAAACTGTTGAACGATTCGATGCCGAAGCGGCCGTGACGAAAGATGACATGACAGTTGCCGGAAATTCTATTATGGGACTGATGATGTTGGCGGCTTCCAAAGGGTGCCAGATCGTTGTTGAAACCTCCGGCATTGAAGCCGAGGCTTTGGCAAAGGCACTAGACAAACTTTTGGCTGATTTTTTTGGCGAGGCAAAATAACGTGACAAAGGCCGAGACAGATGCTGAAGCTGATAAAATAAAGCTTTATGATAAATCACAGCTTACTTACGCCAATTCGTTTCCGCATCTTGGCAAACGTATTTTCATTAAAACTGTAGAAACTTTAACCGCGCGGTTCCAGTTGCTATATCACATGCACCATTGGGAAAATAACCCGGATAAAAACCCGCATTTCTGGACATCCATTTTTGACGAAATGGACATCAAAGTCATAGCCGCACCGGAACAAATAGATAATATTCCGGCAACAGGGCCCATTGTCGTGGTGTGCAATCACCCGCACGGGCTGGTTGATGGCTTGGTTGTTGCGTGGCTGCTGTCAAAACGCCGTGACGATTTCCAGATCATTACACGAGCATTGTTGAACGGTGTGGCCGTTGCGGAAAAATATCTGTTGCCGATCAGTTTCCCGCATGAAGAAGATGCCGTTCGTAAAAACCTGCAAACCCGCAAAGAGGCGGTGAACCAGATTAAGGCAGGGCATTGTATCGGGGTGTTTCCCGCAGGCACAGTGAGCACCAGTAAAACCGCTTTTGGCCCTGTGGTTGAGGCGGAATGGGGCAAGTTTACCTCGAAGATGATTTTGCATACCAATGCCCGTGTGGTGCCGATCTACTTTCAGGGATCGAATTCACGCTGGTTCCAAATCGCCAATCGGATTTCGGAAACCTTCCGCCAAAGCCTGTTGATGTTTGAAATTAAAAAGTCATTTCACAAAGACCAGAAGCCGATTATTGGTAAGCCGATCGAGCGCGATGTGCTGGATCGTTACAAAACCGACCCCGAAGGTTTGATGGCGTTTTTGCGGGCAGAAACCTTAAAGCTTAATCCTAAAGCCAAAGAATAAGCAAAGGCCCAAGCAACGCCCGGGCCCTTGAATTATCCAGCTAGCTGATCCTAGAGCGCGTTGGTTAGCTCTGGTACTGCGTCAAACAGGTCGGCAACCAGACCGTAGTCTGCGACCTGAAAGATCGGGGCTTCTTCGTCTTTATTGATCGCCACGATCACTTTGCTGTCTTTCATCCCCGCCAAATGCTGGATCGCACCTGAAATGCCGCAGGCTATGTATAGATCGGGGGCAACCACTTTACCGGTTTGACCGACTTGCCAATCGTTGGGGGCGTAACCGCTGTCCACTGCTGCACGGGACGCACCAACGGCGGCACCCAGTTTGTCGGCCAAGGCTTCGATGATAGCGAAACTTTCTTCAGAACCAACGCCGCGCCCCCCTGATACGACGATTTTTGCGGATGTCAGTTCAGGACGATCCGATGCTTGCACCTTGTCCTCGACCCATTCCGACAGGCCGGGATTTGCGGTTGCGGAAATGCTTTCCACAGGTGCGGAACCGGTTTCAACCGCCGCGTCAAAGCCAGCGGTACGGATTGAAACGACTTTTTTACCGTCCGAGGATTTAACCGTTTGAATGGCGTTACCCGCATAAATCGGGCGCTCGAATGTGTCAGCGTCAACCACACCTGTGATGTCTGAAATCACCATAACGTCCAAAAGTGCCGCAACCCGCGGCAGGATGTTTTTAGCGTTTGATGTGGCAGGGGCAACGATATGATCGTAATCGCCAGACAGGGACACAATCAGATCGGCAGTGGGTTCAGCCAGACCGTTGCCGTAAGCGGCATCATCGGCACAAAGCACTTTTGCAACGCCGTCCAGTGTGGCGGCGGCTTTGCACGCATCCGCACAATCAGCCGAGGCACAAAGAACTGTGACCTCGCCCAAGGCCTGGGCGGCTGTGACGGCTTTACCTGTTTGATCCAGCGAGATTTCGCCCGCAATGATTTCAGCTAATAGAAGAACAGCCATTAGATAACCCCCGCTTCGTCTTTAAGTTTTGCAACCAGCTCGGCCACATCTGCCACGATAATACCGGCTTTGCGTCCTGTTGGTTCCGCTGTGCCGACAATTGTCAGGCGCGGTGTGACGTCCACGCCGTAATCGGCAGGCGTTTTCATGTCCATCGGCTTTCTCTTGGCCTTCATGATGTTTGGAAGCGACGCGTAGCGCGGTTCGTTCAGCCGCAAATCGACGGAAACGATGGCGGGCATTTTCACCTTGATGGTTTGCAAGCCTCCGTCGACCTCGCGGGTGACGATGGCGGTGTCACCATCAATGTCCAGTTTGGATGCAAACGTGCCTTGTGACCAGCCCAGAAGGGCCGCCAGCATTTGGCCGGTTGCGTTCATGTCATTATCGATGGCCTGTTTGCCGCAAAGCACCAGACCGGGCTGTTCTTCGTCGATCACTGCTTTTAGTAATTTGGCGACGGCCAAAGGCTCGATGTCGGTGTGAACGTCGTCAGTCGCTTCGATCAAAATGGCGCGGTCCGCCCCCATGGCCAAAGCTGTGCGCAGGGTTTCCTGGGATTGTTTCACCCCGATGGATACGGCGATTATTTCATCGGCCTTGCCGGCTTCGCGCAGGCGAATGGCTTCTTCCACGGCAATTTCATCGAATGGGTTCATGGACATTTTTACATTCGCAAGATCAACACCGCTGCCGTCCGCTTTGACGCGGACTTTCACGTTATAATCAATCACGCGTTTGACGGGGACTAGCACCTTCATCTGCGACACTCCAAGTTGATTTGTCTCTGATGGATATAAGAGACTTCATGAATCTTGCACACCGTTTACGATACGTCACAGTGTAAATAAAGCCATGAATCGACATCCGGTGCTGAAATAACGTCGCGTTTGTGATATGAAAAAATAAATCAAAATTTCACAGGCGGTTTGAGGCGGTTTTATTGATTGTCTCCGGGAACCCAAAGTACATCTTCTTCGCCATTATTATTGGTGGCTCGCGCGGCAACAAAAAACCAATCGGATAAACGGTTGAGATATTTTACCGCGTCTTGGTTTATGTCCTCGCACGCTGAAAGTGCAACGGCCAGCCGCTCGGAGCGGCGTGCTACCGTGCGGCAAAGATGCAAATGCGCCGCCAAGGCAGAACCGCCCGGCAAGATAAAACTGCGCAAGGGGGCTATATTTGCGTTCATCGCATCTATTTCGGTTTCCAGACGGTCAACCTGCGCAGGCGTAACCCGCAAAGGGGCATGCTCTGCATCGCGGTCCTTTACCATGTCGGGCCGGCAAAAGTCGGCACCCAAGTCGAACAGATCGTTTTGAATGCGGGCAAGGGCATGATCCATATCGCCCTGTGCGTGCAAGCGGGCTAGGCCAACTGTTGCGTTGACTTCGTCGACTGTTCCGTAGGTTTCGACGCGTGCGCTGTTTTTGGCAACCCGCACTCCGTTGCCCAAAGCGGTTTCGCCTTTGTCGCCGGTACGGGTGTAAATTTTATTGAGCACGACCATATCAGTTGCCGGTGCCGCGTATCACCGCATAGGCCAGGATCAAAGCCACGGCCACAGCCTGTGCAATAATCCGCATCCGCATCAGTTTATTGGCATATTTACGGTCGAATTCACCGCCTTTGGCAAAACTGCCTAGACCGATCATCAGAATGACCAAGACCAGCAGAACGGCAATCACGGAAATAAAATAAAGCGGGGCGGATGACATTTGCGTATCCTTTCGAAAGGGTGGGGTAACTTTATGTGCGACTATAGATGAAATCCAGAGCGCGTGTCGATAAGATACGCTTCAAAAAACCTGCGACATATGTGGGCGTGGTGACATAATAGCGTGGATTTGGCCGTTTGGCCTCTAGCGCGTGGATCAGCTTTTTGGTGACGGCCGAGGGCGGCAATTCGCCCGGGTCGGGTTTTGGGTCTTTGGCATATAGGCGCGGTATCATGGCTTTTTCATAAACCTTACGCCCTAGAGAGTTTTCCCAGTCGATCCATTTTTCGAACTGTATTTGCGCATTTTTACGAATGTCGGTGGCGATCGGCCCCGGCTCGATTAAAATGATGTCTATCGGTTGATCTCGCAATTCCAGCCGCATGGTATCGGTCAGGCCTTCCATCGCGAATTTGGTGGCATTATAAGCACCGCGTCCCTTCATTGCCGTCAATCCCAACACGGATGAACAGTTGATGATGCGCCCATGCCCCTGTTTCATCATCACCGGCAGGATTTGGTTGATCAAATCGAAATAGCCAAAGAAATTGGCCTCGAAGGCTGCCCGCAGTGCTGCGCGGGGTAAATCCTGGGTAAAGGCGGGAATGGCATATGCCCCGTTATTGTAAAGCGCATCAAGCGTGCCGCCGGTGCGTTTCAGGGTTTCCTTGACCGCCCGTTTGATGCTGGCCTCATCTTCATAATCCAGCCGGAAACTTTCCAGCCCTTCATCGCGCAAACGCGTGCAGTCTTTCAAGCTACGGCAGGTGGCAAACACCCGCCAGCCGCGTTTGTGCAAGGTATGGGCCGCATCATAGCCAATGCCCGATGAACAGCCGGTGATCAGGATGGATTTTTGTGTCATGTGTGTGCCCGTTATTTCCAGTATAAACCAAATTTAAAATTTCGGGCACCTTATGTGGCTTTGTTCAATAGTGCCACCCGAAATGCTATAAAGGCCCGTATGATGATGCTTGCATTCATCTGCGCTTTATAGTGCACTACGGGCATGTGGGGTTTTAAGCTTGGGAAAAAAGTGGCGGAAGTAAAAACAAAACGTCTGGGTTTTTTAATCTTTCACGGTTTTCCGATGGCATGTTTGACCTCGATGATCGAACCCTTGCGTGCGGCCAATGAAATCACCGGCAAGTTGGCGTTTAGCTGGCAATTGATCGGTGAAACCACTGCGCGAGTGACCTCCAGTGCCGAGGTGGGTTTTGATCCCGACATTGCATTGGCGGATGTTCAGGGGCTGGACTATGTGTTTTTGCTGGGGGCACCGCAATCCAGGTTCGACAATCCTAAAGCCTGTAATGGTATTATACGTCGTCTGGTGCAACACGGGCTGCGTATCGGCGGCATCAGCGGTGGGGTATTTCCGCTAGCCAGAACCGGGTTGATGGCAGGATATACCTGTAGTGTGCACTGGTGTTACCGCGCTGCATTCGAGATGGAATTCCCGCAGATAGACACCATTGACGATGTTATTTTTGCAGACCGTACACGCTTGACTGTGTCGGGGGCGGCGGCGGGGTTTGATGCCATGTTGAACCTGATCGAACAGGATTTGGGGTCAGAGGTGATGATTGAGGTAGCCTGCTGGTTCCAACATCCCTTGGTGCGCGGTGCCGGGGTACAGCAGCGCATTCCAACAGGGCAAATCGGTAATACGGATGATATGTTGCCCCAATCGGTGAAAAAAGCGGTGCAATTGTTTTCGGAAAATTTCGAAGATCCGATCAGTATGGCGCAAGTGTCCGAAATTGTCGGCCTGTCATCGCGCCAGTTGGAACGGAAGTTCAGGCAGGTCACGGGGCAAAGCCCTATCGGGTTTTACCGCAGCAAACGGATGCATGCGGCGCGCCAAATGGTGCTTTATTCCGCTGATAGTATCTCGCAGATCGCCATTGCGGTCGGCTATTCCAGCACCGCCCCTCTGCTGAAATACTACCAGCAAGAATTCGGTGTGGCGCCGCTTGATGAGCGTGAAAAGATCAACATGTTTCGAGTAACAGAAAACGCGCCTGTGCCCTCGGTATAATGTGATAAGCCGTTCTGAATATCCCTAAGATGCCATGTCGCCGATAAAAATATATCCTGCGCCATAAATGGTTTTGATGATCTTGGGATTTTGCGGGTCGTCTTGCAATTTTGTGCGCAAGCGTGACACCCGCACATCCATGGCGCGTTCAAAGTTGTCGCTGGCAGAACCGCCCAGTTTTTCCAGCATATGATCGCGTGAAATCAAGCGGTTGGGAGCGTTCAGGAACAGGTGTAAAACTTGGGCCTCGGCATAGGACAGGCTTATGTTTTCGCCCAGGGGAGAGGTTAGAATGTGTTGATCGAAATCCGCAACCCATCCGGAAAACTTTATGATTCTGTTGGCGGGTTGGCTGGTGTCGATCCGGCTTCGGCGCAGCAGGGCACGGATGCGGGCGACCACCTCTGCGGCCTCGAACGGTTTGGTGATGTAGTCATCCGCCCCCAGTTCCAGCCCGACCACTTTGTCATGCACCTGTGCGCGGCCTGAAATGATGATGATCGCGGCCCCGCTTTCAAGTGCCAGTTTGTTGACAAGGGATAGCCCGTCTTTGTCCGGCAGACCCAGATCAACGATGCAAACTTGCGGGGTCATTGTGCGGATGGCATGCTCGAATTCGGTGGCGCGCCCAAAGCAACGGGTCTCGAAGCCCGCATCTATCAGGGCAACAGAAAGCATTTCACGGATTTCAGGGGAATCGTCCAGAATGGTGACCAGTTTAGCAGTGGTTGTCATGCAAGCGATTCCTTCTGAAAAAGAGCGGCAAGTGAGGCTTGGTCAAACGGTTTGTGCAACACCGGAAACCGCTTTTCCGCCCGTGTTCGCAACGCATCTGATTTTGGCAGGGCGGTGATGATGAATACCGGGATCGTCGCGCCTTTGTCATGCAAGCGTTTGGCCAAATCATATCCGGTCATTTCACCCTCCAGCATCAGATCGGTTATGATATGGGTCAAATCCGAAACGCCACTTAAATTCAAGGCCTCTTCCGCACTGTTGGCTTCTAATACCGAATGGCCCATTTTGCATAGGTAATCGCGAATGGTTTTGCGGATTTCGATATTATCCTCTACCAGCAAAACCAGCCCCGGTTTGATCGGGCTGGCGGTTATGTAGGGAATGCGCAAAGTGACTATGGCCCCGCCCATCTCATGGTTTTTCACATCGACAAGCCCGCCGTTCATCTTGGCAAAGTCGAAAACCGTGGTCAGCCCCAAACCGCGCCCTGGTGTACCTTTTTTGGTGGTGTAAAACGGTGTAAAAACGTTGTGCAAGGCTTCATCGCTGAAACCGGGGCCGGTGTCTTGCACGCTGAAGTCCAGCCAGTTTTCCACCCGCTTTGCGGTTACAGTTATTTTTCCCGATCCGCGCATGGCCTCGCGTGCATTGAGGATCAGGTTCAGTAGGGCATCTTGGGTAAAGCCCTGATCCAGCATCAGGTGTGCGGTACCGATTTCATTGGTGATTTCAAGGCTGGTATTTTCGGAAACTGCAGCCCCTGCCAGTTGCTTGATACCGTTGATCAGGTTGGCAAAACAAACCGGTTTCAGGGTCAGGTTGCGCGACGCATTGATGTTCGCCAGGCCATCCAGCAGGTCGCCGCCACGAAGTGCGGCCGCTTTGGTGGTTGCGATATTTTCAAGAACTTCTGCGGTCAAGCCGTCCATCGCTTCCAGTCTGTTTTGCTGGCCCAGAATGATCGTTAGAAGGTTGGAAAAATCATGCGCCAGACCGCTGGTTAGCTGCGCGGCCAAAGCCCGTCTGCGGGCATGCGACAAGGCCCGCCTTGCATTGGCCTCTTCGGTCAAATCCATTGACAACAGGTAGACACCGACAACGGTGCCGTTTTTATCTTTATCGGGGGTAAAAGCCACGCGCACCTGTCGGCCCAGATCCTTGAGGCTGAATTCCAACGAGCTTGAGCGGCCTTTCAGGGCTGTTTCAATATGCGGCTTGATATGGGCGTAGACTTTTTCACCCAGCGCCTGTTCAAAATGCATACCCAAAATATTTTTCGGCCTGTCAGGTATGACCGTGTCCAGCTTGCGGTTGCTGTAAGTGTAAAACCCATCGGTATCGACCCGGGCAATATGGGCCGGGGTCATCGCATTTGTCAGGTTCAGGCGGGATTCCGAGGCGATCAGTTCACGCTTGGTTTCTTCCAGTGCAGTGATCGAGGCGGTTAGTTGGCGGTTGATCCGTGACAGTTCCTCGGAGCGTGAAATAAGCTGCTCCGACAGATTCAAGGATCGGTCACGCAACAGGGCCTCTTGCTGCTTGATGTCGGTAATGTCAGTGTAAACCGTCACCCAGCCGCCTTGGCGCAAGGGGCTGCCCTCGATGGAAATGGTGGTGCCGTTTGCGCGTTCACGCTCAATATAATGCGGTTGAAACGCTTTGGCTTGCTCGACCTTTTCAGCGACAAACGCTTCAATATCTGTAACCGGCCCATAATCGCCTTTTGACGCCAGATAGCGAATACAATCGGCGAATGGTTTGCCCAGTTCAACCAATTCGGGTGGTAGGTCGAACATATCCTGAAAGCGTTGATTGGCCACAGCAAGTTTCAGATCTGCATCATAAATGGAAATCGCCTGTTTAATCAGATTCAGGCCCGACTGCGTCATTTGGGCTATTTCATGTAAGGTGCGTGTCATGGCCCCTGTGCTAGCATCGAAAACGGGCAAAAGACCAGAGGATTAAAAAAAGCGGCACTGTTACAATTCGTAACATTTCAGAAATACTTCTGTAAAACTAGTTTATCAGGTTAGAGTTTAATAACCGCCCTGGATTCGGCTCATTCCGGGGTGTGCGTCTAACGGCGTTTGGGAGGAAATATGACCGATACAACGACGGATTCGGGGCTGGATACAATGCCTCGGTTATTGGCACGCAACGCGGTGAAATACGCTGACGCGCCCGCTTACCGCGAAAAAGAATTTGGCATTTGGCAAAGTTGGACTTGGGCCCAGACGGCACAGGAAATTGAAAGCCTGGCACTGGGGTTTTTGTCGCTTGGGATGAAAGCAGGGGATCACATCGCCATTGTCGGGCGCAATCGGCCCCATTTTTATTGGGCCATGGTTGCGGCACAGTCCGTGGGGGCAGTGCCGGTCCCGCTTTATAAAGACGCCGTGGCCGAAGAGATGGCCTATGTGCTGGAGCATTGCTCGGCGCGGTTCGTGGTGGCAGAAGATCAGGAACAGGTCGATAAGATTATTGACGTGATGGATGATCTGGAAACCCTTGACGGGGTCATTTATCTGGACTCCAGAGGGATGCGAAAATATGATCGCGCTGCACTCTTTGATTACCGGGAAATCCAACAGCAAGGCCATGACAGGCAGGATGATTTGCGCAAAGAGCTGGATAAGCGCAAAGCCGCGCAAGGCCCGCAGACCACTTGCGTGATGCTTTACACCTCTGGCACCACAGGACGGCCCAAGGGGGTTGTGCTGTCCAACCGCAATATTATTGAAACCGCCAAAGGCACATGTGAGTTTGACAATCTTAATGTAGGCGACAGTGTTTTGGCTTATTTGCCAATGGCGTGGGTTGGTGATTTCATCTTCTCTATTGGGCAGGCATATTGGAGCGGGTTTTGTGTGGCTTGTCCCGAAAGCCCTGAAACCATGAATCTGGATTTGAACGAAATTGGCCCGACCTATTTCTTTGCGCCGCCACGTTATTTTGAAGGGCTGTTGACCTCGGTGCAAATCCGAATGGAAGATGCAGGGGCGTTCAAGCGCTGGTTGTTCAAGGTATTCATGGAAAATGCCAAAGAGGTTGGCCCGAAATTGCTGGACGGCAAGCCGGTTGGTTTGATGGATCGGTTGAAATACCAGCTTGGAAAAGTTTTGATCACCGGCCCGCTGAAAAACACTTTGGGGCTTAGCCGGGTGCGGGTGGGCTATACTGCGGGCGAGGCCATCGGGCCGGAATTGTTCGATTTTTACCGCTCACTGGGGATCAATCTTAAACAGCTTTATGGCCAAACCGAAGCCAGCGTTTTCATTACCCAACAACGCGATGGCGAAGTGCGGGCCGATACGGTCGGCACGCCGTCGCCGGGGGTTGAATTGCGCATTGATGACACGGGCGAGGTTTTCTACCGTTCCGCCGGATCTTTCGAATGTTATTACAAAAACCCCGAAAGCACCAAAGACACCAAAGACGCTGAAGGCTGGGTTGCGACGGGTGATGCGGGCTTTATTGAAAAGGACAGCGGACATTTGCGCATTATTGATCGGGCCAAGGATGTGGGCAAGTTGAAAGACGGCTCGATGTTTGCGCCGAAGTTTGTGGAAAACAAACTGAAGTTCTATACAAATGTGTTGGAAACTGTGGTGTTTGGCAATGACCGCGATATGTGCGTGGCCTTTATCAACATTGATCTTACGGCGGTGGGCAACTGGGCCGAGCGCAATAATATTGCCTACTCGTCCTATCAGGAGTTGGCGGCACACCCCGAGGTCTACAAAATGGTCGAGGCCAATGTGCAAGAGGTTAATGCAAGCATAGCCCAAGATGAAATGCTGTCGGGCTGCCAGGTTCACCGTTTCCTGATCCTGCACAAGGAACTGGATGCGGATGATGGTGAATTAACCCGCACCCAAAAAGTGCGTCGCAACATTATCGCGGATAAATATGCCGATTTGCTGGATGCGCTTTATGACGGGTCGGACAGCGTGTTTACCAAAACCGAAGTGACTTATGAAGATGGCCGCAAAGGCTCTATTTCGGCAACCCTGGAAATTCGTGATGTGAAAATATATGAGCGCAAAAAGGTGGCGGCATGAACGCAGTTGACAGTTATATCACCGCAGACGGGCGCACCATCGGGGCGCCTGTGATGGAGATGAAAAACATCACGTTACGCTTTGGCGGGGTCACGGCGATCAAGAATATTTCCTTTGATATTCGAAAAGGCGAAGTGCGCGCGATCATCGGCCCGAATGGTGCGGGTAAATCGTCGATGCTGAATGTGATCAACGGATTCTATCATCCACAAGAAGGCGAGGTTTGGTTTAACGGTGAAAAGCGCCAAGCCATGAAGCCGCACCAAATCGCCAGGCAGGGCATTGCACGCACGTTCCAGAATATCGCACTGTTCAAGGGTATGTCGACGCTGGATAATATCATGACGGGACGTCTGACCCACATGAAATCAGGCCTGTTTTCACAGGCGATGTGGTGGGGCGGGGCGCAGGCTGAAGAGGTTACCAACCGCGAAGTGGTTGAAAAAGTAATTGATTTTCTGGAAATTCAAGCCATTCGCAAAACCCCCGTTGGCCGCTTGCCTTATGGCTTTCAGAAGCGGGTGGAACTGGGCAGGGCCTTGGCCGCCGAACCCAAACTGTTGCTGCTGGATGAGCCGATGGCGGGGATGAATGTGGAAGAAAAAGAGGACATGTCGCGCTTTATTCTGGATGTGAACGACGAGTTTGGCACGACCATTGCGCTTATCGAGCATGATATGGGCGTGGTTATGGACATTGCCGACCGTGTTGTGGTGATGGATTACGGCAAGAAAATCGGTGACGGCACCCCGGACGAGGTGCGCAATAATCAAGACGTGATTGATGCTTATCTGGGGGTGGCGCATGACTGATTTAATCTGCAAGGCAGTTAACGGGGGAAAAAATGTCAGCTAATTTTTATTACGGGATAGAAGTATTTCTGAACGGCATGATGGCCGGTGTACTTTATTCTCTTGTTGCCCTGGGCTTTGTTTTGATTTTCAAAGCATCGGGCATTTTCAATTATGCCCAAGGGGTGATGGCCCTGTTTGCGGCGATGACGCTTGTGGGATTTCAAAACGGGCAAATTCCGTTTTCGCATCTGATCAACACGATTTTCGGCACCAATATTCACAATTTCGGATGGACTATGCCGGCCTTTCTGGCGATTATTTTCACTTTGGGGGTGATGATCCTCTTTGCCTATCTTGTGGAAAAATATGTTCTGAAGCATTTGGTCAACCAAGAACCGATTATTCTGTTTATGGCCACCATCGGACTTGCCTATTTCATGGAGGGGTTTGGTGATTTGATGTGGGGGGCCGACATCAAAAAACTGGATGTGGGTCTACCTCAGGGCGGCAATGCCTGGATAGAAGCAAACACCGCCTTTTTGGGCGGGCCCGATTTTTACGGGTTTTACATGGATAATCTGGATATGTGGGCCACGGTTTGTGCCGGGCTGTTGGTGGTGTCTTTGATACTGTTCAGCCAATACACCAAAACCGGACGCGCTTTGCGGGCGGTGGCGGATGACCATCAAGCCGCGCTGTCCGTAGGTATTTCGCTGCGTAGCATCTGGGTGATCGTGTGGTCGATTTCAGGCGCAGTGGCACTTGTGGCCGGTATCATGTGGGGGTCTAAATCCGGGGTTCAGTTTTCGCTGTCCCTGATCGCTCTCAAGGCACTTCCGGTGCTGATGCTGGGCGGGTTTACCTCGATCCCCGGTGCGATCATTGGCGGGTTGATTATCGGAATTGGCGAAAAAATGTTCGAGTTCCTGATAGGCGCGCCCTATCTGGGCGGGGCCACGGAAAACTGGTTCGCCTATGTGCTGGCCCTGCTGTTTCTTGTGTTCAGACCGCAAGGCCTGTTCGGCGACAAAATTATTGAGAGGGTATAGTCATGCTCTACCGTGAAGCAGGTGATTTCAAAACATCTTATGCAAAAGACCAACAAACCTTCCCGATAGCATTTGATCGCTGGGGTTATTTCCTGGCCGTGGCTTTTGCCGTGCTGGCGGTGCCGTTTTTGATCAACAGTTACTGGTTGAACGCGATTATCCTACCGTTCCTGATTTATACAATAGCGGCGATCGGGTTGAATATTCTGACCGGTTATTGCGGGCAGGTCAGCCTTGGGTCGGGTGGTTTTATGGCTGTCGGGGCTTATGCATCCTATAAGCTGATGACGGCATTTCCGGATCTGAATATCATTTTCGTCATCCTCCTGTCGGGGGGGGTTACGGCCCTTGTGGGAATGCTGTTTGGCCTGCCAAGTCTGCGGATCAAAGGGTTTTATCTGGCGGTTGCCACTTTGGCGGCGCAGTTCTTTCTGGTCTGGCTATTCAACAAAGTGCCGTGGTTCTACAATTATTCCGCCTCTGGCCAGATCAGTGCGCCCGAGCGTAGCGTGTTTGGCTATGCGGTGACCGGGGCCAACACGTATCCTGTTGTAAGCTATCTGTTTTGTCTGGGGTTCGTCATCGTTCTGGCCTGGGCGGCACGCAATCTTACGCGCGGGGCCAACGGGCGCAAATGGATGGCGATCCGCGACATGGATATTGCCGCCGAGATCATCGGGGTCAACCCGCTGAAAGCCAAACTGACAGCTTTTGGTGTCAGCTCTTTTTACATCGGTATTTCCGGGGCCTTACTGTTTGCGGTCTATCTTGGTGCGGCGGAAGTGGGCGAGGCCTTTGGTATCGAAAAATCGTTCCTGATCCTGTTCATGGTAATCATTGGCGGGCTTGGCTCGATCTTTGGCTCCTTCGCGGGGGCAGCCTTTATGGTCCTGATGCCGGTTCTTTTGAAAAACATCATGGTCGGAAGCTGGGGCTGGGAAACCGATCTGGCCGCGCAATTCCAGCTTGTTATTGTTGGCGGCTTGATCATAGGGTTCCTTATTGTGGAACCACACGGTCTGGCGCAACTCTGGCGACTGGCCAAAGAAAAACTAAGATTATGGCCTTTTCCACATTAGGGCCAAATACTACGCGCCGCATTCGGCGTATCACACTATGTCAACCTAAGGGAGGAAACTGACATGAAACTAACTAAACTGGCAGCGGTTGCTGCCGCGGCAATGATTGCTGCAAGCCCGGTTTTGGCGGACCTTGTGTTCCCGTCACTGGACTATCGAACCGGCCCCTATGCGGCTAACGGCATTCCGTTTGCGGATGGCTATGCGGATTATTTCACCCTTGTGAATGAACGCGATGGTGGCATCGGTGGCGTGATGACGAAAGTTATTCCATGCGAAACCGGTTACAACACTGAAAAAGGCGTGGAATGCTACGAGGCCACCAAAGGCGAAGGTGCGCTTGTGTATCAGCCGCTTTCAACCGGCATCACCTATCAGTTGATCCCGAAAGCAACGGCTGACGGCATTCCTGTACACTCTATGGGGTATGGACGCACATCGGCTGCAAACGGTAAAGTGTTCCACAACATCTTTAACTATCCTGCCAACTATTGGAATGGTGCATCCATTGCGATCAACTATATTTTGGCCGAGAACGGCGGAAATATCAAAGGCAAGAAAATCGACTTGCTTTATCACAACTCTGCCTACGGCAAAGAGCCGATCCGTACGTTGCAGGAGCTGGCCAAAAAGCATGGCTTTAAACTGACGTTGCTGGCAGTGGACCATCCGGGCCAAGAGCAAAAATCGCAATGGTTGCAAATCCGCCGCGAAAAGCCCGATTATGTTCTGATGTGGGGTTGGGGCGTGATGAACCAGGTTGCCATTCAGGAAGCCGCGAACATCAAATTCCCGATGGATCATTTCATCGGCATCTGGTGGTCAGGCTCTGAAAATGACGTGCTTCCTGCGGGTATGGCAGCCGACGGCTACAAAGCTTTGGCAATGCACAACGTGGGTTCCGACTATCCGGTTTATGATGACCTGAAGAAATATGTCTATGACGCGGGAAAATCTGCCGGTGCTGGCGATCAACACGGCACTGTGCTTTATGACCGTGGTATGTATGCCGCCATGTTGGCAGTTGAAGCGGCTAAAACTGCGCAAAAAATGCATAATACCAAAAATATCACAGCTGCAATGATGCGCGACGGTATGGAACATCTGGTGATTGACCAAGCTAAAATGACAGCTTTGGGCATGCCTAACTTCGGCCCTTCCTTCAGTGTTTCGTGTGAAAATCACGGTGGTCCGGGTCTGGGTGCTGTTTCGCAATGGAATGCGAAAACCAAAACCTGGTCTTTGATTACCGACTTTGGCCCATCCGACATGGATGTGATTGGCCCGTTGATTGAAGCGGACAGTGCTGCATTTGCCGCAGAAAACAACATCACACCGAGCTGTAACTAAGCTTTGAAATGCCCTCTGGCCCCCTAAGCGGGCCAGAGGGTTTTGTCTGAATTTATATCGCTGGAAAAGCCCCCATGTTAGACGCAACATCGAGACCTGAAACACTTTTGGAAGTGAACAACATTGAAGTGATCTACAACCATGTGATCCTTGTGTTGAAAGGTGTCAGCCTGTCCGTTCCCAAAGGCGGCATCACGGCCCTGTTGGGCGGTAATGGCGCAGGTAAAACCACGACGCTCAAGGCGATCTCGAACCTGCTGCATTCAGAGCGCGGCGAGGTTACCAAGGGTACGATCAATTATCGCGGCTCACCTATTGCCGAACTGAACCCCGCCGCGCTTGTGAAATCCGGTGTGATCCAGGTGATGGAAGGCCGTCATTGTTTTGAACACCTGACGATAGAAGAAAACCTGCTGACAGGGGCCTATACCCGCAACTACAGTCGCACGGAACTGGCTGCTGCGCTGGACTTGGTTTACACATATTTTCCACGCTTGAAGGAACGCCGCAAATCCCAAGCGGGCTATACTTCGGGCGGCGAACAACAGATGTGCGCCATCGGGCGTGCCTTGATGAGCAAGCCGGAAACGGTGCTGCTGGACGAGCCCAGCATGGGGCTGGCCCCGCAACTGGTGGAAGAGATTTTCGGCATTGTGAAAGACCTGAATGAACGTGAAGGCGTGTCTTTTCTGCTGGCTGAACAAAACACCAATGTTGCGCTGCGCTACGCGCATTACGGTTATATCCTTGAATCCGGACGCGTGGTAATGGACGGCCCTGCGGCCGAGTTGCGCGAAAATCCGGATGTGAAAGAGTTTTACCTGGGCATGTCGGACGAAGGCCGCAAATCGTTTCGCGACGTTCGCTCTTACCGCCGCCGCAAAAGATGGCTAAGCTGATGACACATTTCTATGATGCCCTTGAAACCCGCTCGGCGGATGAACGCGCGCATGATCTGGCGCATGATTTACCGATCCAAATCGCCAACGCACAGAAGAATTCCGCAGGCTTTGCGACCCTTCTGGCAGACGTTGACGCAAGCAAAATCACCCAAGTCTCCGACTTGCAAAACCTGCCTGTGTTGCGCAAGTCCGACTTGCATGATGCGCAAGCAATCAACCCGCCCTTGGGGGGCTATGCAGCCCTTGCGCCCAAAGATATACGCCATGTATTCCAATCCCCCGGGCCGATTTATGAAATGGGCCAAAAAGGTCACGACTGGTGGCGGTTTGGCCGTTTCCTGCATGCTTTGGGTGTGGGTACGGGCGATGTGGTGCAAAACACCTTTTCCTACCATTTCACCCCTGCCGGCATGATGTTCGAAAATGCCACCGAAGCGGTCGGGGCTACGGTGTTTCCTGCTGGCCCGGGGCAAACCGAATTGCAGGCCCGCGCCGCTGCCGATCTTGGCGTGACCTGCTATGCGGGCACGCCAGATTATTTGAATACCATCCTGAAAAAGGGCGATGCGCTGGGGCTTGATCTGTCTAAAATTCGCGCGGCAGCAGTAAGCGGCGGGCCTCTGTTTCCACAAATTCGCCAAGCCTATCAGGATCGCGGCATCACCTGCCTGCAATGCTATGCCACCGCCGATCTGGGCCATGTCGCCTATGAAACCCCCGCCATGGACGGGTTGATCGTGGATGAAGGCGTGATTGTCGAGATTGTCACGCCGGGCACCGGCAAACCCGTGGCGTTGGGCGATGTCGGCGAGGTGGTCGTGACCACACTTAACCCCGATTATCCGCTGATCCGTTTTGCCACCGGCGATTTGTCAGCCATCCTGCCCGGCACCAGCCCTTGCGGGCGTAGCAATATGCGTATTGTAGGCTGGAAGGGACGCGCAGATCAGGCCACCAAAGTGAAGGGCATGTTTGTGCGCCCCGAACAGGTGGCGGCTTTTCTGGAACGCCATCCGGAGGTTTATAAGGCGCGGGTAGAGGTCAATCATGACGGCCAGAACGACACACTTCTGGTGCGGCTTGAAACCGAAAATACCGATTGCGAAACCTATGAAAACTCGATCCGCGAGGTGCTGAAATTGCGTGCAGCGGTCGAGCTTTGCGCCAAAGGTGATCTGCCCCGCGATGGTTTGGTGATTGCGGACACACGCGCTACGTCGTAGCGTTTAATCATGCTTGAAACACGGTTAACAAAATTCTTCGATATAGATGTCCCCATCGTGCAAGCCCCGATGGCCTTTGCCGCAGGCGGGGCTTTGGCATCCGCTGTGACAAATGCGGGCGGCTTGGGGTTTATCGGTGGCGGCTACGGCGATGCGACTTGGCTTGACCGCGAATTCACGCTCGCGGGCCATGCCCCCGTTGGCTGTGGTTTCATCACATGGTCACTGGCAAACCAGCCAGAGTTATTGACCCGCGCATTGGAAAAAAAATCGAAAGCGATTTTCTTGTCATTCGGCAACCCCGCCCCGTTTGCGCCCCGGATCAAAGCCGCAGGGGTGCCGCTTATATGTCAGGTGCAAACCCTGAAAGATGCCAAACACGCCATCGCAACCGGTGCCGATATAATCGTGGCGCAAGGTGCGGAAGCAGGCGGGCACGGCGAAAAACGAGCGACCTTCAGCCTTGTGCCCGAAGTCGCGGATTATATCGCGAATGCGGCCCCCGAAGTGCTTTTGGTAGCGGCAGGCGGTATTGCAGACGGGCGCGGGTTGGCTGCAAGCCTGATGTTGGGGGCGGACGGTGTTCTGGTAGGCTCGCGGTTTTGGGCGGCAAAAGAGGCGCTGGTTCACCCTGCGGCTTTACAGGCGGCTATAGCCGCAAGCGGCGACGATACTATTCGCACCTCGGTCATTGATATTGTGCGGGGCCGCGCATGGGAGGAACGCTATAATTGCCGGGTTTTGGATAACCAATTCACTATGCAATGGCACGGCAATGAAACGGGATTAAAAGAAAATTCGGCGGCACACGGCGAATGGCAACAGGCCGCAACGGAAGGCAATCCAGCCATTGCAAACGGCATTGTCGGCGAGGCCGTTGGCCTGATCCACGATGTTTTGCCGGCCAGGGATATAATCGCCCAAATGGTCACACAGGCCAAAGACTCTTTGAAACGTTACTGCGTAAGCGCTGCGCACAAACCGTCGGGATTTTAGCTTGACAATGGTTTGAAGGCCCATGGCATGAGATCGTCGATTTGGGATGCCGGGTGGCCTGCGGCGATGGCCTCCAATGTTGCTTTGAGATAGGCGAAGGGCTCGATACCGTTAAGTTTGCATGTTTCGATCAGGGAGGCGATGCGGCCCCAGTTTTTGCCGCCCTCGTCATGGCCCCGCTGCCCGACAGGTGAATGCGCACGCAATCACTGATAGGGGCGAAGAGCGCATTTTTACGATTC
>JASFZB010000007.1:0-66682 GCA_045046705.1 Rhodobacterales bacterium | reverse complement strand
ATCAATCAGGTTCACCGTGTCGGCATTGGCGATTCCAATTCAAAAGCCTACCGCATGGTCACAAAAGAGATCATCGACCCAGGCAATCCGGCACAGGCTGCGCGCATCAGACCCGCCGTGTTGCAGGCGATTGTCAATAACAAGGCGGACATCAATCCGGTCAAAACCCATTGCGAAAACGGCATCGCATACGGCGTGCGGCTGATCCCGCCAGAGCTGACACGCTCGGCCGTCTATATCATGCGCAATCCGCTGGACATGATCGTGTCCTACGCCAGCCACTACGGCAATACCATGGACGAGGCGATCGAGGGTATTTCCCGCAGCGATAACACCCTGTTGGGCGGTGGCGATACGGTTTATCAATTTCTGGGTACATGGTCGAACCATGTGGTTGGCTGGGCAAAGGCCAAAAAGAAATTTCCGGTTCTGATGCTACGCTATGAAGATATGCTGAAAGACCCGCATGAGGCGTTTGACCGTGTGGTGCGCCACATCGGCCTGCCCGAAGACCGCGACCGGCTGGAACGCGCGGTCAAGTTTTCCGAGTTCAAGCAGTTGCAGGCACAGGAAAGCAAAACCGGTTTTGTGGAAAATTCCGACAATCAGAAACGGTTTTTCCGGTCGGGTAAAGCGGATCAGTGGAAAACCGCGTTAAGCGACGATCAGGTGGCACAGATTTTGCGCGATCAGGGGCGGGTGATGAAAAAATACGGGTACGAGGTGTGAACATGCCGCGCAATATCATTTGGGTTGGATCATTTCCTAAATCGGGGAACACATGGGTGCGGGCCTTTTTGGGCAATTATTTCCAACCCACAGGTAAGAACCTGACGATCAACGAGCTGTCCTCGATCACCACATCGGATGTTCGCCAAGACTGGTTTGACAAAGCCGCGGGCAAGCAGTTTTCCGGCACGGATTTTGATGACTGGATAAAGCTGCGGCCCAGAGTTTTGCAAATGATTGCACAATCAACACCCGGGAACCGGTTTGTGAAAACCCACTCGAAAATCGACCGTGTCGGGCAGATTGATTTGATCCCGCCGCAAGTGACGGCAGCGGCGATTTATATCATCCGCAACCCGTTTGATGTGGCCATTTCATTTGCCCGCCATTCCAGCATTTCGATTGATCAATCCATAGACCGGTTATCGGATCCGTTGAATATGAGCAAAACAGATAGCGGTATCATCGAGGTCTTGGGGCGTTGGGATGACCACGTCCAAAGCTGGGCCAAAGCCCCCGGTCTGCCGTATCATTTGATGCGCTATGAAGACATGGTCGACAACCCGAAAATCGCCTACAAGGCCCTGCTGAAATTCCTGCAAGTGCCCGCCGACTATACCAGCCTGCAAAGGGCGCTGAAGGAAACCTCTTTCAGTGCGATGCAAAAACAGGAAAGTAAACAGGGGTTTAAGGAAAAGCCGCCCGGTATGGACAGCTTTTTTTCTACCGGCACCTATGGCGGTTGGGTCGCTAAATTGACGGTTGACCAAGTTGCGCGTATTCACAGTGAATTCAAGCCAACGATTGATGAATATTTCCCCGAGGTCGGGCAGCAAGCTGCGGCTGTTATTGCGGCAAACTAGTGATGTAAATAGCCGACGTGTTTGGCTGGATGGAAGGAAAGAACAATGGCAAAATTGGCATTTTTGGGTTTGGGCGTTATGGGCTATCCGATGGCGGGGCACCTTGCTGCGGCGGGCCACGATGTAACGGTTTATAACCGCACGGCGGCCAAGGCGGATGCGTGGGTGGCCGAGCATGGCGGTGCCGCAGCCCCGACCCCTGCAAAGGCGGCGAAAGGAGCGGCGTTTGTGATGTGTTGCGTTGGCAATGACGACGATTTGCGTTCGGTTTGTTTAGGCGATGAAGGGGCTTTTGCTGGCATGGAGGCAGGCAGCATTTTTGTCGACCACACCACGGTTTCCGCCAAGGTGACGCGCGCATTATACGCAGCCTTCGCCGACAAGGGCGTGGCCTTTGTCGATGCGCCTGTTTCAGGTGGCCAAGCGGGGGCCGAAAACGGTGTTTTGTCGCTGATGTGCGGCGGCGATCAGGTGGCCTACGACAAAGCCGAGCCGATCATCGCGGCCTATGCGCGGATTTGCAAACGCATTGGTGACAGCGGTGCCGGTCAAATGACTAAAATGTGCAACCAAATTGCCATTGCGGGCTTGGTGCAAGGCCTGTCCGAAGCCCTGCATTTTGCGCAAAAAGCCGGGCTTGACGGGCGCGCCGTGGTCGAGGTGATTAGCCAGGGGGCCGCCGGTAGCTGGCAAATGTCGAACCGCTATGAAACCATGCTCGACGATCAGTTTGAACACGGGTTTGCGGTTGACTGGATGCGCAAGGATCTGGGGATTTGTCTGGATACCGCCAATGAAACCGGTGCCAGCCTGCCGGTGACGGCCCTGGTTGACCAGTTTTACAAGGATGTGCAAAACATGGGCGGCAATCGCTGGGATACATCATCCTTGATCAAACGCTTGCGCTAGGAACGCTTCAGAATAATAAATAATAGTGATTATGGGGCAGTGCGGTTGTGTTGTAACTTCAGCTAGGACATAATTTACCTGCTGTAGATTGGAGGGCCTGAATGAGTGCGAAATCGCTGTCTCTTTTTGATCGGTTTCTGGGGTGGCTGGGCCGCAGAATGGCAGGCAAGCTTCAGGAACAGACCTCTGGTTACAACCCCTACACGCCGTCCGATTTTATCACCCTTAGCAAGACGTTGCAGCCCGGTGATGTGCTTTTGGTCGAGGGCAATGAACGGATTTCAAACGTTATCAAATACTTGACCCAATCAACATGGTCACATGCTGCAGTTTATGTGGGTGATGCTTTGCCGATCCCAGAAGGTGAAACCGAGCGGCCAAGGTTGATTGAAGCGAATGTTGGGGATGGTTGTATTGCAGTACCGCTGTCGAAATATACCACCTATAACACCCGTATTTGCCGCGCCGTCGGGCTAAGTGATGCAGAGCGCGCGACGGTTGTAAATTTTATGATCGGGAAGCTGGGGCTGCAATATGACCTGCGCAATATTTTTGATCTTTTGCGCTACTTTTTTCCGATACCGTTCCCGGTACGCTGGCGCCGCCGTATGCTGTCGGTGGGCTCGGGGGATCCTACGCGCGGGATATGCTCATCCCTGATTGCACAGGCTTATCAAGCGATCCACTACCCGATTTTACCAAAAATCCGCGTCGAGGGCGCATCCGGCTACTATGCCCGCCAAGAGATTTATCACATCCGGCACCATTCGCTTTTCGCGCCCCGGGATTTTGATTTGTCGCCGTTTTTTGAAGTGGTGAAACCGACCATCGCAAGCGGTTTTAATTCGCATGATCTGGTTTGGGAAGAGGCACTGGAAAGTTTGCCTGAATAGCGGGGCTTTGGGTTTAAATGGTGCCCGGGGGCGGATTTGAACCACCGACACGAGGATTTTCAGTCCACTGCTCTACCCCTGAGCTACCCGGGCACGGGATGGACATTGGCCATAAAACCAACGTCGGGTCGGGGCGTTTTAGGATAGGGGACGGATGCTGGCAAGAGGGAATATGGCTTGTTAGTGCAATTTCTGGTTTTCGGGTTCAAACGCTACCTGCGGGCTGTCTTCATCGTCGGTTTCTGTGGCCGGGATGGCGTATGAGCCGGTCAGCCATTTTCCCAAATCAATGTCGGCGCAGCGTTTGGAACAAAACGGGCGGTATTTGACTTGTGCAGGTTTTTTACAGATCGGGCAGGCCATGGTTACAGCATTTCTGATAGCGGCAGACGTTCACGTTTTCGTTGCAGTTCATAATGCCCTAAAGCCGTCCAGCCGACAAGGATTGTGTCGATGCTGTCGGCCTTGAAGGCGCGGCGCAGTTGGGTTTCGATGCTGCGTCGTTCTGCCTTTGGGGAGGGCGCGAAATCGACCACGATCTGGCCGCCAAGACCGCGCAGGCGTAACTGGCGCGGTAGGTCTTTGGCTGTTGCTATGTTGGCTTTCAGGCCGGCGGAAAGTGAAAAATCGCTGCCGGTATTGACGTCCACGGCGATCAGGGCGCGGGTGGCTTCGATCACCATGGATGCGCCGCCTGAAAGCGGACATTCTGGGTACTCCAAGGCGTGAATGAAGTCCCAGACGCCCAAAGAGTCAAAGCAACCGTCATCGCTGATGACCTGATCAATCTCGCCCCAGTTGGCCCATGCGACCTCGGCGGCATCGGGCGCGTCAAGCAACAGTTCCGGTACGCCTGCACTGTCATTCAACACCGCATTTGCACCTTGCAGCATGGCTGCGATATTGGCGTATATGTCGCCCTCATCTGCGGTTATGCAAGCCGAGCGCAGGATCAGGCCGCAATTTTCAGGCGCGTCTGTAAAGGCGTCATGGGCAATTTCATGCAGGCGCAGGCGGGCGTCTTCGTCGTGGATGCTGCGCGCGATGTTGATGCCCGGTGCGTTCGGTGTCACGATAGCGTAGCGGCTTTTGAATAACAGTTTGTTAACAACCGGGGCGGCTTTGCCGATTTCAGCATGGGTGCTAACCTGAACTGTCAGCGTTGCCCCGGGGGCGATTCCCCTGGCCTGTTTCAAAAAGCCTTTTTGGCCGCGCCCCAAATCAAGGATAATACCGTTTTGACCCTTCATTGCCCGTGTCGCTTTTGCACGGTAAATCGCACTTGGGCGCGGTCGGTCGTGGGCTGGGTCAATCAGCAGATCGTGCAGCTTTCCGTCCTGTAACAAGGCGGCGGCTTTGCGTCCGTCAATGCTGTCGATGGCAACGATGCGGCCTTTTTTCATGGTGTTTCCAACTCATAATTCAAGTGGTATCCGGCAGCTTGCAAAAGCCCAGCGGTTTCGGCTAAAGGCAGGCCGACCACGTTGCTGTATGAGCCGCTGATCCACGGGATGAACGCGGCGGCGATGCCCTGGATCGCGTAACCTCCGGCCTTGCCCCGCCATTCATCCGAACGGATGTAGGCGGAAATCTCGGGGTCTGAAAGGTGTTTGAATTTCACCGCTGAAGTAACGCTTTTTTGCAGCAGGCGGTCGCCTGATTTTAGGGCAATCGCGGTGATGACACGGTGACGGCGGCCCGATAAAAGGTTCAGAAATTCAACGGCTTGGGCTGCATTTTTCGGCTTTTCAAGAATTCGGCGGCCGACCGCGACAACAGTGTCCGCGCAGAGCACAACTTCATCGCTTGCAAGCGGTATGGCGCGGGCTTTTGCGCTGGCCAGACGGCGTGCATAGGTCAAAGGCGGCTCGGCCTTTATCGGGGTCTCGTCAATGTCGGCAGGGCGGATGGCAATCGGTCTGACACCGATTTGCGCCAACAGCTCCAGTCGTCGCGGACTGGCGGAACCCAGAACCAGTTTCATGGGTTATTTATAGCGATAGTTGATGCGGCCCTTGGACAAATCGTATGGGGTCATTTCGACTTGAACTTTATCGCCTGCAAGCACGCGAATACGGTTTTTACGCATTTTTCCCGCAGTGTGGGCGATGATTTCATGGCCGTTCTCTAGCTCTACCCGAAATGTCGCATTCGGCAGAAGCTCGACAACGACACCATCGAATTCGAGAAGTTCTTCTTTAGCCATGTTTACTCCTAATATATCAGCGTTCGGAGGCTTTTGCCGTCCGTGCGTGGCTTACATGATGCGCTTTCATCCAAAACACAAGTAAAAAGGCTGTTTATGGGGCGTTTCAAGGTGTTAACATAGGTTAATTGCCACAGGTCAGGGGCAAAACAGGGGTATATCTCCGGTATGACTTGCCTGTGGAAAGCGTATGTCACGCGATATGGCAAAATTCAGGGTGGTTTTGTTAAGGATGGTTAATTTATACAAATTTGAAATGCAGCCTCTACGGTGCAGGATTAATAGGTCCTGACCCTAGTCAACCGTTTGCATAAACCGCCGTTTGATGTTGGCGATGATGGCATCGCGCACGGCGCGGTATGAGGCCAGCTTTTCGTCGCGGGTGCGGCCGGTTTCTGTGGGATCCGCAGTATTCCAGTATTCCACGTCCACCGCGTGATTTTTTGTCAATTCGGTGATCCGCATGTGGGATGTGGGGGACAGGGCAACTATCAGATCGAAGCTGGCCAGATGATCGCCCCAATCCTCAAGATCCTCGAATGAGCGGACAGTATGCTTGGACAGCTCCACGCCCAGTTCCTGACAAACGGCAACGGCAAACCCGTCGATGTCGTGATCGCTTTTAACGCCTGCGGATTGCACGAATATCTGGGTGCCTACCAGGTTTTTCATCAAGGCTTCGGCCATCGGTGAACGGATCGAGTTGTGATCACAACAAAACAACACTGCACTTGGGGTCTCTGCCATGCTTTACCCCCTGAAATGCAAGACACAGATCAGCGTGAACAGACGCCTTGCCGTGGTCTTGTCGGTTTCGATTTTGCCCATAAGACGTTCCTGCACCAAAACCCCGCCTTCGTTGTGGATGCCGCGCCGCCCCATATCGATGGCCTCAATCTGGGCCGCGGGCATGGATTTTACCGCGTCGAAATAGGCTTCGCATATCTGGAAGTAGTCTTTGATCGTGTCGCGAAACGGTGACAGGGACAAGTGAAACTCGGCCGCCTTTTCGCCCTGTTCGGTCATGACATCAAACACCAGACGTTTGTCTTTGATCGACAGGGTCAGTTTATAGGGGCCGCCCGGTGCCGGTTTGTCGTCTTTTGCAGGCAGGCCGAAAACATTGTCTTCAAGCAGGTCATATATCGCGATTTTGCGTTCCTGATCCACCTCGGGCGTAGGCGCGGGCAGACCGGTATCATCCAGATCTATATGGGTCAGGTAGGATATATCAGCCATTTTCGCCTTCGTTCAGTTGATCCAG
Source organism: Rhodobacterales bacterium (assembly GCA_045046705.1). Taxonomy (GTDB): domain Bacteria; phylum Pseudomonadota; class Alphaproteobacteria; order Rhodobacterales; family Rhodobacteraceae; genus Amylibacter. The sequence continues at coordinate 59,818 of JASFZB010000007.1, read as the reverse complement.
CCGTGTGCGCACTGACAGGCCGTGAGCTTGCAAACTTTCCGAGTTTGCCAGTGTTTCGGCGGCAGGGCCGATGGCGGCAAGCGCGTTCGGGGTCATCTTGGACAATGTTGTGCGTTTCATAAAGTCTAAAACCGACAGGCCGGAGGAAAATCTGGCAGAGCGTGCGGTGGGCAACACATGGTTGGGGCCACCGACATAATCACCGATCGCCTCTGGGGTCCATGCCCCGATGAAAATCGCGCCTGCGTGGCGGATTTTGCGGGCGAAGGTTTCGGCGTCGCTAACACAGAGTTCCAAATGTTCAGGCGCAATGCGGTCTGAAAGCTGGGCGGCTTGATCCAAGTCGTCGACAAGGATGACGGCACCGAAATTTTGCCAACTGCGGGCGGCGATTTTGCGGCGTTCCAGAGTTTCAAGGTGCGCGTTGATTGCGGTGGTAACCTGATCTGCAAATTGCGGGTTGTCGGTGATCAGGATGGCTTGCGCGCTTGCATCGTGTTCGGCCTGGCTGAGCATATCAAGCGCAATCCAGTCGGGATTGTTGTCCTTGTCGGCGATCACCAGAATTTCGGAAGGCCCCGCGATCATGTCGATGCCGACGCGCCCAAAGACGCGACGTTTGGCGGCGGCGACATAGGCGTTGCCAGGGCCGGTGATTTTATCGACTTTGGCGATTGTTTCGGTGCCGTAAGCCAATGCCGCAATCGCTTGTGCGCCGCCAATGCGGTAAACGGTTTCGACCCCGGCAAGACGCGCGGCCATCAGCACCAGCGGGTTGTATTGGCCGTTCGGTGTGGGGGCGCAGATGCAAAGCCGGTCAACGCCTGCGACTTTGGCGGGAATGGCGTTCATCAGAACCGACGAGGGATAAGACGCAAGGCCGCCCGGCACATAAAGACCGGCGGCTTCCACCGCCGACCAGCGCCAGCCAAGATGCGCACCTGTGACGTCTTGCCACCATGCGTCTTCGGGCAATTGCTTTTCGTGGTAAGCGCGGATGCGGTCAGCGGACAGGCGCAATGCCTCGGCTTGGGATTCGGGGACTTCTACAATAGCCGCGTCGATTTCGGCAGGTGTGAAGGCCAGTGTTTCGGGGGTAAGCTGCAGGTTGTCGAATTTGGCGGTCAGCGCGATCACGGCCATATCGCCGCGGGTGCGCACATCTTGAATGATGGCGGCAACGATGTCGTCGACCTCGGGCGTGGCTTCACGCTTGTTGCCGATAAAGGTTGTGAATGACGCTTCGAAACCGGCGTCTTTGGTGTTCAGGAATACGGGCATAAATTAGTCCAGCGCGTGTTGGGGGGCGGATTTTGAAATTGCCGCATAGGGTTTGGTCACGTCTTTAAGGGTGACATCGAGACATTCGACTGTGAGGGCCAATGCCCCGTCGCCTGCAAGTGTGAAGATCAACTTGCCGGTGCCATCAGGCCCGGCTTCAAAATCAATCGACAGGATCGAGATGATCTGGTCTTTGTTGTGGCGGTCGATGCCCATTGAAGCGATGGTTTCGACACTGTCGATGACCAGTAAGGATTGCACGCGTTCATAAGCGCGATGGCCCTGTTCTGCCTGTGTTTTGTCTTCCCAGCGAAACCGGTTCAACAACATGCCAAAACGCTTCAGGTCGGGCTGCCATGCGGTTTCCTTCATCGGCAAAACGGCGTCTTGCACAAGCGTTGAAATGATTTTCAAATCATCCGCGTCGCGGGCTTTCAAGCGCAAGGGTTGCGCGTCACCGTCTTCAAAGCGTGCATCTTCAACCATTATGTTGAAATCCTTTCGATGTCGGCGCCGCAGGCGGCGAGTTTGCGCACAAGCTGTTCATAGCCGCGATCAAGGTGGTAGACGCGCGAAACGACGGTTTCGCCTGTTGCGGCAAGCCCCGCCAATATCAGCGATACCGAGGCGCGTAAATCCGTGGCCATGACCGGCGCACCTTTGAGCTTTTTCACGCCGGTGACGGTGGCGTGACCGCCGTGCACATCAATGTTTGCGCCCATGCGGATCAGTTCAGGCGCGTGCATAAAGCGGTTTTCAAAAATGGTTTCTTCCAGTTGGGATGTGCCGTCAGCAGTGCAAAGGGCGGCCATCATCTGGGCTTGCAGGTCGGTGGGAAAGCCGGGGTAGGGGGCGGTGGCAACATTTACTGGTCTGATGCGCCCCTTGCCGCCGGTGACTTTCAGACCGCGTTCGGTTTCTCTGACGGATATGCCCGCCTCATCAAGCTTTTCGCAAAACGCGGCCAGCAGGTTGATGCGTCCGCCGATCAATTCAACCGTGCCGCCGGCAATTACCGGGGCCAGCATGTAGGTGCCCAGCTCGATACGGTCGGTAACAACGGCGTGGGTGGTGCCATGCAGCTTTTCAACACCTTCTATGATGATCTCGGGGCTGCCGTCGCCGCTGATTTGCGCTCCCATTTTGCGCAGGCAATCGGCAAGATCGACGATCTCGGGTTCGCGGGCGGCATTTTTGATCAGGGTAGTGCCTTTGGCTAAAGTAGCGGCCATCAGGATGTTTTCGGTGGCCCCCACCGAGGCGAAGGGGAAGTCTATCAACGCCCCTTTCAGGCCGCCCTTGGCCGAGGCGTGGATGTAGCCCTGTTTCAGCTCGATTGTTGCCCCCATGGCTTCCAGCCCTTTAAGGTGCAAGTCCACCGGGCGCGCCCCGATAGCGCATCCGCCCGGCAACGAGACAATGGCCTGACCATCGCGTGCCAGCATCGGGCCAAGCACCAGAATCGAGGCGCGCATTTTGCGCACGATGTCGTAATCTGCGGTGTGGTTGGTGATCTCATGCGTGTCCAGAACGATGATCTGGCCGTCTTGCAGCACGGCAATTTCGGTGCCAAGCGATGACAGTAGGGCGTTGGTGGTTTTTATGTCGGACAGGCGTGGTACATTGGTCAGCGTCAGCGGCTGGTCGGTCAGCAATGTGGCGGGCATCAAGGTGAGAGCGGCATTTTTTGCGCCTGCAATGGTTATTTCGCCCGACAGCGGGCCGCCGCCGCGCACTATGATCGAATCCATGGCTATTTATCCTTTGGTATCTGTTGCTTTGCGGGCGCGGGTTTGGGCTTTGCGCCGACGTAGATTGTCGCGTAATTGCTTGCGCAGCCGTTCAGCGCGATCCGCTGCGGCCTTTTCTTTATCTGTCATCGGGCGTTTTTTGGTGCTCATGGCCCCCCTTTACAATAAGGTTGGCGCAGGGTCTAGTTACCGCTTGCGTTTTGTGTTTATTGCGATAAAACGCGGCCCATCAGCGTGCTGCAGTAGCTCAGTGGTAGAGCGCGTCATTGGTAATGACGAGGTCGGGAGTTCAATTCTCCCTTGCAGCACCATTTCATCCCCTTGATTTATGTATTCGGCAGAATTTTGCCAATGGTATCAATATCCGGTGATCGTGCGAGTTTCCGATTGCATCTGATTTTCATCGTGGGTAAACCATAAATGGGCGCATCGACTGTAAATATTAAAGGTGGGACTCCCATGACAAATAAGAACACTCTTCGCAAAAACTTCATCATACCCGGTATGCTGGCAATGGGTTTGGCGGTTTTTCCGTATAGCGCATTTGCAGGTACAGCTGGCAACCATGGCAGCCGCAACAATGAAGCGCAACATCACTGGGTTGATGCTGTGCGTTATTCACAAGATGCGTTTTTGCAGCTTAATCGGTCAGAACTTACCTATTTGACAAATTACCGGATCAACGGGTTTTACGAGCCGATGGCGAAGCGTGTTGTGACGATGATGCTAAGTGATCGCCATGCGGCACAGGCTTTGTTGCAGGATATGGCCAAACTGGACACCAAAGCGACCCGCAAAGCCCGGCTTCAGGCCGAATTACAGCGACTAAGCGCAGGTAATATTACATCTGGCAGGCGGGCTAATCTGTATCGGCAAGGTGTGAAAGCATGGTTGCGCTACCCGAATGAGGGCACGCATAAATCCTTTGGTCCTGTGACGGTTAGTCTAAATGGGTTGGGCGTGGTTCATAACAACCCTTAAGATCGAAAACGGCGGCGGCGCGGGGTTCATCCCTAAGCTTGCCGAAGCGGTATCTTTACCCTAAGCCCTAGCGGATGAACCATCCACTAACATATACCGGGCACGCTAAAGCGGTGCTGATATTGGGGCTGCCGTTGATCGGCAGCCACATTGCGCAAATGGCCATTCAGATGACCGATACGGTTATGATGGGCTGGTACGGGGTCGAAGAATTGGCCGCAATTGTTCTGGCGTCTTCGATGTTTTTTCTACTTTTTATTGTTGGCGCGGGATTTGCATTTGCGGTGATGCCGATGGTAGCCAATGCGGCCAGTGCGGGCGATGACGCGCAAGTGCGCCGGGTGACACGCATGGGGCTTTGGGCCTCGGCGTTTTATATGATTGTGGCATGGCCGTTTATGTGGTGGTCGAAAGCGTGGTTGCTGGCTTTGGGGCAAGACGCTGTCGTGGCAGGGTTTGCGCAGAACTATCTGCGTATCGCCGCATTTGGTATGCTGCCGAGCCTGTTTATTATGGTGTTGAAAAGCTATTTGGCAGCTCTGGAGCGCGCACAAGTGGTTTTGTGGGTGACGTTGGCGGGGGCGGTGTTGAACGGGGTGCTGAATTATGCCCTGATTTTCGGCCATTGGGGGGCGCCGGAGATGGGTATTCGCGGCGCGGCAACGGCCTCGGCCTTGATGCAAACCCTTAGTTTTCCGCTGCTCGCGGTTTATGCTGTGCGAAAGATGCCGCAGCACGCGTTGTTCCAGCGTATCTGGCGGTTCGATTCGGCGGCTTTCGGGCAGGTGTTTCGCCTTGGCTGGCCTATCGGGTTGACAAATCTGGCGGAAACCGCCCTGTTCAGTGCCACCGCGATTATGATGGGCTGGGTCGGCACCTTGCAACTGGCGGCCCACGGTATTGCGCTGCAATGGGGGGCGGTGACTTTTATGGTGCATGTCGGGCTGTCGAATGCAGCAACGGTACGCGCCGGGCGTGCGGTGGGGCGCAAGGACGCGGGCGGTCTGCGCCGTGGCGGGTTGGTGGCAGGGGCAATGTCCTTGAGCTTTGCCAGCATCATCGTTGTGGTGTTCCTGAGCATCCCCGACACGCTGATCGGGGTGTTTTTAGACCGTAATGAGGCCGCTAGGGATCAAATTCTGGCGATCGGTGTCAGCCTGATGGCAATGGCGGCACTGTTTCAGGTGGCTGACAGTTTGCAAGTGATGGCGTTGGGGCTGTTGCGCGGTGTGCAGGATGCGCGTGTGCCGCTTATCCTTGCCTTCATCAGCTACTGGATTGTCGGCCTGCCCGCAGGCTATATGTTCGGTTTTGTCTGGGGCTATGGTGCGGTCGGTATTTGGGCGGGTTTGGTTGGCGGTTTGGGTCTGGCGGCGATATTGTTGAACTACCGGTTCTGGACGCGAAACTGGATAAGCCCATGAAAAGTGACATTGGTGCGGATCACCAATGTACCGGCTTTTGCGTTGATATTGCCTTTGGCGGTGTTGTCCTCCGTCCAAATATGGTTAACGCCGACAATCGCAACAACCAGTTCGCGTTTCCCGGCATCTATGCCGACAAAGTTTTCATTTGTGTTAACAAGCCGCGATTTCTTCTTCTTGTGTAACGCGCTTTATCGCCCAATCAACTGTTCGAGATGAACAAGAATAGCATGTGCCGCCAGTCTACGAGATGTGGCCTATAAAGGGGCAGCAGAAAGACGATTGTCAGGGCTGTCAGAAGCGGTTTCATCGGGCACTTCCGTTGGATTGGACAGGTGTTTCCCTGAGGGTGCATGGTGCCGATGATACAGCAAATTTCGGCTTTGGGATGGGTGCTTACCCAGAATTGATCGCCGGTTATTTGAACGGGTCGTCGGGGTAGGTGACCTTTGCCAGATACAACCCGTGCGGGGGGCAAACCGGGCCGCAGGCGGCGCGGTCGGTGGCCTCAAGTGCGTGTTTGACCTTGATGGGTGCCCAACGGCCTGTACCGACGCGGGCCAATGTGCCGACAAAGCTGCGCACCTGATTGTGCAAAAAGCTGCGGGCGCGGATGATAAACCGGTATTCGGTGCCGTGGGGGCGGGCGTGTTCGGTGATGTCCAGCGCATCAAGCGTCTTGATCGGGGATTTGGCCTGACAGATGGTGGACCGGAAAGTGGTGAAGTCGTGTTTTCCCAGCAGATGATTGGCGGCTTGCTGCATGTCGGCCACATCAAGCGGGTGGTTGATTTGCCAGACAAGGCCTGCATCATGGGTGGCAGGGGCGCGGCGTGATAACAGGCGGAATGTGTATGTGCGCTTGGTTGCGTCAAAACGGGCGTGAAAATCATCCGCGACGCGGGCGGCTTGTAATATGGCAATCGGGTTTGGTTTAAGATGGTAATTCAGGGCTTCAGACAGGCGAAACGCTTGCCAGTCGGACTTTAGATCCACATGGGCAACTTGGGCCAATGCGTGAACCCCCGCATCGGTGCGCCCGGCGCCCTGAACGCTTACACAATCCGGTTCCAGCTTTTGCAGTGCCTGCTCGATAGCTTGCTGCACAGAAGGCGCGTCCCGCTGTTTTTGCCAACCCGCAAAGGGCTTGCCGTGGTATTCGATTTTCAAAGCATATCTGGGCATGGCGGCAGCGTTACCTTGTCGGAATGATTTTGCCAAGACCCCCCCTGTAAAATGCTGAAATCTGTGATTAAGTGGCGGGGTATGATGAAAGGGACACGGACTGGGATGATCGGGTCGGTAATAGACGGTATTGCGCGCAAGGCAGAGCGGGTTGCAGACAGCGTGTCTGCAAGCCTGTTCGAACCGGTGATCCGGCTTGGTGTGACGGGTTTGTCGCGCTCGGGAAAAACGGTGTTTATTACCTCGCTGGTGGCAAACTTGCTGGATCGGGGGCGGATGCCGCAGTTAAGGGCTGCGGCCGAAGGGCGGATTTCGTCGGCTTTTTTGCAGCCGCAGCCCGATGATACGGTGCCACGTTTTGAATATGAGGCACATTTGGCGGCAATGACCGGGGCACGCCCGCGCTGGCCGCAATCGACCCGGTCGATCAGCCAGTTGCGGCTGTCGTTTCGGGTACAGCCAACGGGCATAATCGGTGCATTTCGCCGCCCGCGTGTGGTGCATCTGGATATTGTGGACTATCCCGGCGAATGGTTGCTGGATTTGCCACTAATGGAACTGAGTTTCAAGGAATGGTCGCGGCAGGCTTTGGCCCTGGCTAAAAAGCGCGAAGAACAATCGCAAAGGTTCCTGAATTTGCTGGCCAATGTGGATGCAAGCGCACCGTTGGACGAATTGGCCGGGCAGTGGCTGGCAAAAGGCTTTACCGATTATCTGGCGTCTGCCCGTAATGCGGGCTATTCGGCCTGCGCGCCGGGGCGATTTTTGATGCCCGGTGATCTGGACGGCTCGCCTGCGTTGACGTTTTGTCCGCTGCCTGAAACAGCAAACAAGCGTGGCTCGCTTTACCGCGAATTTTCACGACGCTATGAGGCCTATAAGGCCAAGGTGGTCAAGCCGTTCTTTCGTGATCATTTTGCCAGGATCGACCGCCAGATCGTGCTGGTTGACGCGCTTGGGGCGGTGCATGACGGGCCGCCTGCGGTGGCGGATTTGCGGCTGGCGATGGCGGATGTGTTGCAAGCGTTCAAGCCTGGGCGCAACATTTGGTTGTCGACGGTTTTGGGCAAGCGACGGGTGGAAAAAATCCTGTTTGCGGCCACCAAGGCGGATTATTTGCATCATACCCAACATGCGAAACTGACTGCTTTGATGCAAGCCTTGCTGCGCGAGGCGCGTGATCGTGCGGCATTCTCGGGGGCTGAAACGGACAGCATAGCGTTGGCAAGCCTGCGGGCCACGGTCGAGGAAGCCCATGACCATAACGGTCAGGTGCTGGACTGTGTGCGCGGTACGCTTTTGGATACCGGCAAAGAGGTAGCGATGTATGCAGGAGAGTTGCCGGATGATCCGGGCGAGATCCTGAATGCGGCGGCTGAAGGGGTGAAAAACTGGCTGGATGCGGATTATACGGTAATGAAGTTTGCGCCTGCGAAGATCAGTCTGAAGCCGGGGGGCGGGCCGCCGCATATCCGGCTGGACAAAGCGGCAGAGTTTTTGTTGGGAGATCGGTTGAGATGAAGAAAAAATCTGTTGTGATCGCGCTGGAACCGGCCAACAAAAAGAATGTGCGGCCAAGCCCTGCGGATGTGCCTGCGGTGCCCGAAGAGGGACAAAATGCGTTGCAGCTTGCGCAGCCCCGCGTGGCGGTACAAAAACCGTCCTATATGGGGCGGCTTTTCACCACCGTGCTGGTGGCTCTTGCCGGTTTCGTGATTTCGCTGGCATTTTGGGATTTTGTGACCGGCATGATGGCGCGCAATCTTTGGCTGGGGCGGCTGGCGTTTGCCCTGACCGGCTTGTTTGTTCTGGGGCTGTTGTTTTACGCGGGCCGCGAACTTGCAGGTTTTGCGCGGTTGCGGCGTATGGATGCTTTACGCCAAACTGCCCGCCTGGTTTTTGATCGCGATGATTTACCCGCAGCCCGCAGATATTCCGATCAACTGGCGCAGCTTTATCAGGGCAGGCAGGATTTGCGCTGGGCGTTTGGCAAGCTTAAGGATCAGGCGACAGACATACTGGATGCGGATGCGCATATGGCCTTGGTGGAAAGCACCGTTGTGGCCGAGCTGGACAAGCAGGCGGTCAGCGTCATTGAAACCTCTGGCCGTCAGGTGGCAACGGCGACGGCAATAATTCCGCTGGCACTGGCCGATGTGGTTGTAGCCTTGAGCGTAAACATGCGCATGATCCGCCGCATTGCCGGGATTTATGGCGGGCGGTCAGGATTTTTTGGCTCATTGCGTTTGATGCGTGCGGTTGCCGCGCATCTGGTGGCGACAGGGGCGGTGGCTATTGGCGACGATATGATAGGCTCGATTGCGGGCGGCAGTGTTATCTCGAAACTGTCGCGCCGTTTTGGTGAAGGGGTTATCAACGGGGCTTTGACCGTGCGTGTCGGTGTGGCCGCGATGGAGCTGTGTCGGCCAATGCGGTTTCACATAAGGCCTAAACCGTCAGTGACGGGGATCATGAAGCGGGCATTGACGGGGGTTTTCAGTAAACCCTAATCGTCCACGACTTGACCGAATCGCGATTAATGCGCCAAATGCGCAAGCTCAAGTGGACACGCAGTGAGCGTAAAAAGGTGTGTGTCGTTCTTTTTGGTAACACGAGGAGGGCGATATATGCGCCATTTATCAAACATACGCGGCGGGGTCTAAGATGGATTTCTCGCTTTTCGTTCACATGGAACGTTTGTCTACGAAAGACACTTATCAGGAATTGCATGACCAGTTTATCGAGCTGGCGTTGATGGCCGAAGCGGGCGGTATGAAAACCGTCTGGACTGGCGAACATCATGCGATGGATTTCACCATCTCGCCGAACCCGTTCCTGTTGCTGGTCGAGCTGGCCGGCAAAACCGAGCGTATCCGTTTGGGTACCGGCACCATTGTTGCCCCGTTCTGGGATCCGATCAGGCTGGCGGGGGAAGCGGCGATGACCGATTTGATTACCGGCGGTCGTCTGGAGCTTGGTATTGCACGCGGGGCCTATAGTTTTGAATACGACCGTCTTGGCGGCGGCATGGATGCCTGGGCCGCAGGCGAGCATTTGCGTGAAATAGTGCCAGCGATCAAGGCCCTTTGGGCGGGGGATTATGAAATGCAGGGCAAGCATTACGCGTTCCCGAAATCCACCGCCGTACCAAAACCGAAACAGGCTGGTGGCCCGCCGGTCTGGGTGGCGGCACGCGATCCGAATTCGTTTGATTTTGCCATGAAAAACGATTGTCATGTGCAGGTAACACCGCTTTGGAATGGCGATGACGAGGTGGAAAACCTGATGCTGAAGTTTCGTGAAGCCAAAATGGAAAACCCAGATAAATCCCCCAGGATAATGCTTCTGAACCACACTGCTGTGGGCTCGAATGAAGCGGATATTGCACAAGACGCGCAAGATTTATCGCGGTTTTACTGTACCTTCGGGGCTTGGTTTCGAAATGAACGTCCTATTATCAACGGTCATATCAAGGAACTCAGTTCCGATGAAATGGCCGCGATTGAGATGTTCAGCCCTGAAAACATGCGCAAAAACAACGTGGTCGGCACGCCGGATCAGGTGACTGCGCGCATTAAAACCTATCAGGCGATGGGCTATGACGAATATAGTTACTGGATTGATAGCGGGGCCAGCTTTGCGGATAAAAAACGAAGTCTTAATCTGTTCATCGAAGAAGTCATGCCGAACTTCAAAGGGGCTGCATAGTGGATTTGATCCTGTTGCACGGGGTCGGGCTGGACCACACGATTTGGCTGCCGCTGAGGGTCGTTTTGCCCGATGTTTCCACCTACGCCTATGATTTGCGCGGACACGGGGAGGGGCCGAACTGGGAAGGGCCTGCCAGCCTTGACGGATTTGTGGCAGATCTCATGGGCTATGCGGATGGGCAAGGCTTGGACAAATTCGCGCTTTGCGGCTTTTCTCTGGGGGTTATGATTGCGCAATGGGCGGCTTTGACAAATCCCGCAAGAATTTCGCATCTGATCTTGCTAAACGGGGTTTATGACCGCACGCCCGAACAAATGTCGGCAGTGCAAACGCGGTTCAGGCAATCGCAAACCGGGGGGCCGCAAGTGATGATCGACGCGGCCCTTGCGCGCTGGTTTACGCCTGAATTTGCCGTTAAATATCCTGAATATCTGACACAAACCCGTAGGTGTCTGGAAACCAACGACACCGATCAGTTTATGCGCAGTTATAGGGTTTTTGCCCATGAGGGGGCGCAAATAACGGGCCGTTTGAAAAGCATCAAGGTGCCCGCGCTGGTGGTGACTGGCGGTCTTGATGCCGGTTCAACCTCCGCGATGGCTGAAAAAATGGCGGCTGAGTTGCCGAATGCACACTGTGCTATCTTCAAGGATGCCGCCCATATGGTGCCTATGCAAAAGCCCGCGGAACTGGCAGGATTGATCATGGATTTACTGGCAAAGGAAACCCGATGACATATCAGCTTTATATTGACGGCGGCTTTTGTGACGCGGTTAAGGGCGGGCGCATCGACTGCGTGAACCCAAGCGATGAAACGGTTTGGGCCTCTGTCCCCGAAGCAACAGAAGGTGACGTTGACCGCGCCGTAGAGGCTGCACATCGCGCTTTTAGTGATGGCCCATGGGCGATGATGACACCGACGGCGCGGGGCAAATGCCTGCACCGTTTGGGCGATATTCTGGAACGCCGCGCCGGGGAATTTGCCGAAGTGGAAAGCCGCGATTCGGGTAAAATCCTGCGCGAAACCGCCGCCCAATGCCGCTATATGGCGGATTATCTGCGGTTTTACGGCGGCTTGGCCGATAAGGTCACCGGCCAAACCCTGCCGCATGACAAGCCCGATATGATTTGCATGACCATGCGTGAACCATTGGGGGTTGTGGCCGCCGTGGTGCCTTGGAACAGCCAGATATTTTTGACCTGCGTCAAACTTGGCCCTGCCCTTGCCATGGGCAATACCATCGTGATCAAGGCTTCCGAAGATGCCCCGTGCCCCGTGTTGAAATTCGCCGAAATGGTCGATGAGGCGGGGTTTCCACCCGGCGTGGTGAATATTATTGCAGGGTATGGGGCCACCTGCGGCGCACGGTTGACCTCGCATCCGAAAGTGGCGCGGGTGGCCTTTACCGGCGGGGTCGACGCGGCGCGCAATGTGGTGCGCAATACGGCGGACAACTTTGCGCTTTTGACGCTTGAGCTGGGCGGTAAAGCACCGGTTCTGGTGTTTGACGATGCCAATTTGGAAAGTGCCGTCAACGGGGTTGTGGCGGGGGTTTTTGCCGCTGCCGGACAATCCTGCGTTTCGGGATCACGGCTGATTGTGCAAGAGGGCGTGCGCGATGCGTTTCTGGATATGCTGATTGAAAAAGCTCAAGCCATCAAAATCGGTGACCCTTTGGATAAAGCCACGGAAATGGGGCCGCTTTGCACCCGCCGCCAACGCGACCGCATTCAGGATTTACTGGCAAAAAGCGTTGCCAAAGGGGCCAGGGTTTTGACCGGGGGTAAAATCCCCGAAGGCTTTGACAAGGGGTATTATTTTGAACCGACAATCGTGTCTTGCGATGTGGATGGTATTGATGTTTTTGATGAAGAACTGTTTGGCCCGGTCTTGAGCGTGCGCTCATTCAAAACCGAGGACGAGGCGGTGGCCTTGGCCAATGCCTCGAGGTTTCATTACGCGGGCGGGGCGTTTACCCGTGATTTGGCGCGCGGCATGCGCATGACCCGCAAGCTGGCAGGCGGTATTACCTATATTAACACATGGCGGGTGATCTCGCCGGTTGCCCCTTTTGGCGGCAACAAGGATACCGGCTATGGCCGTGAAAGCGGGCTGGATACGATGCTGGACTATTCGCGCACGCGCACGGTGTGGATCAACACATCGGATGAACCGATGGCCGACCCGTTTGTGATGCGTTAGCGGCTATTTATCCGTCCGGATACGCAACACACGGTCAAGCAGAATGGCGACGATAACGATGATAAAGCCGCTTTCAAAACCAAGGGCGGTGTTCACCGAGTTCAACGCCCGCACAACTGGAACGCCCAAACCGTCGGCGCCCACAAGGGCGGCGATCACCACCATGGAAAGCGATAGCATGATGGTCTGGTTTAGCCCTGTCATGATCTGCGGCATGGCGTTGGGCAGTTCCACATTGAACAGCTTTTGCCGCTTGGTAGAACCAAAACTGTCGGCGGCTTCCAACTGGTCTTCGGGCACTTGCGAGATGCCCAGATAGGTCAGGCGGATAGGGGCTGGCAGCACGAAAATCACCGTGGCGATCAGGCCCGGCACCATGCCAATGCCGAAAAACACAATCGCCGGGATCAGATAGACAAAGGTTGGCAGGGTTTGCATCAGATCCAGAACCGGCGCGAGATAGGCGTATAGTTTCGGCTTGTGGCCGATCCATATGCCGATCGGCACCCCAACCCCCATGCAAACCACACAGGCCGACAACACCAATGTCAGGCTTTCCGTGGTCTCATCCCAATAGCCCTGATTGACGATCAAAAGCAGGCCCAAAACCACCAATAGGCATATTTTCCATGATTTTTGTAAAAACCAGGCAATAAGGGTAAAAACCGCAATTACGATCAGGGGGTGCGGGGTTTGCAGCACCCATAGAAAAGATTCGATCAAATGTTCCAGAGCGGTCGAAAGCAGGTCGAAAAACGTTTCCCCATGGGTTTGTAGCCAATCGAAAATATATTTCGCTGTTTTGCCGATGGGAATTTTCGTGTCTGTCAGCCAGTGCATGTGGAACCTGTCGTTAAAAGCGGCCCTGCACCGATCTTGGGCGGGGCCGCTTGGGTTATGATGTGTGGATTACAGGCCCAAGGATGATTTGACCGCAGCCATGGCATCGCCACCGTCTTTGGTGGTCACACCTGCCAGCCACGGGGCCAAAACATCGGGATGCGCAGTCAGCCAGGTTTTGGCTGCTTTGCTGGGGTCTTCACCGTCGTCCAGAATAGCCCCCATGATTTCATTTTCCATGGCCAGGCTGAACTTCAGGTTTTTCAGAAGCGCCCCAACGTTTTTACACTCATTGACATAACCTGCACGAGTGTTTGTATAGACCGTTGCGCCGCCCAGATTGGGGCCAAAATAATCGTCGCCACCGGTTAGATAGGACATATTATAGTTGGCATTCATCGGGTGCGGTTCCCAGCCCAGAAACACAATCGGTTGGTTTTTCTTGTCCAGCCGTTTGACCTGCGCCAGCATGCCCTGTTCGGAACTTTCAACAACTTCGAAACCTTTCAGGCCAAAAGCGTTTTTGTCGATCATGTCCTGGATCAAACGGTTGCCGTCATTGCCAGGCTCGATGCCGTAGATTTTACCGTCCAGAGCATCTTTGGCTTTGGCAATATCGGCAAAATCCTTGATGCCCAGTTTGGCAGCGGCCTCATTAACGGCCAAGGTGTATTTGGCACCTTCAAGGTTGGCCCCGATCGTGTCCACAGAGCCTTCATCGCGGTATTTGGCAATGTCGCCTTCCATCGTTGGCATCCAGTTACCAAGGAAAACATCTATATCGCCACCGGCCATGCCCGCATAGGTCACAGGCACGGAAAGAACTTTGATCTTGGTGTCGTAGCCCAAAGCATCCAGCACCAGGGTTGTGGCGGCAGTTGTCGAGGTAATATCTGTCCAACCCACATCGGAAAAGATGACTTTATCGCAGCCCGCGGCATTGGCCCCAGTTGCGAGTGCGCATAGCACCGCAACGGCAGAAGCAGTGGTTTTCAGTGAGTGCATTTTTAATCTCCCATTTTTCATGTTCCTAGGGTAATAGAAAACACAGGCAATTAAAATGCAAGATTTATTTGACTGACCAGTCAATAAACATTTGCAGATTTAGCCAGCCGAATTTTAAGGATGAACATGCCCAAACTTGGAATGAAACCGATACGCAGCAAAGCCCTGATAGAGGCCGCGATTTGCGAGATCGGCGAGGTTGGCTCGCTGGATGTCACGGTCGGAAAAATTGCCAAAAGAGCGGGTGTTTCCAGTGCTTTGGCGCATCATTATTTCGGCAGCAAAGATCAAATCCTGCTGGCCGCAATGCGCTCGATACTGGTGCTTTTCGGGGCGCATGTGAAGGTCGAGCTGGCCAAGGCCAAAACCCCGATGGAGCGGCTTGATGCGATCATTGCTGCCAGTTTCCACCCCGATAATTTCAAGCCCGAGGTCATTGCCTCTTGGTTGACCTTCTATGTTTTGGCACAAAACTCGACAGCGGCGCATCGGCTATTGCAGGTTTATGCGCGGCGATTGCAATCGAACCTGGTGTATGATTTGTCGAAACTGACGGATCAAGCCAAGGCGCAACGCATTGCCAACGGGCTTGCGTCAATCATTGACGGGTTTTACATCCGGCAAGCCTTGCAAAAATCCAGCACCGAGCGTTTGGAAACGATTTCGATTGTGTCCGAATATCTGCATTTGCAGTTGGCCGCAGATCAAGGCGCGACTAAAGCCCGTCAATAAAGAGGTAAATTGCGGTTTGGCCCGGCCCCGAGAACGCCGGCAAATGGCCTGCCCCCGGCAGTGTTTTCATCACATTGTTTTTGGCCGGCGACAGGGCAAACAGGGTTTTGCCCATGGCATAGGGCACGACTTGGTCATCTGTGCCGTGTATAATCAGAGTGGGGCTGTTCACTTGTGTGATATACCTGCTTGTTTCCCACCGCTGATCCAAAACTGCGCGGATCGGAAAGAACGGCATCTGGCGTGCGGCCAGATCAACGATGGCAGTGTAGGGGGCTTCCAGTATCAGGGCGTCGGGCGGGTATGTCGTGGCCAGTTTCACCGCAACCCCTGTGCCCAGACTTTCGCCGTAATAGATGATTTTTCCCACTATAGCCTGACCTAAAAGCAGCGGCAGCTTGCGCCGCAATAAAATAGCGTCTTTGCTAAGGGCCGCTTCGGATGGCCGCCCCGTGCTGCCGCCCGAGCCACGGTAAGCCAGTGCCACAATCCCGTAGCCGCGATCACTCAGGTGGCTAAACCTCTGGGCGCGCCCCGCCAGATTTCCCGCGTTGCCGTGGAAATAAACCAATGTCGCTTTGCGCCCCTTTGCGGGGCGTTCCCAGACAATCAGGTTGGCACCATCGTCGGTTGTCAGGGTTTTCTCGATCAAGCGCGGCTCCCCCGCTTGGCGCGGCGTGATATGGGCGGGATCAAACGGGTAGATCAGGGCAGTGCGGGCGAACCAGACAAGGGCAAAGGCCGCAAGATAAACAACAAGGGCGGCATATATCAGGCGTTTTAGAAAGCGTCGCAGCTTCATGCGCCCGCTCTTTCGATCTGTTTTTCGATTTGGAATGTATAAAGTGCCGCTAAAAGTGCGAAAACTGCGGCCAGAATGATACATAAAATTAGCGGCAACGGGCCGCTGTGGGTGTTAAGCAAAGACCCCGATAAAGTGGAAAACGCCGCCCCGCCGACCGTCATCAAAGCCCCGCCCAGTCCGGAAGCCGAGCCTGCAAGCTCGGGGTGGACATCCAGCATACCTGCGGTTGCATTGGGCAAGGTCATGCCGTTGCCCAGACCGATGGTGATGGTGAACAGGAAAAACGCCAGCGGATGATCCCAACCCGCTAGGGTAAGGGCCAACGCCCCCAGCATGCCCAGAAGCGGGATCAGAATACCGATACCGATCATTTTATAAATGCCAAGCGTGCTGCTGAATCTGCCCGATATGCCGTTACCGATAAGATACCCGATCGGGGTAAGCATCAGATAAAGCCCTATTTCAGAACTGGTCAGGCCGTAGATCTCGCTGCCGACATAAGGTGCCCCGCCCAGATAGGCAAAGAAAGTGCCTGCGGTAAAACCGGCGGTCAGGGCGTAGCCCCAAAACCTGCGCGAGGTCAAAAGTTTCGGGTAGGCGCGCAATTGTTGTTTGAAACTGGCCGTTTTATAGCGGTTGGTTTCGCCTTGATCAAACCAGCAGACCACAAATACGCATGCGCCGAACAGGGCCAGAAAGTGAAAATTAGACTGCCAGCCGAAATGCTCCGCCAAATAACCGCCAAAAGGCGGTGCCAGCATCGGGGCCAAAGACATGCCCATGGTGACATAACCGATCATGCTGGCAGCGCGTTCCCGGGCGACAAGGTCACGCACAATGGTGCGCGATAACACCATGCCGCTGACAATGACCGCCTGTAGGGTGCGGAACACCATGAAAATTTCAAAACCAGAGGCACTGGCTGCCCCGATGGTGGCGGCAATGAACAGTAGAATGGACACCAGCATGACTGGGCGGCGGCCGAACCGGTCCGAGATCGGGCCGAGCAGTAAATGCGCCACGCCTGTCAGGGCCAGATAGCCGGTGATTGCCAGTTGCATCAGCGCATAAGGCACATGGAAATAGCGCGCCATTTCGGGCAACGAGGCCAGAAAGATGCTTAGGGTGACCGACCCAAGGGCCGCTATAAGAACCAATGTGGTGATATGGGGCGGCGTTGCGCGGTCAAGGTAACGCGATTTTGGAAAGTTTGCGTGCATGAAGTGGGCCTGAATGGTGACAGTGCCCAGACTTATCATGCTGCAAACAAACGTCCAGTTACTTTTCCGAAAGCGAATAGGGCAACACACCGCGTGCGTTGTGATCAACCTTCAGGCGGCGCTCCAAGGGCGGGATTGATCTTTGGTGACAGTTGTCACGCTCGCAAATCCGGCACGAAATTCCGATGGGTTCAAAGGCTTGGGCGTTCTTGATGCCCATATCGTCGGCATAGACCAACGCGCCTGCATGTTTGACCTCGCAGCCCAGACCGATGGCATATCGCCTGATGGGCGCGTGAAAGGCCCCTGCGGGTTTTGAAACATCACGGGCCAGACAGAAGTACCGCGCCCCGTCCGGGGTTTCGGCTAGTTGCCGCAAGAACCGCCCCGGGGTTTCAAAGGCGCGGTGTACGTTCCATAACGGGCAAGCCCCGCCGTAACGGGCGAATTGCAGCTTGGTGGCCGAATGGCGTTTGGTGATGGTGCCGGCCTGATCAACGCGGACGAAAAAGAACGGTATTCCCTTAAGCCCGGCGCGTTGCAGGGTCGACAAGCGGTGTGCGACCTGTTCCAGCGAGGCCCCGAAGCGCAGGGCCAGAATTTCCAGATCATGGCGGCATTCCTGTGCGGCTTGCAGAAACTCGGCATAGGGTAAAAGCGTGGCCCCCGCAAAGTAATTGGCAAGCCCAATCTTGCATATATCGCGGGCTTCAAGCGTGCTGAAACGCGCCATGTCCAAGCTGGCCTCGATCAAATCATTATGCGCCAAGAGGGCGACCTGATGCGCCATTTGAAAAGCTTGAGATTGGCTGCTGGCGGTTTTTGACAGAGCAAGAATTCGGCGACCATGATCCAAATTCCGCAGGCTGGCGCTTGTATCAAACTGCACTGTCAGGTGATGTTTGTGCGATAGCCACTGGATCAAGGCATTATGTATGGATTGTCCGCTTTGTGCTAATTTATGTGAAAAACTTTCCGCAGATCGGTCAATGGCATCAATGTAATTATCGCAATAATGAAAGAAATCCCGCACCTCTTCCCAAGGTGAAACTGTTACCGAACCGCCCTCACGCCCCAAAGCTTCGTCTAGTGAGGCAAGCCGTTCCTGTGCCTGACGGTAGGTGCGATGCAGATCCAGAAACGCCCGTGCCAGCGTAGGGGCGTTTGAGGCGGTCAGTTGCAAATCCGCCAAACTGACCTGGGCATCCTTGAAGGCGGGGTCGGCCAGGGCCTCTTTCATATCGGCTATAATTCGCGGGGTGTCGCCGCCCGCAAGTTTCGAGACATCGAAATGGAAATCCCGCGCCAGTGCCAGAACCACGGATGCGGCGATGGGGCGGTGATTGTTTTCCATCTGGCTTAGGTAGGGTAGGGAAATGTTCAGCCTTTCGGCAAACTGTTTTTGGGTCAACCGGAATTCATAGCGAATTTCGCGCAAGGCGACCCCTGCATAAAGTTTGTTGTTTGCCATAACGAGTCCAATCTTTGCAACTTTGCAACTTTGCAAATAGCAATAGCGAAAATATTATAGTTTTGCAAATTAACTAATATTGCCTTTCAAGCCCCGCGCGTTCATGTAGAATAGCAAGAAAAGTTTTGGGAGGAATTCGCGTGCCTAACATAATCCAACAATTGGAAAACCGCAGGGCTGGGGCTAAACTTGGCGGCGGTGCGCGGCGCATTGACGTGCAGCACGCCAAAGGTAAACTAACGGCGCGTGAACGCATCGAAGTGTTGCTGGATGAAGGTTCTTTCGAAGAATTCGATATGTTCGTGACCCACAAATGCCAGGATTTCGGCATGGACAAGGAACATATCCCCGGCGACGGCGTTGTTACCGGCTGGGGTACGATCAATGGCCGCATGGTTTATGTCTTTAGTCAGGATTTCACGGTTTACGGCGGATCACTGTCCGTCACCCACGCCAAGAAAATCTGCAAGGTTCAGGAAATGGCCATGCGCAATGGCGTTCCGATCATCGGGTTGAACGATTCAGGCGGCGCACGCATACAAGAGGGCGTGGCCTCGTTGGCGGGCTACACATCGGTGTTTCAAAACAATATCAAGGCCTCGGGCGTGATCCCGCAAATCAGTGTGATTATGGGACCAAGTGCGGGGGGGGCGGTTTATTCGCCTGCCTTGACGGACTTCATCTTTATGGTGCGCGACAGCTCTTATATGTTTCTAACCGGCCCCGATGTGGTGAAAACCGTGACCAACGAGGTTGTGACAGCGGAAGAACTGGGCGGGGCGAAAACCCACACAAGCAAATCATCGGTGGCGGATTGCGCCTTTGACAACGATATGGACGCGCTGATGGAAGTGCGCCGCCTGTTTGACTTCCTGCCCCTGAACAACAAATCAAAACCGCCTGTGCGGCCGTTTTTCGACGATCCGGCGCGCAAAGAGCCGTCTTTGGATACTATCGTTCCCGAAAATGCCAATACGCCCTATGACATGAAAGAGCTGGTGCAAAAACTGGCGGACGAGGGCGATTTTTGTGAGATCCAACCGGATTTTGCCAAAAATATCCTGACCGGATTTATTCGCCTTGAAGGCTCGACTGTGGGTGTCGTGGCCAATCAACCGATGGTGCTGGCAGGCTGTCTGGACATAAATTCATCGCGCAAGGCGGCGCGCTTCGTGCGGTTCTGCGATGCGTTTGAAATTCCGTTGCTGACCCTGGTAGATGTGCCGGGCTTTTTGCCGGGAACGGCGCAGGAATATGGCGGCGTGATCAAACACGGGGCCAAACTGCTTTACGCTTTTGGCGAAGCCACGGTGCCGCGCGTGACGGTAATAACGCGCAAAGCCTATGGCGGGGCTTATTGTGTGATGTCGCCGAAACATTTGGGGGGCGATGTGAATTATGCCTGGCCCACAGCCGAAATTGCCGTAATGGGGGCCAAGGGTGCGGTTGAAATTCTGCACCGTTCCGATCTAGGGGACGCGCAGAAAATCGCCGCCCTGACTGTGGATTACGAAACCCGTTTTGCAAATCCATTTGTTGCGGCGGAAAACGGTTTTATTGACGAGGTTATTATGCCGCAAAATACCCGAATGCGGGTTTCGCGGGCGTTTGCCAGTCTTAAATCGAAAAAAATCGAAAACCCATGGCGCAAGCATGATAATTTGCCTTTGTAGGGATATAGCAATGATACTAAATAATAAATCACCTTCAAAACAAGCGGGTGCCACAAGGTTTGTTAACGTCGGGGGGGCATTGGAACGCACAATATTTCGATTTTTTTGTCGATTCCCATCAAGGTTCTATTTTTTCAAAACAAATACTGCTAACCTAAAGACGTTCCAAATAAAAATTGAATTGGATCGCACTGAAATTAGGAGTTTTCTATGTCTAAAACAATCACAATTGCAGCACTTTTCGCAACGGCTCTTGGCCTGTCTGCATGTGCAAATTCATCCTCATCCGCTGGCCCTGCAGCAGCACCTGAGCCAACACCGATCGTGGCAGAACCCACTTCACAAAAACTGCCAGCATCTTAAAAAACAATACCCCTTAGGGGTATTGGGCTGCGCCCCGTTAGATAATTTCGGGGGGCGCCCATGTTAAAACATCGCGGGTTTCCGTCCCGACTTCCCAGCTCTGATTTTCAGTTTACAATTCGGCGTGCCAATAAGGCAGGCGCAACCAAACTGGTTGCCCGAGAACGCTATGCTGACCGCAGGTTTGCCGACCGCCTTGCCGATGCGGGCTTTATGCAGGCACTTTGGGATTGTTTCGGGGATCAACCCTTTGAACGCGGCAATCTTGATGCGGGGCGTTTAAGCTGGCTGTTTGGCCGCGAGGTTGAGCCTGCCGACGATTCTTTTGATCCGCAAGATTACGCGGCTCTACTTAAGATCAATGTAGGCCGGGCTATGGTCAGCTTTCCAGACGTGTTTAAGGACTGATCGGCATGTATTCGCGCAACATAACCCAAGTTTGGCGGCTTTTTGCCCAAAACAAGGCGCAAAAGAACACCACCATATGCAGCACGATAAAACCGGTTTACCATAAATCTCAAGGAAGCTCTTTTGGAACTTCAATGACGTACTGGTCGGGTGCGGTGCTGGTGAAAGCAAAACCCGATCAAGAGGTTTTCCGCATTTCCATGCGGTTAAACTCTTTCATTTCCCCTCTACTGGGGCCCTTTCGTTTTTACGACAGGGCCCCTTTTTTTTGGTATAAATCTGCCCAATCCCAATCTACCCCGATAACAAACAACGGTGTTTTATATGTTTAAGAAAATTCTTATTGCCAATCGCGGCGAAATTGCCTGTCGTGTGATCAAATCGGCCCAGAAGATGGGGATCAAAACAGTTGCGGTTTATTCGGATGCGGACAAAGAGGCGTTGCATGTCAAAATGGCCGATGAAGCGGTGCATATCGGTCCGTCGCCTGCGGCACAAAGTTATATCGTTCTGGATAAAGTGATGGATGCTGTGCGTCAAACAGGGGCCGAAGCGGTGCATCCCGGATATGGGTTTTTGTCGGAAAATAAACTGTTTGCGCAGGCTTTGGAAAAAGCGGGCGTCGCTTTCATCGGCCCGCCAGCGGGGGCGATTGAAGCGATGGGGGATAAAATCACATCGAAAAAACTGGCAGCCGAAGCCGGAGTAACCATAGTTCCGGGCTTTATGGGCGAGATTGCAGACGCGGACGAGGCGGTCAAAATATCGAACCAGATCGGTTATCCGGTGATGATCAAGGCCTCTGCTGGTGGAGGCGGCAAGGGCATGCGGGTGGCATGGAATGACGCGGAAGCCCGCGAGGGCTTTCAACTGTCAAAGAATGAAGCCGCCAGCAGTTTTGGCGATGACCGTATTTTTATCGAGAAATTCATCACCCAACCGCGCCATATCGAAATTCAGGTGTTGGGGGACAAGCATGGAAACTGTGTTTATCTTAATGAACGCGAATGCTCGATCCAGCGGCGCAATCAAAAAGTTATCGAAGAAGCCCCAAGCCCGTTTCTGGATGCAGCCACGCGCAAAGCCATGGGCGAACAGTCCTGTGCCCTGGCGCAAGCGGTGGATTATTGCTCGGCGGGGACGGTGGAATTTATCGTTGACGGTGAGCGAAATTTCTATTTTCTGGAAATGAATACGCGTCTGCAAGTCGAACACCCCGTGACCGAGCTGATCACCGGTATTGATCTGGTTGAACAGATGATCCGCGTCGCCGCAGGTGAAAAGTTGCCGTTTGTGCAATCGGACATCGGCATCAACGGCTGGGCGATGGAAAGCCGGCTTTATGCCGAAGATCCGTACCGCAATTTTCTGCCCTCGATTGGCCGTTTGTCGCGCTACCGTCCACCCGTGGAAGTTGCCAACGATGTGATGGCCGTGCGCAATGACACCGGCGTTTATGAGGGTGGCGAGATCTCGATGTTTTATGATCCGATGATTGCCAAGCTGTGTTCCTGGGCGCCTGATCGGGCAAAATCCATTGAAGTGATGCGCAATGCTTTGGACGGGTTCGAGGTTGAAGGCATCGGTCACAATCTGCCGTTTTTATCGGCGGTAATGGATCACCCGCGCTTTGTGAGCGGCGAGATCACAACGGCGTTTATTGAAGAGGAATATCCCCAAGGTTTTAACGGGGTTGATTTGGATGAAACCACGTTACAACGTATTGCAACAGCCTGCGCCGCGATGTACCGCGTCGCTGAAATTCGCCGCTCGCGGGTGTCGGGGCGGCTTGACAATCATGAACGTAAAGTTGGCACGGATTGGGTTTTGACCGTACAAAACGCGCGTTTTGACGTGAAAATTGATGCAGACCCCGACGGCTCTACCGTCACTTTCAAGGATGGCACAAAACATCGTGTAACCAGTGATTGGGTGCCGGGGCAACAACTGGCGACCTTCATGATAGATGATGTGCCGTTGGTGTTGAAAGTGGCTGTCGTTAGCTCGGGCTATCATATCCGCTATCGGGGGGCTGCGGCGGACGTTATCATCCACACCCCGCGCCGCGCTGAATTAGCTGAATATATGCTTGAAAAACAAGCCCCTGACACGTCCAAACTGCTGCTTTGCCCGATGCCGGGGCTGATCGTAGATCTAAGCGTGGCCGTGGGCGACGAAGTGCAGGAAGGCCAGACCTTATGCACGGTCGAGGCGATGAAGATGGAGAATGTGCTGCGGGCGGAAAAGCATGGTCTGGTGACGAAAATCAACGCCGGTGTGGGTGACAATCTGGCCGTTGACGAAATTATCATGGAGTTTGAATAATGGGCAAGCGGCGGGACTGGGAAAAGCTGGCGGAAAAAGAACTGCGCGGTCGGGCTTTGGAAGATTTGACTTGGCATACGCCGGAAGGCATTGCGGTAAAGCCGCTTTATACGGCGGATGATTTGCAAGGGCTGGATACATTGAATTCCACCCCCGGTTCGGCCCCGTTCCTGCGCGGGCCAAAGGCCACGATGTATGCGGGCCGCCCTTGGACGATCCGGCAATATGCGGGCTTTTCAACGGCGGAAGAAAGCAATGCGTTTTACCGCAAGGGGCTGGCAGGCGGGCAGCAGGGGGTTTCCGTAGCTTTCGACCTGGCCACCCATCGCGGCTATGACAGCGACCATGAGCGGGTTGTGGGCGATGTCGGCAAGGCCGGTGTAGCGATTGACAGTGTCGAGGACATGAAGATCCTGTTTGACGGCATTCCCTTGGATAAAGTCAGCGTTTCGATGACGATGAACGGCGCGGTCATTCCGGTGCTGGCCAGCTTTATCGTGGCCGGTGAAGAGCAGGGCGTAGACCGCGCCAAACTGTCGGGCACCATTCAAAACGATGTGCTGAAGGAATTCATGGTGCGCAACACTTATATCTACCCGCCAGAACCCTCAATGCGGATTGTCTCGGACATTATTGATTATACCCGCCGCGAGATGCCCAAGTTCAACTCGATTTCGATCAGCGGCTATCATATGCAAGAAGCCGGCGCGACCTTGGTGCAGGAACTGGCGTTCACGCTGGCGGATGGTAAGGAATATGTGCGCGCGGCTATGGCACGCGGCATGGATGTGGATGCGTTTGCGCCGCGCCTGTCGTTCTTTTTCGCCATCGGTATGAACTTTTTTATGGAAGCGGCCAAATTACGCGCGGCACGGTTGTTGTGGCACCGGATCATGACCGAGTTTGGCGCGAAGCAGGAAAAGTCCTTGATGCTGCGTACCCATTGCCAGACCAGCGGCGTGTCTTTGCAGGAACAAGACCCCTATAACAACGCCATTCGCACCGCATACGAGGCCATGTCAGCGGTGTTGGGCGGCACCCAGTCGTTGCACACCAACAGCTATGATGAAGCCATAGCCTTGCCATCCGATGCGGCGGCGCGTTTGGCGCGAAATACCCAACTGATCTTGCAAAATGAAACCGGCGTGACCAATGTGGTCGATCCGCTGGCAGGGTCGTATTATGTTGAAAGCCTGACCAAAGAACTGGCCGATAAAGCGTGGGAATTGATCGGGCAGGTCGATGCTATGGGCGGTATGACCAAAGCCGTTGAAGACGGCATGCCGAAGCTGGCCATTGAGGAAGCGGCGGCGAGAAAACAGGCGCGGGTGGACCGTGGTGAAGATATTATCGTTGGTGTGAACAAGTTTCAAACTGATGATGATGCCGAAATTGATGTGCGCGAGATCGACAATACCGCTGTGCGCGATGCGCAAATCAAACGGTTGAAAGAGATTAGAAAAACCCGTGATACGGCGGTTTGCGATGCGACATTGGGCGCGCTGGAAGCGGGTGCACGCGGTAATGGCAACCTGCTGGAGTTGGCGGTGGATTCCGCCCGTGCGCGGGCCACCGTGGGTGAAATCTCGGACGCGATGGAACGCGCCTTCGGCCGGCATAAGGCCAAGGTAAAGCTTTTGTCAGGGGTCTATGGTGCCGCATACGCAGGCGATCAAGGGTTTCTGGATATTCAGGCGGAAGTTGCGGATTTTGCTGTTAAATACGGAAAAAAGCCGTCGATGATGGTGGTCAAGATGGGGCAGGACGGCCATGATCGTGGCGGCAAGGTCATTGCCACGGCGTTTGCCGACATTGGCTTTGATATTGAGATGGGGCCGCTGTTTCAAACCCCTGAAGAGGCGGCAATAGATGCCATCGAAAAAGGTGTCGATGTTGTTGGTATCTCGTCACAGGCGGCAGGCCACACCACGCTGGCCCCGCAACTGGTGCATGCTCTGAAAAACAAGGGCGGCGGCAATATTATCGTGATTTGCGGCGGGGTGATCCCGCCCAATGATTACAACTTCTTGCGGCAAGTCGGGGTGCGGGCAATATTCGGGCCCGGCACAAACATACCGGCAGCGGCAAAAGAAGTTCTGGAATTGGTCAAGCATACAAAATCGGGAGAATAAACAAATGTCTTACAAGGAAGTTTACGAAGGCTGGAAATCAGACCCTGAAGCATTTTGGATGGAAGCGGCCAAAGCGGTTTCATGGTCAAAGCCACCTTCAAAAGCCCTGTTTGACGAAAACGCACCGCTTTACGAGTGGTTCAAGGATGGCGAGATCAACACCTGCTATAACGCGGTCGACCGCCATGTGGAAGCGGGACGCGGGGACCAGATCGCGATTATTTACGACAGCCCGATCACCGGTAAATCGGCCAAGATCAGCTTTGCCGAATTGCAAACCAAGGTCGCGACTTTCGCAGGGGCTTTGCAGGCCAAAGGTGTGGCCAAGGGCGACCGGGTTTTGATCTATATGCCGATGGTTCCCGAAGCTCTTGTTGCGATGCTGGCCTGTTCGCGTATCGGGGCGATCCACTCGGTTGTGTTTGGCGGTTTCGCGGCCAACGAGTTGGCAACTCGGATTGATGATGCCACCCCGAAAGCGATTATTGCAGCCTCGTGCGGGATAGAGCCGGGCAGGGTAATCCCCTACAAACCGCTTTTGGACGGGGCGATAGATATGGCCAGCCATAAGCCGGAATTTTGCGTTATTTTGCAACGTGAAGAACTGGCAGCTGATCTAATAGAGGGTCGTGATATTGACTGGGATGCTTTTCAAATAGGTGCAAACCCGGCACCTTGTGTGCCAATGGGCGGGGCCGATCCTGTCTATATCCTTTATACCTCGGGCACCACAGGTCAGCCAAAGGGTGTTATCCGTCCCACCGGCGGTCATATCGTGGCGTTGAACTGGACGATGAAAAATGTCTACGATGTGGATCCCGGCGATGTCTATTGGGCGGCGTCCGATGTTGGTTGGGTCGTGGGGCACTCTTATATCTGCTACGGCCCGCTGATCCACGGCAACACCACGGTGGTGTTTGAAGGCAAGCCTATTGGCACGCCCGATGCGGGTACTTTCTGGCGGGTTATCTCTGAGCATAATGTCAAGGTTCTGTTTACCGCACCGACCGCGTTTCGGGCGATCAAGCGCGTTGACCCCGATGGCGCGTTTGTCAAGAAATATGATCTGTCGTGTCTGAAAACACTGTTTCTGGCCGGCGAGCGCGCCGACCCCGACACCATCCAATGGGCGGAAAAACAACTGGGCGTGCCGGTAATCGACCACTGGTGGCAAACCGAAACCGGCTATGCCATTGTCTCGAACCCGATGGGAATAGAGAAAATGCCGGTAAAGCTTGGCTCGCCCACCGTGCCGCTGCCCGGCTATGATGTGCAAATCCTGTCCGATGACGGAACCGAATTGGGGCCGAACGAACTGGGGGCCATCGCGATCAAATTGCCACTTCCCCCCGGCACCCTGCCAACCCTTTGGCATGCAGACGGTCGTTATAAATCCTCTTATCTTGAAACGTTCCCTGGCTATTATGAAACCGGGGACGCCGGTTACAAAGATGAAGATGGCTATCTTTATATTATGTCGCGCACCGATGATGTGATCAATGTGGCGGGACACCGTCTGTCTACCGGGCAAATGGAAGAGACCCTGTCCAATCACCCCGATGTTGCCGAATGTGCGGTTCTGGGTGTCAAGGACGCGCTGAAGGGACAATTGCCGATGGGGTTTTTGTGCTTGAATGCGGGCTGTGAAAAACTGCATACAGAGGTGGTTGCAGAATGCGTGGCTTTGGTGCGCCAAACCATCGGCCCTGTGGCGGCGTTCAAGATGGCCTGTGTTGTGGACCGTTTGCCAAAAACCCGTTCGGGCAAAATTTTGCGCGGTACAATGGCAAAAATTGCCGATGCCGAGCCTTGGAAAATGCCTGCAACCATTGATGATCCTGCCATTCTGGATGAAATTACAGAGGCCCTTAAAACACTGGGCTATCCACAGAAATAGGTCTTTACACTTAGTGTTTCAGTACCGGTTTTGCATTTTGCAAAGCCGGTATTTTGGATTATACAAAACTTGGCCGGCCCGTTTTGGCTGCCAGGAAGTGTATGGTGTGCGTATGAACGATAACTATCAAAACCAGACTTACTTAACGCTTTTGGACAAGCTGGGGCCGAAACAGTCTTTGATATTGATCGAGAAGTTGATGATTGATCTTAAAAATGTGCGGCGCGGCCTGCGGGCAGCACAATCCGCCAAAGCCGTGGATATGTTAAACGAACCCAGCCATGTACTGATTTCTCTGGCCGGGGTTGTCGGGGTTATGGAATTGCATAAGGTGGCAAAGAAAATAAATGAATTCAAGCCGCTCTATAGCACAGATTTCCCCGACGGCACAGTATTGGCGGCAATTAATCAGCTTGACGGTCTGCTGCGGTTCTTGAAATCCGATCAATCTGCACGCGGCAACCTGCCATGATGCAGCGTTTGTTGCTTATTGAAGACACGGCAACCTTGCAGTTGATTTACAGTGCCGATTTGATGAACGCTGGCTATACGGTCGATATTGCATCATCCGGGGCTGAAGGGCTGAAGTTGTTTAATACCAACAGCCATTCGGTTGTAGTTATGGATTTGTTTTTACCCGATATGGACGGGATCGAGGTGATCCAAAAGCTTGTCCATGACAATCCACAGGCCAAAATTATTGTGATTACATCAAATGGGTCGGTCAATCGCGCAGTAGAAGCAATGCGCGCAGGGGCGTTTGATTTTCTGTTGAAGCCGTTTTCGGACGAAAGATTGCTGGCAACAGTGTCATCCGCTTTGACACGCTTTGAACATAACCCTGAAATAGATATGGCTGAGGGTAATTTTTACGGCTTCACCGGACGCGGGCCCTTGATGCAGGAAATGTACCGTAAAATTACGCGTGTAGCGGCTTCGACAGCACCGGTTTTTGTGATTGGCGAAAAAGGGTCTGGAAAAGAGGTTTGTGCCAAAGCTATCCATGATCTCTCTGGTTTAAAATCAAACCCATTTATCGTTTATAGTAGCAGTCAACTTACATTTTCCGCACAACAAAACACCCTTTTAGGTATGCTGGAAGATGGTGGATTGCATCCAGAAACAGCGGAACCCGGTGCCTTGCAAAAGGCCTATAGCGGGACATTGTATATTAGCGAAATTTCCAAACTTGACCCCCTGATGCAGTCAAAATTGGCGATACTTTTGCGGAACGCCAAACAGAATGACTATAATGACCCGCAATTTCCAAGAATAATATGTTCCACCAGCATTGATCCCTATCAATTGCTGGAAACCCGGAAAATTCGGGAAGATTTATTTTACCTGCTTCATGTCCTGACAGTGGATGTGCCCGCGCTAAGCGATTTAGGCAGTGATATTGTTTTTATTGCAGAAGCCCTGTTGGCCCGGTTTTCACGGGGCGAGCAAAAAAACTTTAGCGGCCTTACCAAAGAGGTAGGGAAGCTGTTTATGTCGCATAACTGGCCCGGTAATATCAGCCAGCTTGCCAATTTGTTGCACAAGATTGTGGCGAGTTATGATGCCAGCAAGGTGGCACTGGATATGCTGCCCACGGGATTTTCCTTGGCAGATAAGGAAATCGGGGCTGCCAGCCTAGGCACCCAAGTAAGCAGATTGGGGGGTGAACGCAGAAATCACGCCATCCAGCAACTTGTCGGGTTGCAACTTGAAGAGGTAGAGCGCCAGTTCATTGATGCGACCATTTTTTCCCAAGGGGGATCAATCCCGAAAGCGGCCGAAGTTCTTGGGTTGGCCCCAAGCACCATTTATCGCAAAAGATCAAAGCGTTAAATCGCAGGCTTTATGTAAGTAAATCCTGATCCCGCTTGAATACCCGCTAAATGTTGCCTGTTTTCCAAGAAATTTCTTTACTATTCATGAAAATATAGGCATTTTACCACCATATCTTGGGGGTACGAGATGTTGAAAAACAAAATAATGATACTGGCCATAGGGATTATATCCTTTGGTGGTGCCGGATATTCGCGTTCGATCCAGTCGGATACTGGCCCGGCAGAGCTGCCGCCCGCCAGTTTTCGCGGTAAACAATATGTGGACTCGCAGGGCTGCGTTTATATTAAAGCAGGCTTTGGAAACCACATCTCTTGGGTGCCAAGGGTCAATCGTAAACGGCAGGTGTTTTGCAATGCACACAACAAGCCATCGTTGTCACCGGCACAACTTGCCGCGATTACCGGCCAACCTGCAACACGCCTGAAAACGCCGAAAGCCAAGGTAGCAGCGAAAACCCCTGTCGCGACTGTTGTAACGCCCCCGGCTAAACCTGTGTTCAAAAAGAAACCCAAAGTTTACCAGACGATCGTTCTGACCCCAACGCCTACCAAAAAGCCGTATCAGGCAAGATATACCCCCCCAAGCCCTGCACCCAAAGCACCGCGCAAAATTGTGTATTCAGGGGCGCAATCACTGCCTAAAGGTGGCAACGTCATAATGGGCGGGAACGCATACAGTCTTGCACCCTCCAAATACGCGGATGCAAACCCCGTTATGCAATATGGAACCCGTTATAATATAGCAAGTACCAGACCGCAAAGAACTGTGCGGACAAAAACCGTTCGTGCGGTTGACCCTGTGCATAAACTGACCCTGTACCCGACAATGATAGACGGGGATGTAACGGCGCGGGGCGACGCGCAAATGGAACTGGTTTGGTCTAACACGGTGCCACGCAGGCTGATAAAGCGGGTGCGCGCGAAGCAAGTTGCAAGAAGCGTTTCTTATGCTACAAACATTTCGACAAAATCGCCGCAGAAAACCGCCTCTAGGGCTGCCCCGTCAGCGCGGTTCGTTCAAATCGGCACCTTTGGAAATCCGACGAATGCCAGAAAAACCATTTCACATTTCCAGTCGCGTGGATTGCCGGTCAGCTCGCGTGCGGTCAGCCGCAATGGGCAGTCCTATAAGGTGGTATTTCTAGGCCCGTTTGAATCGTCAAACCGGCTTAGGCTGGCAATGAACTCGGCCAGAAAATCGGGCTTCAGGGATGCGTTTTACGTCCGCTAGGCACTTTGAAACTGTTTCAAAATTATCCATGTAGTGTGTCTACAAATTGGATGTTAATCAGGGATTAACCACCGATTTGTAGACACAGCGCAAGGATACCCCGAATGGCCACGTCACTGGTGATAAAAAACGCCGACGTTATTGTTACTATGAACGCGCAGCGCGAAGAGCTGAACAGGGCCGATATACGCATTGTCGGCGGTGTGATTGAGGCAATAGGTCAGGGCCTGACTGGGGATGAAACCGTGAATGCAAATGGCTGTGTGGTGACACCCGGCCTTGTGAACACGCATCACCACCTGTCACAAACCCTGACCCGTGCGGTGCCGGGCGGCCAAGATGCGCTGTTGTTCGGCTGGTTGCAATCGCTTTACCCGATCTGGCAAAAATTCGGGCCGGAAGAGATGTTTGTCTCCGCACAAGTGGGGTTGGCCGAGCTGGCCTTGTCGGGCTGCACATTATCGTCCGATCATCTGTATCACTTCCCCAAAGGTGTGCGGCTGGAAGATAGCATTGACGCTGCCAAAACCATCGGCATCCGGTTTCATCCGACCCGCGGCTCCATGAGCATTGGCGAAAGTGACGGCGGCTTGCCGCCCGATGCCATGTGCGAAAAAGAGGCCGATATTCTGAACGATTGTATCCGTGTGATTGATGCGCATCACGATGCCAGGGATGGCGCGATGGTGCGTGTGGGTATTGCCCCTTGTTCCCCGTTTTCGGTCAGCCGCGAATTGATGCGCGACAGTGCTATTCTGGCCCGAGACAAGGGGGTGATGTTGCACACGCATCTGGCGGAAAACGATGAAGACATTGCCTATTCTCTGGAAAAATTCGGCTGCCGTCCGGGGCAATATGCCGAAAGCCTGGGCTGGACGGGCAAGGATGTCTGGCATGCGCATTGTGTAAAACTGGATGCGCAGGAAATGGATTTGTTTGCGCGTACGGGCACCGGCGTGGCGCATTGCCCCTGTTCTAATTGCCGCCTTGGATCAGGGATTGCGCCGGTGCGCATGATGCGTGACGGGGGCGTTAAGGTGGGCTTGGGTGTGGATGGCTCGGCCTCTAACGACGCAGGTCATTTGCTGGACGAGGCGCGTCAAGCCCTGCTGTTGCAAAGGGTGCAAAACGGTGCCGATGCAATGTCGGCGCGCGAGGTGCTGGAGATCGCCACGCTGGGCGGCGCGCAAGTGCTGGGACGCGATGATTGCGGGTCTTTGGAAGTCGGCAAACGCGCTGATTTCGCGATATGGGACATGACCAGCGGCATTGCTACGGCAGGGTCTTGGGATCCGGTAGCGGCACTGGTTTTAACCGGCCCGCATAATGTACGCGACCTATATGTCGAGGGCCGTGCTGTGGTGCGCGCCGGGCATTTAACGGGCGTGGAACTGGGTAAAATCGTGGAACATCAAAACCGGCTGCTGGCGAAATTCATGTAAGCCTTGTGATCGGTTTTTTGCCTAAAAATTAGACGTCTTTTATGTTACTCAATTTTTTGTGATCGGATAAATCGGCTTTTTATGGTATGCTGATCTATAAGCGACATTATTATGCGGCTGTTTTTGAAGATCAAACAATTTAACATAAAGGGGGGATACAAGATGCGAATGATCAATACGACGCTGCTGGGCATTGCTTTCATTGGCCTTGTGGGGTGTGAAAATGTGTATGATGGCCCCACGCGGACATTAAGTAAGCACACTTACGACGGGACTACCTATCTTATAGAAACTATTGAGGACAGAACTTCAATGGGAATTGCCGCATCTAGGACAGATTTATATGTGTGCGAAAATGGCAGATGGAGGCTTGTTAAGTATCAGGTTGAGAAAAATATTTCCCTGATATCAAAATATGGAAAAACTACAGTGCCATACGCTACCAAATCGATTCCTAAGAGTTGCATTCACCCGCCAAAGAAGGATAAAATCAAGGTTCACACCGGGGGCGCAATTGCGCCCGAAGTTACCGGAACAGACGGCTTTGAAGGCGGGGATTAGAATTTTCTAAACTGAACCGACCAGAACTGCCTAATACTTGGTGTAGGATTTTTCTTCGATCAGGGGGGAGCCCGTGGCCAAACTGATCTGTTTTTTCAATTTGGCGCGTTTGTCATTGGTGACATAAACCGCACGGGCGAGGCGGATAAAATCTTCGCCAAAATCGCCCGCCCGTTCGCAATCGCGAATGTCATCTTCGATGGCCCACAAACGTTTATTCACATTCAGAAGGGCGGCGGTCAGTGATTGCAATTCTTGTGTTCTCGGGATTTGTGCGTCGGCGACAGTTTGCAATGCGGTACGTTCCACGGCGACATTGGCCAGTTTTTCCACATCGGTGATATTGTCTGATTTGATCTGCAATATGGTCAGTTTGTCCAGCAGTTCACCGACCGAGATCGGGATCAGAATATCGCTCATGTTTGTGCCTTATCTGCAATGCGGGTTGTGATGTCGGTATGCAATATCTTGAAAACACCGTCCCAATCCCCTGATTTTTTCTGCCTTACCAACCGCATGGATGGGTACCACGGGGTGTGATCGGGGTAGGGTTCATACAGCCAGTAGGCTTCGGAATGCAGCAGGTTCCAGACCTCGATCCCCAAAGACCCCGCTATATGGGCCACGGCACTATCCATTGTCACCACCAGATCCAGCGCGCGCATCAGTGCGGCAGTATCGGCAAAATCGCGGTCAGAGGCGGCAGCATTGACGATAATGGCCGAGGTTCCGTCCGCATCGAACTCTGGCAACAGCGGGCCTTTGTAGAGGGAAAACATTTGCAAGCCGGGGATGTCGCAAAGCTCTAAAAAACACCGGTGACTGAAAGAGCGTTTGTGATTGGCGCGGTAGGTCACCGAGCCAGACCACATCACACCAAGTTTGAAACGGTCTTGATAGGGGGCGGTGATCCTGCGTGCCCGTTTGGTTGCATCATCGGGTATGAACAGAGAGGTCGGCTTTGGCAGGGTTGCAAGTGTCGCATTCAGGTAAAGCGGCAGATCCATCATCGGTGCCCAGTAATCACTATTTTTCCGGCTTGGATTCGTGTCGACAAATTCCACAAAGCTTTCAATGTTGGAAAACAAACGCCTAAGGGGCGGTTTGACCGCCATTTTCAGCGTTGCGCCCTGCTGATTTAGCGCAGGTAGAAAGCGGGCCATCAGGACGGTATCGCCAAAGCCCTGTTCCGGGATAATCGTTAGGGTTTTGCCTTTTAGGGGTTCCCCCGCCCATTGCGGGCAAGTGAAATCCGGCGGCGATAATTCGTCCCCCTGCCAGCGCCAGTTGAACGACTTGAACCCTTGCGGATAGTGGCCCATTGCCAGTTGCACAAAAGCCAGTTGAATGTGGCTTTCGGCAAAATCGGGAAATTTTTCGATGCCTTGGTTCAGAATGTTGCGCGCCTTATCTAACTGATGCACCCCGCGATAGCATTTACCCAAACTTGCATAATGATCGGGATTATCCGGCTCAAGCGCGATGATCTTTTCACGCAGCTTCAGGGCTTTTTCAATCTGGCCCGCGTCATAAAAGGCGTTGGCGGCATTGTTCATCAAGGTCGGTGCCCCGGGGGCTAGTTCCAAAGCGCGGATTTGTGCGGCTACGGCCATATCATAGTTTTTTTGCGTACGAAACAAGGCCCCTAGATTGGACCACATGGCCGCATCCTCGGGGTTGTTTTTCAAATAGATCCGGTACCGCGCCCGAGCCTGCTCAAGATCGTTGTTTTGATGGGCTTTAATAGCCGAGCGGCGCAAATCAGCTAGTGAATTTATGCTTTGTTTTGGCTGTTTTAGCGGCATTTTGTGGCCCTGTTATCTATGCTTTGATGATAGGCTGCATCACGGGGTGCGTAAACCTTTTTGAATTTTCGCAATTTGCGTTGTTGAAGCGGGACAAGCTGTTATAAGGCTGCAAGCAATGCGCGGGGAGGTTGATATGTCAGATACAGATGTTCATGATACCGAAGATACGGATCGCGCTTATGAAATCGACGGCACTTTAATCGATGCTGTTCTGGATGCGGTAGATGCCCGCGACCGGGATGCGCTTGTCACCTTGCTTGCGCCGTTTCACGCCGCCGACATTGCCGACATTTATGAACAGATCAGCCCCAAGGAAAGATCTGCCTTTATCGCGCTTTGGGGCAAGGATTTCGATGGCGAAGTTCTAGCCGAAATGGACGAAGGCCTGCTGGACGATGTGTTCGAGGATCTGTCCGACGAGACAGTTACCGAAGCGG
Organism: Rhodobacterales bacterium; assembly: GCA_045046705.1. Classification (GTDB taxonomy): domain Bacteria; phylum Pseudomonadota; class Alphaproteobacteria; order Rhodobacterales; family Rhodobacteraceae; genus Amylibacter. The sequence continues at coordinate 25,097 of JASFZB010000007.1, read as the reverse complement.
TCAAGGATCTGGAAACCGACGATGTCGTCGATCTGATCGAGGATCTGGACGAGCCACAACAGGAACGGGTTTTGGGGGCATTGGACAGCTCTGACCGGGCGGCTGTTGAACATGCCTTGCAATACCCGGAGTATTCCGCCGGCCGCATGATGCAGCGCGAGTTGGTCATGGCCCCGGAGCATTGGACGGTGGGCGAGGTTATTGATGATCTGCGCTCTGATAAAGACCTGCCGGAACAGTTTTATGACGTCATGATCGTTGACCCTAAGCTGCGGCCTGTCGGCAAGGTGCCCCTGTCCAGCCTGATGTCGTCTGCGCGTGATACCAAACTGACCGATATTATGGATGAAGAGTTTCGTACCATCCCTGTATTACAGGATCAGGAAGATGTGGCCTATGCGTTCAACCAGTATAACATGGTGTCTGCCCCCGTTGTCGATGCGGACAACCGTCTTGTCGGTGTCATTACCATAGACGATGCCATGGAAGTGCTGGATGAACACGCGGAAGAGGACATAAAGCGTCTGGCCGGTGTCGGCGACGAAAGCCTGACCGACAACATCCTGTCAACCAGCCGCCAACGTTTCCCGTGGTTGGCGGTCAATCTTGTGACAGCGATCGGAGCGTCTATTGTCATTGCGCAGTTTTCCGCAACCATCAAAGCCATCGTAGCCTTGGCGGTGCTGATGCCGATTGTGGCCTCGATGGGGGGCAATGCGGGAACCCAAACCCTGACCGTTGCTGTGCGGGCGCTAGCCACCAAAGACCTGACACCCGCCAACGCATGGCGGATTATCCGGCGTGAATTGTTTGTCGGCCTGCTGAACGGTTTGCTATTTGCCTTTATTATCGGCATCATCGGGTACTACTGGTACGCGTTGCCGATGCTGGGGGTGGTTTTGGGGTTGGCGATGGTAGGCAATCTGGTTGTTGCCGGGCTTGCGGGCATATTGGTGCCGTTGGGGCTGGATAAAATCGGGATTGATCCTGCGCTGGCATCCGGGGCGTTTGTGACTACAGTCACCGATATTGTGGGGTTTTTCGCATTCCTGGGGCTGGCCTCTATCCTGTTGCTATAAGCTATTTGGGCATCCGCAACACCTGATTTCGACTGCCTTTTGTGATCCGAACCGAGCTTTCACCAATGGCGGCAACTTTCCAGCCACTTATTTTTTGCCCCGGTTTTACCGTTACAAACCGGCCACTTGGCATCCGTAACATGGCACGCCGTGTTGCAGGTGATCCAAACACCCCGATCAGCAATATACGCCTTTTCTTTAAGCCGGTCTTTTCTGTTGCTTCTTTCTGGATGTTTACGGGTGATGCCCCGGGGCTTGCAACCGATGTGCCGCGTGCGCTGGCGGGGGATAATGCGGCGGTCTGAACAGGGCGGCCATTGCGGTTGGCTTTTGCAGCCGTGGATGGAAGATTTTTTGGTCGGGTGCGAGGGCGCACGTTGTCATTGTTTGCCTGTTGAATGGCTCTATCAATTTCGGAAGGGTTGATGGTTTGCGGCTTGGCAACCGCCAAATTGGCGGGTCTGCGCCTAGGCTTGGAACTGGCAAGGGCGGGGTCTGCTTTGGCAAGCAAAGAGTTTTGCGCGTCATGCGCAATCCTTGCAATGGCAGATGGGCGTGGTTTGGGTAATATGGTTTTCAATGCAGGATCAGCCGAGGCCAATAGGTCGGGGGCATCCGGTGTGGTTACATCCGCATCGGGCGGGGGTGTTGGCGCCGTTTCGGTAACGGCATTTGGCGTGGTTTCAAGCGGTACTTCGGCTTTATGATTGTTTTCGAATTCCGCGCTGCGCATTTTAGGCGGGATGTTTTTCAACGGATCAGTCGACACTTTCAACTGTTCTCGGCGCGGCGGCATAATATCGGGTTGGCCTAGATATAATCTGATCCCTTCAGGCCCTGCGGTGCCTTCTTTGGTCGGGGTTAGTTCGGCTGTGGTTGTGGCGGCAATCGCGTCAGTCACCGCTTGTGCGGCTGTTTCGGGTGCATCGGGTTGCCGGGTCGCTTTAGGTGCAGCCGGCGTGGGTGCAATAACTTGTGCCGGTGGTTTCGGGGGGCGGGCTATGCTTCCAACCTTGATATCAGTCCTGTCTTGCGCTGTTTCAAGCGGTTCCGGTTTGGGCAGGGCGATCTTTGATTCAGAGTTTGAATTTAGAGTGGTATCGCCACTAGATGTGCTGTCCACATACGGGGCCGCATCCGGTGCAATTTGATAGGTCAATCCATGCGGCTCTGACACTGCAACGGGTTTCGTATCGGAAATTTGTTGCCGCTGCGAAATTTCCGTTTTGCCATCAAACAGGGTAATATAAAACCAATACAACACAGCTGCAACGACGATGGCGGCAATCAGGAAAAGGATGCGCGGGTTGAAGAAGCTGCCCTTATGGGCCGTATTGGCTTCGCCCAGAGGCATTTTCAACGGCGCCGTTACAGGTGCCGTTGCTAAAGCCGGGGTGGTGGTTTCTTTTTGTTTCGGCAAATCGATTGAAATACGTCTGCGCGGGGTTGGCGAGGGCGGCCTTGGAGGTAGGGAGCTGGTCTTGCCGGGGCGTATCTCGGGTGTAACCAGTAACTTGCTACGCACAGTTTTAAAACCACTCAAGTCGGGTTTAACTGGCGCAGTTAATGGCATTTCCTGTGCAGGTTTGTTTGTAAGCGGTGGCACTTTAGGTGCGCCGGGCGGGGCTATATCCGGACGCTTGCCATCATAAAATTTCAGGTCTCTGGGGAAATCGGCTTTATCAAGCGTTGTGGTGTAGTAAGCGGCACGAAACCCATAGCCGGAAACAAAATCACTGGCTTCCTTCAGAGTTTGTTTTGTTATCGCCGCCAAACAAGTTTTGTCAGTCGCCATGTTTGTGATCTGGTCTATGACAAGATCTTTGGCTTTATAAGGTGTATTTTTTTCAAGGAAACGGTTGATTTTCGATGTGGCGGCATCGCCCGATGCGCCTTCAAGATTCAGCTTCGAGATGAAAACCTCGGAGCGTGGAATGCGCACTTCGGCAACCAATTTGCTGCCGTCTTTTGGGATGTATTTTTTCTTGAGCACCGCAATTTTTTCAGAAAAATCAGGTTCGCCAAGTGCAACCTTCCCCAATAAATCCCATCCCCCGCTTGCCAAGCGATGCCACAACGATACACCGTCATTGGATAGTTCAATTGCATATTTCGTATCAGATGTGTTCATCGGGCGGTGTCGGCCTTAGGTCATAAAGTTTTGGGTCCACGTGACCCCTAACTATAAGATTGCTTTAGCTTTTTCAAAGCTATTCGGGGGGGGCTTTGATGTAGTGGCAAAATATAGCTGTTTTCCTGTGTAACAGGTGCCGAATTTGCGGTCTCCTGCATGCGCGGCCAATAGTAGATTGCAGTGATTAAGATTGCGATAAGCAGGATCAGGGTGATAAACCATCGGCCCCCGAAAGTAGCCTTAGGCCGGTTTGTCGCCGGGTAAGCGGCTGTCGGCTGGCTTATGTCTATAGGTTGTTGTATGGCTTCTGTTATAGGGGCCTCAGGGCTGATTTTCGCGCTTTGGGGGGGCGATTGGTAATCCGTAATTTGAAAATTTGGATTTCTCGGGAAATCGGCACGATTTAGGTCGGTTGTGTAATATGTAGGTATAAACCCGATAAGATGAACAAAGGCTTCGGCCTGCTGCAGAACCGCCATCGGGGTCCATGCAACACTAATATCGGGCGTGGCATTGCCCCGATCTATATCAAAAGCCAATTCCCTGATGGATATACCCGCAGCCGCTTCCAGAGACGCTACAATCCGAACTTCCCAACGCGCGTTTTCGTCTGGGTCAGGCGAAAGTGTAAAGGTTTTCACCTCGGCGCTGGGTATGCGCACGATGGCGGCATTTGAAGCTGCATCAATACGAAGTATCGTTTGTTTTAATGTTTCAAGTTGCTGGCGTAAATTGCCGGAATTTAACGGGACACTTCCCAAAAACTCCCATTTTCTGCTACGTTTCCGGTGCCATAGAAAAATGCCATTATTCGATAAATCTACCGCAAAGGGTTCTGGCTCATTCATCATCTGGCTTTCATGCGCTTGGCTTACAAAATGTAGCTTTATAATATTTCATTGAATCTAGCCACTTTTTTGTTGAATAGGTTGACCGTTTTATTGCCTTTGGCAGCTCATGCTTGAATATAACCGCATTTTGCATCAGATTTGAAATAAATTCGGAAGGATAAAATATGCGCATCATCGCTCTTATACTAATCATGGCACTCATGCCCGGCGTTTTATCGGCAGAAGAAACCCCGCGCCGGTTGACACTTGTTGGCACCGGTTCCGTATTTGTGGCGCCCGACATGGCCACGGTGTCGCTTGGGGTCAGCAGCTTGAAGAAAAAGGCATCCGAAGCGATGCAGGCGAATTCCGCGGTCATGGGGAGGGTTTTTGAACAGCTAATGGCCGCAGGTATAAAGCCGCGCGACATTCAGACCTCGCAATTGTCGTTAAATCCGCGCTGGGCTTCGCGCAACAACAATAACACGCCACCGCGTATCATCGGTTACCAGGCGGTTAACACGGTCACGGTGCGGGTGCGGGTGGTTGATCGGGTCGGGGCGATATTGGATGTATTGACGAAAGTCGGGGCCAACCGGATCAACAGTATCCGTTTTGGCATTCAAACACCGCGCCCGCATCAGGATGAGGCCCGAAGGCGCGCGGTAAAAGATGCCCGCGCCAAGGCCGGTCTTTATGCCAAAGCGGCGGGGGTTGAACTGGGGCGGATTATCAGCATCACCGAAAATGGCGGTAGCCCGCAACCGCGTAAAATGGTGCGGATGGAAATGGCCGCTATGGCGTCCGACGTGTTGCCTGTTGCGGGGGGCGAATTGAAATTGCGTTCGTCTGTGACGCTGGTTTTCGAGATCAAATAACGTGATCAACAGCCATTACAAAAAAGCACCTAAAGAAGCCTTTGGGTGCAGGTGTGGAACGAGGGACAGTATTCAAGCAAGGGGTTCCGGCCTTTGCTTTCACACATTAACATAATACCTTATACGCCCATTTCAAGGCAGATGCGATCACGTTGTCGGGTTTTCATGTGTATGTGTAGATAGGTTCAATTCAACTTTGTGGGGCAATGTTTTCTGCGGGCCAATGTTTGTCTGCACGCGCCACATAGCCCGCCCTGTCCCGACTCCAGATCGCCCAGATGATCGAGCTGTAGTTCAGGTATAGCTTGCCGTTATAGATGTCCCATGCTTTGGGGTTGATGGAAACATAATCCCCGCTGGCCATGGCATAGGCGCAGTAGCCGCCATATTGCGGGGCGTATTTTTTGGGGTCTGCTTCAAACAAGGCTTTGTTTTCGGCTGATTTGAACCGCCACGTCGCGCCGTGCCACATCAGGCTGTATTTGGTAGAACCTTTGAATGCGTCTTTTTCCGTAAAATAAGCAACCGGATCATAACCGGCAATGGCCAGGCCGCCTTTGGTAAATACGACGGCCTGTTTTGCAAAAGCAGGGGCGGCGATTGTGGCCGCGAGTAAGCCAAGTGTTGTACGTCGGGTTAAATTCATCAGGTCATTCCTTTGGTTGATACAAAGATAGCCTGAAAATACCCGAATTGAACCCGCCTCGCGAAAATGTGAGATATTGCCCTTAAGGGGCTTTGGTTTGTGACAAAGCGTATAGGGAAACGGCAGCCGCGTTGGATACGTTCAACGAGCCGAATGTGCGTTGAAACGGAATTTTGGCGATCACATCACAAGCCTCTTTGGTTGACGGGCGCAGCCCCGGGCCTTCGGCACCCAGAACCAAAGCGGTCGGCGCATTGGGTTCCGCATCCAACGTGTTTTGCAGATTTATCTTGGCCTCGCCGTCTAGCGCGATCAGGCGATACCCCATATCGGACAGGGTTTTGAGCGATCGCACCAGGTTTTGCACCCGCAAATAGGGTTGACGCTCCAGGGCACCACTTGCGGTTTTTGCCAAAGCTCCGGTTTCAGGGGCGGAATTACGCAAGGTGGCGATCACAGCACGCGCGCCAAAGACTTCAGCCGAACGCAAAATGGCCCCGACATTATGTGGGTCGGTCACACGGTCAAGCACGATGACCACGGAACGTTCGCCGCGCGGGGCGCATTGCTCGGACAAGTTGCCCCAATCCAGCGGCTTCACTTCCAGCGCGGCACCTTGGTGTACGGATTGCGGATCAAGCGGTGCGTTAAAGCGGCGCGGGTCTTGAACCTCGGGTGTCATGCCCGATGCGGTAATGGCTTCTGCCAGTTTGTCGGCGGCGTTTTTTGTAACAATCAGCCGCAACCGCTGACGCGCCGGATTTTGCAGGGCATCGCGCACTGCATGCAATCCGAACAACCACACGGTTTCTGCCGCGCTGGCGCGTTTTGTGCGTTCTTTGCCAACGACCCATACGGGTTTTTTGCCTTTTCTAGGTGCCATCTGCCGTTCTTTCCAAGTAGGTAGCACATTTGGCACGAACATCTGCCCGCAACAAGTAAATTTTGTATTGACGATGGCTGCCAGCGCGACTAATCAGGCCAAACTTAAGACGTTTACGAACGCTTTAAGGGCGACGGGCTGCAAGGTGCGGCAGGGGACTGTAACTCCCCCGGGGTGACCCACGCCTGGTTCGATTCCAGGGTCGCCCACCACTTCCCATAGCTTTAACCGGACTATGCCGTTTTGGCAGCCTAACCGATACGCTTGATGTAGTCGTCAAGAGTGGCATTTGGATCATCTGTGCCCCAAATTTCATCACCCAAAGCGAAGAAATCCACTACGGGGGCAAGTGTTGTGGCTGCATCGGGTGTAACATTGCCTTCGGCTACCACTGGCACCTCGACGGTTTCCGACCACCACTCGAACAGATCATAGGGGGCGAGTTTGCCGTTGCCCAATGCGGTTTCCGCCACCGGCCCGAACGAGATGTAATCCGCCCCGATTTCACCCGATGTCATGCCCGCATGGCGTGACGCGCCGCAATAAGTGCCGACAATGGCATCCGCACCCAAGGCTTTGCGCACATCGCGCACTTGGCGTGAACTGTCGGGCAGATGTACACCGTCCAGCCCATGCGGTTCTACAAGGCGAAAATGGTCGGCGATGACAATGGCAACATCGCGGGCATGGCAGACCTCGCGCAATTGGTCTGCGGCTTGCGCAATGTCGCGCTCATCGGTTGTCGACAGGGCCATACGCACGCAGGCGATGTCGTGGGCATCCAGTAGCGTTGCAAGCTGGGTGCTGAAAGGCGCAAGATCAAACGCAGGTGGTGTGATCAGGTAAATCTGCGGGGTCTGTTTTTCGTCGAATTCTGGCATGGCTTCGGCCCTTTGGTTTGGCCAAGGGTTTAGCGGGGCGCGGGGGGCGCGTCTAGAGGGTAAGGTGGGTTGCTACACCACCTCTATAACCTTTAAGTAGATAGAATATCTTTAACCTTCTAATCTTACCAAGTAAACTTTTAAATGTGCATTATTCGTGCCAACGGTGCGTGGAAATCGCCCCCCCCCTGCGGGTTTTACCCCTTCAAGATAGATGTCCCCGCATAGATCGCACTTGCGCCCAGCATTTCCTCAATACGGATCAACTGGTTGTATTTGGCTAGACGGTCGGAACGTGACAGGCTGCCGGTTTTGATCTGGCCGCAGTTGGTGGCCACGGACAAATCGGCGATGGTGGCATCCTCGGTTTCGCCTGAACGGTGCGAGATCACAGAAGTAAAGCCTGCGCGGTGCGCCATTTCAACCGCTTCCAGGGTTTCGGTCAGGGTGCCGATCTGGTTCAGTTTCACAAGGATCGAGTTGGCCGAGCCCAGATCAATGCCTTTGGCCAGACGTTCGGTGTTGGTGACGAAGAGGTCGTCGCCGACCAACTGGCATTTGTCGCCGACCAGATCGGTCAGAATTTTCCAGCCATCCCAGTCGTCTTCGTCCATGCCGTCCTCGATGCTAAAAATCGGGTAGTTGGCGACAAGGTTGGCCAGATATTCGGCGTTTTCCCGAGATGTGCGTTTTTCGCCTTCGCCTTTGTAGTCGTAGACCCCGTCCGCGTAGTATTCGGAGGCGGCGCAATCTATTGCCAAGGCGATATCCTTGCCCGGTTTGTAGCCTGCTTTTTCAATCGCCTGCATGATGAAATCCAGGGCTTCGGTGGTCGAGCTTAAATTCGGCGCAAAGCCGCCTTCATCGCCGACACTGGTGGAATGGCCGGCCGCTGCCAGTTCTTTTTTCAGGGTGTGAAACACCTCGGCCCCCATGCGAATGGCCTCGCGGACGTTTTCTGCGGCCACTGGTGCGATCATGAATTCCTGAATGTCGATCGGGTTGTCCGCGTGTTCGCCGCCGTTGATGATGTTCATCATCGGCACCGGTAGGGTGCGCGCGGAGGTGCCGCCGATATAGCGGTAAAGTGGTTGGCCTGAAAGTTCAGCGGCGGCTTTGGCTACGGCAAGCGAGACGCCCAGAATGGCGTTGGCCCCAAGGCGTGCCTTGTTGGGGGTGCCGTCCAGCTCGCACATAATGCCGTCGATCTCGACCTGTTCCAGCGCATCCGCACCGATCAGGGTTTCCGTGATTTCGCCGTTTACCGCATCCACTGCTTTTAGGACGCCTTTTCCCATGTAACGCGATTTGTCACCGTCACGCAATTCCACCGCTTCATGTGCGCCGGTCGAGGCCCCCGATGGTACGGATGCGCGGCCCATGGCACCGCTTTCCAAAGTAACGTCAACCTCGACCGTGGGGTTGCCCCGGCTGTCCAGAATTTCGCGGGCAAAAATGTCGATAATAGTGCTCATTGGATTTAGTCCTTTTTTAGCGGAACCCCGTAAAGTTCCAGTCTGTGACCGCGCAGGGAATAGCCCAGTTTGGCGGCAATCTTTTCCTGTAATTCTTCTATTTCCCGATCAACAAACTCGATCACTTCGCCCGATTGTATGTCGATCAGATGGTCGTGATGTTCGCGTTCCGCGTCTTCATAACGCGCCCGCCCGTCACCGAATTCGCGGCGTTCCAGAATGCCCGCTTCCTCAAACAGTTTTACCGTGCGGTAGACGGTGGCAAGCGAGATACCTGCGTCCTCGGCTGAGGCGCGAGCGTAGAGTTCTTCGACATCGGGGTGATCCGTGCAGTCTTGCAAAACAGAGGCGATAACACGGCGCTGTCCGGTCATCCGCAGGCCTTTGGCCTCGCACCGTGCTATAATGGTGTCTTTGCTCATGATTTGCATTGTCCTTTATGCCGCCCTTTTAACCCCTGACAAGAGCGGTGCAAGTACGTTAACGTTAAAGCCTACAACAAATCCGGCGAGCGGCCCAGCCTGTTGGCCAAGGGGGCGATGGTCAGGCCCTGCACGATGATCGAGAAGATCACCACCATATAGGTCGCGGCCAAAATGACCGGTTTCCATTCGCTGTCGGGCAGGGTCAGGGCCAAAGCCACCGAGATGCCGCCCTTTAGCCCCCCCCATGTCATGATCGGGATAACGTCGGATGTGAAATGTCGAAACGGTCTAAGGATCAAAAGCGGGATGGCAACGGCAGCGGCTCGCGCAATCAGGGCCAGAAGGATGCACAGGATGCCGCCCCATATGGCGTTGGCGTCAAAGCTGACGGCAAAAACCTCGATGCCGATCAGCAGGAACAGGACGGCGTTCAATATCTCGTCGATCAGCTCCCAGAATTTGTTCACATAGACGCGGGTTTGTTCCGACATGCCGTGTTTGACGCCGACATCGCCGATGAAAAGCCCCGCCACCACGGCCATGATCGGGCCTGACATATGCAGGGCGACCGCCAGTTGGTAGCCGCCGAAGGCAAGCCCAAGGGATAGCAGAACCTCCAGGGAATAATCGTCGATGCGCTTCATCACCTGAAACACCAGATAGCCAAGAACCATGCCTAAAATGGCCCCGCCGACGGCTTCTTGCACAAAAAGGGTGATGGCCCCCATGGCCCCCATGGCCGGGCCTTCGCCTGATGGAAAGGCAAGCCCCGCAAAGATCAGGAACACCACATAGCCAACGCCGTCGTTGAACAGGCTTTCACCGGCAATTTTGGTTTCCAGCGACTTGCGCAAGTTGGCCTCGCGCAGCACGCCCAACACGGCAACGGGGTCGGTCGGGGTGATAAGGGCGCCAAACACCAGCGCCACAAGCAGCGGTGCGCCGGTAAGCCAGCTAAAGCCGTAGCCTACGATGGCGGTCGATATTGCCACGCCCAAGGTCGCCATCAATAGCACCACCCAGGCCTGTTTACGCAAATCACCAAGTTTGACATGCAGCGCACCTGCGAACAAAAGCAGGCCCAACATGCCTTCCAGCAGGGCATTGGAAAATTCTATATCCTGGACGATTTCACGAATGGCACCTGCCGCGTTCAAGGCCGGAAAAACCGCATCGCCCCCCATCACTGTCAATGAGGCCAAAAGCGCGACCACAAGGATGCCGATGGACGATGGCAGTTTTAAAAACAGGTAGTTAATCGCCCCGAACGTACCCGCAAGCACGATCAGAAGTGAGGCAACTTGCAAAATGGTCATGGATGCGTTTCCCTTTGGATTGGGCGAGGTGTAGCATTCGGGGGCAGAAGGGGGAAGGGGGGTAAAGAACCGCGAACTGGCTCTGGATCGCGTCAAGCGTCCAATTCAACCCAGATCGGCACATGGTCAGACGGCTTTTCAAACCCCCGAATGTCTTTATCAATCTGGCAATCCAGCAAAAGATCGGCACATTCCGGTGACATCAGGAAATGATCGATGCGGATACCGTGATTCCGGTTCCACGCCCCCGCCTGATAATCCCAAAACGTGTAATTGCCGGCGGCCGCGTTGCAGGCCCGAAAAGCATCTGTCAGCCCAAGGTTTTTCAACCCGCGATACGCTTCGCGCGATTGCGGCAGATATAAGGCATCATCCAGCCAGGGCTTAACATCCCAGCAATCTTCGACCTGCGGAATGACGTTGTAGTCGCCCGCCATTAAAAACGGCTCTTCCAGTGCCAGCAATTCTTGCGCGCGCTCATATTGGCGGCGCATCCAGGAAAGTTTGTAATCATATTTCGGCCCCGGCACAGGATTACCGTTGGGAAGGTAAAGCCCGCAAACCCTGACTGCACATTTATCCCCCATAACCGTGGCTTCAATCCAGCGGGCTTGTTCATCGCTTTCGTCGCCCGGCAAGCCGCGCGTTATATCCTCGATGGGTAATTTCGACAGGATTGCCACCCCGTTGAAACCTTTTTGGCCATGGGTTTCAACGCGGTAGCCCAAGTCCTCGATCGGCTCTCGCGGGAAGTTTTCATCCACGGACTTGATTTCTTGCAACAGGGCCACATCGGGACAGGCCTGTTGCAGCCAGTTCAGAAGCGCGGGCAAACGGGCCTTGATGCCGTTTATATTGAAGGATGCTATTTTCATGGGGTCTTATCCTATGTGCTATGCCGTCCGTCAACATGGTCTATTCATCACGGGAAAGATGGTCGCGGAAATCCCAGTGCTGTACGACCTTTGCCACATATCCCTATTCGTCGAAATTCACCTCTTCGGTGATTTTCAGCGCGGTTGCGCGCAGACGGGCGATCTTGAGCAGGGGTTGGGTATCGGGGGTGAATGTGCCCCAGCTTGCCACCAGCGCGGATGGTTTGCTGCCCGGTTTCAGCGGGTATTCGCCGTTGATTTTTGCGTAAATCTCTTGTGCCTGTTCCGATGACAGCCACTCCATCAATTTGATGGCCGCGTCCTTATGGTGTGCGGCGCGGATCAGGGCCATGCCCGAGATGTTTATATGGGTGCCACCGCCTTCAAAGGTGGGGAATATGATACGCACGCTGTCGGCCCAGGCTACCTGATCGGGATCGTCCAGCATCTTTTTCATGTAATAGGTGTTGCCGATGGAAATATCGCACTCGCCGGCGAAAATCGCCTTGATCTGGGCGCGATCATTGCCCGATGGTTTGCGTGCCAGATTTGCCTTGATCCCTTGCAACCACGCCTTGGCCCCGTCTTGCCCGTGATGCGCAATAACCGCAGCGGTCAGGGCCAGATTATAGGCGTTGGTGCCCGAACGGATACAAATGCGACCCTTCCATTTCGGATCGGTCAGGGCCTCGTAGGTGGTGACATCGCCGTCTTTGACGCGGGTCTTGGAGGCGTAGACCACACGCGCCCGCGATGTCAGCCCGAACCACTGGCCATCGGGGTCGCGGTATGCGGCGGGGATGTTTGCATTTAGTGTTTCACTGTCTACCGCTTGTGTCACACCTGCCGCGACGATCCCGTTCAGCCGCGAAATATCCGTGGTCATGACCAGATCGGCGGGGGTGCGTTTGCCCTCGGCCTTCAGCTTTTCCGCTATGCCTTTTTTCAAAAAGGACACATTGACGTCTATTCCGGTTTGCTTTGTGAAAGCGTCGAACAGAGGCTTGACCAGAAAAGGCTGACGTGAGGAGTAAACGTTGACTTCTGCGGCCAGGGCGGGGGCGGTAAGGGTGGCGGCCAAGGCAGCAAGAATTGTGGTTTTTAAGGGTGTGTTCATTTTAGAATCCATGCGGTTGTTGTGCGTTTCTTAAACTTGACTAAATTAGTCAAGTCAATGGTTGAGTAAATAAATCAGGTATTTCGTTCATCCCCTTTGACCGCATCCCAAAGCGCGTCCATTTCCGTTAGATCCGACTGCTGTGGGGTCTTGCCTAAGGTTGCCAGTTTTGCTTCCACCGCTTCAAAGCGGCGGGTGAATTTTTTGTTGGCAGAACGCAGGGCCTCTTCGGGATCAATATTCAGGTGTCGCGCCAGGTTGGCCATTACAAACATCAGGTCGCCGAATTCTTCAACTTGTTCGTTATGTGATAATTTTTCATGTGCTTCGACCAACTCTGCACATTCTTCGTTGATTTTGTCTAGTACGTCCAGAGTTGACGGCCAGTCGAATCCGACCCTTGCCGCACGTTTTTGCAACTTAACGGCGCGGGTCAATGCGGGCAAATTCGATGCAATTCCATCCAGCGTTCCGACCTTTTCCTGTCCTTTGGACGCCCGCTCTGCCGCTTTTATTTTCTCCCAGTCAGCGGTTTGTTGTGCGGCGGATTTATCACGACTTTCAGTCCCGAAAACATGCGGATGACGGTGGATCATTTTGTCGGCGATTTTTTTCGTCACGCTGTCGAAATCAAAATGTCCGGCCTCGTGCCCCATCTGGGTATAGTAAACCACCTGCAACAACAGATCGCCCAACTCGCCCTCCAGATCGTTCATGTCGCCCTGTTCAATTGCATCCGCCACTTCGTAGGCTTCCTCGATTGTGTAGGGCGCAATGGATTTGAAAGTTTGTTCGATGTCCCAGGGGCAACCCGTATCAGGATCACGCAGACGGGCCATGATCTCTAGCAGGCGCGGCAGGCCGCCATTGGGCGCAAGGCAAAGTGACTGGCTATCGGTATATTTTGTCATTGGGGGCTTTTCTATTTTATAAGTCGGGCTAAGGTGGCTGAAAACAGGAGTACACAGACTATGCCCGTTATCAACAGTATTGCGGATAATTTTGAAGAAATGGCCAAGTGGCGCCAGCATATCCATGCCAACCCCGAGCTGGGCTTCGAGTGCCATGAAACCGCGAAATTTGTGGTTGAGCGCCTGAAAGAGTTCGGTGTTGACGAAATTTCGGAAGGTTGGGCCAAAACCGGTGTGGTTGCGGTGATCAACGGCAAAGGCGAAGGCGGCACTATCGGGCTGCGCGCGGATATGGATGCGTTGCCGATGCCCGAGATGACAGGGCTGGAATACGCCTCTACGGTTGAGGGCAAGATGCACGCCTGCGGCCATGACGGGCACACAACGATGCTGCTGGGGGCGGCGAAATACCTGGCTGAAACGCGGAACTTTTCGGGCCGTGTGGTACTGATTTTCCAACCGGCGGAAGAGGGCGGCGGTGGCGCACGGGTGATGTGCGACGAAGGGCTGATCGAAAAATACGGCATTACCCAGGTGTTCGGCCAGCACAATATGCCTGATTTGCCGGTGGGAGAATTTCAAACTCGCGCCGGGCCGCTGATGGCATCGGTCGATGATTTCGAGATCACGATTTTTGGCAAAGGCGGGCATGCCGCAAGGCCTAATTCCACGGTCGACCCTATTGTTGCAGGGGCGGCCATGGTGCAATCCCTGCAAACCATCGTCAGCCGCAATATTGATCCAATTGAATGCGGCGTCCTGACGGTGACACAGTTTCACGGTGGAACCGCGTTCAACATCATTCCCGAAACCGTCAAGTTGACAGGTACATTGCGCAGCTTTACGGCAGAAGTGAAGGCATTGATGCGCAACCGTCTGGTTGAGATCATGGACAATACCGCCGCCGCATATGGTGCGCGCGCGGAACTGACTTACCGCGACGGGTATCCCTCGACGGTGAATAACGCCGAAAAGGCCGAGTTTGCGATGAAAGTCGCAGCCAGCATTGTGGGTGATGATCAGGTCAGCCTGTCGGCCCCGCCACGCATGGGGGCCGAGGATTTTTCCTTTATGCTGGAAAAATGCCCCGGTGCCTATGTGTTTGTCGGCAACGGGCCAAGTGCGGCCTTGCATCATCAGGAGTTCAATTTCAACGATGAGGCCGCCCCGATTGGTGCATCTTATCTGGCGCGGATTGTGGAAGCGGCGCAACCGGTTTAACGCCCGCCCCGCCGAACTATATGCTTACTGCGCTTGACCATACAATCTTCAAGCGCAGCGCACCAATATATGCGCTGGCATGTTGGCCGGCCACCCCCCCATCGAAGGTAGCCATGTCCTGTGAGATAGAAAAAATGGTGCACCCGTCGCGATTCGAACGCGAGACCTCTGCCTTCGGAGGGCAGCGCTCTATCCAGCTGAGCTACGGGTGCATTGGGGGGTGTATAGGGGAATGAACGGGAGGGATCAATCTTGATTTTCACCTCAATCCGGATTGTTTCAGGGTCATGCCCGGACGGTATTTTGTTTGTCTTTGACGCGTTGACGGCGTACCTGATCGGCCAGGGTTTGGGTATATTCCGCCAGTTCCGCCAAGCCCTTGTCGGCAATTTCAGCATTGCCGTTTGCAATGCCGTCGGCGATTTTGCGGTGTATATCGACGATGGTTGTGCGGTCGCGTTTTGAAAACGTGATCATGTTCATCAAGGGTTGCATGGCTTCGATGGCACTGGCCAGTTGATAGGTCAGAACCGGATTTCCCGCCCCTTCGATCAGGGCTTTGTGAAACGCAACATCAGAGGTGCAAAAGCCTTCGTCGCTTAGGTTTGGCTGTTCTTGACGGTGGATTTCCGTGCGCATGGTTGCAAGATGAGCTGGCTGGCAACGTCGGGCGCACAGGGGTACACAGGCGCGTTCCGCGGCAAAGCGGGCTTCGCAGGCGGTTTCAAAGGATATGTCGTTCATTGAAAGCAGCAGGGTGGCAGTGGTGATTTGTTGCGGGTAGGCGTCTTCAAATCTGATCCGGTTGACAAAGGCCCCGCCCGTTGCCCCCCTTTGGGTGCGTATAAGGCTTTGGGCGGCCAGACGCTTCAGGGCTTCACGCACGGTAGAACGCGAGACCGCGAACCGGTCACAAAGCTCGCCCTCGGAGGGCAGGCGTTGATCGACTAAAAGGCTGCCGTTCATAATAGCCCCGCGAATGGCTTCGGCGATTTGGATGGAGAGTTCACGGGTTTGGTTCAGTGTATATTTCATCGAATTTCTATTTATTTAATTGTCAGACATTTAACTTTGTGTCATGCGCATAGTATAGAAAGATTTGCCAAATCCTAGAGGGTAAATAACCGTGGCTTTTGGGGGTGGCGACAACGGAAACTGATACGATTTTGATCAGATAAAAAGGAAACAACATGACATTTAGCGCATTGCTTGTTGAAAAAGGCGAGACCGGTAAAACCCATGCTTCTGTGCAGCAATTATCCGATGATCAATTGCCGGATGGGAATGTGACGGTCGCGGTGGAATATTCTTGTGTCAACTACAAGGATGGTCTGTGCATCGGGCCGGGGGGCGGTTTGGTGCGAAACTATCCGCATGTGCCCGGCATTGATATGGCCGGGACTGTCGTGCAATCCTTCGATAACCGCTACAAGGCCGGCGACAAGGTGGTTCTGACCGGCTGGCGTTACGGCGAGGTGCATTGGGGCGGGTATGCGCAAAAAACCCGGGTGAATGCGGACTGGCTGGTGCCTTTGCCAGAAGGTTTGACCACAAAGCAGGCAATGGCTGTGGGTACGGCGGGTTTTACCGCGATGCTGTCCGTGGTGACTTTGGAAGCCCATGGGCTGACCCCCGATAGCGGCCCTGTGCTGGTGACAGGGGCTGCGGGGGGTGTTGGGTCGGTTGCGACCGCGATACTGGCCAACCTTGGATATGAGGTGGCGGGAGTGACAGGTCGGCCTGAAACTGCGGATTATCTGAAATCGCTTGGAGCCAGTCGGATCGTGGCGCGTGAAGACATCAATGAAACCGTCAAACGCCCGCTGGAAGCGGAAACCTGGGCCGGGTGCATTGACGCGGTCGGCGGTGATATGTTGGCGCGGGTTCTGGGGCAGATGAAATATGGTGGTTCGGTGGCGTCTGTGGGCTTGGCCGGCGGGGCTGGCTTGCCTGCCACGGTTATCCCGTTCCTGCTGCGCGGGGTGAACCTGCTGGGTATTGATAGTGTGCATTGCCCGACCGAAAAACGTATTGCTGTCTGGAAACGTATCGCAACCGATCTACCGATGGGTAAACTGGAAACGATGATCGTGGATGCAACGCTGGATGATTTGCCGAAACTGGGTGCGGATATTCTAAAAGGTCAGATAAAAGGCCGTGTTGTTGTAGACGTGAACGCTTAGGTGACGTAGGGTTTTATCGGTAGAATGGTGATTTTCGGATGCGGAAATGTTAGGGCAAGAGTCATTAGTGTAATTTAACAGGAGCCGACATTCATGCCCGTTTTTATTAAATTTGCCCTGCGTGGTGCTATTGTCCTTGTTTTGATCCTTGGTGCGGTTGCATTTTGGAAGCGTGAGGAAATAACGCGGCTGATGGCGGTGAACAGCCTGTTTCATGCCGAAAAGATCGTGAACAACTTTAGCCACATGGACGCAGCATTTTTGCATGTCCCCGTGGCCAAAGGCGGCGGGCCTGTCAGTGCCTTGCCAAAAGCCGACCCCATGGTGTTGCCTGCAACGGTCAAGGACTGGATAAAGGCGCGTAATGTGACCTCGCTTGTTGTGCTCAAAGACGGTAAAATGGTCTATGAGGATTATTATCAGGGCACCGGTGCCGATGATTTGCGAATTTCATGGTCGGTTGCCAAAAGCTTTTTGTCGGCGTTGGTTGGCATCTTGATCGACGAAGGAAAAATAGGCTCGATTGATGACTCGGTGGTGAAATATGCCCCATCGCTGAAAGACAGCGCCTATAAGACCGCAAGTTTGCGCAACGTGTTGCAAATGTCGAGCGGGGTGACGTTTGACGAGGATTATCTGGATAAAAGTTCCGACATCAACCGCATGGGGCGTGTCATTGCCTTGGGCGGCTCGCTGGATGGTTTTGCCGCAAGCCTGAAAGACAGTTACGCCAAGCCGGGGACGGTGATGCAATATGTTTCCATCGACACCCATGTGATCGGCATGGTGGTGCGCGGGGCGACGGGGCGCACGATACCCGATCTGTTGTCGGAAAAAATCATCATCCCGCTGGGGCTGGAAAAACAACCCTATTATCTGACCGATGGTGACGGGGTTGCTTTTGTTCTGGGCGGGCTGAACCTGACCACGCGCGATTATGCACGCTTTGGTTTGATGGTAGCGCAGGACGGGTTTTACAACGGACAGCAAATTGTTCCGAAAACCTGGCTGCGTACCTCGACCAAAGCCACGGCCAATACTGCGCCGGGGGATTTCAAATATGGCTATCAGTGGTGGATCCCTGCGGTCAATGCGGCCGCGGGTGAGTTTCTTGCCCGCGGGGTTTACGGGCAATACATTTACATCAATCGCCCCAAAGGCGTGGTCATCGCCAGCAATGCCGCGGATCGTGGGTTCAAGAACGACGGCGTGGCCAATGCCAATATTGAGGCTATGCGGGCAATTGTTGCGGCTTTGAATTAGGGCAAATTCAACCTTGCGCTTACCCATGTTTATGGCAATGTAAGCCGTCCGGCAAAGGGCCGGGTGATTACACTTGGGGTCTTACATGACATTGGACATTGATTTTGTACGCGCACAGTTTCCCGCCTTTTCCACACCCGTTCTGGCGGGGCAGGCTTTCTTTGAAAATGCAGGGGGCTCGTATACCTGCAAACAGGTGATCGAGCGCCTGACACGCTATTATACCGAGCGCAAAGTCCAGCCCTATAGTGCTTATGATGCCAGCCGCTTGGCGGGCGAGGAAATGGATGAGGCCCGCACCCGTCTTGCCGCCATCATGGGGGTTGACACCGATGAGCTAAGCTTCGGGCCGTCAACGACGCAAAACACCTATGTTCTGGCGCAGGCCTTTGGGCAGTATCTGCAAACGGGTGATGCGATTGTGGTGACCAATCAGGATCACGAGGCCAACAGTGGCCCGTGGCGGCGCCTGAAAGATCGCGGCATTGAGCTGCGCGAATGGCAAATTGACCCCGATACCGGCCACCTTGACCCTGCAGATTTGACTGCGTTGCTGGAAGACAAGGTGAAACTGGTCTGCTTTCCGCATTGCTCGAACATTGTTGGCGAAATCAATGATGTGGCGAAAATCTGCCAGATTGCCCATGATGCAGGGGCGGTCACCTGTGTGGACGGGGTATCTTATGTGCCGCACGGTATTCCTAATGTTGCGACCCTTGGTGCGGATATTTATCTGTTCTCGGCCTATAAAACCTACGGGCCACATCAGGGGATTATGACAATCAAACGTGAATTGGGGGAAAAACTGCCCAATCAGGGGCATTATTTCAATGCGGACTGTCTTTATAAACGCTTTACCCCCGCAGGGCCGGATCACGCGCAAATCGCGGCCTCGGCTGGCATGGCCGATTACATAGATGCGCTTTATACGCATCACAATGGTGGTCCGGCGGATGCTACTGCGCGCGGTGAATATGTCCACACTTTGATGCGCAATCACGAGATTAAACTGCTGCAACCGTTGTTGGATTATCTCGGCGATAAAAACTCGGTGCGTTTGCTGGGGCCACGCGATGCAAGCAAAAAGGCTCCGACCGTTGCGGTGGCTTTGCCGCAAAAGGGTGGGGATATTGCGAAAAAGCTGACCCAATACGGGATTATGGCGGGGGGCGGTGATTTCTACGGCGTGCGCTGCCTGCAAGCCCAAGGCATTGACCCCGATCATGGGGTTTTGCGGGTTAGTTTCGTGCATTACACCGATGAAAACGAGGTGGGAAAGCTGATTGATGCTTTGGATCGGGTGCTTTAATTCCGGATTTCCGGGCCCCTTAACGGGAAAAATAACACAAAACTTGGCAGAACATCAAGAATCGCGCTAGACTTGTCCCGAGAAGGGAGAAGAGAATGGCTATTTTTACCTCGACAAAAGGTCAAAAAGACCTGCCGCGCTACTTTTCTTTGGTCTTTGCTTCTTTGAAAACACTAAAAAGGGGGGAGCTGGATTTAGAGATCACCGATGGCCGTGTGTTTCGTATAAACGGCCCTGAACCGGGCAATTATGCCCGTGTGGTTTCAAAAAACGATGATGTCTGGTCGCGGCTGATCCGTGAAGGCGATATGGGGTTCTCGGATGCTTATCTGGAAGGCCAATGGGTCAGCCCCGACTTGCAGGCTTTTCTGGATCTGGTTTTCGATAATTTCAACGAAATTTCCAAATCTTACCCGGGTTCCGGCCTGCTGCGCATGTATGAACGCTTTCGCCACTGGATGCATCGCAACACCAAGGAACAAGCCCAAAAAAACATATCGTACCATTACGATCTGGGCAATGATTTCTACGCTAAATGGCTGGATGACACCATGACATATTCGTCGGCCTTGTTCAAAACCGGTCAGGAAAGTCTGGAAAAAGCGCAAATTCAAAAATATGCCTCTATTTGTGATCTGATGGCAATGCAAAGCGGCGATCATCTGTTGGAAATCGGCTGCGGGTGGGGGGGATTTGCTGAATATGCCGCCGGTACGCGCGGGGCGACACTAAAGTGCCTGACGATTTCCAAGGCACAACGTGATTATGCCAAAGAACGGATGTTCAAGGCGGGGCTAGCCGATCGTGTCGACATTGTTTTGCAAGATTACCGCGATGAAACCGGTATTTATGACGGCATTGCTTCCATCGAGATGTTCGAGGCGGTGGGTGAAAAATACTGGCCATCCTATTTCAAGACGGTGCATGATAGCCTGAAGCCCGGTAAACAAGCGACACTACAGGTGATTACCATGGCTGACAGCTTGTACGACAATTACCGTAAAACCGTTGACTTCATTCAACGCCATATATTTCCGGGCGGGATGCTGCCCAGCCCGACGGTATTGCGAAAACAGATTGATAAATCGGGGCTGGAATATCGCGGCGAGGTGGCGTTTGGCAAAAGCTACTCGGTCACTTTGCGCCGCTGGTTTGATACGTTCAATGGCCGTTGGGATGAAATTTCGGGGGCGAGTTTCGATGACCGTTTCAGGAATATGTGGAACTTCTATTTAACCTCTTGCGCTTCGGGCTTCAAATACGGCACAACCGATGTGACGCAAGTTACCGTGCGAAAGAGATAATCAATGCTGACCTCTGCCAAACTGATCGCGGGCATGTTGCTGGCATGCACTGCAGTCTACACATATTATTTATTCATTTCGTTGTCTTCGAACGCGCCAACCGGATTGGGCTATTATCCGGCCAGTACCCTGCTTGGCTTTCTGGTGGGATGGCGCTCTATCGGATTTGATCCCGGATTTGGCGGGATAGGGTCGATTGTTGCGGGCTTGCGCGGGGTTGTTGTTCTGGTGTTCGTGTCTGCCGTGTTCTGGGGCGGCTGGCTTGTGACCCTTAAGCTCATCGGGTTTTATATCAAGGATTTTCCAAGTATTTTGAGTGTTTGGGTGTCATCCGCCATTAATTTCCTGATTGTGCTGACCGATCCGGGCATTGTTGTGACGCTTTTGATCGGCGGGTGCATTAGCGGGATAGGATCGGGATTGGCAAACCGATACTGGACTTAGGGCAATGCTATAATGCGAAAATATTTTGGGTGTTGAAGCTGCAAGTCATGCATCGTATCAATAAACAAATCTTTTGAATTGGACCTGCTATGAACGTTTATCCAGACCTTGTACATGCTGTTGGCAACACCCCCCTTATCCGCTTGCGCAAAGCCTCGGAATTGACCGGCTGTGCCATATACGGCAAAGCAGAGTTTATGAACCCCGGGCAATCGGTGAAAGACCGTGCTGCATTGGGGATTATTCAAGATGCGATCAAATCGGGCGATTTGCAACCGGGCGGAACCATTGTTGAAGGCACCGCCGGCAATACCGGTATCGGGCTTGCCCTTGTGGGGGCCTCGATGGGCTATAAAACCGTGATCGTGATCCCTGAGACCCAAAGCCAGGAAAAGAAGGATATGATCCGTCTGGCCGGGGCTACATTGGTAGAGGTGCCTGCAAAGCCCTATAAAGATAGCAATAATTACATAAAGTACTCGGCCCGTCTGGCTGCAAAACTTGCACAAACCGAACCTAACGGGGCTATTTGGGCAAACCAGTTCGATAATGTGGCGAACCGCAATGTGCACATCACAAGCACCGCGCCCGAGATTTATGCGGATTTGGACGGTAAGCTTGACGGCTTTATTTGTGCCGTTGGCACCGGCGGCACGCTAGCGGGTACGGCCATGGGCTTGCGTGAAAAATCGAAAGACATCAAAATCGGCTTGGCCGATCCGGATGGGGCGGCGTTATATAATTACTACGTCAATGGCGAACTGAAATCGTCGGGCGACAGCATCACCGAAGGTATCGGGCAGGGACGTATTACCGCCAATCTGGAAGGCCTGAAGGTGGATATGCCCTATAACATCCCCGACAGCGAAGCCCTGCCGGTGATTTTCGATCTGTTGCAGGATGAAGGACTGTGCATGGGGGGCTCGACCGGCATCAATGTTGCCGGCGCCATTCGTATGGCCAGAGATATGGGGCCAGGCCATACTATCGTGACCATTTTGGCCGATTATGGCAATCGCTATCAATCGAAGATTTTCAATCCGAAATTCCTGAAGGCGATGAACCTGCCTGTTCCGGGCTGGCTGGATGGACCGGGGGCGGTTATTCCGTCTGTTTTTGAATAGGACATCACTGATGACACAGATGCTCAAACGCGTATTTATTGCAGTCGGGCTGATGTTTTTTCTAAGCCTCGGGGCTTTTGCACAAACGCCAGCCGAGGATTTTGATATTGCGAAATTTAGCGACCTTGCTACCCGTGCGGAAGACGTTGTTTCAAATGATCGGGCTTCGACGGCCTCATTGGAAATCCTGCGGTCAGATTTGTCTGCTTTTCGCGCCAGCGCCTTAAAGGCCCAAGAGGCCCGCAGCCAACGTGTTGCAACGGTTGAAGAACAAATAAAGGCTCTTGGGCCGGCGCCGGAAAACGGGGCGACTGAATCACCGGACATTGCGGCCAGGCGCAGTGAATTGTCCGGGCAATTGGCTAAAGCACGCGCCCCTCTGGTTGTGGCACAAGAGGCCTACCGTCGCGCCGACGGTTTGATAGGTGAAATAGATAAAACCATTCGAAATCGTAAGGCGACAAGGCTTTTACAATTGGACAGCTCGCCGATTAACCCGGTTTTATGGCCCAAAGCCCTGAATGCCATAAGCAAGTATGTGCAGGACATCAGCACCGAAGCGCTTAACCAGTGGTCCAGTCAAACAAATGTACACCAAAGAAAGAAAAACTGGCTTAGCCTGATTTTTCTGACACTTTCCGGCCTTGCATTGATGTTTCCAATTTCCCGTTGGGTAAATAATCGAATGGAAACGGCCAATGATGAAAAGCCGAATAACCTTGGCAATATTACCCGCTTTGCAAGCTCAATAGCTGTCTTTGTTATCCCTTACGCAGGCCTGTTGTTACTGCTTGCTTCACTGATTATGCTGGATCTTTTTTCAGTACGCGGGGATTTGATGATTACGTCTATTCCTTGGGTTGGTTTGGCTGTTTATGGTGCAAACTGGCTGGCGCGAAACTTACCACAGGTTCGGATTTACAGTAAGCATGCCACAACAATAGATCATGCGATGGTGGTGAAAAGCCAACGTATCATTCGGGCTATCGGTGTTGTCATCGGTGTTTCCTTTCTATTGGGCGGTTTGGCCAAAGGGGCGGAATGGCCCACCGATGTCCTGAATGTTTTACGGTTTCCACTGGTTGTTTTTCTGGGTTTGGGATTGTTCCGAACCGGTCAACAAATCAACGACTATAAAAAAATATTAATGTTGGACGGTGGATCTGCAAGCATTCCTGAGCGGGTTGCTTCGGTATTTTCTTTGGCATGTTATTTGACAGGAATTGGCGGCCCCTTGCTGGCGGCTATAGGCTATGTCAATGCAGGGACCATCCTGGTGTTTTCGATGGCGTTGACGCTGGCATTGTCGGCAGCAATCGTCATTCTATATACCCTGCTGGTGCGGTTTCTAAGCCCCGTCGACAAAACAAAAAACGTGTCAGAGGTTACCGAACACTCACACGGAAATTTGCGCAAAGTAGCTTTGGCGTTTTTTCTGATCTGCGCGTCAATCCCGGTTTTTGCTTTGATCTGGGGGGCGCGTGTAAGTGATCTGACCAACCTTTGGTTTACGTTGAATGAAGGTGTTTCTTTGGGGGGGACACGCATTTCGATCTCGGATTTTCTTGTGTTTATCCTGATATTCTTTATCGGCTATACGATCACAAGATTGTTGCAATCCACCCTTCGAACTGTGGTGTTTCCCAATACACGCATTGAAAGCGGGGCGCAAAATGCGCTTGTTACGGGTTTTGGTTATGTCGGTATTTTCCTTGCAGCACTGGTGGCCATTACCACCACGGGGCTGGATTTATCCAGTCTTGCGATTGTTGCGGGTGCTTTGTCGGTTGGTATCGGTTTTGGCTTGCAGGCAATCGTATCGAATTTTGTGTCTGGCATTATTCTGCTGATCGAACGCCCGGTGAAAATCGGTGACTGGGTAGATATTGGGACCTTTTCAGGAACTATTAAAAAAGTATCGGTGCGCTCTACCACCATCGAGACCTTCGATGGGGCCTCTGTGATTATCCCTAATGCAGATTTGATTTCAGGTGCCGTGACCAACTGGACACATGGCAATGTCCGTGGCCGCGTGAAAGTGCCAGTGGGCGTAGCGTACGGCACCGATCCTGATCTTGTCAAAGAGGTTCTTTTGTCGATAGCAAGGGATCATCCTATGGTGCTGAAGCTTCCCAAACCGCAAGTGGTTTTCATGGGGTTTGGCACCGATGCTATGGACTTCCAATTGCGCGGCATTCTGCGGGATATAAACTACGTCCTAAGCACCGCGTCGGATATTAATTTCGAAATTGTCAAACGGTTCAAGGCCAATGGCATAGTAATACCGTTTGCCCAACGCGAGGTGACGATCAAGAACGCAAAGGACTTTTTGCCAAAAACGGCCCGTAAACCGAACATAAAACCAAAGACCTGAAACGCGTGGCTTTTCCACTTGCCTGCGCAAATGACCTTGTGTAAACGAACCTTCAGTGGACAGGTGGCCGAGTGGTCGAAGGCGCACGCCTGGAAAGTGTGTAGGCGGGTGACCGCCTCCAGGGTTCGAATCCCTGTCTGTCCGCCACCTTAATATTCCGAATCCGATCAGGGCCCCTCGTGGGGCCCATTTTTCTTTTGGTTTCAAAGGGGTTTGGCGAAGTTGTGCGAACCGCAGAGACTGGTCAGGAGCTGGAAATCGAGTCTCTGAACGCCCGTGTCTCTTTCCGAGCGAACCACTGCTGGATTGGTTCGGCCGGAAATCATCAATGAAAACATGTAGATATGCACATCAATCGACCGAACCATTGGACGATATGCCACTCGGCATAATGGCCCTGCCCCCAACTTTCTATCGGCTGGTGT
>JASFZB010000006.1:0-10264 GCA_045046705.1 Rhodobacterales bacterium | reverse complement strand
CCGGCCTACTGGGCAAATCATGTGGGCGCTGGTTGATGGGGGCGGTCAAGCCGAGATCAACATTGTGATCGGCGGGGTCACTTACGATTTGCTGGCGTAAGCGCCCGAGAGCCTGCCATCAGGCCTTTGTCACAGCGGATCTTTCACTAAATCGCGACAGATACGGATCCAGAAGGTATTGTTTATTTGGTTTTTGAACAAAGTTATTGTTTCTGGGTCGGCGCGTGTAACAGCAAAATCCGGCTGCACAGCTGCCCGTCGCGCCTCCAGGGTTCTATTCTTTGCCTCGAAATGGGTGCTCAAGCGGTTAAATTCATCGTGCGAAAAAATACACGGGCGCACATCATCGCCGAATTCGGCCCGCAACAACCTCTCTATACGCTTAATCAAATGAGGCGGGGCCACACGTGGTTCTGACAAGAGATTAGCCACCCAACCCGCCAATGACAAAGATGAAGAATTCCAAACGCTACCGTGCTGCATTGCCAAATCCTCGATGTCTATGTCGACTCCGAGATGGCGTAAGAAATATCCGAGAATTCCGTCTTTTGATCGGCGGCAAACGTCAAAATCCAACAGGGTAATTTCATGAGGCTCAAAGGCTTCTTCCAGCTTGGTCAACAGCGGGTTATAGTCCACCCAAAGGCCTTGAAACGCCCCGCTACTCATCGTGGGGGCCACCAATGCTGACGGCCGTGGCGGGCAGTTTTTTTTGGAAATTTCCATATAGGCAGACTGTAAAAATTGCCACTGGGTCCGCAGCACGCATACCACTTCAATTTCATCAAATCCGCTTAACAATTCGCGCAATTCTATAAAGCTGTTTTCTGGCTGATCTCCAACGCCAACCCGTGAAAACTCTTCGCTGCTCAAAAAGACTGTCACATCCTTGTTGGCATAAGTATCAGCGATATCCTTTAGCCCTGCCCTACTCCCTTTTGGAAGTTGATAGGGCGCCGGCATATGCTTCCAATAGAACACCAACCCATGGTGCCCCGGTATTTTTTCACCGATCCGAGGATAGATCAAACCATGTTCGGCCAACTTGTCGTGGTTGCTCCAAAATATATTTTGGATCGTGGTCGTGGCGGTTTTATGGGTGCCTATATGGATAACAACTTTTGACATGTTTGGTTCCTATTCCTGATCCGCGACAAGTCGCGATCGCAACACCTTAAGATACAAATCACCGTATTTTTCGCTGGGTTCCAGAACTGCTTTTTCAGCCCATTCATTCCACGCATTTAAAAACAACTCGCCCCGATAAGACCCAGAAAGACGGTGCTGCGCCACCTGAAACAGCCAGTCATCAAACCGCCCCGGATTTGCCCCATACGCCAGATGCGCCTTTAGGTGGCGCCGCGCGGTGTTATCCCAGCTGGGCATGACACCGCAAATCGTGTTTTCAGGCAAGTTAGAGACATATTTCTCCGAAACAGAGGTCTTGATAACCTCGGTGTAGTCATAAACCAGACCGGTAAATCCGGCGGCCACATCACGGTCCATCTTATTGCCTTGCGCCCCGCCAAACAGGTAATCATCGGCCGTGACAATCCCGTGCGGCGGCATCTCGACCCAAAAATCAAACAGATCATCCGCAACCGACGTCTCGCCATCAATGTGGAAACAAACCGCCCCCAGTTCAACCTCGCCCATACCGGCCTCGCGCCAAGCTGTGCGCATACGCGCCACAGCACCCTCGGGGTCGGGCATATCTTCGGGGCGATAGATCACAAACCGCGGGCGGATCCCGTCGGGGCGCTGATATCGCGGATCGCGCATATAGGGCAGGCTGTCCTCGACCAGCTTTTGCTCAAACCCGCGGGCGTATGTTTGCTCAAGCAACACGACACCCGATAGACCATCCCAATTGCGCCGCCAGCTTTCATTGGCCCAGCAAAGATAGAACGGAAAATCAATCTCGGGGCGCTCCAGCAACCGGTCCAGCGGGGATTCCAGCACCCGCTTGCCATCAAACCAGTAGTGGTAAACGCAAAAGGCATCAATTCCGGCGGTGCGCGCCAAATCGGCTTGCTGGCCCATGACCTCGGTCAGGCGCAGATCATAAAACCCTAAATCAGACGGCAATAAGGGCTGGACGTGCCCGTCAAAAACCGGCCGCCCCGAAACCACGCCACGCCATTCGGTAAAGCCTTTGCCCCACCAACTGTCGTTTTCGGGGATCGGGTGAAACTGCGGCAGATAAAACGCGCTGCTATAGGCTGGGCGTGGCAGATCCGGCACGGGGCCGGCCTCGATCAGCTCGGTGGTTTGCAAAACCCCCTGCCCCGCCGCCTGCGCCAACAGCCCCATGACCCGCTCTAGTGCGTGGGCCAATGTGCCGTCGACCTGCCCTATTTCGGGATCGAACTGGGTTTCATTCAGGCGCAGGGATTTCAGCAGCCCGATCATCAGCGGTTTCATCCAGTAAATTGATCCCGCCGGAAAGGACAGGTTTTCAAAATCAACATCCACTTCGATCCGGCGCAGCAGTCGGCGGGTCAGCTCGTAATTTGACCCCCACCATTTTTTGTCCGTGAAATATTGCCCGTCAGCCACCCAAAAAGCGGCTCTAGTGTTGGCCAAAAACCGATCCAGCAGCAATTTCAAATCTTCTTGTGGTAAGACCCCAGAAATAAGATGGTTGCGCCAGTCATCGCCGTCTTCACGGTGCGGCGACTTTTTCGTGTGGATTTTACAAACAGCCTCGTAGCCATCCAGCACACCCGCATTGACCAGGGTCATAAACGGCAGGATATCTCGGCCCTGGTTTTTCAAAGACACGACGGTCGCAGCAGGAAATTGGCCGCTGATT
Organism: Rhodobacterales bacterium; assembly: GCA_045046705.1. Classification (GTDB taxonomy): domain Bacteria; phylum Pseudomonadota; class Alphaproteobacteria; order Rhodobacterales; family Rhodobacteraceae; genus Amylibacter. The sequence goes on along the minus strand of JASFZB010000006.1, from coordinate 7,449 downwards.
TCTTTCATCAAGGTCTCTGTTTCATCGCCGCGATGCGTCAACGTGATAAACAGGTCAAAATCAATTTCCAGCCCCGATAGGGTCTCACGAAACTCTGGCCACAGGTCGGGGTAGTAGATATGCGCCACCACCGCGAACCGCGATGCGCGTTTGCGCACGGTCAAATTCTGCCCCGAAGTTGCGCCCAATGGCAGCTCTTCAACAACAGGCAGCTCCTTGCACACCCGGCCTTCTTTGTGGCCGCCCGTCACATAGTGGTAAAACGGTGGCATCCCGATCTCGGCGACATCCGGATTATAGCGCAAATACGCTGCGGGTGAAAAATCAGGGTTGGGGCGATATCCAAGGTCTTCGCCAAATACAATATAGTGGCGCAACGCCATGCGTTTGAACAACGGATTGATGTCGGGGTAAGCCCCGCGATAATAGACGGCATCAAACAGGTTGGAGGCTTTTGCAACCTTGTAAAACGCATATGTCTTTGGCTTTAAAAACAAAACGCGGAAAAGTTTTTGTGCGCGGGAAAATGCCCCTATTTTCTCAGCAGCCATACCCCAGCCCCCTAACAAATGCCCTGAATATAAACCCCTTACCAACCGCACCCCTGAGGGGCAACTGTTTTACCTACAGCTAGCCTTCGTCCAGAATAACCCTGTGATACCGGTGCAGTAAAATCATCCCAAGCAGCGCCAAAACCCCCGCCACCATATAGACATAGACCTCTGAGACATAGGGCGCATCATAGGAAGAAAACAGACCCGATCGCATCATAGATACCACATGTGCCATTGGATTTAACATAATCATATTGCGGATATCTTCGGAAATCCCGTCAATCAAAAACAACACACCGGACGCAATAAACATCGGCCTATTCAAAACAGCCCAGATGAATTGCCAAATCGGAAACATGCTCATCAAAAAGCAGTTGACCATCCCAACCCCGACCCCAAGCGCCAGCGCCATGGCAAAGGCCCGCGCAATGCGGGTGTAGTCAATGATAAGGTTTAAATCCCCCCCCCAAATAATCCCCGTAACAATAATTATAAACACCACCAATTGCGTCAAAAAGGTCAACACCACGCGCCCGATAATGGCGTCAATATAGGTCACTTTGGGATAGGCCAGCAGCGCCCGGGAATAACGGATCGCCCCGCCAACTTTAACCGTCAAGTTCATATACAGGGCCAGAGGCAAAAACCCGGTGGCAAAGAACAGCCCAAAGCTTTCTCCCAAGGGCGGGCGAAACCCCATCACCCCAAAGGCCAATGCAAAAATGGCAATCCCGGCAATCGGTTCAAGAATTGCCCAAATATATCCACCCGGAGAGCGCCCGTAAGTCGAAGACATCTCGCGCAAAACCAGGGCCATGATCGCGCGTGAAAAAGCAAACCGGCGTTTTGGCATCGTTCTTATCATTCTGAAAAGGCCTCTGTCACCAACGGATGTATCAACCGTGTCGAAAGGAAAGCACATATCTTTCCTAGATATTCCTTTGTATAAAAGAATTCCCCTTGCATTGCGAGCGACAAAAACCGACAACTCACGGGTATAATAACGTACCGATCCAGAGGGATTTATCATCTCACAGCCCCCAGCACAGGCAGCCCCAAAAAGAGCCGCCCCCAAACATGCATCACACGCCAAACCACGCAAACGCCACTACAGGCTTTTGCTCAGCTTTGTGCTGCTTGTCATCATCCCGTTGATGGGCACGGGCTATTATCTTTTCGGTATTGCACATGATCAGTACGCTTCGACTGTCGGGTTTTCTGTGCGTTCCGAAGATACCAACGGCGCCCAAAGCCTGCTTGGCAGCCTGTCCAGCCTGTCCGGCGCCAGTTCTTCTGACACCGATATCCTATACGAATTCATCCAAAGCCAAACCATAGTTGAACGGGTCAATAAGCGCATTGATCTGGCCGCTATTTATTCCCTGCCCGCTTATGACCCTATATTTGCCTATGACATCTCCGGCACGATCGAGGATCTGGTCCAATACTGGCAGCGTATGGTCAAAGTCAGCCACGCTTCCGGCGCCGGGCTGATTGAATTACGGGTTTTGGCCTTTCGCGCCGAAGACTCTACCCGCATTGCGGAAATCATCGTCGATGAAGCCTCGATTATGATAAACGAGCTGTCCGACATCGCCCGCGCGGATGTCATCCGCCACGCTCAGCTTGATACGGAACAAGCTTTGGATCGCTTGAAAGTCGCGCGGCAGAATTTGACCCAGTTTCGCTCCCGGACCCGTATCGTTGACCCGCTTGCAGATTTGCAAGGGCAACAAGGCTTGCTGAACTCGTTAGAATCACAACTGGCCGAGGCCTATATCAATCTAAATCTGCTGCGCGAAACCTCGAATGGTGACGACCCCCGCATCAAGCAAAGCACCACCCGAATCGGGGTCATCGAAGATTTGATAGACCAGGAGCGCCAGAAGTTCAGCACGATTGGGGGCAACGACAGCGGCAAGGATTACCCGACTTTGGTTGGTGACTTCGAAAACCTTAGCGTCGAGGTCGAGTACACCCAGCAAGCCTATCTGGCCGCCCAAACCATGCTGGACACCGCCAAGGCCAAGGCCGAACGCCAAAGTCGATATCTGGCAATTTACGCCAAGCCAAGCCTTGCCCAAAGCGCGCGATACCCCGAGCGGCCATTGCTGTCCTCTGTTATTTCTGTGTTTTTGCTGATCATATGGTCGATTGGCGTCTTGGTTTATTACAGCCTGCGCGATCGCCGTTAAGGGTATAATCAGGGTATGATCGAACTGCGCAACCTTCATAAATCCTATCGGCTGAATGGCGTTAAAAAGGTCGTTGCCCAGGATATCAACTTCACCTTTCCAACCGGCGAAAGCGTCGCGCTGCTTGGTGGAAACGGGGCGGGCAAATCCACGATGCTCAAGCTGATTGCCGGCACTCTGTCCCCCGATCGCGGCCGGATCACTTCTGATGGCAATATCTCTTGGCCGGTCGGATTTTCCGGCAGCTTTCATGCCGACCTAACCGGCGCGCAAAATGTAAAATTCGTTGCCCGCATTTACGGCATCGACACCGACGAAATGGTTGCTTTCACCAAAAATTTTTCCCAACTTGGGGCGCATTTTCACTTGCCGGTGCGAACCTACTCTTCGGGTATGAAATCACGCCTGGCTTTTGCCATGTCGATGGCTGTGCCGTTTGACACCTATCTGATCGACGAAGTCACTGCTGTGGGGGATGCGTCTTTCAGGGAAAAAAGTGAACGTATTCTGATGGAACGGCTAGAGGGGGCTGGCGCCATTATTGTGTCTCACTCTTTGGCACAGCTTGAACGGCTCTGCACATCGGGAGTGGTTTTGGAAAACGGCCGGTTTTTCTTTTATGCCAAGGTTGCCAAGGCCATTGAGCACCACACTCACACCATGCAAGGCAACCTGCCGCCATGGATGGGCCCAAATAGCAAGCGCCCCAAAAAGGCATGAAACCTTTCGCATGCGAAAGGTCCCCTCACGATGCTGCGCGCAACCAGTCCTTTAAGCGTTCTATAAATCCGGCATTAATGGCCAGCCCTTCCAATGCGACTCGGCCTTCCTGCTGGCCCCGCCCACACCGGGCGCTAAACGTAACCCCTGGTGCCAGTCGATAGGGATCCGACATTTTCACATCAGGTTCAGTCTTGGATTTTGGGGCCTGCCGCTCTTTCGGCTTTGAAGCCGTCTCTAACGCGGCGTTATTTGTTAAAAACTGTTCCAATAATACGCGTTCATCCGCCACGCTGGCATGCGGGGCCGCCGCCAAATCAGCTGCCAACCCCTGCCCCGCTTGCGCATTCGCGGCAATCACCTTTGAAAGCGCCAAACCCAGTTTTTCCGGGATTTGGTTGGGATGGTCTAAAACATCATCCAGCGCGGCAACAATGGGTATAAACGATTTTATCTTTGATCGCTTGGAAAAGGAAATCGCAGAAAACAGGGTCTGTAAGGCCTGTTTGTCACTATCATAGACTCCGGCTTGCACCGCGAGATAGGCAATACGCGCCCGCTCGTAAAAGGACAAATTGGCGCGTATTTCATTTTCTTCGATCATCGCCACATAAGCCGCAGAAACATCCTGAGGCGCGCGCAAAAGCACGCGCACCTCGCTGAATCGCGCGTCACCGGTTTCAGCCGCTAATTCCCCCAACGCCAAAACCCGCCGCCAGCCTGAAATCAGCCCAAAGCGACCCGCCTCAAGCGCCACCACCTCGATCGGCATTTGCTGGCCACGGGCCCGCAAACTGGCCTTTAGCGCGACCATGTCTTCAACGCTACAGGCTTGCCGATCACGGATCATGTAATCGGTCTGGACAGCCTCAAGCGGCAGGCTCAAAACCATTCGCCCCTCGCGTTGTGCGGTCTTTAGTTCATTTTGAACGTCCTCAAAGGCGCCTGTCAGCGCGGCTTCGCCGACAATCTGCGCAATCGGCGGGCGCGGGGTCGTGGCGTTATTGGCAAGGTGGCCGGGCTGGGCCGGGGTCAAGCGTCTGCGTTTGGCCATGTCATTATCCCCTTCAGGTTCGTCTCTTGTTTGTAGTGTCATTACCCACCAAATCTAAAGATTGGCTGGTGGCACCGTTCGCTTAATCGTCGCTTTGGGCTGCGCGCTCCAGTTCCTCGCGGCGCCAAATCCCTGTCAGCAATCGCTTGAATCCCGCATAAGTCTGATCAAAAGCCGCCCTGCCCCGCACATATGTCTCGCGGTTAAAATCCCGATAATCGGCCTCGTAAATACCTGACGCTTGTTCACCCGCCTGTCCAATCAAAGCGGTAAAATCCTGCCGGTATGGCGACAGGACTTCCCCCAAATAAACCTGCATTAGAGCCGCAAGTTCGGCCTGCTGGCTGTTGTCATAGCGGGTCAGAACCACGCGCACGGCGTCCCATTCAAAGTTGAACTCCGGCAAGCCCAATGCGCGCGACGCCATGTTTTCACCGTCCTCGATGCTGGCAAAGGTGGAATGTAGCATGTCAAAAAACCGACCCGTCGAATCAAACTCTAAAAATGAAGCGCCCAACGGAACCAGCAAGATATCCGCCGCTGCCAACCCGTTGATGGTCAGATAGCCTAGGGCAGGGGGGGTATCGATGAAAACCATGTCATACCGCTCCAGCACCTTATCCTCGGTCAGCCGGTCAACAAGGGCGTCCCACAGTTTCCAGCTGCGCCCCTGCATGCGCCAGACCGGGATTTGGAATTCTGCCCAGTATAAATTCAACTGGGCCCCAATCAAATCTATGTTGGGCCAATGGGTCGATTGGATCAGATCATCCGCCGTGATGTCGAGCGCTGCGGCCAAGGTCTCATCCAGCGGTTTAGGCTCATCTCCACGCTCCACTCGTGCGCGATTTTCGGCCTGAAGTGCGGTGGCGTAGTGGCGGGCCAGCAACGGAAAAACGGTGTCCCATTCATCGTCCACCTTACCGTTGAAAATCGAGGTCATCGAGCCCTGACTGTCCAGATCGATCACCAACACCTTATAGCCATCCAGCGCCGCGGACATGGCCAAATGCGCGGCCGTACTGGTTTTACCAACCCCGCCTTTGAAATTGGCAACAGCCACGATTTTGGCCGACAGATTTGCCGGTCGATAGGGGCGGTATTCCTTGGATTTAGAGCCCTCGGTGGCAAAATATTCCCGCAGGGTGTTCACTTCGGTCAGGCTGAACCATTTCGCCCCGCCTTCGGTTTCAGTCCGACCCTGTGGCAAGTGCGGGTTTTGGCGCAGGACCCGCCTGAAATGTGCCTGAGCAATGGGAATGAGATATCGGGTAATTTCCCATGTTGAAAAAAGCCGCAGCTCTTTTTGACCCTGATCATTTAGCCCCCGACTGGCTAAATCCTCGCGGCCATTGCGGCAACTTTCGGCAATCTTGGAAAAGCCAAACGTGCTGATGGGCGGTCCGGTTTCGGCAGCGGCTTCGTCTGGGTCTATGTTGTAGTATGGAGGAAGGGGAGATGATGTAGATGCCATAAAGTCAACCAATGTGCTGTGTTTTGCCCAGTATACGCATAATGGCAGTACATGAAACTATTTTGGTAACATACTATGAAAAAAGTCGTTTTTTAAAGGGTATTGGGTTATTTCAAAGGTCCCTTTTGGCTGAAAGCTCAGTTATTTTCTGTTATATATCAGTTAAGGCGATACAGGGCTAAAAATTCTCTTTTTATTTCAAAGCCTTTGACTGCTTTTTTTTGTGCACCCGACTCTGAAACCACGATCAGATGACTCTGAAACCACGCTGAAGCGATTCTAAAACCACGTTGTTTTTTTACACCGCCCGTGATTGATCTGCCGCGCTGGACGCCTCCTGTGGATAACTTTAAGAAGGTGTCACTAAAACCACGAAGCAGATTCGCCAAAGACACGCCGGACAACGGATGCAAAGCGGGACACAGCAGGCATGAACAACGGGCCATCACAGACATATACAGAGGCGCTTTTGCCGGACTATCATCCAACAGCGGATTTTTTCATCTGTGACGTTTTTGATGCGGCACCCAAAGATGATATGGCTTCGATGGAGCATCCGATGTTTTCACTTTCAACCAGACCGGACCGGCGGATTTTGAACTACGAGCACAACGGCGTGCAGATCACAGTCGTTCCGTCGGTGCGCGGGCTGGCGACCATCCACGACAAAGATATTTTGATCTATTGCATCTCCCAGCTGATGGCGGGCTTGAATTCAGGTCGCAAAATGGGCCGTGTTGTGCAGTTGTGCGCCCACGACCTGCTGGTGGCGACCAACCGCGAAACTTCGGGTGATGGCTATCGGCGCTTGCGCGATGCGCTGGAGCGGCTGGTGGGCACCCGGGTCACCACAAATTACGAGACCGCAGGCCAAGAAATTACAACGGGGTTCGGCCTGATCGAAAGCTGGCAGATTGTGCGTCACAGCCGCGGTGGGCGGATGGTTAATGTCACCATCACCCTGTCGGAGTGGCTGTTTCGGGCGGTGATGTCAAAATCGGTGCTGACGCTTAACCGCGATTATTTCCGTCTGCGCAAACCGCTGGAACGGCGGATTTACGAGTTGGCGCGCAAGCACTGTGGCCAGCAAGCAAAATGGATCGTTTCGGTCGACACCTTGCTAAAGAAATCCGGCAGCGCCAGCCCACGGCGAGTGTTTCGTAAAATGCTGCGCGACATGATCGCCAGCGGACATTTGCCGGATTACACCATGTTAGAGGAGCCGGGCGATCTGATCCGGTTCGACCGAAACGATACGGTGATTGAAACAGGTGCCGCCCCGCGGCTGTCGCCCGAGGCCTTGCAACAGGCCCGCGATATTTTGCCTGGAGCGGATGTCTACGCCATGGAAGCAGAGTGGAAAGGGGTTTGGGCAAAACGCGGCGCGGTGCGATTGCATTCCCCCGACAAGGCGTTTTTGGGCTGGGTTGCCCAGCGGGCAAAAGGCGTGAA
>JASFZB010000005.1:0-54304 GCA_045046705.1 Rhodobacterales bacterium | reverse complement strand
TGCGCTGGGTGATGCGGCGGCTTGGCCCATTCAGGGTCTGATCCGGCACTACCGTAACGAGATTGAAGATCGTATTAAACATAAAAGAACAGGCCGCGTAAGCGCGGTTGCAGCGGAGTAACGCGCATGTCTGATCTACGCAAAGTAATCATTGATGGAACCGAAGTCGAAGTAGACGGGGCAATGACCCTGTTGCAGGCCTGCGAAGTGGCGGGCATTGAAGTGCCGCGTTTTTGTTACCATGAACGCCTGACCATTGCCGGTAACTGCCGGATGTGTCTGGTTGAAGTTGTCGGCGGGCCACCAAAACCGACGGCCTCTTGCGCCATGCAGGTGCGCGATTTGCGCCCCGGGCCGGAAGGCCAGCCGCCGGTGGTGAAAACCACTTCGCCAATGGTCAAGAAAGCCCGTGAAGGGGTGATGGAATTTTTGTTGATCAACCACCCGTTGGATTGCCCGATTTGCGATCAGGGCGGTGAGTGCGATTTGCAGGATCAGGCGATGGCATACGGGGTGGATTTTTCCCGTTTCCGTGAACCCAAACGCGCCGTGGACAATCTGGATCTGGGGCCGTTGGTGGCCACCACGATGACGCGCTGCATATCGTGTACGCGCTGTGTGCGGTTTACATCCGAAGTAGCCGGCATTACTGTGATGGGCCAAACAGGCCGTGGTGAAGATGCGGAAATTACCACCTATCTGAACCAGACTCTGGACAGCGAATTGCAGGGCAATATCATTGATCTGTGTCCGGTCGGGGCTTTGACCTCAAAGCCTTACGCGTTTTCAGCGCGTCCTTGGGAATTAAAGAAAACCGAAACCATTGATGTAATGGACGCGCTTGGCTCGAACATCCGTGTCGACACAAAAGGGCGTGAAGTGATGCGCATCGTGCCGCGCAATCATGACGGTGTGAATGAAGAATGGCTGTCCGACAAAGGCCGTTTTATCTGGGACGGCTTGCGTCGCCAACGGCTGGATCAGCCTTATGTGAAGAAAAACGGCAAGCTGAAACCTGCGTCATGGGATGAAGCTTTTGCGGCGATTAAAAAGGCTGTGAAAGGCAAGAAAGTTGCGGCGATTGCCGGTGATCTGGTCTCGGTTGAAGCGATGTATGCGTTGAAAGGTCTTATGGACGGTCTGGGCGGCAAAGTCGAATGCCGTGTGGACGGGGCGAAACTGCCAAGCGGCAACCGTTCGGCCTATGTGGGGACTGCCTGCATCGAGGATATTGATACGGCTGAAACGATTCAGTTGATCGGCACCAACCCGCGCCACGAAGCCCCTGTGCTGAACGCGCGGTTGCGCAAGGCGTGGTCACGCGGCGCCAACATAGCTCTGCTGGGGCAAGAGGTTGATCTGACCTATCCTTATGCCCATCTGGGAACGGATCGTGCAGCACTTGAGGCGCTGACCAAGAAGAAGGTTTCTGCGGCAACCAGGAAAGCCTCAAGCCTGGTGATTGTCGGGCAAGGCGCATTACAAGATGCTGACGGGGAAGCGGTTCTGGCTGCGGCTATGCAACTGACTGAAAAGTCGAATTCCAAGCTGTTGGTGTTGCACACGGCCGCTGCGCGTGTCGGCGGTATGGATATTGGGTTCACTGCCAAGGGTGGCATGAAAGCCGTGCTGAAAGATGCGAAAGTTGTGTTCAATCTGGGCGCGGACGAGATCGAAATTGCCGACAATCCGTTTGTGATCTACCAAGGCAGCCACGGGGATCGTGGGGCGCACCGCGCCGATGTGATCCTGCCGGGTGCGGCCTATACCGAAGAAAGCGGCATTTTTGTCAATACCGAAGGGCGCGTGCAAAAGGCGGCGCGTGCCGGTTTTGCCCCCGGGGATGCAAAAGAAAACTGGGCGATTTTGCGGGCTTTGTCGGCGGAACTGGGGCAAACATTGCCTTATGACAGTCTGGCAGGCTTGCGTCAGGCCCTGTTTGGTGAGTTCCCGCATTTGGCGGCAATAGATGTGGTGCCAGAGAACGCGTGGAATGCGATCAAACCGACGGCCCTGAAAGGCAAGGCATTTAACAATGCAATTGGTGATTACTTCCTGACCAATCCGGTGGCGCGGGCCTCGGAGGTGATGGCGGAATTGTCGGCCAACGCCAAAGCGCGGCACAAAAATCCGATGGCGGCAGAGTAAATGGACATGATCTTGAGCCACCCGACATATGTATTTGCCCTGCTGGCCACGGTTGGTCTGTTGTTGGCATGTACGCCGCAAGGCCAAAAGGTAAGTAAAGCTTCAAGCGGGGCAATGGAATATATCAATGTGGAAACCCGCCTGATGAAGCCGGAACTGGTGAATATGGTGGTGAATATGCGCAATCCGCGTTCGCCCAACGATGTGCTGGCCTATGTGGAATGCGCTGCTGCGCAATACACGCTAATTCGGGGGTTTGGCTTTGCCGGCCGTGTTCAGGCCAATGTGTCCGAAGACAAGGGCATCTGGTCAGGCAATGCGATTTATACGTTATCGAAAGCACACCCAGGTGGGCGAAATGTAATTGATGCTGAAGTGACGGTGGAAGACTGCGCCGCACACAACATACCGATGGTCTAAGGAACGGGATATGGCTGAATTTTTCTCATCAAACCTAGGAATTTTCCTGATCACATTGGGAGAGGTCCTGTTGATGACCGCTTTTGTGATGATCAGCTTGTTGCTTTTGGTTTATGGCGACCGTAAAATCTGGGGGGCGGTACAAATGCGCCGTGGCCCGAATGTAGTGGGCCCCTGGGGCATCCTGCAATCGGTCGCCGATGCCGCCAAATATGTATTCAAGGAAGTGATTATTCCAGCCGGTGCGGACAAGACGGTTTTCTTGCTGGCCCCCTTGGTTGGTTTCATTTTGTCACTGATTGCCTGGGCGGTGATTCCGTTTTCGGAAACACTGATCCTGGCCGATTTGAATGTCGCGGTGCTTTATATCTTCGCGGTGTCGTCACTGGAAGTTTACGGCGTGATTATGGGCGGCTGGGCCTCGAACTCGAAATACCCGTTTCTGGGGGCGATGCGCTCGGCCTCACAAATGATTTCCTACGAAGTTTCTATCGGGTTCATTATTGTTGGTGTGATCCTGTCCACCGGCTCGCTTAGCTTGGTGGATATTGTCAAAGCCCAAGACGGCAATTACGGGTTGTTCAACTGGTACTGGCTGCCGCATTTCCCGATGGTGTTTTTGTTCTTTATCTCGGCACTGGCCGAAACCAATCGCCCGCCGTTCGATCTGCCCGAGGCCGAAAGTGAACTGGTGGCAGGCTATCAGGTGGAATATTCCGCGACCCCGTTTTTGCTGTTTATGGCTGGCGAATATATCGCGATCTGGCTGATGTGTGCGCTGACCGCGATCCTGTTTTTCGGCGGTTGGTTGTCACCCATTCCCGGCATTCCCGACAGCCCGCTTTGGCTGGTTGGCAAAATGGTGTTCTTCTTCTTCGTGTTTGCGATGGTCAAGGCCATTACACCGCGTTACCGCTATGACCAGTTGATGCGTCTGGGCTGGAAAGTGTTCTTGCCAATGTCGCTAGGCTGGATCGTGCTGGTTTCGTTCTTTGCACATTTTGGTGCCTTTGGCGGGGCCTATGCCCGCTGGGTAGTCGGGGGCTGAGATGGGCATCGACTACGTCTTGTTCGAGCGATTGGCCGAGTTATCGACCCGGTTTCAGCCGAAAGGCCGAACGTTGATGCTTGGGCGACATAGTTTCCCGATACAGACCCAATTCCGGTTTCTGTATGAGGACGCGTTGAAGCGCAACAACTTGCCCGGCAGGCGTTTCGACTATCTGCAAGAGGACGGGTATTGTGAAAACCTGATGGAAAAACTGGGTTTCGGAAAAATGGAAACGATGGATTTTTCCGATTATGAAGGTGCGAGCATTCTGCATGACCTGAACAAGCCGGTGGCAAAGAAGCTGGAAAAGAAATTTGATTTCATTTTCGACGGCGGCACCATCGAGCATGTTTTCAATGTGCCCGTTGCCCTGGAAAACGTTTTTCGCATGCTCAAACCGGGGGGCCGCTTTGTGTCGGCCAATGGTCATAACGGCTGGTCGGGGCACGGTATTTACCAGTTTAACCCGGAACTGGTCTGGACGTTTTGGGGGCGGACTTGTAATTGCACCGTACACAGTTGTCTTGGTATTAAAAAGATCCCGTTACCAGAGGAAAACAGAATTGAATTTGCCGACCCGGCCTTGACCGGGGCGCGGCTTCGTTTGAAAGGAAAAATCCCCGAAGGGCGGGTTTATCTTTATTACGAGGTGGAACGCACGGCGAAATCCGCAATCGGGGATGACACTTTGCAAAGTGACTACGAGACAAAACGGCAGTCGCATAAAAATGCCGGCAAAACGCGGTTGGATGCATAAGATGATGAGAATAGCAAACGCAAATAACCTTTCCTGTAAACCCAAGGGGTCACTGAAATGGCTGTAAATTTTACCCGTCGTGCAAAATACTTTTTGCTGTTCGACATCTTTAAAGGTTTTCAGTTGGGCCTGAAATATTTTTTCAGACCGAAAGCAACGCTGAACTATCCGCATGAAAAAGGCCCGCTTAGCCCGCGTTTTCGCGGCGAACACGCGCTTAGGCGCTATCCGAACGGCGAAGAACGCTGCATTGCGTGCAAACTATGCGAGGCAATATGCCCGGCGCAGGCCATTACCATTGATGCGGAACCGCGGGATGACGGCTCTCGGCGCACCACGCGCTATGACATTGATATGACAAAATGCATTTACTGCGGTTTCTGTCAGGAAGCCTGCCCTGTTGATGCGATTGTGGAAGGGCCGAACTTCGAGTTTGCCACCGAAACCCGTGAAGAGCTGTTTTACAATAAGGAAAAACTGCTGGCCAACGGGGCGCAGTGGGAAGCGGAAATTGCCCGAAACCTAGAACTTGACGCGCCGTACCGGTAAGAAGGAAACAAATTATGGATATAACAACCATAGCTTTTTATGTGTTTGCACTCACGGCAGTGACATCCGCCCTTTTGGTGGTGCTTTCGCGCAATCCGGTTCACTCGGTTTTGTGGCTGATCCTGACATTCTTCAGTGCAGCGGCTTTGTTCGTGTTGATGGGGGCGGAATATGTCGCCATGTTGATGGCGATTGTCTATGTCGGGGCGGTGGCAATTCTGTTCCTGTTTGTGGTGATGATGCTGGATGTGGATTTTATCGAGCTTAAATCCGGTGTGGTAAAATATCTGCCGCTGGGGCTGCTGATCGGTCTTGTTCTGCTGGTCGAGATGGGGATGGTTTTGGGCCACTGGACGTTTGCACCTGAAGCGCAAAGCCTGCGAGCGGCGATAACGCCGGATTTGGCCGAGACCCAGAACACGGTCGCGTTGGGCAAACTGATCTATACCAAATATATCTACATGTTCCAAACCGCGGGATTGATCCTGCTGGTGGCGATGATCGGGGCGATTGTGCTGACGTTGCGGCACAGCAAAAACATAAAACGTCAGGTGATTGCGGATCAGATTTTGCGCGACCCAAAAGACGCAATGAAACTTAAAGACGTTAAACCGGGACAGGGACTATGATCACATTGGAACACTATCTGGCGGTAGCAGCGATGCTGTTTATCATCGGTATTTTCGGCATCTTCGTGAACCGCAAAAATGTTATCGTCATCTTGATGTCGATCGAGCTGATGCTGTTGGCGGTGAATATCAACTTTGTCGCTTTTTCGACCCATCTGAATGATTTGGTGGGGCAGGTTTTCACTTTGTTCGTGCTGACCGTTGCGGCGGCTGAAGCGGCCATCGGGCTGGCAATTCTGGTTTGTTTCTTCCGTAATCGCGGTACCATCGCGGTGGAAGATGTGAATGTGATGAAAGGGTAAGGAACACCATGGAAACGATCCTTTTATTCGCGCCGCTTGTCGGATCTCTGATCTGCGGCTTTGGCCATAAGATCATAGGCGAAAAAGCGGCCCTGTCGGTCTCGACCGGTCTGTTGTTCCTGTCGGCAATCCTGTCGTGGGTCATTTTTCTGACCTTTGATGGCAAAACCGAGATCATCCCGCTGTTTCGCTGGATTGAAAGCGGCACGCTGTCGGCTGACTGGGGGATGCGCATTGATCGTTTAACCACCGTGATGCTGATTGTGGTCAACACGGTATCGGCGCTGGTTCATCTTTATTCATGGGGCTACATGGACAAGGATCCGCAATGGAAAGAGAACGAGTCCTACAAGCCGCGTTTCTTTGCATTTCTGTCGTTCTTTACATTTGCCATGCTGATGTTGGTCACCGCCGACAACCTGTTGCAAATATATTTCGGTTGGGAAGGCGTTGGCGTTGCATCCTATCTTTTGATCGGTTTCTATTACCGCAAACCATCAGCCGGGGCCGCTGCAATTAAGGCTTTTGTGGTCAACCGTGTTGGTGACTTTGGTTTTGCCTTGGGCATCTTCGGCCTGTATTATTTCTTGGACAGTATCAACTATTCGGTCATTCTTGATCCGCAAAGCGCGCAAGCCCTGTCGACGCAGACGTTGCATTTTCTAAGCTGGGATGTGAATGCGCTGGAGATCATAACCTTGCTGTTGTTTGTCGGTGCCATGGGTAAATCGGCGCAGTTGCTGTTGCACACATGGTTGCCCGATGCGATGGAAGGGCCAACGCCTGTATCCGCACTGATCCACGCCGCCACCATGGTGACCGCCGGTGTATTCATGCTTTGCCGGTTCAGCCCGCTATTGGAATATGCCACCTTCACCCCGAATTTCATCATTTTCATCGGGGCGACGACTGCATTTTTTGCGGCCACGATCGGTCTGGTGCAAAACGACATCAAGCGGGTGATCGCCTATTCGACCTGTTCACAGCTTGGCTATATGTTTGTGGCTGTCGGTGTCGGGGCTTATGGGGTCGCGATGTTTCATCTTCTGACACATGCTTTCTTTAAGGCGATGCTGTTCCTGGGGGCAGGCTCGGTGATCAATTCGATGCACCACGAGCAGGACATGCGTAACTACGGTAATCTGCGCAAGAAAATCCCACTGACCTATTGGGCAATGATGATCGGCACCCTGTCGATCACCGGTGTCGGTATTCCCGCCACGATCTTTGCCATGGGTGACACGCCGATCGGGTTTGCCGGTTTTGTGTCGAAAGACGCGATAATCGAAACTGCTTTTGCCGGTGGCGAAGGCATTGCGCGCTACGGTTTCTGGATGCTGGTGATCGCCGCTGCGATGACAAGTTTTTATAGCTGGCGTCTGATCTTCCTGACTTTTTACGGTAAAGAGCGCGGCGATAAACACACCCATGAACATGCCCATGAAAGCCCGTGGACAATGACGGTGCCGCTAGTCATTCTTGCCGTAGGGGCCGTATTTGCCGGCATGGTTTGGCACGGTGATTTCTTCGGCCATGAATATAAGGAATTCTTTGGGGCTTCGATTTTTGAAAACCCCGCTACCAACGAGGTGATCCACAAAGCTCACGCAGTGGTCGCATGGGTAAAAATCTCGCCGTTCATTGCGATGGTGCTGGGCTTTGTTCTGGCATGGGGCATGTATATATGGAAACCGGAGGCCCCTGCGGCATTGGCCAAACAACAACGCGGGCTTTATCTGTTCCTGTTGAACAAATGGTACTTTGATGAACTTTACGATTTGATCTTTGTCCGCCCGATGAAACGTTTGGGTACGTTCCTTTGGAAAATGGGCGACGGCAAGGTTATTGACGGTTCGATCAACGGGCTTGCAATGGGCATTGTGCCGTGGTTCACGCGGTTGGCCGGGCGCGCTCAATCGGGCTACCTGTTCCACTACGCCTTTGCGACAGTTATCGGATTGGTTGTCTTTATTACATGGTTCGTACTTGGCGGAGGCGCACAATAATGGAAAATCTTCTGTCTATAATCACATTTTTACCAACCCTAGGGGCGGCTATTCTGGTGATATTTCTGCGCGGCAATGATGAATATGCCCAACGCAATGCCAAGATTTTGGCCCTTGTCACCACGCTTGCCACATTCGTGATTTCCGCGGTGGCGATTTATTCGAAGTTCGATCCTAGCAATACCGGCTTTCAAATGGTCGAAAGCAGGACGTGGATTGCCGGACTGACCTATAAGGTCGGGGTTGACGGGATAAGCGTGCTGTTTGTGATGCTGACCACAGCCCTGATGCCGATTGTGATCGGGGCCTGTTGGGGGGTAACCCACAGGGTCAAGGAATACATGGTTCTGTTCCTGCTACTGGAAACCCTGATGATCGCGGTGTTCTGCGTATTGGATCTGGTTCTGTTCTATGTTGTTTTCGAAGCAGGCCTGATCCCGATGTTCCTGATCGTGGGTATTTGGGGCGGCAAAGACCGGGTCTATGCATCCTTCAAGTTCTTCCTGTACACGTTTTTGGGATCGGTTCTGATGCTGGTTGCGATGATTGTGATGTGGATGGATGCGGGCACTACCGATATTCCCACCTTGCTGAATCACGAGTTCAGCTATGCAACAATGACGGTGTTGGGGGTCAATATAACGGGAGGTTTGCAAACCCTGCTTTTCCTGGCCTTCTTTGCCAGTTTCGCGGTAAAATTACCGATGTGGCCGGTGCATACATGGCTGCCTGATGCCCACGTTCAAGCCCCTACTGCGGGGTCGGTTGTGCTGGCCTCGATCCTGTTGAAAATGGGCGGTTACGGGTTCTTGCGCTTCAGCCTGCCGATGTTCCCTGTCGCGTCTGATCTGTTATCGAATTTTGTTATGATCCTGTCGGCGATTGCGATCATATACACATCTCTGGTGGCCTTTGTTCAAACGGATATGAAAAAGCTTGTGGCCTATTCATCCATCGCTCACATGGGTTTTGTGACCTTGGGGATTTTCACTTTTACCAAGCAAGGGCTGGACGGCTCGATTTTCCAAATGGTGTCGCACGGCTTTGTCGCAGGCGCGTTGTTCCTATGTGTTGGCGTGATATATGACCGCATGCATACCCGCGAAATTGACGCATACGGTGGCATT
Source organism: Rhodobacterales bacterium (assembly GCA_045046705.1). GTDB lineage: Bacteria > Pseudomonadota > Alphaproteobacteria > Rhodobacterales > Rhodobacteraceae > Amylibacter. The sequence goes on along the minus strand of JASFZB010000005.1, from coordinate 45,315 downwards.
GTGATCCGCATGCCGGCCTACGCCCTGATCTTGATGTTCTTCACCATGGCCAATGTCGGCCTGCCGGGAACATCCGGCTTTGTTGGCGAGTTCCTGACCCTGGTTGGCGCGTTCAAAACCAACACCTGGATTGCCTTTGCGGCCACATCGGGTGTGATCTTGTCGGCGGCGTATTCCTTGTGGTTATACCGCCGCGTGGCCTTTGGCGATCTGATCAAGGAAAGCCTGAAGACCATTACGGATATGAATGCGCGTGAAAAATGGATGTTGGCACCACTTGTCTTCATAACCATATTGCTGGGTGTTTATCCTGCCCTTGTGCTGGATATTATCGGCCCGTCGGTCAACGCTTTGCTTGAAAATGTAACATCGGCTCAGGCGGCTGCACATGCCGCCATGGCACTAAACTAGAGGTTTGTTGAAATGATGATTGGAACTGATCTGAATACGGTTCTGCCAGAGCTGATCCTGGCGATCTATTCAATGGCCGCCTTGATGTTCTCGGTTTACTTCGGCAAGGACAAACGCGCCAAAGCGGTGTTCTGGATGACTGCCATTGTGATGGTAGTTTTGGCCGCGATGATTGCAGTGGCCCCCGCCGGATCACACACAGCCTTTAGCGGGGCTTTTGTCGATGACGAATTTTCACGCTATTTGAAGGTTTTGTCGCTTCTGGCAAGTGCCGCTATTATCTTGCTGAGCATTGATTATTTGCAAAAAATCAACTTGCTGAAATTTGAATATCCGATCCTGATCGCGCTTGCGACAGTGGGGATGATGATGATGGTTTCCGCCGGTGATCTGATGTCGCTTTACATGGGGCTAGAGCTGCAATCTCTGGCACTTTATGTGGTCGCGGCCTTTCGCCGTGACAGCCTGCGATCAACCGAAGCGGGGCTGAAATATTTCGTCCTTGGTGCTTTGTCATCGGGTATTCTGCTTTACGGCGCATCGCTGATCTACGGCTTTTCAGGCACCACGACATTCAGCGGTATTGCCTCGACCATTACCGGTGACGGTCTGGGATTGGGGATGATTTTCGGCCTTGTGTTCTTATGCGCAGGTCTTGCATTCAAAGTTTCAGCGGTGCCGTTTCACATGTGGACGCCGGATGTTTATGAAGGGTCTCCGACGCCCGTGACCGCATTTTTTGCAACCGCGCCCAAAGTGGCGGCAGCAGGCCTGTTTGCCCGGGTGTTGTTCGACGCATTCCCCGGTGCGCAACCAGACTGGACACAGATCATTGCGGCGCTGTCAGTGGCCTCGATGTTCCTAGGGGCCATTGCCGCCATTGGTCAAACCAATATCAAACGTCTGATGGCCTATTCATCCATCGGCCATATGGGCTTTGCCCTGATGGGGCTGGCTGCGGGCACCGAAGGTGGGGCGCAAGCCATGCTGGTCTATATGTCGATCTATGTGGTGATGAACATCGGCACATTTGCCTTCATCCTGAATATGGAACGGGACGGGCGTGCGGTGACAGATATATCCGCATTGGGCCAGTATTCACAAGTGGAACCGGCGCGCGCGGCGGCTTTGGCGGTGTTGATGTTCTCGCTTGCAGGTGTCCCGCCTATGGCTGGGTTTTTCAGCAAATTATATGTCCTGAAAGCTGCGGTTGACGCGGATATGGCATGGCTGGCACTGGCGGGTGTTATTGCGTCCGTCATCGGCGCATTCTACTATTTGCGGATCATCTATTATATGTACTTCGGCGACGAGGTCGATCCGATGACCGGCAAAATGCCGACCTTGCACTATATTTTCCTGATGGCATCTGCCGCAGCAATGTTGTTCGGGGCGATCAACCTGTTTGGCATTGAAAGCTATACCGCAATTGCAGCGGAAGCCTTGCTGAAATAATGGTAGGCTGGCCAAGCGGCTATGACCGGGTTGTTTTTGATACCATTGACAGCACCAATGCCGAAGCTAAACGCAGGCTAACATCCTCCGCCGGGCCGGTATGGATACTGGCGCATGCCCAAACTGCCGGCATTGGCAGGCGGGGGCGGGTGTGGTCAACCGAGGCCGGTAATTTTGCCGCTACCCTGTTGCAACCGCTGACGATGCCGCTTGGTCAGGCCGCGCTGCAAAGTTTTACTGCCGCTTTGGCCCTGCGCGACGCCTTTATCGCGATTGGCGGGGCGGCTGATGATTTCAACCTTAAATGGCCCAATGATGTACTTCTTAAGGGCGGTAAGGTCGCGGGTATTCTTCTGGAAACCGCAGGTATTGGCCCTAGTCATTTGTGCATCGGTATTGGTGTCAATCTGGCCCATGCCCCAAGTGCGCATGCCTTGGAATCAAGCGCCGTACCGCCTAAATCGCTTGCGGAGGATGCGGGGATAACGGTTGACGCGGACACGTTACTCACGGCGCTTGCCACTGCTTATGATGCCCGCCTTCAACAGTTTCAACAAGGTGGATTTGACGCCATCCGCCGCGATTGGTTGGCCCATGCGGTGAAACTGGGTAAGGTTATCACGGCGCGAACCGTGTCCGAGGAAATATCGGGCCGGTTTGAAACAGTGGACGAGACCGGTGCACTTGTATTACACACGACCAACGGGCCGCGCCAAATTACTGCGGCTGAAATATTCTTTGGTGAAGGGTGATCCATGCTTCTGGCGATTGACGTTGGCAATACAAATACGGTTTTTGCCGTGTATGACGGCACAAAATTTCTGGCGGAATGGCGCTGTGAAACCGCCCGGCGGCGAACTGCAGACGAATATTTTGTCTGGTTGAAAAGCCTGATCGGCCTGCAAGAACTGACCATCACCATTGACCGCGTTATTGTCTCGTCTGTGGTTCCGCAAGTGGTGTTCAATCTGCGGGTTCTGTCGGATCGCTATTTCAACTGCCGTCCCATCGTGGTTGGCAAGACCGACTGCGAACTCGGGATTGATGTGCGCGTCGACGAGGGCACGCATGTGGGGGCTGATCGTCTGGTCAATACAGTGGGGGCCTATGCGCGTTATGGCGGCAATCTGATTGTGGTGGATTTTGGCACCGCTACCACGTTTGATGTGGTGGATCACGACGGGGCCTATATCGGCGGTGTTATTGCGCCGGGTGTCAACCTGTCAATCCGCGCCCTGCACGAAGCTGCCGCCGCTTTGCCGCATATCGATGTTACCCAACCTAACAAAGCCATCGGTACAAATACGGTGGCCTGTATGCAGTCAGGCGTGTTCTGGGGCTATATCGGCCTGATCGAGGGCATTTGCGCCAAAATCCGTGACGAACATGGCACACCCATGAAAGTTATCGGCACCGGCGGCTTGGCAACCCTGTTCGAACGCGGCACAGACCTGTTCGACACCATAGACAATGATCTGACCTTGCACGGGCTTGTGTTGATCGAAGCGAAAAATCGGAGCCTTTTATGAGCAGCCAAAATAAACTGATCTTCCTACCCCTTGGTGGCGCAGGCGAGATCGGCATGAATATGTACCTTTACGGCTACGGGCCAAAGGGCAAAGAACGCTTTATCATGGTTGATTTAGGCGTGACCTTTCCAGCTATGGACGGCACCCCGGGCGTTGATTTGATCATGGCCGATCCGGCCTATATCGAAGCGCGCATTAACCGCCTTGACGCGATTTTCATCACCCATGCCCACGAAGACCACATCGGGGCCTTGGGTCTGCTTTATCCCAAATTGGCAGTGCCGGTTTACGCGCGGCCCTTTACCGCGGCTGTTGCGCGGGCAAAGATGGAGGATCGCGGTCAGGATGCGGGCGTTATAAAAGTCGTTGATGCTTATCCGACCCAAATCAAGGCGGGGCCTTTCACGGTCAGCTATCTGCCATTGTCCCACTCAATCCCCGAGGCGGCCGGCCTGATTATCGACACCCCGAAAGGGCGCATTGTCCATACCGGCGATTTCAAACTGGATAAAAATCCGATTGTGGGCGACCCCTACGATCCCGCCTTGTTTGCCGAAATAGCCCGAAACGGGGTGAAGGCCCTTGTATGTGACAGTACCAACGTGTTCTCGCCGTTGCCGGGGAGATCGGAATCAAGCCTGAATTCGAATATCACCAAGCTGATTGCAGGGGCATCGGGCATGATGGTTGCCACCACATTCGCCTCTAACGTGGCGCGGCTGAAAACACTGGCGCAGGCGGGTGTGGACGCGGGGCGGTCGGTTTGTGTTCTGGGCCGTTCGATGCAACGGATGCTGGATTATTCCCGATCAACCGGTGTGCTGGACAATTTTCCGCCAACCATTGAATTGGAGGATGCGTTAAGCATTCCGCGTGAAAACCTGATGTTGATCGTGACCGGATCACAAGGCGAGGGCCGTGCGGCCTCGGCGCAATTGGCGCGGGGCAAATATCTGGGGCTGAGTATGCACGAAGGCGACACATTCCTGTTTTCCTCTAAAACCATCCCCGGTAACGAAGTTCCGGTGGGCCGTATCGTCAACAGTTTCTCGGAAATGGGGGTAAATGTGATCGATGAAAGTGATGGTCTTTACCACGTTTCGGGCCATGCCAACCGTCCGGATCTGGAAGAGGTACATGATATTTTGAAACCGCAAATGCTGATCCCGATGCACGGCGAACACCGGCACTTGCGCACACATGCTAAGCTGGCGGAAAGCAAGGGCATTGCCAGTATTATCGCGCCCAACGGAGCGATGATTGATCTAACGGGGGATAAACCCAAACTGGTCGAGCAGATTGAAACAAGCCGTCTTTATCTGGACGGCTCGCAACTGATCGGGGCCTTTGACGGCGTGGTTCTGGAACGTATCCGCATGGCCACACGCGGGCTTGTGGCCCTGTCGGTGATCATTGAAGAAGGCGAAGTGATCGGAGTTTGGGCCGAAGCCATGGGGCTGCCCGAGACACGCGCCATGGACGCGGGTCTGAATGCAATGATTGAAGATGCCGTCGAGAAGGAATTGCAGGGTGCCAAACGCAAGCTGTTGAATTCAGACGATGAAGTAGAACGCCTGGTTAGCCGCATTGTCAATCGTGTCTGTCGGGATTCGGTTGGTAAAAAGCCGGTTTCACAAGTAATGATTAACCGGCTGGTAGCGGATTAGGGGTTTCCCCTAAACCGCGGTTTCATCGTCAGTGCCAGCCGTTTTTGCATCAGACTTTGGTGCTTGTGGCAACATTTCCGCCCGAATCTGGCGCAGCATGAATGCAGGCACATGATCGCCCAGGCCGACAACGCGGTTCTGGTTGCCTTGCTGACGTCCGCCACGGTTTTGCCCGCGTTGATTGCGGGGCTTCCCGTCGGTTTTGGTTTCCGCGACCGCTTCGGGTTTATTTTCTTTTGGTGCAGGCTTTGTGTCAGTTTTCGGCTGATCTGATGGTGCGGGCTTTATGTCAGTTTTTGGCTGATCGGGCTTCTTTGTCCGCGATCTTGTGCGGCTTTTGGGCTCGGACGCCTCTGCCACAACAGTTTCAACCCGCGGGATTTTATTGCGCAGCAATTCCTCGATCTTTTCAAGGTATTTCATTTCATGCGGCAGACACAGGGTAAAGGCTTTGCCACTACGCCCGGCGCGTCCAGTGCGGCCAATGCGGTGGATGTAATCCTCGGAATGGATCGGCACATCGTAGTTGAATATATGGCTGACGTTCGGAATATCCAGTCCACGTGCTGCCACATCGGATGCCACCAGCAAAGTGATGTCGTTGTTCTTAAAGCCAGCCAACACTTCCATGCGGTAGCGCTGATCCAGGTCGCCGTGAATGGCCCCTACGGATGCCCCGTGCCTTTTCAATGATTTCAACACGATGTCCACATCAACCTTGCGGTTGCAAAAGATAATCGCGTTGGTCAGGCTGTCGCCTTCGTCAGATATCATCTTGCGCAACATATCGCGCTTTGCCTTGGCTTCCACCTTGCGGTTGGGGGCATTGAAACAGATGACTTTTTGTTCAATGGTTTCAGATGCACTGGCTTGGCGCGAAACTTCCACACGTTCGGGGTTCGATAGAAACTCTTGCGTGATACGGGTGATTTCCGGGGCCATCGTGGCCGAGAAAAACAGGGTTTGTCGGGTGAACGGTGTCAGTTTGAAGATGCGCTCGATGTCGGGAATAAAGCCCATATCCAGCATCCGGTCGGCTTCGTCCACCACCATAATCTCGATGCCGGTCAGCAGCAATTTGCCGCGCTCAAAATGATCCAGCAGGCGGCCAGGGGTGGCGATCAGCACGTCAACGCCGCGATCAATCAGCTTGTCCTGATCTTTGAACGAGACACCGCCGATCAATAGGGCCATGTCCAGTTTCACATATTTCGAATACAGCTCGAAGTTTTCGGCAACTTGTGCAGCTAATTCGCGCGTTGGGGCCAGAACCAGGGAGCGCGGCATTCGTGCGCGGGCGCGACCCCTTGCCAGTTTGTGGATCATTGGCAGGGTGAAGCCTGCGGTTTTGCCGGTGCCGGTTTGGGCAATGCCAAGCACATCACGCCCTGCAAGGGCATGCGGTATGGCGGCTTCCTGAATTGGTGTAGGGGTTTCATAGCCGACGTCGGTGACGGCTTTTAGAACTTTGGGGCTAAGGCCCAGATCGGTAAATTTTATCATATATCTCGCGTTGTTAGCGGTGTAAATTGATGCCGCAGTTTTCAATCGCGGCGGGACAGCCGAAGTGCTGTCGTTCCTGTGCGCTACCCTTTAACAAAATCCAGCGAGATGTCAATGTAAGGCCGCATTTTCATGGCTAAGGTGATGTATTTCAGCATAAATCAATGCTTTTCTTTCTAAAGTTTTACCTTACTATCGGTGACAAAGGGGGGGGGATGAAATCTATTTTGATGGATATATGGCGTAGCTTTCGCGCCATGCCGCTTTGGGTTCAGTTCTGGGTGGCCTGTATCCTTGTGCCTGTGAACATGGCTGCCGTGGTGCTGATCCCTAAGCCGTGTTGTTGGTTGATCCCGGTGTTGGCGATTGGCGGCATGGTGCCAAACGCAATTCTGATGTTCATTGAGCGCGGCTTTTCCAAGGCGATGGCCCTGTCACATGTCGTGTTGTGGATCCCGCTTTTGGGTGTTCTTGCATTGAACATCAAGGCCGGTTCCGTATTTGCCACTTACCTGACGGTGTTGTTTGCTATCGATTTCATCTCGGTCTGCTTTGATCTAAAGGATAGCCGTGACTGGCTTAAGGGCGACCGGAAAATTGCCTCTTAAACCATAATTTCCTTGGTCGAGGTCAAAGACAGCTCCGGAAAATCCCGCTCTACACGGTCTATATCCCATTGTAACCGCGTCATATAAACCGGATCACCATCATGATCCAAGGCCATATGCCCCTTGTTGGTGTTGATGAACGCATCCACCTTGTCGGCGTCGCCCGATAGCCAACGGGCAGAGGTGAACTGGGTGGGTTCAAAGCGCACCGGGATGCCATATTCCAGTTCGATGCGGCTGGTCAGAACATCGAACTGCAAGGCCCCCACAACGCCGACAATCCAGCCGGAGCCGATCATCGGTTTGAACAGTTTGGCGGCCCCTTCTTCGGCGAACTGGGTCAGGGCTTTGTCCAGATGTTTGGCTTTCATCGGGTCGGTGGCGCGTACCGATTGCAGTAATTCGGGCGCAAAGGACGGGATGCCTGCGAAATGCAGCATTTCGCCTTCGGTCAGCGCGTCCCCGATGCGCAACTGGCCGTGGTTGGGGATGCCGATGATGTCGCCTGCCCAGGCCTGTTCCGCGAGTTCCCGGTCACTTGCCAGAAACAGCATGGGCGAGGCTATGGCCATGGTTTTTTTGCTGCGCACATGGGTCAGTTTCATGCCGCGTTTGAAGTGGCCAGAACATATTCTCACAAAGGCGACGCGGTCTCGGTGTTTGGGGTCCATATTGGCTTGCACCTTGAAAACAAAGCCGGTTACCGATTTTTCATCGGGTGATATTGGCCGTTCAACCGCAGGGCGGATGCGTGGTTTGGGGCCGAAATCACCGATGCCGTTCATCAGTTCGCGTACCCCGAAACTGTTGATCGCAGAGCCGAACCAGATCGGGGTCATGGTGCCGTCGAGCATGGCTTGGGTGTCAAGTGCAGGCAAAAGCTCGCGGGCCATTTCGACCTCTTCCAGCAGCTTTTCCAGCAAGTCCGCAGGCACATGTTCGGCCAGTTTCGGATCATCCAGACCTGCTATCTGAATGCTTTCGGACACCACATTCCTGTCGGCGCGATCCATCAGTTCCAGACGGTCATTAAGCATATCATAACAGCCGATAAAATCGCGCCCCACGCCGATAGGCCAGCTTGCCGGAGTCACGTCTATAGCCAGATTTTCCTGAATTTCGTCAATAATATCAAAGGTGTCACGGCTTTCGCGATCCATCTTGTTACAAAACGTCAGGATCGGCATGTCACGCATGCGGCAGACCTCGAACAGTTTTCGGGTCTGGCTTTCAACGCCTTTGGCCCCGTCGATTACCATCACTGCGGCGTCTACGGCGGTCAGCGTGCGGTAGGTGTCTTCGGAAAAATCCGAGTGCCCGGGGGTGTCCACCAGATTGAACCAGAAGTCTTTGTATTCAAACGACATGGCAGAGGCAGATACGGATATACCGCGATCTTTTTCCATCTGCATGAAGTCTGATCGCGTGCGCCGTGCTTCGCCCTTGGCACGCACCTGTCCGGCCATCTGAATCGCCCCGCCATAAAGCAGGAATTTTTCCGTCAAGGTGGTTTTGCCGGCATCAGGGTGGCTGATGATGGCAAAGGTGCGGCGGCGATCAATTTCGGGCGGCAAAACCGGGGGATTTGTGTCGTTTTCTAACATATGCGCACCTATAGGTAAGGTTTCGGCCGAGGGCAAGAAAGCATGTGCACGCGGCGTACACATTGCGTGTACGGGTGGTGTTGACTTTTAGCCGGGGAGTGGGGCGGTACCCTTGAAAAAGCAAAGACGGGAATTGCCGAAGAAAGGGATCGGGGTTTTTGTGACCATTGTGCCGGGGGACGAATGCGTTATTCTTTTACGAAACATAAAGGAATCGATGTTATGGATTTGGGAATTAAAGGTAAAACCGCGATTGTTTGTGCGGCAAGCAAGGGATTGGGGTTTGGCTGTGCCGAAGCCTTGGCCAAAGAAGGCGTAAATCTGGTGATTTGTGCCCGCACCAAAGGGCCGTTGGAGGACGCGGCGGTGCAGTTGCGGGGGTACGGTGTGGATGTAACGGTGGTGGCTTGTGACATTACCACCGACGCTGGTCGTGCGGCTGTGTTGGCGGCGGCGGGCCATGTGGATATATTGGTAACAAATGCAGGCGGGCCCCCCCCCGGGCACTGGTCTGACTGGGAGCGGGATGATTTTATCAAGGCACTGGATGCCAATATGCTGACGCCGATTGCGTTGATGAAAGCGGTGTTGCCGGCGATGATCGAACAAGGCTGGGGCCGCGTGGTTAACATCACCTCGCAATCGGTCAAAGGGCCGATTGGGATTTTGGGGCTGTCAAACACGGCGCGTACCGGTTTGACGGGCTATGTGGCGGGAACTGCGCGCGATGTGGCGAAACACGGGGTGGCGATTAACAATCTGTTGCCGGGCATTCATGCCACTGATCGCGCGGTTGCATTGGACGATGGCAGAGCCAAGGCGCAAAAGCTGAGTGTGGAGGCGGTCAAGGCGGCGCGTATGGCCGGTATTCCGGCAGGGCGTTACGGCGAGGCTGCCGAGTTTGGGGCCACTTGCGCGTTCATGTGTTCGCAATATTCCGGCTATATGATCGGGCAGAATATTTTACTGGACGGCGGGGCGACGGTCGCGACGATTTAGAGCCGTTCACATTTCTGTTAGTCGGGCGGGGATGGGCTTTTGCTTTTGTGCGGGGCGGTGTACTGCCACGCAAAATGATAACGGGAGATTAGAATATGGCCATTCTGGCAAATCCAATGGCATTGGTGTATTTCGTCGGGTTGGTGACGATTGTCAGTCTGATTATTTCGCCGCGCAAAGTATCGGTTGCGGGTTTTTATGAGGGGGCCTCGCACACGGGGGCGCAGCCGGGCCTATGGATGCTGGTGTTAAGCCAGGTGACAACGTGGATTTTTGCGCGTTCCTTGATGAACGCGGCCATTCTGGGTTATTTTTACGGCTTTGCCGGAACTCTGGCCTATACCGCTTATTATCTGAGTTTTCTGACGGGTATGTATATCGTCGGTCAGTTGCGCGCGAGCGGGGCGCGGTCTGTGCAAGACTGGCTGGGCGATCACTTTGGCCGTGTTGGCCATGTGGCTTATAATATTGTTGTGGCGTTGCGTTTGCTATCCGAGGTTTTTGCCAATCTTATTGTCATCGGGTTGATCTTTTCAGCGGCTTATCCGGATGTGGTCTGGGCCAAGACCGGGGCGGTTCTGGTTTTGGCTATTGTCGGGCTGACATATTCGGCATTGGGTGGGCTTCGTGCTAGTTTACGCACGGATGTGATGCAAATGCTGGTATTTCTGGTTGTATTTATGCTGGCGTTCGGGGTGATGGTTTCGGCAGACAATTTTTCGTTCAACGCGATTCTAACGGCCCCCGGCGTACATGAAATGGGCAGCCGCCCGGGCTGGATACTGGTAGCGGTGGCTTTGTTGCAGGTGTTTTCATATCCCGCCCATGATCCGGTGATGATGGATCGCGGCTTTATTGCCGATGCGGCCACCACGCGTAAAAGTTTTATACATGCGTTTTGGGTGTCGTCACTGTGTATATTCGGCTTTGGCATGTTTGGCATTCAGGCCGGTGTTATCGGGGCTTCTTATGAAAACCAGCTTTTGGGCACTTGGCAGGGGATGTTCGGGCCAACGGTGTATTTCCTGATTGCGGCCTCTTTACTGGTATCGGCGATGTCGACGCTTGATAGTGCGCTGGCCTCGGCTGCGCGCTTGGTGATTGATGATTTCAAACTGGCCCCGCGCACGGTATTAAATGGCCGTGTGGCGATGTTCGGGTTTATGGCGGCGGGGGCATTGTTGACGCTTTGGGGCAACAAAACCCTATTTGATGCGGTGGCGGTATCGGGGACGGCCTCGATGTTTTTGACGCCGGTTCTGGTGCTGGCGTTTGTTTTCAACCGCGTGGTGCCTTTGTGGTCTTTTTTGGTGGCATATGTTGCCGCTATTCTGGGCGCGGTGGCTTATATGTACCGCGGCACGGCATTGGTGAAGCTGGTGTTTGACGGGGTGCACAAATACGAGCAACTTTTGTACATTTGCATCGCGGTTCTGCTGATCGGATTTGTCGCCGGATTGATCGGGCTGGCAACGCAAGCAAAGCTTGCGAGGCGGGCCTGAGGCTGTTAGGGGCAGGTTATACCCGATTAAAAAAGTCGGAGACGTAGATGAATAAGGTCTGAAACCGAAGATGCCCGCGCATAAACTGGAATTACAAAATATCACCCGTGTCTATGATGGTACGCCTGTGGTGGACGGGCTGTCTTTAACTTTGGCGGCCGGTCAGGTGACATGCCTTTTGGGGCCGTCGGGCTGCGGCAAATCGACGACGCTCAGGATTGCGGCCGGGGTGGAGTGGCAAAGCTCTGGCGCGGTGTTGATCGACGGCAGGGTGGTGTCCGACGATACATGCCATATGCCGCCCGAGGCGCGCCATATCGGGCTGATGTTTCAGGATTTCGCGTTGTTTCCGCATTTGGATGTAGAACGCAATGTCGGTTTCGGGCTGAAAGGGTCACGCTCTGCAAGGGGGCCACGGGTGGCGGATTTGCTGCATAAGGTCGGGTTGGAAGGGTTTGAAAATAAATACCCGCATCAACTGTCTGGCGGTGAGCAGCAACGGGTGGCTTTGGCGCGGGCTTTGGCCCCAAAGCCGCAAGTGATGCTGATGGACGAACCTTTTTCGGGGTTGGATGACCGCTTGCGCGATGATGTGCGCGATGCAACGCTGGAAGTCCTGAAAGCCGAAAATACAGCCGTTCTATTGGTGACGCACGAACCTGAAGAGGCCATGCGCATGGCGGATCAAATCGCCTTGATGCGGGCGGGCAGGATTGTGCAGGCGGGGGCACCCTATAATATTTATAACGCGCCTAAAGACCGGCAGGCGGCGGGGTTTTTTTCGGACATCAATGTGATCGAGGGCGTGGTGACGAACGCCTTGACCGAAACCCCGTTCGGGCAGTTTTTGACGCCCGGCATGGTTGACGGGACGCGGGTGGAAATTATCATCCGTCCGCAGCATCTGAAACTGGATTTTGATCGTCACGGTCAGGGGCCAAACCCCACTGCGAAAGACGGGGTGCCGGCGCGCGGACAGGTGAAGCGGGCGCGGTATCTGGGTAACCAAAGTTTGGTGGAGTTTGTGATGGATTACGATCACAGCGTATTGAAAGTTCTGGTGCCGGGCGTGTTTTTACCCGGTGTTGACACAGCCATGTGGCTGTCAATGCGCCGGGACCGGTGTTTCTGGTTTGTAAAATAGGATAATACTGGCTTATGCGGCAATATTTATCCGCCAAATGCACGATTTCAGTTTGAACCTTCCTTGAAAAGTCCATAGATGTATGTCGACATGATAAAGCAGAGACTGCTTTTTAAACACTTTGGGAGAATTTGAATGCTTCAGAATATTGGTTTACCGGGCTTACTGCTGATTGCCGTTGTTGTGCTTATGCTGTTTGGGCGCGGCAAGGTTTCAAGCCTGATGGGTGAGGTCGGCAAGGGCATTACCGCGTTTAAAAAAGGCGTGAAAGAAAGCAAAGACGAAGTGGATGACGCCATTGAGGATGCTTCGAACACGGCGAAAGACGTTACCCCTGAAAAAGACAAAAGCTAAACGCTTTTGCGGCATAAAGGCGTGATGGATGTTTGATATTGGATGGTCGGAATTGATGATCATCGGCGTGGTGGCGTTAATCGTCGTCGGGCCGAAGGATTTGCCGATGATGTTTCGCAAAGTCGGCAATTTTGTCGGCAAGGCGCGCGGCATGGCGCGGGACTTTCAAACCGCAATGGATCAGGCCGCGGACGAAAGCGGCATCAAGGACATTGCCGACAGCGTTAAAAAAGCGGCTGAGATCAAGGATGATTTTTCGGTCGGCGGGATGAGCAGCAAAGCCACCGAGTTTGCCGAGAAATTCACCAATACGAAAAGCATTGCAGAAACCACGACCGAGACCACGACTGCAACTGTGGCTAAAAAGGGTGCAAAAGCAACTTCAGCCAAAAAGCCTGCGGTAAAGAAAACCGCTGTCAAAAACCCTGCTGTCAAGAAAACAGGAGTGAAGAAAGCTGGTGCAAAGGTGGCCAGGAAAGCCCCGGCTAAAAAGGCACCGGCAAAGAAATCTGCGACATCGAAGGCTGAAACATGAGTGACGAGTCCCAAATCGAGGACAGCTCGGCCCCTTTGATGGAGCATCTTGCCGAGCTGCGTACCCGCCTGATCAGATCGTTTGTGGTGTTTATTATTGCCATGATGATCAGCTTTTATTTCGCCGATCCGATCCTGAATTTTCTGATTGAACCGATTGCAGAGATTCTGCGCGAAAGGGGGCAAGACCCGCGCCTGATTTTCACCGCACCGCAAGAGAAATTCTTCGTGCTGTTCCACATTTCCGTGATTGCGGGGCTGATGTTGTCATTCCCCGTCATCGCCAACGAACTGTGGCGGTTCGTGGCCCCGGGGTTGTACAAGAACGAAAAAGGCGCGTTTTTACCGTTTATTATCGCTTCTCCGGCATTGTTCTTGCTGGGGGCTGCCTTTGCACATTATGTGATAACCCCCTTGGCGATGAATTTTTTCATCGGCTTCGGCGATATTCTGCCCTCGGTCTCGGAGCTGGTTTCGGGCGGGTCCGATACTGTTGCCAGTGTCGCTGATAAAAAACTGACCACGGTTTTTCTGGGCTCGGTGCGCGAAAGTCTGGATATAACACTGAAATTCATCGTGGCCTTTGGCGTCTGTTTTCAATTGCCGGTGCTGATGACGTTGCTGGGCATGGCCGGGCTGGTTTCGGCCCAGGGTATGAAAGACATGCGCAAATATGCGGTTGTTGGCATCTTGACGCTGGCCGCGATTGTAACACCACCCGATGTGGTGACGCAAGTAATCCTGTTTACCGTGGTTTACATGCTTTACGAGGTGTCGATCCAACTGGTTGCGGGTGTCGAGCGTAAACGTGAGGCGCGGCTGCGGGCCGAAGGTTATTACGACGACGAAGACGAGGGCGATGCATGAACCCAGAGGCTTTGAGCCGGATTGCCGATGCGCTGGAGCGCATCAGCCCACGTCCGTTTGCCCCCCCTGATTTCGCCTCTGCCGACGCTTTTGTATGGCATGTCAGCCCGGATCGTCTTGATCCTGTCGCGCATATTAACCGCGTCGATATTGACCTGCTGGTCGGGGTCGATCAGGCGCGCGATACCTTGCTGGAAAACACCCGCCAATTTGCCAATGGACTGCCTGCCAACAATGCGCTTTTGTGGGGCGCGCGCGGCATGGGGAAATCGTCCTTGGTCAAGGCGGTTCACGGTGCTGTACCGGGTGTGAAACTGGTCGAGGTTCAACGCGAGGATTTGCCGAGTATCGGGCGCTTGCTGGCGATATTGCGCGGCGCGGATCAGCGGTTTTTGCTGTTTTGCGATGATTTGAGTTTCAGTAATGACGATACCCATTATAAATCGCTGAAAGCGGTGCTGGATGGCGGGGTTGAAGGCCGGCCCGATAATGTGGTGCTATATGCCACATCCAATCGCCGCCATCTGATGCCGCGCGATATGATCGAGAACGAGCGTTCCACCGCGATCAACCCTGCGGAAGCAGTCGAAGAAAAGGTCTCTTTGTCAGACAGATTCGGGCTGTGGTTGGGATTTTATGCCTGCGATCAGGACGGTTATCTGGCAATGATCCGGGGCTATTGTGATGCCTACGGCATTGTGATTTCCCATGAGGATTTGCGGGCAGAGGCCATTGAATGGCAGGCAACACGCGGCAACCGATCAGGCCGTGTGGCGTGGCAGTTCGTGGTAGATTTAGCCGGGCGCAAGGGTGTCAGGATGTAATCGCGCGGGCCAGTCTGCGTTCGCGCAGGAATGTATAAAGGCCCGATGCGATGATTATGGTGGCCCCGGTAAGGGTGGCGGTGTCGGGGTGCTCATGGAATACCACCACACCGACGATCAGTGAAAACAGCAGTCTTGAGTAGCGGAAAGGCGTAATGGCGGATGCGTCACCGACGCGCATGGCCGCGACGATGGCATAATATCCGGCGACGCCAAAGATGATGCCACCAATAAAATAGCCGGCTTCGCGCGCGCTGACAGGGGTCAGGGTCTCGGGGGTTAGCAGTAACAGGATGGCACCTGCGAGCATAAATGCGGCAAAGCCCTGGCATGAAATCACGGTCGAGGCGACGTTTTCATCTATCAGGCGGGTGATAAGATCGCGCATGGCAACGGCCAGGACTGCGATCAGGACAAAGAATACCTTAGGGTCAAAGCTGGTGTAACCGGGGCGAATGATGAGTAAAACGCCGATGAACCCGACGATGATTGCCGACCAGCGACGCCAGCCGACCTGTTCGCCGAAAAACAGTGCCGCCCCCATTGTGATCGCAAGTGGTGTGGCCTGAAACACCGATGCCACCGTTGAAAGGGGCACCAATGCAAGCGAGGTGACAAAGGCAAGGGCGGCGATGGCCTCGAACAGGGCGCGGACAAGCAGGGTGCGCGACCATGCGTTGCGGGCCAGCAGGTTGCGGCCTTTGATGCGGGCCATGATTGCGAAAATTACCGCTCCGCTGAAGCCCAGAACCACCATGATCTGGCCCACAGGCAGGGTGGTAGAAAGCTGTTTGACAAACATGTCTTCAAGGGTAAACCCCGCCATTGAGGCGATCACCAGAAAGATGCCGTTAAGGTTGTTCATGTAGCGGGTTCCAAAAAGGTCGTGCAGGCGTGGGCCTGTTGATACAGTCTCTAACGACTGCAGGAAAAAGCTGATCGTGGCAAGCTTATTTTAACCCGTAAGGGGTATTACAGATAAGGTTCGGGGTCGACGCTTTCGGTGCCACGGCGGATTTCAAAATGCAGAAAGGCAGGGTTGCCGGGGGCGACCTTGGCAATGGTCTGGCCGCGTTTGACGGTTTGCCCCTTTTTCACGGTGACATTCGAGACGTTGGAATAGACCGTATATAGATTGTCGGGGTGGCGCAGCAAGACGATGGTGTTCTGGCTGCTTGATTTCGAGATCAGGGCAACTTCGCCACTTTCGGCGGCTTTGACGCTGGTGCCCGAGGCGGACGCGATGTCGAGTCCTTCGTTGCTGTTTGAATAGCCGCGTATTACTTTGCCGCTAACCGGGCGCAGCAATTTACCCGATGCCCCTGCGGGGGTGCGGTCGGCTGCCAAATTCGGGCTTTCGGGGATCACCGGGGGGGTGACATCTGCGGGTAGGGGGGTTGAGGCACTGGGCGGTAGCGGGGTTTTATCGGCTGGTGCCAGAACTGCGGTTTGCACGGAGCCGTCTTTTGTGACGGGGATCAGCAACTGCTGGCCGGGGCGCACTGTAAGGTTGCGGTCAAGCCCGTTCCAGGAGGCAAGTGCGGTGATCGACACGCCGTAAAGCCGCGCGATGGAATAGGCGGTTTCGCCCTGTTCGACGACGTGGCGAATCGGTTCGGGGCCGTTTTGCAGGGTGCCTTTCTGGATCGGGGTTTCCCCGGCGCGGTCAATTGCGGCTGTGGCGCGGGCTTCTAAAGAGGTAATGTCGACGGGGTCGGTGGTCGGGATGATAACACCGGCGGGCAGGGCGAGAACCTCGCCTCGGCGGGCGATATAATCGTCAGGTAGGCCGTTGTGACGCGCAAGATCTTGCGCAGGCATGCCGACACGGTTGGCCAAATCGGCCAATGTGTCGCCGCGGCGTGCGACGATAACCTGATAGTTCGGGTATGTGATGACCCCGCGTGCGTCTGGCAGGGGGCGCGGCGCATTTTGGCCGATTTGTGTGGTCGGGCGCGGGTTGAGTGTGTTGTTGAAGTCGCCAAGGGTGTAATCGCTACAAGCGGAGAGGGCCACCAAGCTGCACATTAAAATGCTTACTTTAATAGGGTATCTATTTGTTTTTAATGCCATTTACCTAGTCCTGTTTGCGAGGTTCAGGCCCCGTCTGCTTTTGCGATCCCAGCGATCAGCGGCACGAAGCGCACGCTACCCAATTCGGTGTAATTAAGCCCTTCAGGGGTTTTTTCAACCTTTATCAGGCTTTGCACCGCGTCCGATTGCCCAACCGGTAGCACCATGATACCCCCCATTCGCAATTGTTCCAAGAGGTTTGCGGGCGGGTCTTCGGCGGCGGCAGTCAGCATGATGCGGTCAAACGGGGCTTGGTCAGGCATGCC
The DNA here is from genome assembly GCA_045046705.1 of Rhodobacterales bacterium. Classification (GTDB taxonomy): domain Bacteria; phylum Pseudomonadota; class Alphaproteobacteria; order Rhodobacterales; family Rhodobacteraceae; genus Amylibacter. The sequence goes on along the minus strand of JASFZB010000005.1, from coordinate 27,975 downwards.
AAGGCTACCGTCGGCGGTGGTGATTACCACATTTTGCAGCTTTAGCGCATCAATGCGTTTGCGCGCCTTGATCGACAGTTGGCGATGACGTTCGACAGAATACACCCTGCGCGCAAGCCCTGCAAGGATGGCGGCCTGATAGCCCGAGCCGGTGCCGATTTCCAACACCTTGTTGCGCGGGCTGACATCCAGGGCTTCGGTCATGCGGGCGACGATGCTGGGTTGGCTGATGGTTTGCCCCGAGTCGATCGGCAAGGCCATATCGTCAAGGGCGTGGGTTTTGAAGTGGCCCTCGACGAACATATCACGCGGCACTTTTTCCATCGCGGCCAGCACTTTGTCGGGCACGCCTTTGTTGCGCAGCATCAGCAGGAATTGCATTTGTGCTTCGGGGGAGAGCATTACTCGAACGCCCCTTGCAGTTTTCCTAGGCTGTTATGGCAGGTCATATCGGCGTGCATCGGGGTCAGGGATGTGTAGCCTGCAAGATTGGCATGAACATCCGAACCCGCTTCGGTGGCTTGGTGTTGCGAGCCCATTGTGACCCAAAGAAAATCGCGCCCGTTCGGGCTGGCTTGGGCGACAGTGTGAAATTCGGTGTTGTGGCGAAAACCCTGCCTGACGGCTTTGACCCCTTTGTAACCGCTTAAGGGAACGGGGGGGAAATTGATATTGTAGAACAGGCCGTAGGGGGGATGGCCCCAAATATCAGCCTTTAAAATGCGGCGTATAACATCGGCGCCTTTGGCCCGTGCTACTTGAAAAGGGTCGGGTAATTCGCGGTTATCAGGGCCGAAGAACTGCGACAGGGCAATGGATTTGATGCCGTGAAGAGCCCCCTCCATAGCGGCCCCGATGGTGCCGGAATAGAGGGTGTTCTGGGCTGCGTTATTGCCCCGGTTGATGCCCGACAGGATCAGGTCTGGGGTGTCCTGCATGATGTCGCTGATGCCCGCAAGGATGCAATCGGCGGGGGTGCCGTCGACCGCGACCCTGTGTTCCGAGGTGCGAAACACCCGCATGGGCGAGACAAAGGAAATGGCGTGGCCGACGCCGGATTGTTCGTGTTCGGGGGCCACTGTCCAGACCTCGCCGTTTGCACCTGCCAAGTCTTGGGCTATTTCATGCATGACCTCAAGGCCGGGGGCCCTGATGCCGTCGTCGTTGGTGATAAGAATACGCATGCTGCCTGCCTGATTATTACCTTGCCGATTTGCTACACTATCGGGGGGATTGTGGAAAGGGGGTGTCAGACAAGGACACCATCCTTGGTGATGCGGGTTTTGCCGCCGAGATAGCTGTGCAGCACTTCGGGCAGTTCAACGGAGCCGTCTTGTTGCTGGCCGTTTTCCAGCACTGCGATCAGGCAACGGCCAACGGCCAAGCCAGAGCCGTTCAACGTGTGGACGAAGGCGGGTTTTTTGACCCCTTCGGGACGGTAGCGGGCGTTCATGCGCCGGGCTTGGAAGTCGCCGCAGACCGAACAACTGGAGATTTCGCGGTAGGTGTCTTGCCCTGGCAACCAAACCTCGATGTCGTGGGTGCGCCGGGCGCCAAAGCCCAGATCGCCGGTGCATAGCGCGACCGTGCGGTAGGGCAGGTTCAGGCGTTCCAGGATGCCTTCGGCGCATTTTGTCATGCGATCTAACTCGTCGCGGCTGTCCTCGGGTTTGGTGATGCTGACCATTTCGACTTTTTCGAACTGGTGCTGGCGCAGCATGCCGGTTGTGTCGCGGCCTGCAGAACCCGCTTCGGAGCGGAAACACAAAGAGTGTGCCACGAAGCGGCGGGGCAGATCGGCATCGTTCTGAATTGTGTCTGCAACAATATTGGTTAGCGGCACTTCGGCGGTGGGGATCAGCCACCAGCCGTTGGTGGTCTGGTAGCTGTCTTCGGCGAATTTTGGCAATTGGCCAGTGCCGAGCATGGCTTCGTCGCGGACTAATACCGGCGGGTTGACTTCCGTAAGGCCGTGCTCGTTCGTGTGGGTATCAAGCATGAATTGCGCCAAGGCGCGGTGCACGCGGGCGACAGCACCCGACAGCACCACAAAGCGCGAACCGCTGATTTTGGCGGCCAGATCGAAGTTCATGCCGCTTTGCACGGCGGCCAGCTCGAAGTGTTCTTTGGGGGTGAACGGCAGCTTTGGCGGGGTGCCCCAGCGGTGCAGCTCTACATTGTCGGTTTCGTCCTTGCCTACAGGCGTGTCGGGAAACGGGCTGTTGGGGATGGTCATCAACAGGGTTTGCAACTTGTCGTCTTCGGCTTTGGCCTCGGCTTCCAATGCTGCGATTTCGGCCTTTTTATCGGCGACAAGGGCGCGCAGGCGGTCAAATTCTGCATCATCGCCGCTGGCTTTGGCGCGTCCGATGTCTTTGGAGGCGGCATTGCGTTCGGCCAGCGCGGTTTCGGCGCGGGTGATTTTGGCGCGGCGGTCTTCGTCGAGGGCCAGAATCTGCGCAGACAGGGGGGCGGCACCCCGCATGGCGAGGGCCTTATCGAAGGCTTCGGGGTTTTCGCGGATGGCGCGGATGTCGTGCATGAAGTCACCTGATCGGGTTAGAGGAGTGGTTTAAGCGGGTTATAGCCATGTTTGCACAAGATTAAACCTGCATGTTTGGCGCAGGGTGGCTTTTATCTGGGGTTTTTCAGGCTTTTCGGCTTTAATCCGCAGATTTAAAACCATTCATGCGGTGTGGGCCAAACGCGGCTTGTCTTCTTTTGATGATAAAGATAGTGTCCGCCCAAACTGAAATGGGCAGGCTAATTCTGCCGATGATAAAAGGACAAACCAATATGTTTGTAACTCCGGCATATGCCCAAACCGCAGGCGGTCTTTCCAGCATTCAAAGCTTTGTTCCGCTGATCCTGATTTTCGCGATTATGTATTTTCTGATGATCCGCCCGCAACAAAAAAAACTTAAACAGCACCGCGCCATGGTTGCGGCTTTGCGCAAGGGCGACCGGGTTGTTACCGCAGGTGGTTTGATGGGTAAAGTCAGCAAAGTCGGCGCCGAAAACGAGGTTGAAGTGGAAATTGCAACCGGCGTTAAAGTGAAAGTCGTGCAAAACACAATTCAAGCGGTTTTGGATAAAACCGAACCGGCTAAATAACCAATATACTAATATACTAATATACTAGAGGCGCACCATGCTGCAGTTTTCTGTTACCAAAAAATTCCTGATCTGGACGGTTTGCGCTATCGGGATTTTGATGGCGGTTCCCAATGCGTTTTACAGCCGCGTGGAGCAATCCAATGATGCCAAAGCCGCGTTGGCAAAAGGCGTGGCGGCAACGCCCGAGTTGACGGCAAAAGCCGGTCAATGGCCGAACTGGTTGCCATCATCCTTGGTGAATCTGGGGCTGGATTTGCGCGGTGGCGCGCATCTTTTGGCCGAAGTTCAGGTGGAATCCGTTTATGCTGAGCGTCTTAACGGTTATTGGCCGCAAGTGCGCGATGCGCTGCGGGCCAAACGCGATATTGTTGGCACGATCCGCAGACAGGACGGGGGGGACGCGGAACTGCGTGTGCGGATTTCCAAGCCGGAAGGCTTGCAGGCGGCATTGGCAGCGGTGCGCGAAGTGGCAAGCCCGATCCAGTCTTTAAGCAGTCTGGGGGCCAAGGATATTGATGTAACCGCCGAGGGCGGCGACATTGTGGTGCGACTTTCCGAAGCCGAGCGTCTGGCAATTGACGAGCGCACCATGCAGCAATCGCTGGAAATCATTCGCCGCCGTGTCGATGAAGCGGGCACCCGCGAGCCGACCATTCAACGCCAAGGCAAGCGGCGAATTTTGATCCAGGTGCCGGGTATTGGCTCGGCGGATGAATTGAAGAAACTGATTGGGAAGACTGCGAAACTGACATTTCACGCCGTAATCAGCCGCACATCCAATAAAGATGCGCGTTTGCGGCCTCGGCAAATTTTGCTACCCGATGCGAAATCCAAAGGGGTTTTTTACGTTCTTGAAAAAACCCCGACGATTACCGGCGATCAACTGATTGATGCGCAACCGTCATTCGATCAAAACAACAGGCCGGCGATTTCGTTTCGTCTGGACACAACTGGGGCGCGTATTTTTAATGAATATACTGCCAATAATATAGGTCAGGCCTTTGCTATTGTGCTGGACGGCGAAGTGCTGTCGGCCCCGACGATTCAGTCTAACATCCCGAGTGGTTCGGGGATTATCACCGGGCAGTTTGATATTGAGGGCACCACTAAGCTTGCGATTCAGTTGCGGGCAGGGGCCTTGCCTGCCAAGGTGGTTTATCTGGAAGAACGCACCATCGGGCCGGAACTGGGCCAGGACAGTATTGATGCAGGTGCTTTGGCCTGTCTCGTGGCCTTTGCCGCCGTATTGATCTTCATGGTGTTGTCATACGGTATGTTCGGCATGTTCGCCAACATGGCCTTGATGGTGAATGTGGCTATGATCTTTGGCTTGTTGTCGATGATCGGGGCAACGCTGACCTTGCCGGGGATTGCCGGGATTGTGCTGACCATCGGGATGGCGGTTGACGCCAATGTACTGATTTACGAGCGTATTCGCGAAGAACTGAAAGCGGGTAAGAGTCCGGTGCGGGCGATCGAGCTGGGCTATGAACGCGCTTTCAGTGCGATTATCGACGCAAATATCACCACGCTTATTACCGCGATCATCCTTTATGTGATGGGCTCGGGGCCGGTGCGCGGCTTTGCTATTACGCTGGCGATCGGGATTATCACATCGGTGTTTACAGCGATTTGGGTTACACGCCTGTTTATCGCAAGTTACATGGCGTACCGTCGCCCCAAGACCATTGAAGTATAGGAGAGATATAATGAGACTGAAACTGGTTCCCTCCGAGACGTCGATCGATTTTTTCAAGAACTCGAAATACACATTGGGCCTTTCTGTCGTGGCGGTGATTGCCTCGGTTGTGATCTTTTTCATGATGGGGCTGAACTTCGGGATTGATTTTCGTGGCGGCACAACGATCCGAACATCGGCGCAAAACCCCGTTGATATGGCGGCATACCGCGCCGCGTTGAAGCCTTTGGGGCTGGGGGATATTTCGATCACCGAAGTGATCGAACCGGCAGCGCAACTGGCAGGCGAGCCTTCAAAAGTCGCACAAATCCGTATTGAAGCCCAAAAAGGGGCGGAGTCGGCGCAGGTCGAGATGCTGAAAGAGGTCAAGGACGCGCTGATCAAGGTTGATCCGACCATGAGCTTTCCACAGGTTGACAGTGTCGGCCCGAAGGTTTCGGGCGAGTTGATCCAAACCGCCGTTTTAGCGGTGGTTCTGGCAATGACAGCGGTGTTGTTTTACATCTGGCTGCGGTTTGAATGGCAGTTCTCGCTGGGGGCTGTGGTTGCCCTGATCCATGACGTGCTGCTGACCATCGGGATTTTCAGCCTGTTGCAGATGAAGTTCGATCTGGAGATTATCGCCGCTCTTTTGACCATCGTCGGTTATTCTTTGAACGATACGGTGGTGGTGTTTGACCGGGTGCGGGAAAACCTGCGCAAATACAAGAAAAAGCCGCTTGAACAGGTGTTGAACGCATCCATCAACGAAACCCTGTCGCGCACGGTGATAACCGCTTTGACCACGATTATCGCGCTGGTTGCCCTGTTTGTTCTGGGCGGCGATGTGATACGCGGCTTTGTTTTCGCGATGATCTGGGGTGTGGTTGTGGGGACGTATTCGTCGGTGTTTGTGGCCTCGGCTATTTTACTGCGTCTGGGCGTGAAACGCGACTGGGACAAAGTGGATGACGGGCGTGGCGGCACGCAGTTTGCCAATATTGATGCCTGAATAGGTGCCTGAATGGAGATGATCCGGCAGGCCTTGTCTTTTGAAGGCCTATGGATTCTGGCTCTGGCGGCGTTTGGTGCGGGCATTGTGCGTGGTTTTGCCGGTTTTGGCACGGCGATGATTTTTATCCCTATCGCGGCTTTGGTGGTATCGCCTGTCTATGCAATTCTGATGATGCTGGTGTTTGATCTTTTCGGCCCGATTGTGCTGTTGCCCCGCGCCTGGCGTGACGGCGAGCCGCGTGATGTCGGCCTGTTGGGGATTGGGGCGATTATCGGCCTGCCCATGGGGGTGTATTTGCTGACACGGCTGGATCCGGTGATGTTTCGCTGGCTGATATCTGTGCTGGCCCTAAGCCTGTTGATCCTTCTGGTTGGAGGCTGGCGGTATCGTAAACCCTTGGGGGCTATGATGACCGGGCTTGTCGGGGTTGTCAGCGGGTTCTTTTGCGGTGTTGCGGCACTGCCGGGGCCGCCTGTGATCCTGTCTTACATGTCCAGCTCAAGGCGCGCCCATGTGGTGCGCGGCAATATGATCCTGTTCCTGTTTTTAGTCGATTTGCTGACTTTCGCGGTTTTTGCCCTGAATGGATTGCTGGTGCCGGCCCCGCTTCTGGTGGGCGCGGTTCTGGTGCTGCCCTATACGGTTGCGGGGTTGATCGGGCAGCGGATATTTAACCCCGACATGGAAAATGTTTACCACCGTGTAGCCTATGCGATGATCGCTTTCAGTGCTATCGCGGGGCTACCTTTGTGGGATTGATATGGAACTGACCGAGATTACATATGACGGGCAACCGCCCATAGATGCCTACGGGTCGGGATTTTTTCGGGTTCAAGGTGCTGTGCATGAGGGCCCGCTGGCCCTGTTGCCGGGCGGTGTGATAGACTGGCATGGCTTGGACGATTGGGATGCTATCCTTGCGGCGCATGCTGATTTCGACGTTATTTTTATTGGTATGGGGGCACAAATAGCCGCTTTGCCATTGGCCCTTAAAAACAAGCTGGACGCGGCGGACCTTCCCTACGAGCCAATGGCAACACCAACCGCGTGCCGCAGCTACAACGTGTTGCTGTCCGAAAAGAGGCGGGTAGCAATCGTGGCTTTGCCGGTGTAAAACGTGCTTTCCATGAATGGCTTTCATGTATATTCAGGACTTAAGATCACCCAAACCAACAAGGATATAAATTATGGCTTTTGACCTACCCGCACTTCCCTATGCCCATGATGCGCTTGCCGCCGGTGGCATGTCGAAAGAGACTTTGGAATACCACCACGATATGCACCACAATGCCTATGTCACCAATGGCAATAAGCTGATTGCGGGTACAGAATGGGCGGATAAGTCGCTCGAAGAGATCATAGTGGGCACTTATGATGCCAATGCTGTGGCTCAGAACGGGATTTTCAACAACATCAGCCAGTTGTGGAATCACAACCAGTTCTGGGAAATGATGGGGCCAAATGGCCGCGCCATGCCGTCGGAACTGGAAACGGCGATTGTGGAGGGCTTCGGCTCGGTTGACCAGTTCAAGGCCGATTTCTGTGCCGCAGGCGGCGGTCAATTCGGTTCCGGCTGGTGCTGGCTGGTGAAAAATGCCGACGGTGGTTTGCAGGTGACCAAAACCGAAAACGGGGTGAACCCTGTCTGTTTCGGGCAAACCGCCCTGCTGGGCTGCGATGTCTGGGAACATTCCTATTACATTGATTTCCGCAACAAACGTCCGGCTTACCTGAGCAACTTTCTGGACAATCTGGTGAACTGGGAAAACGTGGCGGAGCGTCTTGCTGCGGCTTAACGGTTACAGCAAAATTTGAACAAAGGCCCGCTACGTTTTGGCGGGCCTTTTGTTTGGGATCTGTGTGTCCTGAGGCCAGCCCCGTAAGGCCCCAAAAGCATGCTTGAACGCCAGATCCAAAACTGATTGCCGTCACGTTATAGGTTTTCTACCAAAGGCGGCAAAATCCTGATTAAAAGCCTTGGGCCCGCCGCCGAAACCGCCCTTGCGAAAGCTGCCAAGAAATTTGTGCGGACAGGCTGTTCCTTCAGCGGCGATACTTTGGTTGTCACCGATGAAGGCTTAACACCGATCAAATCCATCTCGGCCAATGGTATCAAAGTCTGGTCGCGCATCTTCGAATACATCAACGGCTTCTACAACCCCCGCCGCAGACATTCGGCATTAGGCTGGAAAAGTCCCTTTGCTTTCGAACGAAAGGTCGCTTAAATGAGCACCTGGGGCGGCATTAAAGCGGGACAGGTCCACAACCTGATCTGTGTGTTTTTATAGTCACTTATGAAGCGTTTGCTTAATAAACCGGCAGTAAAAACATCACAGTTGACATCGGCGGAAAATTGCGCAATCAATGGCGCACAGTTATACGCTGCCGCACTGGGAGGCCTTGAGTTCGCTTAAGGATGTGCCAAGCGTTTCAAAGCCCCGTCGGTTTGACCGGCGGGGTTTTCATTTGGCTTCGGGGGCGGATGAAAGGGTTGACATGTCAGAGCAAACCAAAGGTATCATCGCGATGGTCACCGCTTGTGTGATCTGGGGGTTCTCGGCACTCTATTACAATCTGATCGCGGATGTGCCGCCCTTGGAGGTTTTAAGCCACCGCACCATCTGGTCTTTGGTGTTTTTGTTTTGTCTGCTGGTTTACGCAAAACGCTTGGGCGAGGTGGGGGTGCTGTTGCGCGACAAACGCACGGTTCTGATCGTGGGGCTGGCGGCGTTGATGGTGTCGATGAACTGGTTCGTTTATATCCTGTCGGTGCAGATCGGGCGTTTGGTGGAAAGCTCGCTGGGCTATTATATCTTTCCGCTGGTCGCGGTGTTGTTGGGCTATGTGTTTCTGGGTGAACGCCTGACGCGGTTTCAGTGGTATGCCGTGGGGCTGGCCGCCTTTGCGGTGGTTTTGTTGACTGCGGGGCTGGGGGCGCCGCCTTGGGTGTCGCTGTTTCTGGCGGTGACATTGGGGCTTTACGGGGTTTGCAAGAAGTCGTTGCAGGCCGGGCCTGTGGTTTCGGTCATGGGCGAAGTTATTTTGCTGACGCCGCTGGCGTTAATCTGGCTTTGGGGGGTACATTTTGACGGCTGGACCGGGCTTGTGGGCCGGTCGGGCGGCTTTTTCGGGCAGGGTTGGGACACCGGACTTTTGATGCTGTCCGGGCCGTTGACCGCAGGGCCTTTGGTGTTGATGTCCTATGCGATGAAACGCCTGACGCTGGCGAGCGTGGGACTGGTGCAATATCTGAACCCGACATTGCAATTCGGGGTCAGTACGTTGATTTTCATGGAGTCGTTTACCCGCTGGCATTTCATTGCTTTCGGGTTGATCTGGGTAGCTTTGGCGATCTATTCCTATGAATCCCTGCGCCGTGAAAGGTCTTGATCTAGCTTGGCCATTAAAGCATCGACGGAAGTGAAATCCTGCAACAGGGCACGAAAGGACGGGTCGGCAAAGCCCTGTTCTATCTGGTGCTCGATCAGGCTGATCAACGGATCCCAATAGCCGTCCACATTGAGTAGGAAAATAGGTTTGCTGTGCTGGCCAAGCTGCGCCCAGGTCAGCACCTCGAACAATTCGTCCAGCGACCCTGCACCGCCCGGCAGGGTGATGATTGCGTCCGAGTTCATGAACATCAGTTTTTTGCGTTCGTGCATGTTTTCGGTGATGATAAACTGCGAAAGATCGGTTTTGCCGACCTCCATGGCCAACAGGTGGGTGGGAATCACCCCGAAAATGGCGCCACCGGCATCCTGACAGGCATTGGCAACCGCTCCCATCAGCCCGACATCACCGGCACCATAGACCAGCCGCAGGTCATTTTGCGCCAGTTTTAGGCCTATTTCACGGGCTGTTTTCATATAGTTGGGGTTGTTTCCCTTGCGGGAACCGCAAAAAACGCAGACAGAGAGGTGTGGTTTTGGGGACATGGTGTTGCCTTTAACGAAAATCTGTTTTTGATTTGATCTGTGTTTTATGTAACATGGGAAAGATGCAGGGTGGAAGGGTAAGAGTTTGCTGAAGAAAATAGGATCGAATGCAACAGTTGCGGGCGGCGTGGCTACGGGTGTTGTGCTGTTTGCAGGTTTGTTTTTTGCCTTCGTGTATAAAGCTCCGAACGGGACATCGGATGTTATGCCCGACGCTGTTCCGGCCCAAGTGGTGACGGCCCCCGCGACTGTCACGAAACCGGCGCCGGAAACACAAACCGCCCCGAAAGTGGCTGTTACCAAAGCTGCGCCAAAAGTGACAAAAGCAGCCGAGGGGGATGTGCCTGATACAAATGCTGCGCCTAAACCGGCTGTTACCGAAGCTGCGCCAAAAGTGGTAAAAGAAAAAACCAACACGGCCAAACAAAAGCCCGCGCCCGAAGTCGTGGTGCCTGCAATAGATGTGGTGCGTGTGGATGAAACCGGCTCGACCGTGGTGGCGGGCAAAGCGGCCCCGAATGCCAAAGTCACGGTAATGCTTGACGGCAAAATCGTTGATGTGGCGCAAGCGGATGCAACGGGTGCGTTTGTCGCCCTTTTGGATTTGCCGCCCTCTGACACGCCGCGCGAGCTGGGCCTGCAAGTAGAAGATGCCGCCGGTGTCCAAGTGGTCTCGAACGATAAAGTTCTGGTTATGCCGTTCAAGCCCAAAGCCAAAGTGGCCCCGAAACTGGTGGTGGCCAAAGCTGACGGAGCGGTCGAGGTGATTGAGCCGACGCCCCCTCCGACCTCGGGTGCGGTGGCCTTGTCGAGTGAAACGCCCACCACAAACGATACGCCGGCCCCGTTGGCAAGTGATGTGAATGCCACAAAGACCGACGTTACAACGGCAGCCAAGGCCACCGTAGTTGCCAAGGCGGTCCCGCTGACACTTGATACGATTGTTTATGATGACCTCGGTGACGTGGTGATCTCGGGGCGGGGGAATGCTGAAAACTCGGTGCGGGTCTATCTGGATAACAAGCCTGCGGATGTGCAAAAAGTTCCCGATACCGGCCAGTGGAAAATTACCCTGTCGGACGTGCCCGACGGGATCTACGATTTGCGTGTCGACAGTATCAATGAATCCGGTGCCGTGACAGGCCGGGTGCAAAGCCCGTTCAAGCGCGAGGCCCCCGAGGCGGTGGAGGCGGCCTCTGGCAAGGCACTGGCTTCAAGCGTTACCATTCAACCGGGCTATACGTTATGGGCGGTGGCAAAGAATCGGTATGGTTCTGGGGTGCGCTATGTGCAGATTTTCAACGCCAACCGGGATCGCATCAAAGATCCAAATCTGATTTATCCCGGTCAGGTTTTCGATTTGCCAAACTAACACTGGTCAATATTGCCTGTTCGACCTAAGTAAGCCGGACAGGAGACGACATGGCCCACACAATTATCACCCAAACCGAAGTGAACAAAGCGCAAGCGCTGCATGTCATTCGCAAAATTGCGCCTTATCTGTGGCCTGCGGACAAGGCTTGGGTCAAGGTGCGTGTGGTTCTATCGCTTCTGACCTTGGTGGCGGGCAAGGTCATCAGTGTGATGACGCCGTTTTTCTACAAAGGTGCTGTCGATGCGATGGCCCCGAATGCGGGCGCCCCTGATACGGTTTTCATGCTGACGGCAGGTGCTGTCGGGCTGACCGTTGCCTACGGTGTGGCGCGGCTGATGAGTGTCGGGTTCAACCAGTTGCGTGACGTGATTTTTGCCCGCGTGGCGCAACGTGCTTTGCGCCAGTTGGCACTGGAAACTTTTCGTCATATTCACGCAATGTCGATGCGGTACCACATCAACCGGAAAACCGGTGGATTAAGCCGGATTATCGAACGCGGGGTGAAAGGCGTTGAATTCCTGCTGCGCTTCTTGTTGTTTTCCATCGGCCCCTTGGTGCTGGAACTGGCCTTTGTCGGGGCGATTCTGTTTTATCTGTTTGATGTCTGGTATCTGGTTGTGGTGGTGGTGACGATCTGGCTTTATGTTATCTTCACCTTCAAAGTGACCGAATGGCGGGTGCGTATTCGCAAAGAGATGAATGATCGCGACACCGATGCCAATCAAAAGGCCATCGACAGTCTATTGAATTTTGAAACGGTGAAATATTTCAATGCCGAAGAACGCGAAGCGATGCGGTATGACGACAGTATGCGCGGTTATGAAGCTGCGGCTTTGAAGACCAATTACACGCTGGGTTTTTTGAACTTCGGCCAGTCGGTTTTTATTACCTCGGGATTGATCGCAGTCATGGTGATGGCGGCCATCGGGGTTCAGCGCGGGGATATGACGGTGGGCGATTTTGTCATGGTCAACGCCTATATGATCCAGATCACCCTGCCGCTGAATTTTCTGGGTACGGTTTACCGCGAAATCCGTCAGGCACTGGTCGATATGGGCGAGATGTTCGATCTGTTAGAGCAACCTGCAGAGGTGGTGGACAAACCGGGGGCCAAGGATTTGGTGGTCACCGGCGGGGAAGTGGTTTTCAGGGATGTGTCCTTCGGATATGATGAAAACCGTCCCATATTGAAAGGGCTGAACCTGACCGTGAAGCCTGGGCAAACCGTGGCCGTGGTTGGGCCGTCGGGGGCGGGGAAATCCACCATCGGGCGATTGTTGTTCCGGTTTTACGATGTCGGCTCGGGGGGGGTGTGTATTGATGGTCAAGACTTACGCGACATTACCCAAAGCAGCCTGCACGCGCAAATCGGTATCGTGCCACAAGACACTGTGCTGTTTAATGACACCATCGGGTACAATGTGGCATATGGCCGAGACGGAGCCTCCGAGGCAGATATTGTGGCAGCGGCGAAAGCGGCTAAAATCCATGATTTTGTGATGAGCCTGCCGGACGGCTATCAAACCACTGTCGGGGAACGCGGGTTGAAGTTGTCGGGCGGTGAAAAGCAGCGGGTGGGGATTGCCCGCACGCTTTTGAAAAACCCGCCAATTTTATTGCTTGACGAGGCCACATCCGCGCTTGATAGCGAAACCGAACGCGACATTCTGGACAGTCTGCGCCAGATGGGTAAGGGCCGCTCTGTGATTACCATTGCGCACCGCTTGTCGACCATTGTGGATGCGGATCTGATTGTCGTGCTGGAACAGGGTCATGTCACCGAGCAGGGCACACATGACGCATTGCTTGCGCGCGGTGGCCGGTATGCTGCTATGTGGCAACGGCAATTGGCGGATGAGCCTGCGGTAGCCTGATCCCTGTCAGCGAATATCGTCGGGCAGCATGCGGGCGAGAAGCCCGACTAGAAAGGCGGTGCTAAGGCCGAAATTCAACAGTCCGTTGACCGAGGCCATCGCGGCATAAACCCGAAAACCTTCACTAAGGGTAATATCCCCGTAGCCCAATGTGGTGTATGTGGTCAGGGCAAAATAAACCGCTTCCCCTATATTTGGAACCGCGTTTGATAAATCAAAAGAAAAGGCCCAGACCCAAACTTCGATGGAATGGGCCATGACCACGAAGAAAAATGCTTTACTGATCAGCAGGCCCAAACGGATTCTTGCTGAAAACCGCGTCAGTTTTGGCTGCAGAATTCGGATCAAGGAAACTGACCAGACCAGAATAATGATATGGATCAGGGAACACAGACCCAGAATAATACTTCCCAATAATATCTGTGCGGCAATCGACATTTATCCTAACTCTTTTTTAAAGTTTTGATACGGGTTTCAAAGGTCTGTGTCTACGGTGCAGATAAAGGGCTGACCAGGCGCTTCATTCAGCAATATCCGCATAGGCGATGTCATGCAGGCTTTGCTGTTTCTCGCCTGTTTTATGGGCGCGGGCCCGGGCAAAGGGGTATTTTGCCATGGCAACAATCCACACCCGCATGGCCAGCAGGGCCGGGGTCAGGACAAGGGTTAGAATCGTGGCGATCCCAAGACCGAAAACCACGGCGGTAGCCAGTTGCTTCCACCACAATGATGTAGGCGCATTGAGACTGTAGCCGCCGGTGTGGAAGTCGATAGACAAGCCCATCATCATCGGGAAAAGCCCTGCCATGGTAGTGATGGTGGTCAGCATTACCGGACGTATACGGGCCTCGGCTGTGGCCACGATGGCTTGAAGCTTGGGCATGCGGCGGGCGTATTCCTGGTAGGTGTCGATCAGCACAATGTTGTTGTTCACCACAATTCCTGCAAGGGCTACAATGCCTGTTCCTGTCATGATTGTGGAAAATGGCTGGTGCATTACCATCATGCCGATTAACACGCCGGCGGTGGATAAAACCACTGCCAGAAGCACCAGAAACGAGTTGTAAAAGCTGTTGAACTGGGTCAGCAGGATGATGAACATCAAGCCCAAAGCCCCGGCAAAGGCGGATTTCAGAAAAGCGATGCTTTTTTGCTGATCTTCCTGACTTCCGGACCATTCCCAAGAAATGCCGGGCGGCAGTTGCACGTCATTTTTCAACCACTTGGTGACTTTGGCAATCATGTCGTTTGAATTCACCCCGTCTTGCACATCCGCTTTCACGTCAAAATAACGTGTGCTGTCAACGCGGTTGATCTGTCCCAGTTTTTTGACTGGGGTGCGGGTGATGAAATTGGACAAGGGGATCAATCCTGTGGCGGTACGCACGCGCAATGTATCCAAGGTCGATAACAGGCGATCCTTTTGGGGGACGCGCACGCGGATGTCGATCTCGTCGGCAGAGCTGTCGACGCGCATGGTATCAAGCAACAGACCGCGTGTGACCAGTTGCACCATGGCCCCTACCGAGGCGACATTGGCACCGTAGCGTCCGGCCTCTTTGACATCGACCTTGATCTGCCAATCGATGCCGGGCAGGGGGCGGGTGTCTTCGATGTCTTTCAGGCCGTTCCATTCATCAAGCTTGGTGCGGATCATGGCAGTTGTTTTCATCAGATTGCCCCAATTGTCGCCCTTGATGCGCAAATTCAGCGGCTTGCCTGCGGCCGGGCCGGTTTTGCCGATAAATATCTCGGTCTGATAGCCCGGCGTAGCACCTATGGCTTTTTTGACATTCGCGATAATGGCATCCCCGGTGCCGGTGCCGCGTATTTTCCAGTCGTCCAGTTCGAACAGGATCTGGCCGATGGTGTCAAGCGGGGCTGTTGCACCGCCTTTGTTCTGGTTCAAACCGCCGGCTCCAGCGAAGGAAAATACCGATGCGATGCCTTTGACCGGGATAATTTTTTGCTCCACACTGCGCACAAGGGCGTCTTTTTGCTGCAAAGACAGGTTGCCGCGTGCGCGCACATAGACGATGCCGTTTTCGGGTTCGGTTTTGACAAAAAATTCGGTCCCGTAGTTATTGCCCATATAGGTCATGAAGGTCATCACCACAAAGGCGAGGGTTGCGAAAATTGCCAGAAACGACATGAACGGCGTGTCGACGATATAGTGGATCACATGGCCGAAAAGCGTGCGTTTGGAACGGTCGCGTAAAGCTGTCTCGGGTTTGGTGAAAATAGACCCTCCGGCAACTGAAAGCGCAAAAGAAGCCGGAATAAAGCCCCCTGCGCCAAGCAGCATAAGACCCGTGGCATGGGTTTCCATCCCCTTCATAGCCAAAATTGTCGAGCCGATCACACTTGCTGCGGTCAGGACCAACAGGGTCAGGCGTATCAGGATGTGTCTGTTGGTGTTCAAATAACCAGAGAGATGCTCCAAGACTTGTGTCAGACGCCCGGCAACGCCGCCGACAACCGGCAGATAGATCAGTGCTACCAGTAAGGAAGAGGACAGAACATAGATCAACGTGATCGGCAGGTTGCGCATAAATTCGCCCGGCACGCCCGGCCAGAATAGCATTGGCAAAAACGCGCAAAGCGTAGTGGCGGTGGACGAGATGATCGGCCAGAACATCCGTTTTGCCGCCATGACATAGGAGTGCATCGGCCCGGTGCCTTCCGAGATGCGCTTGTCGGCGTATTCGACCACAACAATGGCCCCGTCGACCAACATGCCCACGGCCAGGATCAGCCCGAACATCACCATGTTCGATATGGCAATGCCTGCGAGGGCCATAAAGGCGAAGGACAAGAGGAACGAGGTTGGAATGGCAAAGCCCACCAACAGGGCAGAACGCACCCCCAAGGTCCCTAAAATAACCACCATCACCAGCAGAATTGCGGTGAGAACCGAGGATTCTAGCTGGCTGACCATGCTGGCAACCTTTTTGGACTGATCCAGTGCAAAATCCACATGGATGGCCTGTTTCAGCTCTTTTGGCCAGAGTTTCATGGCGTTATTGACGGTATCGCGCACCAGTTTCACGGTTTTGATCTGGTTGGCACCTTTACGTTTGACGATTTGCAAGGCCACGGTGGCATTGCCGTTGTAACGCGCCGTACCCAAGCGGTCTTCGAAGGTCAGGCGAATATCGGCAAGATCGCCCAAGGTGATGATACTGTCGCCGTTGACTTTGACCGGCAGGCCGTAAACGTCACTGGCCGAGTCGAACGAGGACGGGATTTTCACCGCGAAAGCGCCATTGCGGGTTTCAACCTCGCCTGCCGCTATCAACTGGTTGTTGTTGCGCACGGCGGCCAAAAGTTCGCCTGCGGTGACGTTGTAGGCTTCCAGTTTCAGCGGGTCTATCAAGACTTCGAGCATTTCGTTGCGGTGCCCCGCCAACCCCGCCTCCAGAACTTGCGGCAGGCCTTCCAGTTTGGTTTGCAAGTCTTTGGCAACGCGTAGCAAGGTGCGTTCGGGAACCGCCCCCGAAAGCGAAATCACGATGATCGGGAATTGCGAGAAATTAACTTCCGTTATGGTATATTGTTCGGCACCGGCGGGAAATTTGGCTTCGGCCCGACTGACCTTGTCGCGAACATCGGCGATGGTTGCCTGTTTATCCCAGCCAAAGTTGAATTCCAGTCCGACCCCGCCATAGTTTTCTGCCGCATTCGCGGTCATGGTTTTCAGCCCGTCGATTCCTTTCAATTCGTTTTCCAGTGGCCGGATCAGCAGTTTTTCCGAATCAGAGGCCGAAATACCCGGGAAAGGCACGGAAACGTATAGAAACGGTACATCAATATCCGGCTCGCCCTCTTTGGGTAGGCCGAAATAGGCCATGGCACCGGCTACCAGTGACATCAAGACCAAGGTGAAAACCATGCGGGCGCGGGCCGAGGCCCAGTCGACGAGACCTATCATGGCTTAGCTGTCCCCTTTGTAGGTAACAGAAACCTTGCGTCCGTCGGTGACATATTCCTGACCCAGAACGATGATGTCGACTTTGTCAGGCAGCCCCGAAACCCAGACGCCTTTGGTGCTGTCGCGGATGATGTTAACCGGGATGAACTTGGCCTTGCCGTCCTTTACGGCGCGAATGCCCAACACCCCGTCGCCGTTCAGAGTCAGGGCGGATTGCGGCAACAGATGGCCTTTTTCGCCCGAAAGCGCGATGGTGATGTCTGCGGTAGAGCCATCGCGCAAGCGGTCATCGGTGTTCGGCACGGTTATTTCCACGCGGAATGTTTTGGTGATACTGTCGGCTCGGCGTGAAACAAATGTCACGTCGCCCTTTACTTTCATTCCCGATAACAGCCGCGCAGTGGCCGGTGCGCCGTTGGTGATGCGCGCGACCTGTTGTTCGGTGGCGTGGCCGACAAGTTTCATCGGGTTTAACTGCAATACCGTGGCACAAGCAGAGCCGCGCTGCATGTAAGAGCCGTATTCGGCGGTGTCCGACTCAAGCAGCCCCGAAAACGGGGCTTTGATTTTCAAGTCGGTCAGTTCGCGTTCGGCGCGTTCAACATTTGCCTGCGCCGCTTCAAGGGCGGCTTCGCGGGAAAAGGCCGCCGTTTCGGAAATAATTCCTTTTTTTACTAGGCTTTGGGACCCTTTATTGTTGGCCTCGGCTTCTGCAAGCCGGGCTTTGGCTTCGGTTAGAACGGCGGCTTTCGTGCCGACCTCTAATTCACATAAAAGCTGGCCTTCGGTGACCCGCGTGCCTTTGCGCAAGGGGATTGAAATGACTTTCCCCGAGGTTTCGGATAAAACCGTGATTTGGCGTGAAGCCGCCGTCTGGCCGCGCAAGACAATACCGCTTGTAACCGGCTGTGCCTGTGATTTTTGCACAAGTACGGATACCGGCGGATAAGCGTCGGCCGTGGTTTGAACAAGGGTGGCCGGGTCTTTCGGGGCAGCGGTATTGCCACCGTTAAGGACAAAGGTGGCGATAGCGGCAGAGATCAATAAGGCCAGGATAATCGGGACGGGGCGCATGGGGCTCTCCAGAATGGGAACCGAAAAAGCGTGCGGACCCCGTGAATTTATTACTCCGGTAAGAGTACGATGCGAAAATTTGGGCTGCAAGCCATGTTTATGCGGTATTTTTAAAGACAGTATTTGGCAAGACGGTGGTCTTGCCTGCGCAGGTTCCTTTTGTCGTGCTACCGGAAGTGAAGTTCTGTCATATGCAAAATGACGCATATTGCTGTGTTGCGGAGGTTTCTGATCGTCGAAAATTATTCCGACTTATAATAATTATCATCATGTATTACAATGCTCTAGACGCTATTAAACTACTAAACTAGTTTAGTAGGACTTCAAAGAAACGTTGCCAGGCGCAATAATAAAGGATGGTGGCGAAGATAGGGTGGGGTAACAAGAGGTCTCTTGACTATAATCCCAAGAAGGAATTGGGTGGTATGGCGGCTCAAAAGGAAAGCGATCTTATGTCCACAACCAGTACATTGTCCAAAAAGCTTGGAATTTCCGACCCGGATCAGGTTTCGGAACATTACGCAACAAAGAAAAAGATGACGGTGCCTGCGTTTCGCGCCGCTAAAGGTGTGGCCCCTTTGGTCTGTCTGACCGCCTATACTGCCCATGTGGCACGTTTGGTGGATGAACAGGCCGATATGATCCTTGTGGGCGATAGTTTGGGGATGGTGATCCACGGCATGCCCAACACCTTGGGCGTGACCATGGAGCATATGATCATGCATGGCCAGGCGGTGATGCGCGGGGTGGAAAAAGCATTGGTCGTGGTCGATATGCCTTTTGGCAGCTTTGAAGAAAGCCCCGAAGTGGCATTTCGCAATGCGTCCAGGATCATCAAGGAAACCGGCTGCATGGCGATAAAGCTGGAAGGCGGGCGCGAAATGGCCGCTACCATTGCCTACCTTTCGGCGCGCGGTATTCCGGTGATGGCGCATATCGGCCTGATGCCGCAGCAAATGAACACGGCGGGCGGCTTCAAGGCGGTGCGCGCGCAAGATCAGTTCGATGCGGTTGTGGTCGACGCCAAAGCGGTGGACGAGGCCGGTGCGTTTTCTGTTGTGGTTGAAGGCGTGGCTGAAAAGTTGGCGGGCCAAGTCACAAAAGCGATCAGCATTCCCACCATCGGCATCGGGGCTTCGGCTGAATGTGATGGGCAAATATTGGTGTTCGAGGACATGGTCGGGTTGTTTCCGCGTGTCCCGACTTTCGTAAAACGCTACGGAAATATGGAAGAAATGATGCGCGATGCCATCACCCGATATGCCGATGAAGTCCGTGACCGGTCGTTTCCGGCGGATGAGCATACTTATAAGGCCAAAAAAAGCAGTTAATCGGCTTGGCATTTGCTGTCGTTTGCTTGTAATGTCCGCCAAAATATCAAGAGGCAATACCCATGAGCGAAACCGACAGTTTCATCGAAGAAGTCACCGACGAAGTCCGCAAAGACCGCTTATATGCCTATTATAAGAAATATGGCTGGATTGTAGGTCTTGCTATCGTACTGATCGTCGGTGGGGCGTCTTATCTGGAATGGAGCAAAAGCCAAGCGATTGTGGCGGCTGAAGCGCGCGGTGATGCGATAGCGGTGGCCTTGAGTAAAAAAACGCCAACCGAACAGGTTGCCGCTTTGCAAAGCCTGAGTGCAGATGCCGGTGCCGCTGCGGTTCTGTTGCAGTTTCAGGAAGCGACGATCCTGATCCAGGATGGTCAAAAGGGCGCGGCACTGGCGGCGTTGGACAAGATTGCGCAAAGCGACAGCACAAGTCCGATTTACCGGGATCTGGCCCGTTTCAAGGCTTTGGTGTTGCGCGGTAAGGATATGGATGTCGCCAAACGCCTGACTGCGTTTCAAGGGCTTGCAACACCCGGCAATGCCTTGCGCCCCTTGGCTCTGGAGCAAATTGCCATTGCCAAACTGGATGCGGGAGATGAAAAAGCCGCAATAGATCAGCTTAAGCAGCTATTGGAAGAGCCGAATTTGCCGGCCGGGGTTCAACAGCGCGCAATACAGTTGCTGGTGTCTTTGGGTGGTGAGATCCCTGCACAAGCGCAGTTGCTTTCCGGTAATGGAACTGCACAATAGGCAAATAACCGAGCATGTGGAAAGTTCATTGATATGGCGATACTAGGGGTTTACCAAAAAACACTGGTTTTGGCACTTGCTGCCGGATTAGCCT
This sequence comes from Rhodobacterales bacterium, assembly GCA_045046705.1. Taxonomy (GTDB): domain Bacteria; phylum Pseudomonadota; class Alphaproteobacteria; order Rhodobacterales; family Rhodobacteraceae; genus Amylibacter. The sequence continues at coordinate 7,799 of JASFZB010000005.1, read as the reverse complement.
TGGCTGGCTGCGCGAAAAAGGAAATACCTTTGAAAGGGCAGCGGCTGGATTTACGCGGAGAGATAAGTAAAGAAGCGAACGGGGCTGAAGCGCAGAAAGCCGTTGCTGCGGTGACGCCGGTTAAACTGCCTGTAGCGCAAAATTATGCACAGTGGACCCATAAAAACGGCAGTACCGCACACAAAGTATCCAATCCCGCGCTGGGCATGGCTCTGACGCGCATCTGGGCGCAAAAAATCGGCACCGGCAACGGCAAGAAGACCCATCTTAGTTCCGACCCGATTATCGCACAGGGCCGTATTTATACCTTGGATGCCGGCGGACAGGTGCGGGCTTTTGGTCTGGAGACGGGGGCGCCACAATGGTCAAGCGATCTTAGTCCTGCGTGGGACAAGGGTAAATCGGTTTCCGGTGGCGGCTTGGCTTATGGTAACGGGGTTTTGGTTGCAACCACAGGATTTGGTGAAGTGGTCGCGATTGATCCGGCCTCGGGTTCTGTCAGGTGGCGCCAAAGAACCAATGCAGGTATTTCCGGTGCCCCTGTGGTTATCAACGGCGAGGCGATTGCGGTTACATTGGACAACAAAGCGATTGCGCTTGATCTGACATACGGCCGTATTCGCTGGCAAATTCAAAGTGGGGGTTCTGTAACCGGTCTGATCGGCACCGGTGCCCCTGCGGCACTGGGCGATTTCGTTGCTCTGCCATTTGCTTCGGGCGAACTTATCGGGGCAAACACCGCTACCGGTGCGCGGATATGGAGTGCGGCTGTTTCCGCTGGTCGCAAAGGTTTGGCGCGCGGTATTGTCGGGGCGATTTCCGGTGATCCGGTTATTTCGGGCAATACGGTTTATGCCGCCAATCAGGTCGGGCGGCTGATCTCGATAGATATGAAAACAGGGACACGCAACTGGACCGTGAATGATGGCTCTTACAGCCCCGTGTGGGTTGCCGGAGGTTCGGTGTTTATTGTAACCGACGGGTTTAAGCTGAAACGGCTGAATGGGGCAACGGGGGCAGAAATCTGGTCGGTAAAACTGCCCGGTTATCTGAAGCAGGGCAAACGCCAAAAGACGGCTTATGTGCATTATGGCCCTGTTATGGCGGGAAACCGTTTGATCGTGGCCAGCAGTGACGGCAATATCCGCAGTTTTAATCCAAGCTCGGGCGCGGCCCTTGGGGTGGTGAAAATTCAGGGCGGTGCGGCTTCACAGCCTGCCATTGTGAACGGCACCCTGTATATTCTGTCAGGTAATGGTCAACTTCAGGCTTTCAAATAGCGAAATTGCCCTGTAAAGGCCATTCAGTGATGAAAGGCTAATTTTATGAGTTTTACACTTGCCATAGTCGGGCGCCCCAATGTGGGCAAGTCCACCTTGTTCAACCGGCTGGTTGGCAGACGGCTTGCTTTGGTCGATGACCAACCGGGGGTGACACGCGATTTGCGCGAGGGTGACGCCCGGTTGGCAGGCTTGCGCTTTACCGTGATTGATACCGCAGGGCTGGAAGAGGCCACCGATGAAAGCCTTCAGGGGCGCATGCGTGCGCTGACTGAACGCGCGGTGGATATGGCGGATGTCTGTCTGTTTATGATCGATGCGCGTGACGGGGTGTTACCGGCAGACCGCGTGTTCGCCGAAATTCTACGCAAGAAATCGGCGCGGGTGATCCTGGCGGCCAACAAGGCCGAGGGCCGTGCCGGTGAAGCGGGCTATTACGATGCGTTCTCGTTGGGTTTGGGCGAGCCTGTGCAATTATCGGCCGAGCACGGGGCGGGCATAGACGAGCTGGCCCATATGTTGCGCCCAATTGCGGAAGAATTCAAATCCCGCCAAATCGAACCGGAAACCGGTGTCGATGTGGACGAGGACGGTGGCGGGGCTGACCGGGTGATCTCGGTTGAAAAACCTTTGCAGATCGCCGTTGTAGGCCGACCAAACGCAGGCAAGTCGACACTGATCAACCAGATCCTGAAAGAGGATCGCATGCTAACGGGGCCGGAAGCCGGGATTACCCGCGATGCCATATCCGTTAACGTCAACTGGGACGGCGTGCCGATCCGGTTGTGGGATACGGCGGGCATTCGCAAAAAAGCCAAGGTGCAGGAGAAGCTGGAAAAACTTTCGGTATCGGACGGTTTGCGGGCGGTGAAATTCTCTGAAGTCGTGGTGGTCATGCTGGATGCGGAAATTCCGTTTGAACAGCAGGATTTGCGTATCGCCGATCTGGCCGAGCGCGAAGGTCGTGCGGTGGTGGTTGCGGTGAACAAGTGGGACATAGAGACAGAAAAGCAGGAAAAACTGCGCGACCTGCGTGAAAAGTTCACGCGGCTTTTGCCGCAGTTGCGCGGTGCGCCTTTGGTGACGGTTTCGGCCAAAACCGGACGTGGGCTGGACCGGTTGCACAAAGCGATTATAACCGCGCACGAGACCTGGAACCGCCGGGTCAGCACATCCAAGCTGAACCGCTGGCTGGAAGGTATGTTAGAGATGCATCCACCGCCCGCCCCGGGGGGACGGCGCATCCGTATCCGGTATATGACGCAAGTAAAAACCCGCCCGCCTACCTTTGTGGCGATGTGTTCCCATGCGGATTTACTGCCAACGAGCTATGAACGCTATCTGGTCAACGGTCTGCGAGAAGGTTTTGACATGCCCGGCACGCCGATCAGGCTGTTTATTCGCTCGCAATCGGATAAAAACCCGTACCGTGATAAAAAAGAAAAGAAAGTGACCAAGCTGAACAAGCACCAAGAAGGGCGTTTCCGCAAGGATTTGAAGAAGGCTGTACATAACAAAAGGGACAGTTAGCGCGGGTGATTTAAATTAACCTTAAGTGCCCCCTAAATTTATCTCAAATCCGACTTGATAGGATCTACACTCTTCACGCCTGATTAACCTAAGCCCGCTATGCCTGCCTTGCAGACTGTAGGAAGAGCGTATGCTTAAAGTATTGTGTATATCGAGTAGCGCTCTTCTTTTTGCATGCAGCAGTGCCGGGCAAGATGTGCAAAAAGACGGGTATTTTGGATATGATGCCCAAAGCGCGGTTTGTGGGCAAATAGACAGTCCCTATTGTCAGGACGGGGATGCTCTGGAATTGGGGCCCGCCTAATCAGACTTGAAATTGTAGCGTGTTTGTTTAGCATGGGGTTCATCCTTTGGGGGGGTATTATGGGTCAAGTATCGGTCAGGTCGGTTCAGTTGGAAATCGGCAAGCTTGTAGCTAAAAAATACGGTCTTAAGGGCCGCGATTTACAAAAGCTGGTGTCGCAATTGCGTGGCCGCTTGCCGCGCGGTTTCAAGGCGGACGTGGCCTATCTGTTTGCTGCGCAGGAACGCATCAAACACCCCAAGCGGCGCGGTCAGGTGGATTTGGATAAATTACGGTCGGTGCGCCGCGTGGCCATGGCCAAACTGGAAGGCGTGGATTTGGAGCCTGACAAATCGCGCAAACGTGCTTTGTGGTTGGCCGAGTTTGCCGCGCGTATGTTACTGTTTTTTGCAAGCCTTGTGGCAGTGTTGTACTGGCTGGGGGTCAACAGGCCCTAATGCGCGGCTTTGATGAAGGTGCCGTTTTGCAAATCCTGAATCGCCTGTTTTAATTCCGCTCGCGTATTCATAACAATGGGCCCGTACCATGCGACGGGTCCCTTGATCGGTTTCCCCGCCGAGATGACCGATAACGAACCGGAAGAACCGGGTTATGAGGTTATTTCCGCGCGTTAAGCACTATAGTCTTGTGCTATGCTTCATGGCAGGGTTACTTGAGGCGGCAAAGTATAAACGTATCTGGATGCGGCCATGTCTGATGTAATTATAAAGATACAACCAAGTGCCGGCCGTCGACTGTTGGCTGCGGTTCTGTTGGGCATTTCGGCCCTGATACTGTTGGGTTTTATTTTCAGAGGCACGGCGCAATCGGGGATACTGAAATTGGTTCTATTTGGTTTCAGCATGGTATTTCTATGGCAGATGCAAGCAAATTTACGTTTTGGCAATGCGGCTTTAATCCTGAAGCGTGAGGGGCTGTTTGATGAAACAGGGGCCCTGATTTGTAAGCTGTCCAATATTGCAACAGTGGATCGGAGTTGGTTCTCGTTCAAGCCGTCCAATGGGTTTTTATTGCGGCTTCATAATCCGATGGGCTGGAAATGGTCCCCGGGATTATACTGGATTATGGGCCGGAGTTTCGGGGTAGGAGGTACGGTCAGCCTATCCCAAAGCAAAGCAATGTCGGATAAGCTGGTTCTGTTAATGCAGGAAAAATAATTGGGCATGAAATCGCTTTAGATATAGGGATGGTTTCCCGATTGTCGCATTTACTTCAACAATACCCGACATTTGTAAGTATTAATCACGAACCATGTGGCGAAATTGCGGTTTTATAGACACATTCTGTGTGGTTTTTTATTAAAAAATAGAAATAAATATAATTAAAACATAAGGTTATAGGATGACATATTTTCCTTTCTTTGAAAACAATTTAGACAAGTTTGCCTAAATTTATCCTTAAAAACCGCCAAAAACACCCAAGATTTGCCTAAATTAAGCCATTGTGGCAGCGCAAATTGCTTTTGCTACAGAACTTTTGGTGTGATTGCGATTCGCGCAAAAATACCGGGTGTGTAAACAAGGTGGGATGGAAAAATGGTACAACATTTGACGCGGTATTTTAAGGATTTCAAAGACGATGAGCGCGGGGCCTTCTCGATATTCATGATCGTAATCTTTACGACAATGGTTCTTATCGGCGGGGCGGCTATTGATCTGGCGCGCTATGAAACCGTTCGAAGCACCCTTCAATATAATTTAGACCGCTCGGTTCTGGCTGCCGCATCCATGCGCCAGACACAAAGTCCCGCTGCGGTCGTGAATGATTATATGAGCAAAGTGGACGCGCTTTCGTCTTATAACGTGTCTATGGACGCTAAAAATACAAGCGTTTCATCGACCGGCCGTCATGTCTCTGCCACGGCGACAGCGGTTCTTGGTACCTATTTTTTGAAAATCGCGGGCATTGATACGCTTAATGTCGTGGCGGCAAGCCAGGCCGCAGAGGAAACCCCAAATCTGGAAATTTCACTGGTGTTGGACATATCGGGCTCTATGTCTGGTTCGAAAATCTCAAGTATGAAAACGGCTGCAAACAAATTTATAGATACGGTTATCAATCCCGATGACAGTAGTCTGACTGTTATCAGTGTTGTGCCTTATGCAACAAATGTTTCGGTTCCCAAAAGCATGTGGGATCTATACAAGACAGAAGGTTTGACCACAAAATCCCGCTGTATGATCTTTCCTGCTGCGGATTTTTTGAAGACGGGTATTGATACGAACGTAGTCCAAAGACAGTTGCCCTATTATTCTTTCCGGGGTGGTTTTCAGTCGGGTTTGGATTTTGGAAGTTGCAATACAGAAAAATATGCCGAGATTATGCCGTTCGAGACATCTGCCAAAGCCCTGCAAGACAAGATCAATTCGCTTCGGGCAGCAGGCTACACAGCTACGCATATCGGGACTAAATGGGGGACTGCATTACTGGATCCTCTGGCCCGTCCGATTGCAACCGATATGGGCGGTAAAGTTTCCGGGCTGCCGGTGGACTACAGTCAAGCTGGTGTCAAAAAAATCATGGTGGTGATGACGGATGGTCAAAACACAAAGCATTATGATCTTTACGATTACTACCGTTCCGGGGGATCGGATATGTATTATGTATCTGAGATAACTAAACTGTGTGGTAAGGATGATTCTGACCATGACAGCGGTGATAATTCAGACGACAATGATAAATCGGCCAGCGGTGATGATAAATCGGACAACGACAAGAAGAAAAAGAAATCACACAGCGACAAGAAGAAAAATAAATCACACAGTGGCGATGATAAATCGGACAGCGACGATGATAAATCGGACAGCGGTGATGATAAATCGGACAGCGGTGATGATTCAGATGACGACGGTGATACCGATAAATGTCAGGGCAAAGATGGGACAGTAACCATTGATAATAGCGGTTATTATATCCACAACCCCGACAATGGTAAATATTACAAAGTAGATTCCGGATATTCGTTAGGTAAGCCGTTTAATACGCTGCCGGGCAACGCTAGTGCGAGCGCGGGTAGTAACGGTTACCAACGCCAGCTTTCGTGGACAGAGGTTTGGGAAAACATATCTACAAAAGGTTACGCGAAAACCATTGGCATAAAGTCGTCCCGTATCGAGAAAAAATATGCGACGGCAGCTCAGGCAGATGCGAATATGCTTGCGTCTTGTAATGCCGCTAAAAACAAGGGTGTTGTTGTTTATACGATTGCCTTTAGCGCGCCAACACATGCGCAAAATCTTTTGAAGGGCTGTGCAACATCGCTAAGTACCTATTACGATGCCAAAACAAGCAACATTGAAACAGTGTTTGCATCGATTGCCATGTCAATTCAAAAACTCAAGCTAACGCAGTGAGAATGGCATGAAATATATTCTAAATAATCTGCCAAGGCGATTTCACAGTAATGAAAACGGAAGTGCAACAGTCGAGTTCGTGGTTCTGTTTCCGGTTCTGTTTGCGATGATCGTGGCAATGTTCGACTCCAGCCTTCTGATGATGAAATATGTCGTCTTGGAAAATTCACTTGATCAGGTTGTGCGCACGGTCCGCCTGAGCGGGATTACCAGCGGTGAGGCAGGGGCGACATATATCAAGCAGCAGGTTTGTGCCAAAGCAACGCTGATCAGCAACTGTGAAGCCAATCTTTATGTGGAAATGACTCCGATCAGCACGGGGTCCACCTTTACGCCGTCCGCGGTAACATGCGTTGATCGCACGGCGAATAACAAACCCGCAAACACCATCACGGCGGGAACGCCCAACGATATTGTCTATATTCGGGCCTGTGTGGTTGTCGATCGGTATTTCCCCAGTGCGTTGAGCGGAATTTTCAATGTTGATAAGAGCGGCGGCATACGATTGATCGCTGACAGCGCCTATGTTGTGGAGCCATCATGATGACCTGGTTGAAAAACATGATTATCAGGTTTGGCCGGAATGAGCGCGGCATCCTGTCTGTAGAAATGGTTATCCTAATGCCTATTTTGATGATTTGGCTGGTGGGAAGTAATGCATTTTTTGATGCTTTTGTGACGTATCTGCGCGCATCCAAAGCGACCTATACGGCCGTTGATCTGATCTCGCGCCAAAATATCATCGGGCCGAATTATATGAAGAATGTCGGGTCAATATTCGCATCCATCGTCGATGCGGACGGGGCCGCGCCCAGTATGGTCATTTCCAGCATCAAAATGGACGACAACCGTTTGGAACTGGACTGGTCGCTTAATGGCCGAGGCGGAACAGGTCTGACAAGTACGGATCAAATCCCAACCAAATACGTCCCGAATCTTAAAAATGGCGAATATGTCATATTGATACAAACGGGTGTTCCATTTGTGCCGACCTATTCCTGGGGTAATCTGGTAGCAAAAACCTTTACCAATACCGTGGCCGTGACACCAAGGTTTGATGTCCGTGTCGCGCTTGATCCCAAGCTATAAGCACTCGAACTAAAAAACACCCTTCGGGGTGTTTTTTTGGCAGCGGGTTGCTGTGGTCCAGGGGATCGGCGCAATTTTTGCCTATACGATTTCTGATCGTCGTTAGGGCGCAACCGTAATGAGTCGTTTTTTTGGCGCCGCGGCAGTGAGTCGGATTGATTCCCGTAATTTTGCGGATTGCTAATGGGTTCCCCGCGCGGATTATCCAATAGAAACAGTATGTTTGTTGTGGTTTCGGGTCAA
>JASFZB010000004.1:0-8238 GCA_045046705.1 Rhodobacterales bacterium | reverse complement strand
GGGCAAAACAAGCTTGCCCGTCCGCGCCATGCGCCGCCAATCTGAAACGCTGCTGGGGATCAAACCATATCGTTTGGCCACCCCATTCACAGTCGCGCCTTCAATCAGCGTTTCCGCAACAATCTGTGCCTTCAGTTCAAGAGGCCACCGCCGCTTGCCATCTGAACTCCGCGGTATTCTGGCGAGAAACTCATTCGTAGCTTCCATAGAGAAACTCCCTTCAAATCTATGAAAGGACAAAATCGCATATCAACGTGCAATAAGGAATGTGGGGACGCGGCAACGGTTACGGATCAACCCGTGAGCCTGCTATTGCATTTTCATGGGCCGCTGCCGCCCGTGCGGCAGGGCGTACGCAAACATGATCGCCCGGGATGGTGTCGCGCCAGACATAGCCATCACGACAGGTGTCCGGCCCATATGGAAGTGGGGCGGGCGTTGTATGGCCGCGGCGGGCCAAGGCACCGCCGATGATTGCACCGATTACAGCGGCTGCTGCCGCAGTGGCCGCCGCATCCCCCGAGCCGGTTGTGTCAGGGGTCGCCGTTTCCGCACCGTCTGCCGGTGCGCCCGCTGCTGCCAGATAGCGGGCACTAACCCACCCATCGGGGCCGTCGTGTTCCACATAACACCAGCGCACCTGGCATTCGGTGACGGTGACAGGCTCGCCGCCCATAAGAACATCAACCTTGGCGTAGCCGGTACTTGGCCCGGTGCGCACATTGACCGCCGACACGGCGACCGCATCAAAGGCCAGTGCCGACACGGTACTAAAGGCAAGTACGGTGCCAGTGATGACGAGGGGCTTGATCAGTTTGAACGGTTTCATAAATAAACTCCTTCTCGTTTTTGTAATCCTGGTCAAATAACTCTTTAAGAATGCGAGGGCAGGATGCCATATTTTCGGTATTTTTGCAATAAATAACCCTTTTTACCGACATTATACTGCTGATGGCGATGTTTTATACCCAGATTTACCGCGCTATTATTTGATGGTTATTGCGCAAGTATTGGGTAAAGGTGAGGCTCGTAATTAGACAGGCTTCAGGTGAACTTATGACGAAACTTACAATACAAGAACCGGCCCGCGATATTGATGTGATTCACAGAACCGATGTTTTGGTGGTTGGCTCTGGCCCGGGCGGCTTGCCCGCCGCACTGGCGGCGGCACGCGCCGGCGTTGACGTGACGCTTGTTGAACGTTTTGGCTGTTTTGGCGGCAATCTTACGGTTGTGGGTGTGGAAGGCATGCACTGGTATCGCCATGAAGAAACTGTTGAAGCAAACGGCATCGGGCGGGAGTTTGAAGACCGCGCAAAAGAAATGGGCGCAGCGGTTCCTGAATCGCAATCCCTATCCTACGAGATCGACTCGGAAGGCTTTAAGCTGGTGGCAGACCGGTTGGTCGAAAAAGAACCCAATATACGCCCGATGTTGCATCGCCAGTTTGTGGCCCCGATCATGGAAGGCAACGCTATTGTCGGCATCATCACGGAATCGAAAGCCGGACGCGAAGCGATCTTGGCCAAGCGCGTGATTGATGCGACGGGGGACGCGGATGTGATTTCGCGCACCGGTGCGCCGACCTACCGCACCCCGAAAGAGGACATGATGGCAGCCTCTGTCATGTTCCATGTCGCAGGTGTCGACAAATCAAAATTCATTGAAGGTATCAAGGCCGACCCGCAAACCTATCAGGATTGGGGCGGTGGCGGTGAATGGAACATCGAGACTACGGGCAAGGAAGACGCCATGTTCTCGCCATTCCTGAAAAAACCGTTCGAGCAAGCCATCAAAGACGGCCTGATCCCGGCGCATCTGAACACCATCGCCGGCACTTGGGGGGCGGTGCATGATACTGGCGAGCTGACCTATATGAACCTGATCCATATGGATAATTGCGACGGAACCGACCCGGACTCGTTGACCAGGTTCGAAATAGAAGGCCGCAAACAAGCCATGCTGGCGATCGAGGCTCTGCGCCATTACACACCGGGTTGCGCTGGTATCCGGCTTAGAAACTTCGGCATGTCGATCGGTATTCGCGACACCCGCAAAGTGGATTGCCTTTATAACATGACCGCACTTGATGTGCGCGAACAGGGCCGCTTTGACGACAGTATCGGGATTTTTCCGGAATTTATCGATGGTTACGGGATTTTGATATTGCCCACCACGGGGCGTTATTTTCAGGTGCCCTACCGCAATTTACTGCCCAAGGGGGTCGATAATCTGCTGGTTGCAGGCCGCGCAACCGGCGGCGACCGCGACAGCCATGCGGCAACCCGCAATATGGCTTGCTGTGCCGTAACCGGACAAGGGGCCGGCATTGCCGCTGCCCTGTCGATTAAAACCAGCAAGCCGTTGGCCGACATTGATGTGGCCCAAATCCAAAAAGAGCTGGAACGCCAAGGCGCACGCTATTGGTGAGGGCCCATGTCGGCCACCGTCACGGCGTCAACCCGCGCCGTTTGTTCATCCCAATGGGCCACATTGCGCACGCGCCCCTCTTTGCGCACCGCGCGAATGGCTGCAAGCGAAACATCGCCGTAGACCCATGCCGGTTGATCCAGTACCCCTTCGGCAATCACGCCGGTATCTGGAAACCCCGCATCGGGCGGGCCGTATATGGCCGCCGCTCCGGTATTTTCCGCGATGATTGGATTCCACGGGGCGGCGCCGATGATCGGGGAATGCACCACCACACATTGGCTTTCCAACGCCCGCGCCATTGCGCCTATGCGCACCCGCCAATAGCCCGAAAGTGCCGAGGTGCACGACGGCACCAGCAGAACGTCCACACCGGCCTTTATCAAGGCGCGCGAAAGGGCGGGAAACTCGCAGTCGTAACAGATCACTATGCCGATTTTTCCCAAATCAGTATCAAACACCGTCAGTGGCCCATTGGGGCGCACATCCATCGGATCACGCTCATACATGGTCATGATCTGTTTGTCCTGATACGCCTCTACCCCGTTCGGGGCAAAAAATACCGCACGGTTTGAAGGCCGCACATTGCCCGCATAACAGGGTGCGCTAGCCCCCAGAATATGCACATTATGGGTCGCGGCAAGGCGTGCATAAAGCGCGTTCACATCCGGTAAAAGTGCATCGACCGCGCACATAGAGGCTTGCAAATCCGATGCAACCTCTGCCCCTGCAAGGGACGCCAGCTCCATCGCGCCGTATTCCGGGAACACCAGCAAATCGGCCCCCGCGTTTGCAGCCTCTGCCACCCAATCGGTGATCTTATCGGCGTATGAAGCCCAAGTGTCGTGCCATGTGACCGGATAGGTCGCTGTCGCAATTCTCATCCTAGGTACCCCCTTGATGCTTTAATGGGCAATCCAGTTGTCCACCGACAGGATTAAAATGATTGGAACAATGACCACCATCGCCACTTCGACCAGAATATACTGGGCATCAGTGCGCCGGATTGCCCGCACCCAGAATATCAGGGCCAGTAAGGTTGCCGCCAAGGTCACATAAAGCAACGAGTCTTTGGTGAAGAACCAAAACGTAGAATTGACCCCGAAATGAAGCAAAATGCATTGCGGTAGAGCAAAAATAAACGCCAAAACCGCATCCTTGCGTGAACTGTGCCAGCCAAACACCAACCTGATCAGAGACGCCCCCGCAACCACAGGGGCGACAAGATATACCGCTAACAGGTAAACCAGCAAAATTACGGCATCGAGCATTTTCCACCTCCGGCCCCATAAAAGGCCTAAGGGGTGCGTTCGTCAATAAGTATGTGAAAGGAAGGTCGTTATCGCTTGCTATGCGAGCCTTGCCAGACGTGTCGTGGCTGGTAAACGGGGGTACTCAATTAAAACTGGCATTATTGCATGTGTTGTGATTGATCCATTGTAAAAAGGAGCACCTATGACCGCCGCAACCCTGACTATTGACCTGAATGCCATTGTCGCCAACTGGCGCGCCTTGGATGCGTTGTCGGTGCGCGATGTCGAAACCGCTGCTGTTGTCAAAGCGGATGGCTATGGGTTGGGTTCAGGGCCTGTGGTGGCTGCCTTGGCAAAGGCAGGGGCGCACAGTTTTTTCGTGGCACTGGCCGAGGAAGGTGCCAAAGTGCGCCAAGAGGTCGGAAATGGCCCCGCGATCTATGTGTTTGCGGGCATGATGGAAACCGACGCAGCCTTGATCCGCGACCACAATCTGATCCCCTTGCTGAACTCGGCCAGCCAACTGGTGAAATTCCGCATGGCACAGCCCGAAGCGGCTTTCGGTATCCAGATTGATAGCGGCATGAACCGCTTGGGGCTGGAGCCAGCGGATTTTATGATGCTACGCGAAAAGGCGGAACCGGCGGCGTTGATCATGAGTCATCTGGCCTGTGCCGATACGCCCGATCATCCGCAAAATGCGGCACAATTACAGTGCTTCCGCTCGCTGACCAACGGCATGCGCACACGGCGGTCTTTGGCCGCCACAGGGGGCATATTGCTAGGCGCGGACTATCACTTTGACCTTTGCCGCCCCGGTATCGGACTTTATGGCGGGGCACCGTTTGAAGCCGCAACACCGGTTGTAAAACTGTCGATCCCGGTCATTCAAACCCGCGAAGTCGCGGTCGGTGAAAGCGTCGGGTACGGGGCCACATGGGTGGCAAAACGGCCCTCGAAAATCGCGACACTGGCGGCGGGTTACGCCGACGGTCTGATCCGCGCTATGGGGGCGGGCAAGGCGGTGCTTTGGGCCGGGAACCGCGCGTGCCCTGTTGTCGGGCGGGTCTCGATGGATTTGCTGACCGTGGATGTCACCGGGCTTGCAAATGTGCCCAAACACCTGGAGATATTGAATTCACATCAAGGTGTAGATAAACTGGCAGACAGCGCAGGCACAATCGGTTATGAGATGCTCACCAACCTCGGTATGCGTTATAAACGGGACTATAAGGGCGAATAATGACGATGATACAGGTAATTGACGGATTTTTGACCGGTTTGGGGCGTAAAGTGCTGGGGCTGTTTGCCAGTATCGGGCGTTTGATGATCTTTACCGCCATCGCTGTTAGCCACATCTTCCGCCCGCCGTTTTATTTCAACGCCTTTTTACAACAACTTATCAACATCGGCTTTTATTCGCTGCCCGTCGTCGGCCTGACAGCCCTTTTCACCGGTGGCGCACTGGCGTTGCAAATATATTCAGGCGGGTCGCGCTTTAGTGCCGAAGCGATTGTGCCTTCCATCGTTGCCATCGGTATCACCCGTGAACTGGGCCCTGTTCTGGGCGGCCTGATGGTGGCTGGGCGCGTGTCCACATCCATTGCCGCCGAAATCGGCACCATGCGGGTGACCGAACAAATAGATGCCCTGACGACCCTGTCCACCAACCCGATGAAATATCTGGTGACACCGCGGGTTCTGGCCGCCACCATCATGCTGCCGGTGCTGGTTTTTATCGGTGATACCATCGGCATCATGGGCGGGTTTCTGGTTGGCACGGAAAGACTGGATTTCAATAGCGCAACCTACCTTAGAAACACCTGGGATATTCTGCGCTATGACGATGTTACATCCGGCCTGATCAAAGCGGCCGCGTTCGGCTTTATCATCGCGCTGATCGGCTGCTATAGCGGTTACCATTCGGAACGCGGCGCACAGGGCGTGGGGACAGCGACAAAAACCGCCGTGGTGACCGCCTCGGTTTTAATCTTTGCCGCCAATTATATACTTACGGAAATGTTGTTCTGATCATGATTAAAATCACCGACCTTCACAAAGCCTTTGGCACCAACGTTGTTTTGAACGGCATAAACCTGCACATCAAAAAGGCCAGCTCGATGGTGATCATCGGCGGCTCCGGCACCGGCAAATCGGTGCTGTTGAAATGTATCCTCGGGCTGATGCAACCCGACAGCGGCACTATTCTGGTCAACGGTGTCGACACCAGATCGGGCGACCGCGAGGCGTTTCTGGATCAGTTCGGCATGCTGTTTCAGGGCGGCGCGCTGTTCGATAGCCTGCCGGTGTGGCAGAACGTGGCGTTTCGGCTGATGCAGGGCAAACACCGCCTGTCAAAGTCGGATGCACGGGATTTGGCCATCGAAAAACTGCGCCGCGTCGGATTGAAAGCCGATATTGCCGACCTTTACCCGGCAGAATTGTCCGGCGGCATGCAAAAACGTGTGGGGCTGGCGCGTGCCATCGCCGCCGAGCCGAAGATCATCTTCTTTGACGAGCCGACAACCGGGCTGGACCCGATCATGTCAGGTGTCATTAACGAGCTGATCCGCGAGATCGTGGTGGAAATGGGCGCAACCGCCATGACCATCACCCACGACATGAGTTCAGTACGCGCTATCGCCGACGATGTGGCAATGATCCACGAAGGGCTGGTACGATGGACCGGGCCGATTGGTGAAATGGACGACAGCGGCGATCCCTACCTGGACCAGTTCATCAACGCCCGCGCCGAAGGGCCGATTGAGGCGGTTCGCTAGGGATCGCTTCAGGTCTCTCCCCCACCAGCAAGTAAACGCTCCCGTGCGGAAGGCCGGAAAGCGCATTGAAATGCTCCTGTTTTTCCGAACAGGTTTGCGGCTGGGTTAAGGTGTATCTGGTTTGGTTTTCATGCCGCTTTCTTAATTTCATTGCTGTCAAAGTATGCCTCGTCCGGCGTTCGTTTATCAAGAGCCGTGTGGGGGCGGTCGGTGTTGTAGAATGTGATCCACTCACGAATGACACGTTCGGCCACAAACCCATCTGTCAGTTCATGTAGGTATCTGCGCTGGGGTTAGTTCCTCTAAAGCTGGTTCACTTTGCCTTTTGAGATACTGTCGATGTGCCTCAAATTCATTGTCGATCCGCACTGCTTCGGTAATCCCCCCGAAAATTAGTGGTGTTCACGCGTAGAATTTTCTTGGCATAATGACTGAGGAGATTTTGAATGAAGAACAAACGATACAGCGATGCGCAAATTATGGGAATCCTGAAGCAGGCCGAGAGCGGCGTGCCGGTATCCGAGCTTTGTCGCGAGCATGGGATGAGTTCCGCCAGTTTTTATAAATGGCGGGCGAAGTTCGGGGGCATGGACGCCTCGATGATCTCGGAAATGAAGGCGCTTGCCGAGGAAAACCGCCGGCTGAAGCGGATGTATGCCGAAATGAGCATGCAGAACGATTTGCTGAAGGAAGTGCTCGCAAAAAAGCCGTAAGGCCGTCTCTGCGCAAAGAGATGGCCGTTGAGGCGGTCGCCAGCTGTGGCGTCAGCATTGCGCTGTCCTGCCGGACATTCAGCGTCAGCGAAAGCTGCTACCGGTATGACCGCCAGCTGAATGACGAGAATGCCGAGATTGCTGAATGGCTTGTGAAGCTGACAAGCAACCGCCGCACGTGGGGCTTTGGCCTGTGCTTTTTGTATTTGCGAAACGTGAAGGGCTTTGGCTGGAATCATAAGCGGGTGTATCGGATTTACTGCGAGCTGGAGCTGAACCTGAGGATTAGGCCCAGAAAACGGCTGAAACGGGACAGGCCGGACGCGCTGGCAGTGCCGGATACGGCCAACCATACTTGGTCAATGGATTTTATGGCTGACCAGCTATCGGATGGGCGCAGCATTCGCACCCTGAATGTGCTGGATGACTTTAATCGCGAGGGTTTGGGCATAGAAGTGGACTTCTCGCTGCCCGCCGAGCGGGTGGTGCGCAGCCTGAACCGGATCATTGAATGGCGGGGCAAGCCGCAAATAATCAGGGTCGATAATGGTCCTGAATACGTCAGTGGAAAGTTGATGGCATGGGCAGAGAAAATGGGTATTCACATCCAATACATCCAACCAGGAAAGCCGCAACAAAACGCATATATCGAGCGTTACAACCGCACGGTCAGACACGAATGGCTGGACCAGAACATCTTTGAGACCATAGAAGAGGCTCAGGAACAGGCCACAAAATGGCTATGGACTTATAACAACGACCGCCCCAACATGGGCATCGGTGGGGTCACACCCGCTATGAAACTGAAAATGGCCGCGTAATTCTACAAGCGAACCCCATTAAAAATGGGGGGATTACCCTTCAATCTTAACTCTACGCAAAGCTTCAATGTGATCCTTCGTCTTTAACGAGAAGGTCTCTTCGGTCTTCCCATAGCTGTCAATAATGTCCTTCGGGACAACTGCACGGTGATAATAGGTGGCATTTCGGCGGTAGAGTCGGGTGTGGCTGGGCATCTTTTCAAGGTCACTCACTGTAACACTCCAATGTAACAGTTCTCTG
>JASFZB010000003.1:0-37979 GCA_045046705.1 Rhodobacterales bacterium | reverse complement strand
CAGTGTGACAACCGCCAGTCGGAAAACTGCGGAAATTGCCCCACGCATTTTCTTGGCAGTTTCGCGTCGACCACTCTTTTCAATTGATTTAAGTAGGTAGAGAACTTCGGCGGATGTGATTTCATTTATGGGGCGGCGATGAAGTGGTGAGGCCAAATCAAGCAAGAACCAACGCTTTTTCTTCATAGTAGCAGAGGCCAGCCCGCGTTCTTCCATATTTTTAATATATTCTTCAGCAATGAGTTCGAATGTGGTGCGGGCTTGGGTTGCGGCGATGATCTTCGCAAGCTTTTTTTCTACGGCAGGGTTGCGCCCATCGGCAAGCATAGAACGTGCTTCATTTCGTTTCTTTCGCGCTTGAGCAAGGGTTACGTCTGGATATTGCCCATGGGACAGCAACCGCTCTTGGCCCATGTATTTGTATTTCTGCCGCCAAAGTTTTGAGCCGTTGGGGTTCACTACCAGAAAAAGGCCCAAGGAATCATACAACTTGTATGGCTTATCCTTCGGTTTTGACTTGCTTATTTTGAAATTTGATAAGGGCAAGTGGGGTATGATCTCCAGTTCATTTACGCGATACCCCACTTTGATACCCCACTTTTAGATGCGAAAGAGGGGTATGTGGTGATCAGTTATGTTCACCACAAGATCATAAAAATAAAGAAAAATCAATAGTTTCGGGTAATTATGAGCAGCTATGAGAAGGAGAATTGGTGCCCAGAAGAGGACTCGAACCTCCACGTCCATAAGGACACTAGCACCTGAAGCTAGCGCGTCTACCATTCCGCCATCTGGGCACTGGATATGGTTAGGGGGGATTACATCCGGTTTCGGGGGCTGTCAACGGAAAGTCGCAGATATAAAACAAACTTGTTACCCGTTGCAGGAAAGGGTATTCCAAGGGCAGTTCAATAATCTGTCTGGGAATTCACATGTCAAATGCACCTAAACTTGTCACTATTTTTGGCGGCTCCGGCTTTATCGGCCGCTACATTGCACGGCGTATGGCTAAACAGGGTTGGCGTGTGCGGGTTGCGGTTCGTCGCCCCAACGAGGCCCTTTTTGTGCGCACTTACGGGGTTGTCGGGCAGGTTGAGCCGGTTTTGGCGAATATCCGTGATGATGCCTCTGTTAAGGCGGCTTGTTCGGGGGCTGATGCGGTTGTGAATTGTGTCGGGACTTTCGACAAAAAAGGCCGCAATAATTTCGAAGCGGTGCAGGTGGACGGTGCCGGGCGGGTTGCGCAGATGGCAAAAGCCGCAGGGGTGCGGCATTTGGTGCATATTTCAGCTCTGGGTGCGGATTTAGATGCGGCGAGTGCCTATGCGCGCAGCAAAGCGGCGGGCGAGGTTTTGGTGAAAGAAGCATTCCCGGGGGCTGTTATCTTGCGCCCTTCGGTTGTTTTCGGGCCGGAAGATGATTTCTTTAACCGCTTTGGCGCGATGGCGACCATCACGCCGGTAATTCCGCTGGTCGGGGCCCATAGCAAGTTTCAACCGGTCTATGTCGATGATGTGGCAAAATCTGCGGCCAAAGGGATTTCAGGGCAGGCCTTGGCGGGGGTTTATGAACTGGGCGGGCCTGATGTGGAAACATTTTCGGGTTTGATCGACCGCATGTTGACGCATATTCACAGGAAACGGTTTAAATTCAACATCCCGTTTTTTCTGGCTTCCTTACAGGGACATATATTGGATTTTACCTTTGGGTTGACTATGGGGATATTCAAGAACACCATTTTGACCGCTGACCAGGTGAAACAATTACAGGTTGATAATGTCGTTGCAGATAAAGCCAAAGGCTTTGCTGATTTGGGGATCCAGCCGGTGGCGATGGAGGCGGTTCTGGACAGCTATCTTTATAGCTATCGACCTTATGGGCAGTATGCTGAGCTAACTGAATCGGGAAAGAATCTGTCAGCCTGAACCCTACTACCACGTTTGAAATCCATGTGTGTTTTCTGAGGTGCGGTTTTTCTGATCACAAAGGTCAGCATAACTGACCTGAATTTCACCAAAAGACAATTTAATATTTTTGTGAATGGCATTATTTTGTTAAAAGGTCAGTATAGCTGACTTTTATTTCCGAATGAATCATTTAAAGATAGGGGTGAACTGATTTTTTATGTGAAAGATCCTTGAATTATGGCCGAGAATAAGATGTTGAAATTTGTGCATGTAACCCGGGACATGCCGCAAAAACGTGTTCCGAGTTTACGCACGAAAGACTACCAGGAGATTTATCAGGAGTATGCGGCAGAAAAAGCGGCAGAGCAGGCCTCGCGTTGTTCGCAGTGCGGTGTGCCTTTTTGCCAGACCCATTGCCCGCTGCACAACAATATCCCCGACTGGCTGCGGCTGACCGCCGAGGGGCGTTTGCACGAAGCCTACGAGCTTAGCCAGGTGACCAACACATTCCCCGAGATTTGCGGGCGCATCTGTCCGCAAGACCGCTTATGCGAAGGCAACTGTGTGATCGAGCGTGCAGGTCACGGCACCGTAACCATCGGGGCGGTGGAAAAATATATCACCGATACGGCCTGGGATAAGGGCTGGGTGAAACCTGTCACCCCTGGGGTCGAGCGGGTAGAGACTGTCGGCATCATCGGGGCCGGCCCCGCAGGATTGGCTGCGGCGGACATGCTGCGCCAACAAGGGGTGCAGGTGACGGTTTACGACCGCAATGATCGTGCCGGCGGATTGCTGACTTACGGTATTCCAAGCTTCAAGCTGGAAAAAGATATTGTGATGCGCCGAACCAAGCTGCTGGAACAAGGCGGCGTCAGGTTCAAGTTGAAAACTGAAATAGGCACTGACATCAGCTTTGCCGAATTACGGGCCAAACACGACGCAATCCTAATTGGAACAGGGGTTTACAAGTCGCGTGATCTGGTCGGCCCGGGGGCTGGCAACAGTGGTATTGTGAAAGCGATTGATTATCTGACTGCCTCGAACCGGTTGAATTTCGGCGATAAAGTACCCGAGATTGAAAGCGGTGAGTTGTCGGCAGAGGGTAAAAATGTGGTGGTTATAGGTGGCGGTGACACGGCAATGGATTGTGTGCGCACGGCAATGCGTCAAGGCGCCAAGTCGGTGAAATGCCTGTATCGACGTGACCAGAAAAATATGCCGGGGTCGGTGCGGGAAACTGCCAATGCGAAAGAGGAAGGCGTTGAATTTATCTGGTTGGCGGCCCCCAAAGGCTTTACCGGTGACGCGGATGTTACTGGTGTGATCGTCTCCAAAATGCGCCTTGGTGCACCTGATGCAACGGGGCGTCAAAGCCCCGAGGAAATCGCCGGCGCGGACTATATCGAAGACGCTGATCTGGTGATCAAGGCGTTGGGCTTCAGCCCTGAAGACCTGCCGGTTTTATGGGATACCCCCGAATTGGAAGTGACCCGCTGGGGCACTGTGATGGCGGATTTCCGCAGCAAGGAAACGGCCCTTGAAGGGGTTTATGCTGCCGGTGACATTGTGCGCGGCGCTAGTCTGGTGGTTTGGGCAATCCGCGACGGGCGTGATGCGGCGGTGAGCATTTTGAAGCACCTGAATGCGCAGTCACAAGTGGCTGCGGAATGAGCCTGTTAACCATTATAACAGCCCAAAAACCGGCAGGTGACTGGCGTACACCGCACGTACAAAACACGTATGACCGGCGAAATACGGGGTTTATCGTGCAAAAGTTAATAGGTCAGAAAAACTGCCCAACACCTGATTGGAATAAATAATGACAATATACGATGCAAACTGGAAAGCCGAACAGGAAGCCAAACGCGCCTATATGGAAGCGCACGGTATGTACCGAGAGGCAGATGAGCATTCGTCTTGCGGGGTCGGGATGGTTGTTGCCATTGACGGTAAAAAATCGCGCAAGGTGGTTGAAAACGGTATCAGGGCCTTGCGGGCGGTTTGGCATCGAGGCGCTGTGGATGCGGATGGTAAAACCGGTGACGGGGCGGGCATTCATGTGCAAATTCCGGTACCATTTTTCTATGACCAGATTGAACGCACGGGCCATAAACCGCGGTTGGACGAACTGGTTGCCGTGGGTCAGGTGTTTTTGCCGCGCACCGATTTCGGGGCGCAGGAAACCTGCCGTACAATCGTTGAAACCGAAGTCCTGCGGATGGGGTATTATATTTATGGCTGGCGTCATGTGCCGGTGGACGTGTCCTGTCTGGGCGACAAGGCCAATGCGACGCGCCCCGAGATCGAGCAAATTCTGATCTCGAATTACAAGGGCGTGGACGAGATCACTTTTGAACGCGAGCTATACATCATCCGCCGGCGTATTGAAAAAGCGGTAAGTACCGCGCAGGTCAAGGATTTTTATATCTGTTCGCTGTCGTGCCGGTCAATCATTTACAAAGGCATGATGCTGGCCGAACAGGTTGCGGTGTTCTATCCGGACTTGCAGGACGACCGCTTTGTGTCGGCTTTTGCAATTTATCACCAACGCTATTCCACCAACACATTCCCGCAATGGTGGTTGGCGCAACCGTTTCGCATGTTGGCCCATAATGGCGAGATCAACACGCTGAAGGGCAACAAAAACTGGATGAAAAGTCACGAAATTCGCATGGCCTCGAAAAATTTCGGTGATAGTGCCGGGGATATAAAGCCGATCATTGCAGCGGGGTCTTCGGATTCGGCCGCCCTTGATGCGGTGTTTGAAGTGCTTGTGCGGGCGGGGCGCAATGCGCCGATGGCAAAAACCATGTTGGTGCCCGAAAGTGGCAATTCCGTTGATAAAAAGGCGGAATGGAAGGACATGTACACCTATTGTAACGGTGTGATGGAGCCCTGGGACGGGCCTGCGGCATTGGTGATGACCGACGGGCGTTGGGTTTGTGCGGGTCTGGATCGCAACGGCTTGCGGCCTATGCGCTATGTGATTACCGGTGACGGATTGCTGATTGCGGGTTCCGAGGTGGGCATGGTGCCGACCGACGAGATGACTGTGCTGGAAAAAGGCGCATTGGGCCCGGGACAGATGATTGCCGTGGACATGAAAAAGAAACGGCTGTTGCATGACGAAGAGATTAAGGACGAGCTGGCCGCAAGCCGTCCGTTCAGTGACTGGGTCAAAAGCATCGTCAATCTGGACGAGGAACACAGCAAAATTTCCGAGGCCGTGACCTATCAGGGCGCGGAGCTGCGCAAGCGGCAAATCGCGGCAGGTTATTCCATCGAAGAACTGGAGATGATTTTGCATCCCATGGCGGAGGACGCCAAGGAAGTTTTGGCCTCGATGGGCGATGACACGCCTGCGGCGGTCTTATCTGATCAGTACCGGCCTTTGTCGCATTTCTTCCGGCAGAATTTCAGTCAGGTGACAAACCCCCCGATCGACAGCCTGCGCGAAAGCCGGGTGATGAGCTTGCGCACGCGGTTTGGTAATTTGCGCAATGTGCTTGATGAAAGCCGCGAGCAGACCGAGATTATTTCATTGGAAAGTCCGGTTCTGACCAACGCGCAGATCGCTGACATCAAGGCACGTTTCAAGGATGTGGTGAGCGAGATTGATTGCACTTATGATGTGGCGGACTCGGCCGGTTTGCGCAATGCGTTGACCCGGGTTAGGGCCGAGGCCGAGGATGCGGTGCGTTCCGGTTGTAGCCATCTGGTTTTGACCGACGAGCATCAGGATGCAGGCAAGGTGCCGATGCCGATGATTCTGGTGACATCAGCGGTGCATTCGTGGTTGTTGAAAAAGGGATTGCGCACGTTTTGTTCGATCAATGTGCGCTCGGCGGAGTGTGTTGATCCGCATTATTTTGCGGTGCTGATCGGGGCCGGTGCGACCACGGTGAACGCTTATCTGGCGCAGGATAGTTTGGCAGACCGCATTGAACGCGGGTTGCTGGATCAGCCGCTTGATGTGGCGGTTCAGCGTTATAAGGAAGCGATCAATCAGGGTTTGCTGAAGATCATGGCGAAGATGGGGATTTCCGTGGTCGGGTCTTATCGCGGCGGTTTGAACTTTGAAGCGGTGGGGCTAAGCCGTGCCATGGTAGCGGAATTTTTCCCCGGTATGTTAAGCCGGATTTCGGGGATCGGGCTGCACGGTATTCAGCGCAGCGTCAACAAGGTGCATGCCAAGGGTTGGAACGCGGGCATGGATATTTTGCCCATAGGCGGGTTTTACAAAGCGCGGCAAAGTGGCGAAACCCATGCGTGGCAGGCGAAAAACATGCATCTTTTGCAGTCGGCCTGTGATCGGGCGTCGTATGAATTGTGGAAGCAGTATAGCGCCAACATGCAGGCCAACCCGCCGATTGCATTGCGCGATTTGATGGATTTCAAACCTGTTGCAAAACCGATACCGGTGGAAGAGGTCGAATCGATCACAGCGATCCGCAAACGGTTTGTGACGCCGGGCATGTCGCTGGGGGCGTTAAGTCCGGAAGCGCACAAAACGCTGAATATTGCGATGAACCGTATCGGGGCGAAGTCCGATAGTGGCGAGGGTGGCGAAGATCCGGCGCATTTTGTGCCGGAGCCGAATGGCGATAATCCGTCGGCCAAGATCAAGCAGGTGGCCTCGGGGCGTTTCGGGGTGACAGCGGAATATCTGAACCAGTGCGAAGAGCTGGAAATTAAGGTAGCCCAAGGCGCAAAGCCGGGTGAAGGCGGGCAGTTGCCGGGCATGAAAGTGACCGAGCTGATCGCGCGATTGCGCCATTCTACGCCCGGGGTGATGCTGATCAGCCCGCCGCCGCATCATGATATTTATTCGATCGAGGATTTGGCGCAGTTGATTTATGATCTGAAACAGATCAACCCGCGTGCCAAGGTTACGGTAAAGCTGGTCGCGTCTTCAGGTGTGGGCACAATTGCCGCCGGTGTTGCCAAAGCGATGGCGGATGTAATCCTGATCTCGGGGCATAACGGTGGCACGGGTGCGTCGCCTGCGACATCCATTAAATATGCCGGATTGCCGTGGGAAATGGGCCTGACAGAAGCACATCAGGTGTTGGCGATGAACAACCTGCGCGACCGTGTGACCCTGCGCACCGATGGCGGTTTGCGTACCGGACGCGATATTGTGATGGCGGCAATGCTGGGGGCCGAGGAATACGGCATCGGCACCGCGGCCCTGATCGCGATGGGCTGTATCATGGTGCGTCAATGCCAATCAAACACCTGCCCTGTGGGCGTTTGTGTGCAAGACGAAGAACTGCGCAAGAAGTTTACCGGTACGGCGGATAAGGTGGTGAACCTGATTACGTTCTATGCACAGGAAGTTCGCGAAATTCTGGCCTCTTTGGGGGTGCGCTCGCTGAACGAGATTATTGGCCGCGCCGATATGTTGGCGCAGGTCAGTCGTGGGTCGGCCCATCTGGATGATCTGGATTTGAACCCGCTGCTGATCAGTGTAGATGATGCAGACATGATAGTTTATGACCGCGATAAAGCACGTCAAACGGTACCTGACACACTGGATGCGGAGATCCTGAAAGATGCACAGCCGTTCTTTAAGGACGGCGAAAAAATGCAGCTTTCCTATGCGGTGCAAAACACTCATCGTACCATCGGGACGCGGGTTTCCAGCCAAATTGTGCAACGCTTCGGGATGCATAACACATTGCAAGAAGACCATTTGACGATCAAGCTGGCCGGCTCGGCCGGTCAATCGCTGGGGGCCTTTGCGCCTCCGGGGTTGAAACTGGAAGTCTCGGGGGACGCCAATGATTACGTTGGCAAGGGTCTGTCGGGGGGCTTGATTGTGGTCCGCCCTCCCAAAGGCAGCCCGTTGATCGCGGCGGAAAACACCATCATCGGCAATACGGTTTTATATGGGGCCACGGGCGGCAAATTGTTCGCAAATGGGCGCGCCGGCGAGCGGTTTTGTGTGCGAAATTCCGGTGCCGAAGTGGTGGTTGAGGGCTGCGGTAGTAATGGCTGCGAATATATGACCGGCGGTGTCGTGGCTGTGCTGGGCCCGGTCGGGGCCAATTTTGGCGCAGGCATGACCGGCGGCATGGCGTTTGTTTATGATCCCAAGCAGGTTTTTGATCTTTATGTGAACCCTGCGTCTTTGGTCATGACGCCCGTGGCGCATCCGCATTGGGAAGCCAAGTTGTGGGCTTTGCTGAAGCAGCATCTTGCGGAAACAGGCAGCCCGAAAATCAAAGAAATTCTGCACCGCTGGGCGGATGAGTTAGGTCATTTTGTGCAAATTTGCCCAAAGGAGATGCTAAACCGTCTTGAGTATCCGCTGGCACCTGAAAGTGATCAAAAAATGGCGTAGTGGCAAACCTGTTGCACACGGGGCCATTCACCCTATGCTTGTCGAAAGGACGTGGCATATGGCGAAAAAAACCAAAACGGTGCAGAGCAAAAAGGATGTAAAGCCTGCGCGCAAAAGGCCGCTGTTTTCCCGGCTTTTGCGGTTTTTGCGCAATAGCGTGATTGTCGCGGTTACGGCGGCTACGGGTCTGGTTTTTCTATTCAAAGCGGTCAATCCGCCGACAAGTCTTTATATGATGTCGGAGTGGTGGCGTTTGGGCGGTATCGAACGTGACTGGACGCGGTTTGAGGGTTTTCCTGCTTACGTTCCACGTTCTATCGTGGCGGCGGAGGACGCGAATTTCTGCCTGCATTCGGGATTCGATTTCCAGCAAATTCAATCGGCTTTAATGGGCAAGGGGCGATTGCGCGGGGCTTCTACGCTTTCGCAGCAAGTATCCAAAAACGTGTTTTTGTGGCAAGGCCGCTCGTGGCTGCGCAAAGGGCTGGAAGCCGGGTTTACGGTTTTGCTTGAACTGATTTGGTCAAAGCGACGCATTTTGGAGGTTTATATGAATGTGGCCGAATTTGACGACGGGGTATTTGGTGTTGCGGCTGCGGGGCGGGATTATTTCAAGGTGGAACCAGAAAAGATCACGCGGTTGCAGGCCGCAAGGTTGGCGGCTGTTTTGCCGAACCCGAAACACCGCTCTGCCAGCCGCCCGTCCAACGCGGTTCGCAAGCGCACAAAACAAATTATATCGGGGGCTGAAACCATCGCGGCAGATGGGCGCGCAAAATGCTTTCAGTAGAGGTTGAATTGTCTGCCGCTTCGGGGCAAAAGCGTATCAACCATTAACAGAAGTTGTCATTGAAAATGTACCGTCTATACCATTTCCCCCTATCCCCGTTTTCACGAAAAGTTCGGCTTGTTATGGCTGAAAAAGGCATCGAGGTAGAGTTGGTCGAAGAGCGTTACTGGGAAGCGCGGCCTGAATTTTTGCGGATGAATCCAAGCGGCAAGGTGCCGGTACTGAAAACCGACAAGATTACCTTGGCCGAATCAACCGCGATTTGTGAATATCTGGAAGATATTCATCCCGAGCCTGCTTTGCTGCCGGTAGACCCTGAAAGATGCGCCGAAACGCGCCGTTTGGTCAGTTGGTTTGATGACAAGTTTTATCGTGACGTGACCTTGAACCTGCTGGGGGAGCGGTTGCAGAAAAAGATGATGGGCGGCGGTCATCCTGAAAGCAAGAATGTAAAAGCGGGGGCGAAAAATATTCGCTATCATTTGAACTATATGAGCTATCTTCTGGATCGCCGGCGTTGGTTGTCGGGCGACCGGATGACAATGGCCGATTTTTCCGCTGCGGCGCAAATTTCTTGTCTGGACTATATTTCGGACGTCGACTGGAACAGGTATGATCTGGTCAAGGACTGGTATGCCAAGATCAAGTCGCGGCCTGCGTTCCGATCCTTGTTGGCGGATCAGTTGCCGGGATTTCCGCAACCTGCGCATTACGCTGATCTGGATTTTTGATGGGCGGAGCTTTGCTGGAAAAACTGCGCATTCAGGCACAGGAAGAAGGCTTTGCTAAAATGGGGGTTTGCGCCCCCGATGCAATCCCGCAGGTGGCCGGGCGGTTGAACAGTTATGTTGAAAAGGGTCGCCACGGGCAGATGGCGTGGATGGCGGAGCGGATGCACTGGCGCGGTAATCCCGCAGCACTTTGGCCACAAGCACGCTCGGTTGTTATGTTGGCGGAACCTTATACGCCTATGCATGATCCGCTGGCGGTTTTGCAGCGGCGCGACCGCGGCGCGATTTCGGTTTATGCGCAAAACCGTGATTATCACGATACGCTGAAGAAGCGGTTAAAACGGCTGGGGCGGTGGCTGATCGCGCAAGAAGCCGATGCACAGATCAAGGTTTTTGTTGATACGGCACCGGTGATGGAAAAACCGCTGGCGGCGGCGGCGGGTTTGGGCTGGCAGGGCAAGCACACCAATCTGGTGTCGAGGGATTTGGGCAACTGGTTTTTTCTGGGCGCGATTTTTACCACGCTGGATTTTGCCAAGGATAAGGCGGGGCGTGATCAGTGCGGTTCGTGCCGCGCCTGCCTGGATGTCTGCCCGACAAAGGCTTTTCCAGCACCTTATCAGTTGGATGCAAGACGCTGTATTTCTTATCTGACCATCGAGCTCAAAGGCCCGGTTGATCTTGAATTGCGCGCACTTTTGGGCAACCGGATTTACGGGTGTGACGATTGTTTGGCGGTTTGTCCGTGGAACAAGTTTGCGGTCGAGGCGCGGGATATGGGGTATCATGCGCGCGAAGAGTTGAAAGCGCCGAAGCTGGCGGAACTGGCGATGCTGGATGATGCCGCGTTTCGGGTGTTTTTCAGTAAGTCGCCGGTTAAACGCATCGGGCGAAACCGGTTTGTTCGCAATGTTTTATACGCCATCGGCAATTCCGGCGATGCGCGGTTGAAACCGGTTGCCGCAGCTTTGACGGGGGATATGGACGCCACTGTGGCCGAGGCGGCGAGCTGGGCAAAGGAGCGATTATGACAAAGGTTTTGTTGAGTTTCGGGCATGGCTATTCGGCGCAAGGCTTGTCGCGAACATTGGTGCCGCTGGGCTGGGATGTGTTGGGGACGACGCGGGCGCGCGATGGGTTAGCCGGGATTGCTGCCTCGGGGGCGCAGGCGGTAATATGGCCGGGTGCGCCGATTGAGGCATTGCTGGACCGGGCCACGCATGTTTTGATCTCGACGGCCCCGACGGCAGAGGGCTGTCCGGTTCTGGGCGCGTTGAAAGAAGCGATTGCGGCGCGGCGGGGGCAGTTCACATGGGTCGGGTATTTGTCGACTACGGGCGTTTACGGTGACCATCAGGGGGGATGGGTGGATGAGACAACGCCGCTTGCGCCTGGGACTACGCGCGGCCAGTGGCGGGTGCGTGCGGAGCAGGATTGGCAAGCGATGGGGTTGCCTTTGCATATTTTTCGCCTTGCGGGGATTTACGGCCCCGGGCGTGGGCCGTTTGAAAAGCTGCGCCAAGGACGGGCGCGGCGGATTATTAAGAAAAATCAGGTTTTCAGTCGTATTCATGTTGACGATATTGCGCAGGTTCTGGCAGCATCCATTGCCAAGCCAGATGCGGGGTCGGTTTACAATGTCTGCGATGATCTGGCGGCCCCGCCCGAAGATGTGATCGCTTATGCGGCAAAGTTGCTGGGGGTGCCGATACCGCAAGCGGAAAATTTTGTAGCAGCAGAGATGACCCCGATGGCCAGAAGTTTTTATTCCGAATCAAAGAAGGTTTCGAATGCGAAGATTAAAGCGGCGCTTGGGGTGATTTTGAAATATCCGGATTACAGGGCCGGATTACAGGCCCTGTTGCCTGCCGCGTGACAAAAAAAGGGACGGCAAAACCGTCCCTTTAAAACTTTAGCATGTTTGGCATTAAGCCAAAGCAAGTTGCAACCTTAGTTGCTGGCTACAGCAACGATACCGCCAATGGCCAAAAGAACCAAAAGAGGCACGGCCATGCCGCCTGAAGAGCCGTTTGAACCTGCAGATGAACCAGCTGCTGCTGGTGCTTCTACGGCTGGTTCTACTACTGGGGCTGTTAACGAGCCTGCGAATGCTGTTGATGCTGCAAGTGAAATAGCAGCTGCTAGTGCGATAGATTTCATATTGAAAATCCTCCAAATTAAAAGTCCGTCGTATGTGTGGGAAAGGTAGATGGCCCCACGACGAACACCCAAGACTGTACCTCGTGATGTTTTTAAGCAGTAAAATTAGGATTTTGCAATCATAAGATGCCTTAATATGGCCAAACTTTGCTGAAAAGTCGCTAAATTAGCAACACTTGGGTGCCAACCTTGGTCAATCCGTAAAGCTCTTTAATTTTCTCGTTGTACAGGCCGATGCATCCGTTCGAGGAACGGCGTCCGATTTTACGCGTATCCTGGGTGCCGTGAATGCGGTAATACTGCCATGACAGGTATAAAGCATGGGTTCCCAAAGGGTTCTCGGGGCCGGGCGGGATATATCGTGGCCAGTCAGGGTTTCGTTTCAGCATGTTGGCGGTTGGGCTCCAGCTTGGCCCAACGACTTTGCGGATGATGCGTGTACGCCCGCGCCGCGTTAGTTGCTCGGTTTCGGGAACGCTTGTGGGATATAGTTTATAGGTTGCACCGTCTTCTGACCAAAAATGCAGGGCACGGCTGCCTGTATCTACCAGTATCACACCGTTTTTACGGTTTGAGAAATACGGTTGCCAGGTTTTGGATTGAAAATTCGATTCGTTCCGCTTTACTGTCCCTGCAACCGGGTCGGCGATGTCCTCTGCCTTTATATCCCGCAGCAGGGCGTTATCAGTTTGCGCCCAGGCTTTAGAACCGATTATAGTTGGGGCCGCGAGGGCCAATGTTGTGAAACTGCGACGTGTTAATTTCTCTGCCATCATTTTATCCCTATTTCCATAGACTCGGCGTATAAATAGTACCTTTACACCACGGTTGCAATTCACGGAATAGTCAACAGTGCAATGTGGGGTTTTCAAGCAGCAGTTTACACCCTAAATAGAGTTTAGATAAGGGAATAATTGGGGTAAAGGGCTGAATATGATACGAACACTTGTGGTTGCTTTTATAGCTATTTTGACGCTTTCATCATGCGGAAACCCCACGCCCCCCCCAACAAAGGGGGGGTTTCACCCCACTATTTTCAAAATTTCCAAAAGAGATACCAGCAAAATCCAGTACCGCCAGCTTGATACGGTCAATGCAATTCGCGAGGCAAGCGGGTTATCGCCGTTGAAATTGTCCGCGCAACTGAATGCGGCGGCAAAAACCCATTCCATTGATATGGCCAAGCAACAACGGCCTTGGCATTTTGGCTCGGACGGGTCTTCGCCATTGGACCGCGTTGCCCGGACCGGCTATCCCGGCATGATGCTGGGCGAGAATATTTCCGAGACCTACGAGAATGATACGCAAACCTTGCAGGTCTGGATGAAAGACCCGGCCGCGCGGGCGTCCATCCTTGACCCGAAAGCGAAATTTCTGGGTTTTGCCTGGTTTCAGGAAAGCAACGGCAAGATCTGGTGGACGCAGTTGACCGGGAGTTAGGCCTTTAGGTCAGGGAAGGATGTTTATCGGGGTGCCAATGGCCACCATTGAATAGGCTTCGCGTATTTCCTTGTCGGATATGGAAATACAGCCTGCCGTCCAATCAGGTTTGTTGCGGTCGCCAGATAAATTCGGGCCACCGTGAATAAAGATGTCCCCGCCCGGGCTTTTTCCCATCGCCCGCGCTTTGGCGCGATCTTGTGCGTTGGGATAAGATAGACCCAAGCTGAGGTAATAGGCACTGTCGGGGTTGCGCCGGTTTATGTAATAACGGCCTTCAGGTGTGCGCCCGTCGCCCTCAACCTGTTTATGGCCAACGGGTTCAAATCCAAGATCGATCTTTATTTTCTTAAGCACCTTGTCTTTGTGCATCAACCACATGTTGCGGCTGGATTTTTCAACGATAATATGGGTCACTTTAGGGCCGTTATAGGCGATGAACTTGGGTTTGGGGGCGCAGCCTGAAAACAGTACTACGCTTGCCGTTATCGAAAAGAATTCCCGTCTGTTCATGGTTAAATCCCCACATCCCGCGCAATTTGTTTTGCCGACTTGCGCTGTCTTTCGGTTGCCGATTTCAACTGGCCACACGCGGCCATTATATCCTCGCCGCGCGGGGTTCGTATAGGGCTTGCGTAGCCTGCGGCGTTAACAATGTCGGCAAATGCCTCGATCCGTTCCCAGTCAGAACGCACATAAGGTGAGCCGGGCCACGGGTTGAACGGGATCAGGTTGATTTTGGCGGGGATGCCCGAGATCAGTTTGATCAGGCGGCGCGCATCCGCATCGCTATCGTTGACACCCTTGAGCATGACATATTCAAAGGTGATGCGTTCGGCATTTGAAAGGCGCGGATAATCGCGGCAGGCTTGCAGCAGTTCGGCGATTTTGTGTTTGCGGTTGATCGGCACAAGTTTATCGCGCACATCGTCCGTGGTGGCGTGAAAACTGATTGCCAGCATACAACCGATTTCGGCCCCTGCGCGGATGATTTCAGGCACGACGCCGCTGGTCGATAAGGTGATGCGGCGGCGTGACAGCGAGATACCCTCGTTGTCCATCGCGATCAACATGGCGTCGCGGACGTTATCGAGATTGTAAAGCGGCTCGCCCATGCCCATCAGGACGATGTTGGAAATTAGGCGCTTGTCGCCCGGCGGTTTGCCCCATTCCTGAAGGTCGTCGCGGGCGATCAGTATTTGGGAAACGATTTCGCCCGCTGTCAGGTTGCGCACCAGTTTCTGGGTGCCGGTGTGGCAAAACGGGCAGGTTAATGTGCAGCCGATTTGCGACGAGATGCACAGCGTGCCGCGATTGGCCTCGGGGATATAGACCGCTTCCACTTCATGCCCGCCAGCGATACGCAACAGGTATTTGCGGGTGCCGTCGCCCGAGATTTGCCGGGTGACGATTTCAGGGCGGGTGATCTGGAAGTTTTCGGTTAAAGCCGCGCGAAAATCTTTTGACAGGTTTGTCATATGGTCAAAAGAGGTGGCCCCCTTTTGATACATCCAGCCCCAAAGCTGATTGACCCGCATGTTCAGTTGTTTTTCAGGTGTGCCAATAGTTGCAAACGCTGCTTTCAGGGCGTCGCGGGGCATTCCGATCAGATCGGGTTTTGCCGATCTATCCAGCTTTCGCGGAACCGTTGTTACGTCGGGTGTTATCGGTGCGCTCATGGCGGCGGCCCTCTATTAAATAGCCCCAAATCAGGGTTTCGGGGCTATTATAGCATAATTATGCAAAGCGACAGGGCTACTTGCAGCGTTTTTTCGCTTCAGCCAGGGCCGCGGTAAAGCCGACAAGCGAAAATGTATCGCTGGTTTTGGTGCCGCGCGCACTTTGGGCTTCGACAACGGCGGAGGCACCGCGTTGCATAGAGGTTCTGATTTTGGTGTCGACCGCTGGCGATTCCGGCCAGGCATATTCGCCGTCGGGATACATATTATATCTGGCCGACCCGATGCTTAGGCGCACGGGCGCGTCCGGTTTGATCGGGTAGCCGCCGGTATAGGAAACCTCTCCCATAACCCCGCTTTTGGGCAGGTAAGTGACAAAAAAGCGGATGTCACTGCGCTTTACGACAACTGGTTTGCCGCCGCGTGTATTCACCGATTTTGTGGGTTTCGAGACGATCCAGCAACGGCGTGGCGAATTTTCGACGAAAACCGACCAGTCGGATTTCGAATCGACGACATTGTCCGAGGTTTGTGCGGGTAATGTTGTGGGATTAAAGGACAACGCTGCGGTTATGCCGCATGTCAATGCTATTGCTCTTTTCATTCTGCCTTACAGCCTCCAAGCTGGTGTTTATTATGCCTCATTCCACAAAATAGGACGGAATTGTGTTGAAGTTGTGGCGCTATACTAGAATAAGATGCACACAGAACGCCAGCGGGAATAGTGTGAACCCCCTGAAATAGGCGGATTTTTGACGATAGGAATGGAAAAACCAATGAAAAAGCCGGAGATTGTGGCAGAAGTGTGGCGTGGCGACTTTCTGGAATGTGTTCACCGTGGCCATATCGCGGTTTGCAATGCAAAGGGTGACTTGCTGGCCTCTTGGGGGGACCCCGAGATGGTGATTTTGCCGCGCTCGTCGTGCAAAATGCTGCAAGCCCTGCCGCTTGTGGAAAGTGGTGCGGCGGCGCGGTTTGGCCTGACGACGGAACACCTGGCCCTGTCCTGTGCATCGCACAATGGGGCACACATCCATACGGACCGGGTGCGTGCCTGGTTGAACGGGCTTGATCTGAATGAGGCGGATTTACGTTGTGGTGGCCATATGCCTGAAGACGACGAAGCCCTGAAAGAGCTGATTTGCGGTGATCACTGTTTTGATCAGACCCATAACAATTGTTCGGGTAAGCATTCAGGTTTTTTGACACTGAATAAACATTTGGGCGGCGGTTCCGAATATGTCGACATCGACCATCCTGTGCAAAAAGCGGCGAAAGCGGCGATTGAGGAAATGGCCGGTGAAACGACACAGGGCTATGCGATTGACGGGTGCTCGGCCCCGAATTTTGTCTTGACGCTGCAAGGGTTCGCCCGCGCTTTGGCGCGTATGGCTGACCCTAGCGGTTTGGGGCGGGTGCGCGAAGAAGCGGCCACAAGCTTGGTTGCCGCGATGCGAAAAC
Organism: Rhodobacterales bacterium; assembly: GCA_045046705.1. Taxonomy (GTDB): domain Bacteria; phylum Pseudomonadota; class Alphaproteobacteria; order Rhodobacterales; family Rhodobacteraceae; genus Amylibacter. The sequence goes on along the minus strand of JASFZB010000003.1, from coordinate 21,462 downwards.
ATCCTGAGCTGGTCGCAGGAGAAACGCGCGCCTGTACTGATTTGATGCGGGCGATGGACGGTAAAGTGGCGGTCAAAACCGGCGCCGAAGGCGTGTTTGCGGCGATTATTCCTGAACAGGGCATCGGCATTGCCCTGAAAATAGAGGACGGGGCCTCGCGGGCTTCGGAATGTGCGATGGCGGCACTGTTGGTGCGCTTTGGCGTAGCGGATGCGGCACATCCGACGATCAAGAAACACCTGATCCACGCGCAACGCAATTGCAATGATCTGCTGGTGGGGTCGGTTCGGCCTGCGGCTGCGCTTTATCAGGCTTTGTCGCCGAACCCGTTTACCGATGCGTAAGTTAGTCGATTGCCGAAACCGGCTTTGCCGGCTTAAGGTCGATGTCCCCGGTTCCCAATAGTGTAACTTCACGCCGTGGATAGGGGATATTGATGTTGTTTTCTTTCAGCGTATCCCACAGGGCCAAATAGACGTTGCCGCGAATATTGGTCAGGCCTTTGTTGGGGTCGCGGATCCAGAACCGCAGGATAAAATCAATCGAGCTATCGCCGAAATTGACCACATGCGAGATCGGGGCGGGGTTGGTGACGACGCGCTCGACGCTTAAAGGGGCTTTGGCGGCCAGTTTTTTTACCTCGTGCGGATCGCTGTCATAATCGACGCCGAAATATATATCCAGGCGAACGAAATCGGACGAATGCGACCAGTTGATGACCTGAGAGGTGATGAAGTCCTCGTTCGGGATCAGGTGTTCGCGGCCATCGCGCGTGGTGACGGATGCATAGCGCGCACCCAGTTGGGTGATCCAGCCGAAGGTGTCATTCAGTGATATAACGTCGCCCGGTTTGATGGATTTATCCAGCAGGATGATAATGCCCGAGATCAGGTTGGAGACGATTTTTTGTAGACCGAACCCGATCCCCAGCCCGATGGCCCCCGACAGAACCGCAAGCGATCCAAGATCAAAGCCGACAGTTTTCAGGCTTAGTAAAAACGCCGTTGTGAATAGGCCGATTTGGATGGCTTTTGCCAGAAGCACTTTGATCGACGGCGACATATCGTCAATTCGGTTGATTTTGCGGGATGCGGTTTTTGCCAACAGATTTGCCACCGTGAAGAGGGCAAAAAGCGAGAATACCGCGATCAGCACCGATAAAACCGAGAGTTTTGTCTCGCCAATGTGCAGGGCAAGGCTGTCTAGCAGGTTTTTAGTCGGTTCCAGAAAGCCTGTTATTTGAAGGGTTGCAATGATCCAGCCTAGCCAAACCGCAAGGAAGCGTACCGTGTTGCTTTTAATTGTCGATGCCACGACGGAAATCAGCAGCCAGAATAATGCCAAATTGGCCGATAGGTCGATGAAAAAAGAGCGGCTTGGCCATGTGGTTGCTTGCATGACAGCAACAACGCTAAAGGCAATGGGGATATAAACCGCAAGCGTCATATGCCGATGCATGTTTAGAAAGAGGATTGAAAATTGTTTGTAAATGCCGGTTTTACCTTCACACCATTTCCCGCATTTGGGGGTGAGGATGCGGGAAATCAGGGTGCAAAGCACGATAAGGCCAAGGATGATAATCAACTGGTAAAGCGTCCAGGGCTGTATCAGCCTTATGCCCAGTTTATATATTTCTGCCAGCAAGTCCTGCACCGAGGTTTGCACCTCTGTTTTGCCAAGTGGATCCATGCGCTATTAGCTCCCTTTCCAGGCATGCTAGGGTGTCTGCGATATTATTTCCAGTGCTTGCCAACAAAACCAAACACATATAGGTGAATGCAATGGAAATTATTTTTGACATGGATGATAGAATGCGCCTGCCTTGGCGATTCTTTGGTCTGCAATTTTCGCTAACGGCGAAATTTTGAGCGGCGATCCTGTTACTGTAAGCAAAACTCTTGAACCATACGCGGGAGGTTAAACATGTCCGCACCAAAAACACTCTATGATAAAATCTGGGATGCCCATCTGGCCGATGAAGCCGATGACGGCACATGTCTTTTATATATTGACCGCCATCTTGTGCACGAGGTCACCAGCCCGCAAGCCTTTGAGGGCTTGCGCATGGCGGGGCGCACTGTGCATGCGCCTGGAAAAACCATCGCGGTGCCGGATCACAACGTACCGACAACACTGGACCGTTTGAACGGGATTGATAACGAAGAAAGCCGCATTCAGTTGGACGCATTGGACAAGAACGCACGTGACTTTGGTATACACTATTACCCGGTATCCGATGTGCGCCAAGGCATCGTGCATATTGTTGGCCCTGAGCAAGGTTGGACGTTGCCCGGGATGACCGTGGTTTGTGGCGACAGTCACACCGCCACGCACGGGGCGTTCGGGGCGTTGGCACACGGTATCGGGACATCCGAGGTGGAGCATGTTTTAGCGACACAGACGCTGATACAGAAAAAATCAAAAAACATGAAGGTCGAGATAACCGGGTCTTTGCGCCCCGGTGTGACTGCAAAAGACATTACCATGTCGGTGATCGGGGCAACCGGGACTGCGGGGGGCACCGGTTATGTGATCGAATATTGCGGTCAGGCCATTGAAGAGCTGTCCATGGAGGGCCGGATGACCGTCTGTAACATGGCGATCGAGGGCGGGGCGCGGGCCGGGATTATTGCGCCAGATCAAAAGACTTTCGATTATGTAAAGGGCCGCCCCCATGCCCCAAGCGGGGCCAACTGGGATAAAGCCATGGCCTATTGGGCGACGTTATTTACCGATGAGGATGTGCTTTTTGATAAAGTGCTGACGCTTAAAGGCGAAGATATTGCGCCAAGCGTGACCTGGGGCACATCACCCGAGGATGTTTTGCCGATTGATGCGGTTGTGCCGGCGCCAAGCGACTTTGAAGGCGGCAAGGTGGATGCGGTGAAACGCTCATTGGAGTACATGGGCCTTAAAGCGGGTATGAAGCTGACCGATGTGGCAATAGATACGGTGTTTATTGGCTCTTGCACCAACGGGCGGATTGAAGATTTGCGCGCGGCGGCTGCGGTTCTGAAAGGGCACAAGGTCAAAGACGGTATCCGCGCGATGATCGTGCCGGGTTCGGGGCTTGTGCGTGCGCAAGCAGAAGAAGAAGGGCTGGCGGAAATTTTTATCAATGCGGGCTTTGAATGGCGTTTGGCGGGCTGTTCCATGTGTTTGGCAATGAACCCTGATCAGCTGGCCCCGGGGGAGCGCTGTGCCGCGACATCAAACCGGAATTTCGAAGGCCGTCAGGGCCGTGGTGGACGGACACATCTGGTCTCGCCAGCAATGGCGGCGGCGGCGGCTGTGACCGGACATTTGACGGATATTCGTACGTTTGAAGGAGCTTTATAATGGAAAAGTTTGAAAATGTATCGGGCGTAGCGGCGCCGATGCCTTTAATCAATATCGACACCGATATGATCATCCCCAAGCAGTTCTTGAAAACCATCAAGCGTTCCGGTCTGGGGGTAAACCTGTTTGACGAGATGCGTTATGATCAGGACGGCAATGAAATCGCTGATTTCGTACTGAACCAGCCTGCGTACCGTCATGCGGAAATTCTGGTGGCGGGCGATAACTTTGGCTGCGGCTCATCGCGTGAACATGCGCCTTGGGCGTTGAAGGATTTCGGTATCAAAGTGGTGATCTCGACCTCTTATGCGGATATTTTCTACAGCAACTGTTTCAAAAACGGGATTTTGCCGGTGATTTTGCCCAAAGAAGCAGTTGATGCTTTGATGGAAGATGCAAAAAAAGGTGAAAACGCGCGTATTGCGATTGACCTGAAAAACCAAACTGTGTCCGGGGCGGATGGTGAAGAATATGCGTTTGAAGTTGATTCCTTTAAAAAACACTGTCTTTTGAATGGCTTAGATGACATTGGCCTGACGATGCAAAAGGTTGAAAAGATTGGCGCATTCGAGAAAAACTACGAAAAGGCGATGCCCTGGATTTGATTTTCCTAAATATTTAACTATTTTAGGCCGCCTTACAGCGGCCTTTTTTAATATTCTTATGATTAAGAAAGCACGCAAACTTGTTGAATTTCAACATTTTTATATAAAAAGCTTGACGAATAAGGCATTTTCGACACAATTAGGGCAACAATAAGGCGAAATGGCCAATAATAACTTCCAACGCGGAGTTATAAAATGAGGACGAGGCAGTGTTTTTAAGGTTCACAGGAGCAGCCGTGAGGGCTGTATTTGTAGCAATAATGATTATGTTGCCGGCATTCATCTTGCCCGGGGTGACACAATCAGGATTGGAATTTACCCGCATCGTGGCAACAGTGGCAGCCGTATTCGTGATTTATGAATACGGATTTTTGACCCCGTCTGTTATCGAATTCCGTGATGCTGCCCCCTACAACAGAATACGGTTCTTTATGTTTCTATCGTTTGTATTGGTGCCGGCACAACTGATCTCGAACGTGTTAAGCGGTCATCCTTTGACAGGGGTTCTGGCGAGTTTTGCCAAAAACGCATTTTCACTGGCGAACTTTTCTTTCAGCCCGGTGACAATTGTTGCAAAAACATTATCGGGTAGCGACCTTGTTTTACGCGAAGCGGTTGCGCAGGCCATTGCTTTGAACGTGATGATCTGTGTGTTTGCCATCATAACTTTTGCTGTTGCCGTGTTTGGGGGGCTCTGGCGTTGTGACGGAGACCGGTTCAACATGTGGCATAATATGCCAAGCTATAAATCCTATGGCGCAACAGGTATGCAAACGCGGCTTGCCAATTCTGCGTTTGCAAGTTTTCTGATCGCCTGTCTGATCCCTCTTTTGGGGCCCACAGCCGCAGATCTATTCACAGTATGGTTTTCCGAGACAGGAAAGTTGCCGCCGATTGCCGTTACATGGTTCATCGCTTTGTGGGTTTATCTGCCTGCGACGTTCCTGATGCGTGCGATTTTCTTGGCTAAAGTGGCGATGACCCACGCCAACAAAACCCACTGGATGCCGATGTAATCGTCTTTTAAGACTAAAATCCGCCTGTTCCCTTGACCCTATCAATCATGGGCTTTACCCGTTGGGAAAACAGATAAAGGGATTTGCGCTATGAATACGCCATCATTGTTAATTTTAGCGGGCGACGGTATCGGGCCGGAAGTTATGGATCAGGTGCAACGGATCATCGGCTGGTACGCTGACAAACGCGATTTGGCGTTTGATGTGTCGGAAGATGTGGTCGGCGGGGCGGCTTATGACAAACACGGAACGCCCTTACACGATGATACCATGGCCAAAGCGCAAGAGGTGGATGCCGTTTTACTGGGGGCTGTTGGCGGCCCGCAATACGACGACCTTGATTTCAGTGTGAAACCGGAACGCGGACTTTTACGCCTGCGCAAGGAAATGGATTTATATGCCAACTTGCGTCCGGCACAATGTTTTGACGCGCTGGCGGATTTTTCATCGTTGAAAAAAGAGCTGATCGCAGGTCTGGATATTTTGTTTGTGCGCGAACTGACCTCGGGGTCGTATTTCGGCGAGCCGCGCGGTATTTTCATAGAAAACGGCGAGCGGGTCGGGATCAACACGCAGCGTTATACGACAAGCGAAATTGACCGCGTGGCGCGCTCGGCCTTCGAGTTGGCCCGCAAGCGTGACAACAGGGTTTGTTCCGTTGAAAAAGCCAATGTGATGGAAAGCGGTATTTTGTGGCGCGAGGTGGTAACGGAAGTTCACGCGGCGGATTATGCGGATGTGGAGCTAAGCCATATGTACGCGGACAATTGCGCGATGCAACTGGTGCGTGCCCCGAAACAGTTCGATGTGATCCTGACCGATAATCTGTTTGGTGACATTCTATCCGATTGTGCCGCGATGCTGACAGGGTCCTTGGGCATGTTACCGTCGGCATCCTTGGGTGCCCCGATGGAAAATGGCCGTCCCAAAGCGATGTATGAGCCGGTACACGGCTCGGCCCCTGATATTATGGGGCTGGGCAAGGCCAATCCTTGCGCCAGTATTTTAAGCTTTGCCATGGCGTTGCGCTACAGTTTCGATCAGGGCGAAGAAGCGGCACGTTTGGAAAATGCGGTCGAGGCGGTTTTGTCCGAAGGGGTTCGCACGGCGGATTTGATGATGTCGGATGGCGGCACGCCTGTTTCCACAAGCCAGATGGGCGATGCGGTTCTGGCCAAGCTGGACGCTTCGCTTTAAGCAGTATTTGAATCTGAACACAAAAGGCCCGAAGCAGTGCTTCGGGCCTTTTGTTGGGTCTTGTGTAATATTACCTGTTTTGGCGATTTTCGATCAAATCGTCGACAACTTCGGGTTCTGCCAAAGTCGATGTATCGCCTAGCGATCCGTAATCGTTTTCGGCGATCTTGCGCAAAATACGGCGCATGATTTTACCGGAACGGGTTTTCGGCAGGCCGGGTGCCCATTGTAGCAAATCGGGCGATGCAATCGGGCCGATTTGTTTGCGTACCCAATTGCGCAATTCCAAGCGCAGGTCGTCGGTCGGGGTAATCCCGTGGTTCAAGGTGACATAGCAGTAAATGCCTTGTCCTTTGATGGCATGCGGGTAACCGACAACGGCGGCCTCGGCGACGCTGGGGTGCGATACCAATGCACTTTCCACTTCGGCAGTTCCCATACGGTGGCCGGATACGTTGATCACGTCATCGACGCGTCCGGTAATCCAGTAGTAGCCGTCTTCATCGCGGCGGCAACCGTCTTCGGTGAAGTAATACCCTTTGAAATGCTCAAAGTAGGTTTTCACAAAGCGTTTATGGTCGCCGTAAATTGTACGCATCTGACCGGGCCAACTGTCTTTCATGGCCAAAACGCCCGAGGCGACGGTGGTGGTGATTTCCTGACCTGTCTGGCCATCCAGAATAACCGGTTGAACACCGAAAAACGGTTTGGTGGCCGATCCGGGTTTGGTCGGGATCGCCCCGGGTAGCGGGGTCAGCATGTGGCCGCCGGTTTCGGTTTGCCACCAGGTATCGACGATCGGGCGTGTGCCTTTGCCGACGACTTCGTTATACCAGACCCATGCTTCGGGATTGATAGGTTCGCCCACGGTTCCCAGAACTTTCAGCGAGGATAAATCACATTTGTTTACCGGCCCGTCGCCCATTGCCATCAATGATCTGATCGCAGTGGGGGCTGTGTAGAACTGGTTGACTTTGTGCTTTTCGCAAATCTGCCAGAAACGTGATGCATCCGGATAGGTTGGCGTGCCTTCGAACATCAAGGTTGTCGCCCCGTTAGCCAGCGGTCCGTAAACGATATAGCTGTGGCCGGTGATCCAGCCGACATCGGCGGTACACCAGAACACATCGCCGTCATGGTAATCGAACACATATTTATGGGTCATCGAGCAATAAACCAGATAGCCGCCCGTTGTGTGAACAACACCTTTGGGTGTGCCGGTAGAGCCAGATGTATAAAGGATGAACAGCGGGTCTTCGGCATTCATCGGTTCAACCGGGCAATCAGCCGAGGCAACGGCCATCAGGGTTGCATAATCAACGTCGCGGCCTTCTTTGTTACCAGGGCCACCGCCGGTGCGGGCCACAACCAAAGTGGTGACATCGCCGCAAATATCCAATGCGGCATCGACGTTTTTCTTTAGACCGATGGCCCTGCCGCCACGGGGGCCTTGATCCGCTGTGATAACCAGTTTGGCCTTGCAATCCTTGATGCGGCTGGCCAAAGCATCGGGGCTGAAGCCGCCGAAAACCACCGAGTGTATTGCCCCGATCCGCGTACAGGCCAGCATGGCATAGGCGGCTTCCGGGATCATTGGCATGTAAAGAATGACGCGGTCGCCTTTGCCAACGCCCAAGGATTTGAACACGTTGGCCAGTTTGGAAACATGTTGGTGCAGTTTTTTATAGGTGATGTGCTCGTCGCCGCCCGGTTCATCGCTTTCCCAGATGATCGCGGTTTGATCGCCCTTTGTTTCCAGGTGGCGATCCACACAGTTTGCACAGACATTCAAAACCCCGTCTTCATACCATTTTATGCTGACATCCGGGTATTCGAATGTGGTGTTTTTGACTTTGGTAAACGGTTTGATCCAGTCCAGACGTTTGCCGTGTTGGCCCCAGAACGTATCGGGATCAGAGATCGAAGCGGTGTACATTTTTTGGTAAGCCGCTGCATCCACATGGGCGTGTGCGGTAAAATCCGCTGATGGCGGGTAGGTTTTATCAGTCATGGTGTCCTCTTGAATTCAGTCAAAAATTTGCAATCCTTTAAATTGCCAGATATTCGTGCCGCAGCTCGACGTTATCCAGAACTTCTTTGGCGGTGCCGTCAAAGACAACCTGACCGGTGTCCAGAATGATGGCGCGGTCGGCCAGATTCAGTGCGGCAACGGCATTTTGTTCAACAATAATCGTGGTGATCCCCTGTTCGCGGATCAAGTGCAGGGTCTTTTCAATTTCCTGAACGACCACCGGGGCCAGACCCTCATAGGGTTCATCAAGCAGAAGCAGTTTGATGTCGCGGGCCAGGGCGCGGCCTATTGCCAGCATTTGTTGCTCGCCGCCCGAAAGCGTTGTGCCTTCCTGTTTGCGCCGTTCGCCCAAACGCGGGAACAGATCGTAAATGCGTTCAAGCGACCAGCCAATAGGGGGCGCGATTTGTGCAAGCTGGATGTTTTCTTCAACCGTTAGCCCCTGAATGATGCGGCGGTCTTCGGGCACCAAAGCAATACCGGCTTGTGCCGCCTGATAGGATTTCATGCAGTGCAATGCTTGGTGATCAAGCCAAACTTCGCCTTTTACCAGTGCTGGATCATCCAGTCGCGCCATGGCCCGTAAAGTCGAGGTCTTACCCGCTCCGTTACGCCCCAAAAGGGCCAGAATTTCACCTTCGTGTACATTCATACTGACGCCTTGGACGATATAGCTTTCACCGTAATAGGCGTGAATATCATACGCTGAAAAATAGGCAGGTGCTGTAGCCGCCTGATTTGCATTTTTTTCGAGTGTCATAGCCGATGTATCCAACATTAGGTGGCCACTCCCAAATATGCTTCCTGCACTTTCGGGTGGCCTTTGATATTTTCAGGTAAATCTTCGACGATTACGGTGCCTTGCGCAAGTACGCTTATTTTTTGTGCCAGCGAGAACACAACGTGCATGTCATGTTCGATCACCGCCATGGTTATGTGCCGTCTGTCTTGAATTTCAGCCAATAGCTCAATGGTGTTGTTGGTATCGGCCCGCGCCATACCTGCCGTTGGCTCATCCAGCAGCAGCAGTTTTGGGTCTTGCGACAAGCACATGGCCATTTCCAGACGGCGTTTGTCGCCGCGTGAAAGTGAGGATGCTAGCATATCCTTTTTGTCCTGCATGTTGACATCAATCAGCATTTGTTCGGCTTTTTCACGCACATCTGTTTGACCTTTTACCCGCGACATGGCGTTCAGGGTGAAGGCCCCGTCGCGTTTGGCAAAACACGGGATCAGGACATTTTCGGTGACGGTCAGGTCACTGAAAATTTCGGGCGTTTGAAACACGCGGCTGACCCCGATCTGGTTAATCTCGTGCGGTTTGCGCCCCAGTAACGAGTGCCCGTCAAAGATCACTGTACCTGTGTCGGGGATCAGTTTGCCGACAAAGCAGTTTAGCAGGGTCGATTTACCCGCCCCGTTGGGGCCGATGATGGCGTGAATAGTGCCTTCTTCAATATTCAGGTTGACGTTTTGCAACGCTTTCAGGCCGCCGAAGCTTTTGTTCACATTTTGAACTTCTAGAATTCCCATAGTGTTACTCCTATTCGGCCGGTGTCGAGGCTACGGTTGGTGAAGGGCTATCACCATCGCTTTTTGTGCCTTTTATTTTCGTCATGATACGTCTCCAGCCTTCCATCAGGCCACCGGGCAGGAAGGTCACGATCAACATGAACAACAGGCCAAGGGTCAGGTGCCAGCCTTTGCCAACAAAGAAGTGCAAGACCCATACGATGGCATCGTTCAGCCCATCGGGCAGGGATGAAAACCAGCTATGTAAAACGGTTTCATTGATCTTCGAGAAGATGTTTTCAAGGTATTTGATAAAGCCTGCGCCCAGGATAGGGCCAAGCAATGTGCCAGAACCGCCCAGAATGGTCATCAAGACAATCTCGCCCGACGCCGTCCATTGCATGCGTTCCGCACCTGCCAGAGGGTCCATTGCAGCCAAAAGTCCGCCTGCAAGCCCTGCATACATGCCCGAGATAACAAATGCGGCCAGCGTGTAGGGGCGCGAACTTAGGCCGGTATAGTTCAGCCGTGTCTGGTTGGTTTTAATTGCCCGCAGCATCAGGCCGAAGGGAGAGCGGAAAATGCGGATAGACAGGTAGAATGCCAGCAGTAAAAATGCGGCACAAACGTAATACCCTACATTGAACTGAAACACCCAACCGGCAACATCCCAAGTGAATGTATTGCGCATCTCCAGGCCGAATAAATCGGTAACGGGCAGGTTGCCTGTTGTGTTGGCCGCATCCAGAATGCGCGGGTCTTGCAGTCTGATTTGCAGCCCGGTTTCGCCGTTCGTTATGGGCGTCAGGACGGAATAGGCCAAAGAGTAGCTCATCTGTGCAAAGGCCAGTGTCAGGATTGAAAAGTAAATCCCCGATCTTCGTAAGGAAATATAGCCGATAAACAGTGAAAACAGACCGGCGACTATAACCGCTAATATTATTCCCGGAATGATATTCATTGATAAAAGTTTCATCATCCATACGGCGGAATAAGATCCCACACCCAAGAATGCAGCGTGCCCAAAGGATAGATACCCCGTAAGGCCAAACAGGATGTTGAATCCGATCACCAGAATGCCGTAAATGGCAAATCGTTGCATAAGGTCGGGGTAGCCTGCATTGAACTGCGCCATGGCACTTTCCGCAGGAAACGGGTTCAGGATAAATGGTGCCAGCAATGTGACCAGAGCCACAAACAAAAGCAGTGTTTTATCGTTTTTAGACAAGGTGTTCATTTAGTCCTCCATCACGCCGGCGCGACCCATCAAACCGCGCGGTCTGACCAAAAGCACAATAATAGCGACTAGGTAGATTACAATTTGGTCGATCGACGGTAAGTAAAGCAGTTCAAAGAAGTGTTTTACCTGATTCATAGAGGCAAAACTTTCCAGAATACCCAGCATGAAGCCTGCCAAAACCGCACCCGGCAGGCTGCCCATGCCGCCGACAACGACGACGACGAAGCTGAGCACAAGAAAGTCCATTCCCATGTTGTAATTCGGTGAATTGATCGGCGTGTACATAACGCCTGCCAAGCCTGCCACAGTGGCCGCTACGGCAAACATGAAGGTAAAGCGTTTATCGATATTGATCCCCAACAACCCCACTGTTTCACGGTCTGCCATACCTGCGCGCACAACCATCCCGAAGGTGGTAAATCGAAGAAAGGCAAATATAGCGGCGATGATGACGGTGGAAAAGCTGAAATAAACCAGACGCCAAAATGGGTAGATAACATTGTTTGGTTCCATTCCCAACAACACACCGAAATCATAAGAGCCGCGAAAAACACTAGGGGCAGGTGTTGGAATCGGGTTTGCGCCGTAAGTGGCTTTGATGATTTCACCCAAAACAATCGCAAGCCCGAAGGTGACCAGAATTTGATCCGCGTGGGGGCGGTGATAAAAATGCTTGATCAGGCCGCGTTCCATGACAAAACCGATCAACAGCATAACGGGAATAGCAAACAGGATAGACAGCGGAACCGCCCAGTCGATTATGAAAGCCCCTGTGGTCTCGCCAAACCAGTGAACGACATAAGGGGTTTTAATCTCGAGCGGTTTACCCAGAAAATTGGTTTTTACAGGATCTAATGTAATTGCCGAGATGTTCAGGATTTTGCTAAAGGTTACGGCGCAAAAAGCCCCGACCATAAACAGGGCACCATGGGCGAAGTTCACAACACCCAGAGTACCGAAAATAAGTGTAAGGCCCAAAGCGATAAGCGCATAAGCACTGCCTTTGTCCAGACCATTCAGTAGTTGCAAGACAACCTGATCCATATTCGGTTCCTATATTCGAAATTAGTGTGTGCCATCCATGACGGCATTCTACGAAGATAGGGCCGCCCCCGAACAGGCGCGGCCCAAAGCGTTATAAATTAAGCGCCCGGGTTACATTTACCCAAGGAACCGCCCGCAAACATGGGGTTATCCGGCGCATATTCGACTTGGGCGCGTGGCGTAACTTCCACGATTTCCAAAGCGTCATATTCGTTGTCAGGGTTTTCTTTACCTTTCATCACAAGCACATCTTTGAAGCACTGGTGATCTGCTGCGCGGTAAAGTGTTGGGCCATTTCCCAGACCGTCAAACTCGTAGCCTTCCAAAGCCGCGCCAACACCACAAGGGTTGAACGTGCCGGCACGCTGACAAGCATCCGCATAAAGCAGAGTTTGTGCGTAACAGGTTTGTGCCGCACCTGATGGCGGGAAGCCATATTTTTCACCAAACGATTTAACGAAAGCTTTCGTGCCTTCATCGCCAAGTGTCCATGACCAGTTGGTTGACCCGAACACACCTTTGATGTTGGCGCCGGCCCCTTTGGCCATCAGCTCGGAGTACAATGGAACAACAATTTCAAATTGCTTGCCGTTGACCATTTTGTCACGCAGACCAAACTCAACAGCGGATGTCAACGAGTTGACCATGTTTCCGCCGTAGTGGTTCAGGATCAAAACATCGGCACCGGAGTTCAACACAGGTGCGATATAAGACGAGAAGTCTGTTGTCGCAAGCGGTGTCAACACAGTCTTGACCGTTTCCCAACCAATGCCTTCGGTTGCTTGAACCATGGATGCTTGCTGTGTCCAGCCCCATGTGTAATCGGCTGTCAAATGGTAAGCTTTACGGTCTTTACCGTAAGCATTGGCCAACACAGGTGCCAAAGCGGCACCGGACATATAGGCGTTGAAGAAGTGACGGAAACCGTTGGCTTTCTTGTCTTTGCCTGTGGTGTCATTCGAGTGCGTTAAACCAGCCATAAAGATAATTCCGGCTTCTTGACACAGACCTTGGGTTGCAATCGCCACACCTGAAGAAGAGCCGCCGGTAATCATAACGGCACCGTCTTTTTCGATCATTGATTTTGCAGAAGCACGCGCCGCATCAGATTTTGTCTGTGTGTCGCCTGTTACAAATTCAACTTTCTTGCCAAGAATACCGTTACCCTTCAGCTCTTTTGATGTGAACGTATTGAGCATGCCGCCGTCGCCGCCGCCATTCAAATGCTCCACAGCCAGTTTATATGCGCGAAGCTCATCAGCCCCTTCATCCGCATATGGCCCGACTTGTGGCACGTTAAAGCCCAGTGTGACTGAACCGCCTGTTGGCTCGTTGGTATACGCAGCAGCAGGGCTTGTGATTAATGTGGGCATCGCCATCCCGGCACCCATAACGGCACCGGATTTAAGCAAGCCACGTCTTGTAAATTTGGACATAGAGTTCCTCCCATGTTCTGGTACGATCTGCTCCTCCCAGAACGCCGCACCAGTGTCTATCGACAGGCTTAGGATAGAATGAATAGTAATAATTACAATAACTAACTGTTTTTACAGGTTTATTATGTAAATAATTTATATTTACATGTATGTGAAATGTAAATATATTTACTTTCAAGGTTATTTTTGTTTAATATGAATGGGAAACAGATATGTCGCGGACCTTGCTTGGAACCCGAATTCGTGAAAATCGGCGGGCCAAGAAAATCAGCCAGACAATGTTGGCAAAAGAAGCGGGAATTTCTGCATCCTATTTAAACCTGATCGAACATAACCGACGGGGAATCGGCGGCAAGACATTGTTGTCTTTGGCCCGGGTTTTGGAGGTTGATCCGCACAGTTTAAGCGAGGGCGCGGATCAGGCGCTTGTCGGGCGCGTAAGGCAGGCCGCAGCTATGGACCCGACAGTGGCGTGTGAAGTCGGGCGGGCGGAAGAATTTATCGCGCGGTTCCACGGTTTTGCGCGTCTAATAGGCCGGCAGTTCGACCGCGCAAAAATGCAGAACGAAACGCTTCAGGCGGTCACTGACCAGATGAATAGTGATCCGTTTTTTTCGGAAGCCATGCATTTGTTGTTATCAAATATCACAACTATTAGATCCACCGCTGAAATCCTGTCTGAAGAAGATGATATCCCCGAAGATATGAAACAGCATTTCTTGTCGAACCTGTTGAGCGAGGCCCAAAGGCTGGCCCAGACCGCCACGGATATGTTGCAACATTTCGAGCCAAGCACCCAGGTGGACGGTGCTCAAAAAGATAGCGCCCCGATAGAAGTTCTTTTTGAACAAAACGATTATTTCATCCCTGAGCTGGAAAATAATTTCATATCACCGGTTGACTATGTAGCCCGTTTGAAGCTGCCAAAAGCGGATGAGGAAGCTGCGATCAGGGGCTTGACGGCGTATAGAGCCCTTGCACAGAAGATGCCGATAGAGGGTTTTCTGCAATCCGCAAAAACCATAAGATATGATCCCGTTGCTTTGTCGAGCAAACTGAATATTCCGTTAAGTCTGGTCTTGCGGCGTTTGGGGCATTTGCCGAAAGGTGATGACATTCCGCGTTTCGGCATTATGGAATGTGACGGCTCGGGGGCGGTTATTTTTCGCAAACAACTGCCGACGCTCTCTTTGCCCCGCTTTGGCAGTGCCTGCCCGTTATGGCCGATATATCGCAGCCTTAGCCACCCGTTGCTGCCGATCAAAGCCTTTATCAACACACCAACGGGAGAGCGTTTTTTGACTTATTCACTGGCACAATATGTCGGGCATAACAGTATCGGGCTGCCGGCACGCACCACCGCCATCATGGCATTCACCCCCGATTATGAAATGTTTTTGCCAAAACCGGAAATAGCAGTACAACCGAACCTAGCTGTAGGGCTGCAATGTTCTGTATGCCCCCGCGACAATTGTGAAGCCCGCAGAGCGAAATATCTGCTACAATAAGGTTACAGGGTCTTGGGAGAGACCTGGAAATGCCGCATGTTTTAGGGAGGAGTATGCGTGTCGAAATCAGTTTTAATCGTTGAGGACGAACCTTTTATCGTCGAGGCCCTGTCGTTTTTGTTGAAACGCAAAGGCTTGAAAGTATCCGTTTTCGCGGATGGCGAAGGCTGTGTCCAGCATGTTCAAGCCACGCGACCGGATTTGGTGATCCTTGATATGATGTTGCCGGGTAAAAGCGGCATGCAAATTCTGGAAGAACTGCGGGCAATCGATGATTTTGCCAAATTGCCGGTTCTGATGCTGACAGCCAAGGGGCAGAACAAAGATCGTATTGCGGCAGAACAGGCCGGTGTTAGTCTGTTTATGACCAAGCCGTTTTCCAATAAAGATATTATTAAAAACGTTTTGGGGTTGCTGGAACGATGACACAGAAAGCGTCTTTTGAATCCGTTGACAAAAAGGTCAGGCGCAGCCGCAAGGCTCGCGATATAGCCCTTTTACTTCCGGTGATCGGCATCATCCTGTTTTTGACGCCGATGCACAAAATTTTCAGCACAAGCGGGGAAACACCGTCCTTGACCGGTTCATTATTGTTTATCTTCGGGGTCTGGGCGGTTTTGATCTTTGCTGCCTTGATTTTGTCGCATACGTTAATCCCGGAGTTACGGGACAAATAATGCTGTCGTTCAATCTTCTTGTTTCCATCTGTCTGATCTATGTCACTGTATTGTTTATGGTGGCGGGGCTGGCCGAACAGTGGGCGCAAAACGGTAAAATGACGTTTTTGCATTCTCCCGCCGTCTATACGCTTTCGATCTCTGTCTATTGTACCGCGTGGACATTTTACGGGGCGGTTGGGTCGGCGGCGCGAAACGGGTTGGAGTTTCTAACGATTTATCTGGGCCCGACGCTGGTTTTTATCGGCTGGTGGTGGTTTTTGCGCAAACTGGTGCGCATCGGAAATACCCAACGCATTACCTCGATTGCCGATCTGATCTCATCGCGCTACGGCAAAAGCAATCTTTTGGCGGTGGTGGTAACTTTGCTGGCGGTGATCGGCTCGACCCCTTATATTGCGCTGCAACTGCAATCCCTGACGCTAAGCTTTGCGGTATTTACCCGGGACAATGCGAATGCGCCGTCTCCGGCGATTACCGCGTTGTTGATCGCTATGGGACTGGCGGCGTTTACGGTGGTTTTCGGCACCCGTAATCTGGATGCCAATGAGCGCCATCATGGCGTGGTCACGGCGATTGCGCTGGAGGCTATTGTCAAACTTATAGCTTTGCTAAGCGTGGGTATTTTCGTGGTTTGGTTCGTGGCGGACGGCCCATCGGATATTTTGGCTAATGCGGGGGAAATATTACCAAAAACCGCAGGAACGTTTACGCCGCGCTGGGTGACGTTGACGTTTTTGTCTGCGGCGGCGATTATTTGTCTGCCGCGTATGTTTCAGGTCATCGTGGTTGAAAATAGTGCCGAAAAGCACTTGGCTACGGCAAGTTGGGCGTTTCCGCTGTATTTGTTCCTGATGTGCCTGTTTGTTGTGCCAATAGCGGTTGTCGGCTTGCAGATACTGCCTGCGGGCTCCAATCCCGATCTGTTCGTTGTTACAGTTCCTTTGGCACTGGGTCATGACGGCTTGGCGGCATTGGCATTCCTGGGCGGTTTTTCGTCGGCGACATCGATGGTGATCGTGGCCGCCATTGCCCTGTCCACAATGGTGTCCAATCACATTGTCTTGCCGCTTTGGCTGCGCCGCACCAAGGCGCGTAATCCCGAAAGTGACGATGTGCGCTCGATTTTGCTAAGAAGCCGGCGCATTAGTATCGTGGGTATTCTGGGACTGGGTTATTCCTACTACAGCTTTACCGGCAACACCGCGGCATTGGCCTCGATCGGGTTGATCGCATTTTTGGGTGTGGCACAGGTATTGCCCGCTTTATTTTTAGGCTTGTTCTGGCGCAATGCATCACGTTCGGGGGCTTTGGCCGGAATTTTGTTGGGCTTTACAGTTTGGGCCTATACGTTGTTTTTGCCAAGCTTTGACGGTAGTTTTATCCTGTCGAAAGAAACCCTTGAATTTGGACTTTTCGGCCTGTCCTATTTACGGCCTCAAGCCCTGTTTGGCGTGCATATCGCCGACCCGCTGGTGCATGCGGTTTTTTGGTCGATGTCCTTCAATGTGCTGGCTTTCATATCGGTGTCACTGGCAAGTACGCCGCGGCCTTTGGAAATTATTCAGGCTTTGCAATTTATCAATGTTTTCGGGCGCTCTTCGCAACAGTATATGCCCAGTCAAATTTCGACCTCGGATGATTTGTTTATTTTGGCGCAACGTATTTTAGGACGGGAACAGGCGGCCCGCCTATTTGAGAACAAGGCCAAAGAGCAAGGCAAGCATTACGGCCTGCCCGACCCGACATCAGAATTTATTACCGCCCTTGAGCGAGAATTTTCTGGTTCGGTCGGGGCGGCTACGGCGCATGCTATGATGGGTCAGATTTCGGGGCGCGAAACCGTTTCGGTGGAAGAGCTGATCGCTGTGGCCGATGAAACCGCGCAGATCATGGAATATTCCGCGCGGCTTGAAAAACAATCAAAAGAGCTGGCCGCAACCGCAAAACAATTACGCCGCGCCAACAACAAGTTGACCAAGCTAAGCGAACAAAAGGACGATTTTTTAAGTCAGGTCAGCCATGAGCTGCGTACGCCGATGACATCAATCAGGTCGTTTTCGGCTATTCTGATGGATGACGGCGCAATAGACCGCGAACAATTCGCACGGTTTTCAGCGATTATCAACAATGAAAGTCAGCGCTTGACCCGCATTCTGGATGATATTCTGGATTTAAGCTTTCTGGAAAGTGGTAAGGTACGGTTGAGTTTAGAACGTAAAAATCTAGGCGAATTGTTGCAGCAATCAATCATCGCAAGCCAAGCCTCTTTTGATGCCGCACAGGCCGAGATCAGGGTGTCTGAACGATGTTCGGAAATAACATTGGTGACAGATGCCGACCGGTTGACGCAAGTTTTCATCAACCTGATTTCAAACGCGATTAAATATAACGATAAACCAAAACCCGTCATAAGTCTGGATGTAGAGGAAACATTGGATGGTATTGCGATCAGGGTTGCCGACAATGGCCCCGGAATTTCCGATGCTGATCGCGAAACGATCTTCGAGAAATTCTCGAAATTATCCTCGGGCGGCTCTACCAGCGGGGTTGGGCTGGGCCTGTCTATTTGCGCCGAGATCATGCGAAACCTTGGTGGTGATGTTACGTTTATTCCGTCAGAAACAGGGGCGACATTTATGGTTTGGATACCCTATAAGATCAAAGCGTGACGCCAAGTAACGGGCGACAAACCGGTAAATGACATAGTAGTTTAACACTGACTGAACTTTGCAACGAGGCTATAATGTATAACGCTGACGAAACTGACATCCGCTTTGCTATTCAACATGTGGTTGGATTGGACAAGGTTACCGACCTTGCGCCATTTGCAGAATATGACACCGAAATATGTGATGCGGTTTTGTCGGAAGCGGCCAAGCTTGCAACCGAGGTGATTGCACCGTTGAACAAGTCAGGCGATGAAGGTTCCACTTGGCATGCAGACAATACGGTCACGACACCCAAGGGTTTTTCGGGTGCGTTCAAGGCCATGGGCGAAGGTGGTTGGACGGGGATCGGCACGGCGGAAGAATACGGTGGCCAGAACATGCCCGCGATCCTGAGTGCTGCAACCCGCGAGATGTGGCATTCCGCGAACATGGGCTTTGCGCTGTGTCATTTGCTGACCGAAGGGCTGATACACGCTTTGCAAACCTCGGCTTCGGAGGCACAAAAGAAGATGTTCATCCCGCCAATGGCGGAAGGCCGCTGGACGGGAACGATGAACCTGACGGAAAGTCAGGCAGGCACCGACCTGGCCGCGATCAAGACGCAGGCGGTGCCCGAGGGTGATCATTACCGGATCAAGGGCCAGAAGATATTCATCACTTACGGCGAGCACGATATGGCCGAAAATATCGTGCATCTGGTTTTGGCCCGCACCCCTGATGCGCCTGTTGGTGTGAAGGGTATTTCGGTCTTTATTGTGCCGAAGTTTCTGGTCAACGAAGACGGCAGCCTTGGCGCGCGCAACGATGTGAAATGCGTGTCCATCGAACATAAACTGGGCATCAACGGCTCGCCCACAGCGGTGTTGCAATTCGGCGAAGACGGTGGCGCAATCGGCTATCTGGTGGGGGCAGAAAACCAGGGCCTGAACATCATGTTCAACATGATGAACCACGCGCGGTTCGGTGTTGGTATCCAAGGCCTGTCGATTTCCAGCCGCGCCTATTATCAGGCACTGTCCTATGCGCAGGAACGCATTCAGGGAACGCCGCTTGAGGGCAAGGCTGGGGATGCGATTATTCACCACCCCGACGTGATGCGCCTGCTGGCGACAATGCGCGCCGAAATCGAGGCGATGCGGCCTTTGTATCTATACGGTGCGGTGGCACTGGATCACGGGCATTACGATACGGGCGATGCAAAAACCGCTTGGCAGACCCGTGCCGAGCTGATGGTGCCGATCATCAAGGGCTGGATGACGGAACGCGCGATCAGTATCGCCTCCGACGGTATTCAGGTGCATGGCGGTATGGGCTTTATCGAGGAAACCGGAGCGGCGCAACATTTGCGCGACGCGCGTATCCTGCCGATTTATGAAGGCACTACGGCGATACAGGCCAACGACCTGATGTTTCGCAAAACCCTGCGCGATCAAGGCGTGGCGGTACGCGGCCTGATTGCCGACATTAAAGAGGATGCCGATGAAACCTTGCTGGATGCAATCGGCCAAGCAGAAACCGCATTAGATCATATTCTGACAGGCGGCATGTCCGTCCGTGAAGCCGCCGCTGTTTCTGTGCCTTACTTGATGATGCTGGGTAATCTGACAGGCGGCTGGATGGCATTAAAGAACAAACGCGCCGCTGTGGCGCAGATGGAAACCGGTAACTGGAACACGGATTTTCTTAAAGCCAAAATAGCCCATGCCGATGTTTTCGCCACCCACAGCTTGCCGCGTGTGGCATCTTTGGCGCAAACCATTCTGCACGGCTCCGCTTCAATAGAGGCTATGGATGCAAGCTGGCTCGACCGCTAAAAACCGATTGATCTTTTTGCGTGAACCTGCTCATTTCCGACAAACGGAACATGAAGGATTAGACGATGGGCAAGTGGGATTTCTGGGTTGATCGTGGCGGCACCTTTACCGATATTGCCGCGCGTAATCCTATGGGCGAAATTATCACCCATAAGCTGCTGTCGGAAAATCCCGAAGCCTATAAAGATGCTGCCATTCAAGGCATGCGCGATCTGATGGGAATTGCAGCGGGGGTGCCTATTCCGGCGTCGGAAATTGCATCCATAAAGATGGGCACGACCGTTGCCACCAACGCGCTGTTGGAACGCAAAGGCGAACAGACTGCATTGCTGGCCACGCGCGGTTTTCGCGATGCTTTGGCCATCGGATATCAGGCGCGCAAGGATATTTTTGCTAAGGAAATCATCAAGCCGGAACAGTTGTATTCGGCAGTGAAGGAAGTGGATGAACGGTTGCGGGCGGACGGGACGGTGGAAAAACCGCTGGATCAGGAAGAAACCCGCGCAGCCCTTTCAAAGCTTTTTGCAAACGGCTACCGTTCTGTTGCAATCGTTTTCATGCACGCCTACGCGTACCCTGAACATGAACTGCAAGCCGAAGAAATTGCCGCCAATATCGGGTTCACCCAAATCTCTGTCAGCCACAAAATATCCCCCCTGATGAAATTCGTCGGGCGCGGGGACACCACTGTGGTGGATGCCTATCTAACCCCGATCCTGTCGCGCTATGTGGCGCAGGTGGCGGGCGAACTGGAGGGGCTTGACGCGAGCGGCACCAAGCTGATGTTCATGATGTCGAACGGGGGATTGACCGCCGCCGACCGGTTTCAGGGTAAGGACGCGATCCTGTCGGGGCCCGCTGGCGGGGTTGTGGGGGCGACAAAAACTAGTGAGTTGGCAGGTTTTGACAAGATCATCGGCTTTGATATGGGCGGCACATCGACGGATGTTTCGCACTATAATGGCACGTTGGAACGCTCATACGAGACCGAGGTGGCGGGGGTGCGGATGCGTGCGCCAATGATGAATATTCACACTGTCGCGGCGGGGGGTGGCTCGATCCTGCATTATGACGGCTCGAAATTTTCCGTAGGGCCGGACAGTGCCGGGGCTGATCCCGGGCCGGCAAGTTATCGCCGCGGCGGGCCGCTGACGGTGACGGATGCCAATGTGATGTTGGGCAAGCTGAAGCCGGAAAACTTCCCGAAAATCTTTGGCCCCGATCAAGACATGGCGTTAGATGTTAATATCGTTGAAGAAAAATTCAAAACTCTTGCAGCAAAAATCGGCGACGGTAAGACCCCGCACGAAGTTGCCGAAGGCTTTTTAAGCATTGCGATTGAAAACATGGCCAATGCGATCAAGAAAATA
>JASFZB010000002.1:0-71650 GCA_045046705.1 Rhodobacterales bacterium | reverse complement strand
AATCAATTTGCTATTCTATATTCAGAACGGTTTAATAAATGAACCGTTTTAACCGCATGGGCTAAACCCCATACACAGAGTTTCGGATATTCCCTCAAAATCTTCGGGAACGCCAACTTTTAGCCGTTTAACTGCAAGTGCATCCAAGAGTGGGCCTTCATCGATCCAGCTATTGTTCCACAATGCCAAATCATTACCGTCGACAATCCCGCAAATTGCCTCATCGCTCTTAAAGTCTAAATCTAATCCTTTTGCTTGCGTTACTCTTTGTAACCAGATTTCCATATATCCATTGTAAGGGATTGCTCTCATCTTGGCCGCCACTTTCGACCACAGATCAGATCTATCACAGTCGGGGGCGAGGGAAATGAGTTTTGCTAATACACCAGATAACGCTGGAAATGCTTGCGGGGAGATGGCTGCTATGTCGGCTACAATTGCAATTTGAACCGCTATATCATTTGGCGCCCTGGTTATTGTCCTAATCTTCTCAAAAGCATCACTCGCTAATCTGTTCAGTGCACCGCTGTTCGGGTACTTACGGGCAAAAGCATGAAGGCGCAGTAACTGCTTTTGCATGGTTTTCGCTTGTTGGATATCCATATCAGCTAGTTGAATGGCTGCCAATTTTTCTGGCTTGATGGCCGCCTCGACAATATTTGTGCTCGATGAGGTCTTTGCTGAGCCAAGTTTCATTCCTACAATGCGAAGGCTGTCACTTACTGCTTTTAGAGCAATCTCGGTATTGCTATCGTTTTGTGCAAAGATACGGTAATCATCCCGGTAACGCAGAATTCGAAGACTTTTATCTAACTTTAATTTCTTCAGTTTCTTAGAAATCTCACAATCGACAAAGCCCAACACGAGCTCTGCAATAATGTCCATGAGCACGGATCCTTGCACTATACCGTTGGTTTGCCCGTGTCGGCTGTTTTGAATATGTTGATCGATCTTATTGCCAAGGAGAGATTTTCTACGGTTTGTTTTACCTTCATTAAATCCGTGTAGTGCCCATGAAATGCTGTGCGTGTAGAGCGAGCCATAGCAGTCGGTAACATCTGTTTGGAGAATATGCGTGTAAGGTTTTCACGCCAGTTGCTGTTTTATCCGGCCATTACGTTTGTCGATGCTATTTTCGCCCGCTTCATTCTTAACTTTCTGGTGCACATCATTGTTTTTGTCATCATCATTACCGGCATCAATCTGATCTATGATACAAAGACCATTCTGAATTTCCCGCCCATCATCCTAAGCCTGACCCTTGCCGCACTTCTGGGGCTTGGCATCGGCTGTTTGAACTGTTTTCTGTTCTCGGTTTTCCCGCTTTGGGAACGGCTTTGGGCGGTTCTGAACAGACCTTTGTTTATTCTCTCTGCTGTGCTGTTTTTGTTCGAGCGGATACCCGAACCTTATCGCTCGTACTTATGGTATAATCCGATCATTCATATAGTCGGGATTATGCGCAGCGGATTTTACCCCGCTTACGACTCGTCCTATACTTCTGCCCCGTATGTTATTTTGATTAGTCTCATCACCTTGAACCTAGGCATTTTATTCTTGAACCGCTTTCACCGGTATATCTTGAATTACTAAGCCTCAGGCAACCGGTTGCAGGCGCAATCTTGGCGCATGACACCAGGACACCAGCAAAGCGCGGCACGCCCGCAAATACGCCCCAGAATACCAATAGGCCGAGGCCAGTTCCAGCGCCAAAAAAGCCCGGGATTTTGCCTGTGCGGGCGCAGAAAGTGCCTTTACCGTTTTATCCAGCACCTCCAAACTGCGAAGGATAACATCCGGCTTGGGGCGCGCCCCTTTGTTGATGTCAACCAGAACCGCAGGGGCCACAACCAGGCGCCCGCCAGCGCGTGCCAGCCGTAAAAACCATTCATAGTCCTCAAGCCGCTCAAGGGTTTCGCAATAGAACCCGACATCGGTAAAAACCTGTCGTCGGACAACCATACACGACCCGGGGTTGAACCAGCATCCGGAGGCAAACCGAACCAAAGTTTCCGCCCCCTTGGGAATGACCCCCCGATCAGTTCCCTTGTGTTTGTCGATATAATGGAAGCCGCAGCCCAACACCTCGGTCGGGGTCTGCATTTGTAAAAGATACGGTTTAATGTTGGCAAGCCTGTCTTGATGCCAAAGATCATCACTGTCCAAAAACCCAAGCCATTGCCCGTTGGCCGCTTTGATCCCCGAATTGCGCGCCGCCCCGGCACCTTTGGTTTTGTGATGCCGGATCAGTTTAACGCGCCTGTCAGGCGGTTGATATGCAGGCTTTGATCCGTCATCAACAACGATAATCTCGTCAGGCAATTCGGTTTGCGACAACACCGACTTCACCGCCCGGTCAGTTTCAGCCTGTCTATTGCAAGTGGGAATGATAACCGAAAACCCCGCCATGCTTAGCCCGCATCTTTGACCGGCTTAACCTTGCCAGGCTTCACCGTCTTTTTCAGCGCATAGCCCCAACTGATAGGTTTGGAGATCGCGGCGGGTAGAATTTTGCCGATCAGATCAAGCTTTTCTGGGCCGCTCATCCGTTGTGCCAAATCAGCGGTATCCACTACTTTTGCATTTTTCAAATCCAGATTTAACTTCGCAACCTGTCTGGTTTTGACATTGTTCAAAACACTTAACCGTTGCGAAGCCTCCGCTTGTGCCTGCAAATAATCCACATCCTTTGTGCCCTTCGGGATCACCGGTTTCCGCTTCATCATGCCTTCGTATGTCATGATGAATTTCTTGACAACTTTATCCGCATCGTGAAACCGCTCGACAGTTTTGCGGCCCCTTTTTGACAAATCCTGCCGCCATTCATAATCCTTGATCAGCTTTCGCAACTGATCCTTGATCGTATCGGGGGTGGCGTTGGCGATAGGCAACTCCGAGCATTTGTAAAAATCCTTAAACAGATCCTCGCGCAAATAAACCACGCAAGGCTTGCCCAAGGCCCAGGCCTCTAGGGTTAAAACACCGGTCGCACCGATCATGATCTGATCGATGATAATATCGGATTTCGCGTACCATTCTTTTGCTTGCGCATGCTTCATGCCGGTGATTGGCTTGAAGGTGAATTTCAATCCCTCGTCCAGCAATTCCGTCACCGCCTTCATAATGAACGCGGTGCCCTTAACCGCTTTGTTCGAGGGCGCGTGCACAACCAGCGGTACATCGTTGTTTTCAATCCCCACCACATCCCATTTTTCCAGATCCAAAGCGCGCGGAATAATTTTGGTTCCTTTCGGCGCGAATTGCGCCATTTCAGGGTCTTGCACCAGAAACTGGTCAACATATTCTTCCAGAAATCCCAAATATTTCTTTTGCAATTCCTCATCGAAAATATGCTCGTAGCCGTGATGGAACGGGCTATGCGGGTTAACCTGCTTGTCCCAGCTTGGCAGGCGCAGATCGTAGCCGGTAAAGCGGTAAGCAATGCGTTTGCCGCGTGCCTTGATTAGCGGAATATCCAACCCGGTCAAATGCCCGTACTGGCCCTCAAAAAACATACTCTTGTTCCAGAAGTGGTAAATATCGAAATCGCGATTCAGATATTCGCGAAGGGCCAAAGCATGGGTTTTTATCCGCCCGCCATGTTCTTTGACATTGAACTCGCGGTCCATTTCATAACCGAATTTATGACCTTCACCTGTCGTATAGGCGGCTTGTTCAGCCGTATAACCATTTTTTTTCAGCGCGTTGACAATCTGTATCGGCATGCTGGCGATGTTCATCGGTGCCAAAACAATTTTGGGTTTCTTAGGCTTTGTCATGATCATTGCTTTCGGTCGGCACTTGTTTCTCTTTATCTTGCCATTCCATTCGCAACAACAGATCCGCATATTTTCTGGCGAATTTCTGCGCTGTTTTTTTATGAAATTCGACCTGTTTGCGAAGTTCCTGGAAAAATTCGGTTTGCTCTTTGAACTTAGCTTTCAAATCAGTAAGTTTTTTGGCAAACTTCTGTGCCGTGGCCTTATTTGTTTCAGCAAGTTTGCGGGCTTCTTTGATCTGTTCCGTCTGCGCTTTCAGCCTATCATTCAAACCGGCATATTTTTCCTGCTGTTTCACCTGCTTCTTCTTTTCGCGGGAAATTGATGCTTTCAAAGCCGCGATGGTCGATTGTTGCACTTTACGGGTTTCTTTGTTTTGAGCTGCCTGTGCTTTGTAACGCTCCATCAGCTTTGCATAGCGATCAACATGTGCCTGCTTTACCGCTCCTGCCTTTTGCAGCATAAGCGATTTTGTCTCCTTGCCGATCTTCACCATCTTCGTGGTCGATTTTCCAACCGCAGAAGTTACCTTCAAATCCTGATTCAAAATCCGGTTCAAACTGTCTGTTGGCATGAAAGAACCGGTTTCCCCAGCCTCGTTCTCATAGCCGAATGCCTCGCAGTAGTAATAAAAAATACTGCTTAGCTCATCCTTATTGGCCAATACATCGGGGTGCAGCGCATGCGACAAAGGCCCTTTGGATATTTTGGCACCAAAATATTTCGTATGTGAAAAAGCTGCATCCTTTGTTTCCATATCTTTATTGCCCGCGTAATCCATCCCCTGAAGTCCGCTCCAGTTTTCCCAGTCTTGCCGGGTTTCGTCAGTGTGGTTCAAAAGCGTTTCAAATTTACAGAATTTGACATGTTTGGATGCGGGTAAAACCAGATCGGTCACAAATCCGTAATGGCGCACAATATGCTTGGCCAACAGTTGAAGTGGAACGCCGCTATAAATCGTCGGTTTACCCGCCGTTGCGGCCTTATCACGCCATCTTAACAGTGATGAAAGCGTCTGAAAGGGGTCGCGCACCATAACCAGTGTACATATGTGTTGCCGTGCAGTTTGAAAAAGCGTTGGTAAAAACGGGGCCATTGCCGGGCTTTTGAACACCAGCGTGCCAACATTGTACCGATGCTTGCAGGCATCGAAAAACAGATCATATTCCTGCGCCAGAACCGCCTGCATATTCGTCTCGGAGTTGAAATAATCTTTTGGAAATCTTTTATAGTGACTAAGGATCTCGCTGGTCGATTTAACCAAACTGTATAGCGGCGTTGCTTCCGAGATATAGGGGTTAACATTATTTGCGCTACATAAAACCATCTGTGCCAGACTGGTTCCGGTGCGCGGCGCACCTGTGACCAAAACCAGATCAGGGCGGCCTGCGGGCCCGTCGTTCAGGGTCTCCAGGGTTTTAACCCCTTGCTGCAATAAATTCTTGTTCGCTATATTCACGCTGTCCTCCCGTCTGATTAGATTTAGCCCGGCATTGGCTTTGGGCGATCACCAACCCCAACACGCGCTGCACTTCAACGGCATCTGCAAGTGAACACCGTGGCGGGGATTTCCCCTTAACGGCGGATAAAAAATTGCCCGTCAAATCCGCCACTATATTTCGGGTTTCCATAACCAGTTCTGTTTTTCCTGCCGGGTAGTTTTCCCCATCGGCACTTTTCCAGACAAACGGGGTGAACTGCGGCTGAATAGAGCCAAACGCCATACCGCCAGCCCCTTCTACTTCGGCAAACTGCACAAAACAGGGTGTGGTGAAATCCGATAAAACAGTGATCACCTGACCCGCTTTTGAAACCAGTTTCACATGGACATAATCCTCTGCGTCAACGGGGATGGTTTTCCCGCCGATGGTGCGCCGTGGATAGTGCTGTTCACAGGCCAGAACCTGCACTGTTTCAATCGGGCCATAATACCAGACGGCAAGATCAATCATATGAACCAGCATTTCACGGATCGCCCCGCCCCCCATCGCGGTTTGGTGTTTCCAAGCCGCATGCGAGCCGCGCCCGCCGATACGCAATGTACTGGAAAGTATCGGCCCCAGATCACCGCCATCAATAACCGCCTTGATCGCAACCAGGGCTGGCGCAAACCGGTAGGTAAACCCCACCATCCCGACCAGCCGCGCCTGTTTTGTGGCATCCGAAATCGCCCTGGCTTCGGCTAAATCTGTCGCCAGCGGCTTTTCAACCAGATAGTGCTTACCCTGCGCAATCGCCTGCAAAATAAGCGGTGTATGTGACGGGGTCGGCGTACAAATATCAACCGCCCCAATCGTTTCAGACGCCATCAGGGCCTCGACACTTACCGCGGTTTCAACCCCCATGCACTGGCCCAGTTTTTTTGCAGCTTCGGCGGAAATATCCGCCACAGTGATGTTTTCAACACCGTTTGCACGCAGCCCCATGATGTGCTTTTCGGCCTGTTTTCCACAACCGATAATACCAATATGCAGCGTCATTGCAGTTTCCCCGTCTCCGGGTGTTGAAACTTGCGCCAGGACAGCGCCATGTTTTGCTCTTGCAGCTTTTCAGGCAACGCGCTTGCCCGCCCGGGGTTGCCCATGACCAAACTGTTTTCGGGCACGTCTTTTGTCACCACGCTGCCCGCCGCAATAAAACAGCCTTTGCCGATCCGGACACCGGGGCACAGCACAACCCCGCCGCCAATGGTGACATTGTCCTCGATCACTGGCCCTTTGGGCTGATACCTGTCTCGCATTCGCAACGGATACATATCGTTCGTACACACAACATTGGGGCCTAAAAAACACTGGTTACCGATCTTCATATCCGTACAAAGATAACAATTGCTTTCAATTTTCACATAATCCCCAATCGTCATATTGCCATCTACCACCGTGCCCGTCCCGATCAAGACATGGCGCCCGATGGTCGTTTTTTCGCGCACCATAACATTGTGGCCGGTCTGAAAGTCATCCCCGATGGTGGAATTGGCATAGATCACACTGCCGGAACGTATCACCGCCGCACCCTGAAATTCAAGTGCGGGGGTGGTCTTGCCCATAGCCAGACCGATCACGGTGTTTTGCTGCCGTGTCAATGCGCCCTTAACGGTAAAAACCTCGTCCATGAAAACTCCTTTATATCAGATCCGGCATTGTTCAATGATTTCAAACAAGGCCATATCCATCTTTGCCCGATTATAGTGCGTTAGCGCATAGGCCCGGGTATTTTTTCCTTTAGCCCTGAAACTGCCGTTCTGCAGTATTTCGGTAATTCGGTGCGCAAAATCTTCCACATCACCCAATTCAAACGTCCAGCCTGTTTTGGAATTCACCACCCCTTTCAGCGTGGCATCGCTGGAAACCAGACTTGCACGCCCTGAGGCCGCCGCTTCCATAACCGTCACCGGAAAGCCCTCTTTTTCGCTGGGCATAGATAAAAAACTGCACGCTTCCAGATAGGGTTTGACCGGCACAGGGCCTTTGATCAGGGTAACATCCTTTGCATATTTTTGCAGTGCCGTTGCAGGGATCGACCGCTCCCCCCGTTGGCATTCATAGATCAATGTAAAAGTAGCGTTTACATTGTTCTGTTTGCAAATCTGCGCCGCTTTGCAAAAATCCAGCGGATGCTTTGTGTCAATCAGCCGCGCAATCATCAGAACATTCGGGCTGCCGTTCGGGATCTCGCTAGGGGCAAACGCGGCCACGTCAATACCGATGCCCGGCACCTGAAACATCGCAAGCCCGGGCTTTAGAACACCTGCGGCCCGCAACTGTTTCGGGTCATCCTCATTCAAAAATATCACCCCCGAGGCACGGCCAAGTGCCAACCGCCAAAAAGGCCTTGTGGAACGATCAAAGCCGCGCCCCAGGCCCTCGACCAGAACGATCATCGGGGTCTTTAGGCGAAAAATGAAATGTACCAGCCCCAACAGAAGAATAGAGGCCGCATTTTGCACAAAGATAACATCCGGTTTTTTAGCCCCAAGCCATTGGGAAACCTCTTTAATCCCTTTGAGAATGGTAAAAAGCCGTTTTTTATCCAGCGCAGTGTCCAAATAGCCCACCGGAACGGGTGGCGGGGCAAAACAACCGGCCTCTATATCCGAAGGCGTAGCTGACAGGGCGGTCAGATTAACATCATAGCCGGCTTCTAAAAGCTTGGCGATCACCCCGCCGCGATAGCGCACGAAAGTTATGTCGTTATTGGCAAGCATCGCGATACGTTTTTTGCTTTGATCCATTTTCGCAGTCATCTGTGCAAGACCTCGATGAACGAACACCCGGGCGCTTTATCTTGCTGCTCTTGCAGCGGATTGCCCAATGATATGACCGTAACCGAACAGTTTTTCGATGCCAGAAACCGCGCCATTTTCACGATGCGATTGTTTTGCGCAATCTGTTTATGCGCCAGAATACAGACGTTTTTTCTGGAACCTTCCATAGCACCCACAATCTCGTCTAATACCAACACTTCGCGGGCCCAGATAAAATTGTATTGTGCTGCCAACACATTGCGCTTCAACCTTTGCGCCACATGCTTTTTCAAGGCTTGATCCACAAGCCGCGCCAATTCTTTCGGATCATTGGATTTCGCCACAAAGCCGATTTCATGCGCCTTGATATACCTTGCCACGTCCTCCACTTCAGTGCTGATAATCGGCAGGCCCGCCTTTAGAAAGTCGAAAAACCGGTTCGGCAGCGACAGGCGCATATTGTCAATGTCGGGATCAAGCATCAACAGCCCCAGATCAGCCGTCGACAATAAAGTGATAAAATCACTTTGCGCCCGCGCAGGCAGGAAATGCACCCTCTCCCCCAAGTCTTTTTCAGCAACCAGATTTTCAACTTCCGCTTTATAGGCGGCATCCGCAAAGCTGCCGATGCAAAGCAAATGCACATGGGGCGGCAAATCCAGCAAGGCTAGAATAGCCGTTTCCAACCCATAGCCATCACCAAAGCCGTTTACATAGCATAAAACTTTCGTCTCCGCCGTAATCCCCGGAATGTCCAGCACACTGCCCTGCCCATCAACACCGTTGTCGTCATGGCAGTTGCGCAAAGGCCTGACGCAAACACCCAGCGCATTTTCAATGGTTCCAGCCATGGCATCACCGATGGTCAAGACAAAATCAGCCGCGCGAACCCCCTTGTGATGTTGCCGGTTTTGCAACCAGGCACCAAAGCGCGGCGTTTCGCGAAAATACCGTCCCGAGCGCTGCCGCACGAAAGGAATCTCAACCAGATCGGCCACCAGTATCGCTTTGTTTTGCCGCGCTATATCGCGGCCCGCCGGCAAGGCGAATACATCATGGCACAGACACATGTCTATTTTACGCCCCGCCAATTGCACCGCGCATTCACGGGAAAATTTTCTGGCGTTCAGGTAATTCCCGAAACTGTGGCGCAAAAATTTCAACCGCTTCTGGATCGGTTTACGCACAAACCTGCGTGCCAGATTTATAAACCGCTCACCCTTCATGCACAGACCTATGATGCGGGCCCATTGTCACTTTCAGCCCCGTTCTTCGAAAAATTGCAGGCAAGCAGCAATAATAGAGTCCCGGGTTTCATCCCCCACATAGCCATGCATCGGGATCGAAACCACCCGGGTGCACAAATACTCGGACACCGGCAATGATCCCGCCCCATGCCCGAAAGGCGCATAAACCGGCTGAATATGCATCGGTGCGGGGTAATAAACCATCGTCGGCACACTCTTTGATTTCATAAAATCCTGAAACCCGTCGCGCTGGTTATCTTGTAGCTTCAAGGTATATTGCGCCCAAGAACTGAACAGGCCCTCCGGCACCACAGGCGTTTCGACAACTTGAGACAAAACCGCACTGTAATCACTTGCCAGCTTATCACGGGCGGCCAGTTCGGTTTCAAAATAGCGCAGCTTCACCGCCAGAATAGCCGCTTGCAGCGTGTCCAAACGCGCGTTCAACCCGACCCGCGCAATATCGTATTTAGACTTGCCCTGCCCATGCGTGCGCACCGAACGCATGACCTCGAGCATCGCTTCATCATTTGTGAAAACCGCGCCGCCATCGCCGTAGCACCCCAAAGGTTTCGCCGGGAAAAAACTGGTAGCAGTCACATCCGCAAGGCCCCCAACCCGGCGCCCGCAAACTGCCCCGCCAAAACCCTGCGCCGCATCCGACAAAAAGTGCAGCCCCCCGGCTTTGGCGACATCGGCAATATTTGCGTAATCCACCGGCAGCCCGAACAAATCGACCGACATAACCGCCTTCGGGGTAAGTTTACCCGCCTTGCGCGTTTCAATAATCTTCGCCTTCAAATCCGCCACATCGATGTTGAACGTGCCGGGGTCGACATCAACAAAAACCGGAGTTGCATGTGCCAGCACAATCGCCTCGACGGTGGCGGTATAGGTAAAGCTGGGCACAAACACCGCATCACCCTGCCCTACGCCCCAAGCCATCAAGGGGATCAGCAAAGCATCGGTTCCGCTTGATGTGCCCAAAGCGTG
Source organism: Rhodobacterales bacterium (assembly GCA_045046705.1). Lineage (GTDB taxonomy): Bacteria > Pseudomonadota > Alphaproteobacteria > Rhodobacterales > Rhodobacteraceae > Amylibacter. The sequence continues at coordinate 61,388 of JASFZB010000002.1, read as the reverse complement.
CGCCCCGCCGACAAAATCCGAAAGGTCGCGTTCAAAATCACGCAAAGCCTGCCCCAGAATATACTGACCGTCGTCCAGAACTTTCGCAATAGCGCGATCAATTTCGGGGCGCATCATCGCCTGTTGCGCTTTAAGGTCGATAAAGGGGATCATAGTGATTTATCCTGTCCGGTGGTGGTTTCATTCTAGGTTCACATTGCATTTCATAACGGCCCTTGCCCCGCCATAAGGGGCTTCAGCCCGTTTTTTGAAAATACGCGTTAAAGTCTTGAGCTTCTATTTCTTGTAAAAACCGGTCATAGGCCGCAGCCGGTACTTTCGTTTTCAGGGCCATTACTTGTGTAATTTCTTGCGCCAGTTTCTTTGCACAACCCCATTCCACTGCACGCGCAAAACTATGGGTTTTTATCTGGGCGGCCAAAGTTGTATTGCCCGAGACAACAAACGGCACCCGCGCCTTAAGATACAGAAAAACCTTGTTCGGTTGCGCCAGTTGCAACTGCAAACCTGCTGGATCAAGCATCGCCAATCCACATGAATAGCCTGCAATATGATCCAGTATATCATCGGGCGCGACTGCGGGTAACAGGTGAAACCGCTCTGCGACACCCAACCTATCGGCCAGTGTTGTCAGAATATCCAGATAGGCCGGTTTGCCATATCCGCGACAATCAAACTGCACTTCGGGGGGAAGATAGATCAAAGCCTCGATCATCCCCTCTAACCCACGGTGCGCCCTGATCCCGCCGATATAAACCACGCGGCCGGCCCGTTCTTTCGGGGCAGGTTTAAAGGCTTGCGCATCCTTCAAAACCAGATTCGGGACAAACCGATAATCGACCTTGTTACTGTAATAATCCTTGAAATAGGCTTCGGCCACCGGTGTAACCGACAGCACAGTGTCGGCAACGCTTACACTCGCGGCTTCGGCATTTTGGATCAGCTTTGGCATCAGCGCATTCCACAGCGTATTTTGACTGAATTCGACTACTGACAATTCGCTTAAATCGTAAATGATACGGCACCCGTATCGCATTTTAGCAAGCCGTGCCGCGTGCCCCGCCTGCCAATGTTCCACAAAAATCACATCATTTTCGGACAGCCGACGCTGTGCATCAAGACGCTTTAGCCTATCGGCAACACAGGTCTGATACCTCCGGTGGTATGGCAGGCATTGCAGCAAAAGCCGCTGTGCTGCTGAAAACCGCAAAACCCTGGACAGCGCCCCGATTAGGCCGCTGCGAAACCGCCAGATAAAAGGGGGCATATCGGTTTTGACAAGTTTCACCCCGGACCGAGTGAAAGCCGCATTTTTCGCCTTTGGCAAACCGCTGTTTTGATCCGCGCACCCGACCGCGTAAATCTCGTATCCCGCCTCTTTTGCCGCAGATGCCGCACGCAATATACGCATATTGCTGTCGGGATCACCGAAACATAAAAAAACAACACGGCGCAGGGATGTATTCATGGCAAAGCTCTACCTTGGCAGGTCAATATCATCAAACAGGGCCGCCAGTGCCTGATCCGATATTAACGTGCTTGTATTGGAATTATATTCCTGTTTTGCGGGCCTTAAATCGAACGGGTAATCATAATCGAATGTGCCGTACACCGCTGAATATGCAGGCAGAATAACCAACAGGTTCTCGCCCTCTTTTGTGCGCCTGATCTCTTCTTGTGTGGTCAGTTCTTCATAATCTTTCTCGCCCGGGCGCGGGCCGACAATTTCGATCTTTATATCTTCAGGTTTGCGTCCGTAAACCGGCGCCAGCCGCCGCCGCATCACTTCGGCAAGCTGCTTGATCGAGATCACCGCCATTTTGGTGACAAAAACCTCGCCGCCCTGCGCAATGGCGCAAGATTGCAGAACCAGTCGACAGGCATTCTCATTAGTCATCATGAAACGGGTCATATGTTCGGACGTCAGGGTAATGTTGGCCCCTTGCTTGATCTGCTGGTGGAAAATCGGCATCACCGACCCGCGCGAACCGGCAATATTACCGAACCGGGTCGAGGCAAAAATCGTTGTCGAGTTTGCACTTGAAACATTTGCCGCGGTGATCAGCCGCTCGCCCATCAACTTTGATGTGCCCATCACATTCGTCGGGTTCACAGCCTTGTCCGAACTGGTGAACAACACCCGTACAACCCTGTTTGCATTTGCCGCGTGAATGACGTTTTGAACACCGGTAATGTTGGTGTCCACCGCCGCATCGGGGACTTCTTCGCAGATGGGAACCTGTTTCAGGGCAGCGGTATGGATCACAATGTCAACGCCCTCAAAACATCGCGTCAGTTGTTGTGGCGATTTTATATCGGCAAACTTGCAGGAAAACCGGGACTCGTCGCGATATTCCAATTGCTGATAATACAGTTGCTCTTCCACGTTATCGATGCCCTTGATCGCCTTTGGCTCCAGCGCCATTAACTGCTTTATCAACATCGCGCCCACGGTGCCGCAGCACCCTGTGATCAGAACGGTTTTCCCCTTATAAACCTGCTTCCATTCCGACATTTTTAGTTCTTTATTCACGACCATTTGACCCGGGGCATAATTTTTCGCGGAGCAATTTTATCTTTGTGGGCAATGATATGGCCCAGCATTTCCGACAGCACATTTTCGGCCATGTAATTCGGCTGCAAGCCCAGTTCCAGCAGACCGGAATGTGCCGCGTTATAATAATGTTGCTCTTTTTCCTTGCGCGGATTTTCGATCGATTTGATCGCAACATCCAGCCCCATGGCCTTACCTGCCTGCTGCACCCTTTCGGCCAGCTCATTGACGCTGAACTGTTCGGTAAACTGGTTCAAAATACGCAAATCACCCGGCGCTACAGGACTATCCGCGGCAAGGGCCACACATTGCAACGTATCGTTCAGGTTCAGATAACCGCGGGTTTGCCCGCCTTGCCCGTAAACCGTCAGGGGAATACCCGCCACCGCCTGAACCAGAAAGCGGTTCACCGCAGTACCGAAAATATCGTCGTAGTGAAAATTTGGAAACAGGTTTTCATGGCCCCTGTTTTCAGGGGTGACAAAGCCGTAAACCGGGCCTTGCATCAGATCGGTAACGCGCAGATTATAAGTCCGCACATAAAACCACAACAGATCCGTATCCAGCACTTTTGTGGTATGATACAACGAGCCGGCAGCGCGCGGATACAAAAATCTGTCCGACCGCCCTTTGTGGGTCACATCCAGCCAACCCTCTTCAATGTCGATGTTGGGTGTGCCGTATTCGCCCATCGTCCCAAGTTTCACGATGTGAGTATCGGGGTTGTGGTTAATCGCCGACCAGATCACATTGAACGTCGTGCCCAGATTGTTTTTCAGCGTTAATTCCGCCGCCACTCTGTTGCGCATGGAATATGGCCCCGAGGGCTGCTCGGCGTAGTGAACAATCGTATCAGGATCAAAATCCTTCACGATTTGGCTACAGCGGTCAAATTCGGAAATATCGGCAATAACAACTTTTATCTTCTTGCCCGAAAGCCGCTCGAATGCGGCCACACGTTCATTCAGGACAGGAATATCGAAAAGCGGCTCCGAGTCGGTTTCCAATGCCATGGTGCGGCGCAAATAATTATCGACCACACAAACATCATCGCCCCGCGCAGCAAAATGCATGGCGGTTGGCCAGCCTAAATACCCATCCCCGCCAAGAATTAAAATGCGCATGAAATGCTCCTAAAATAAATTACGACTCCTTGGCTTTGCAAAATTGAAAATAGGGAAACCACACCTATAACTTATCGAAAGCTCATCTATCAATTACATCGCATTTATTAATTAACTGTTATTCACTTTGGGTTTAAATCGGGTCTCAATCAAAGACTCCCAGTTAGAATATATTTAACAAGCAGATCCGCGCACAGAATAAGGAAACATAAATGCCCGAAAATAACGTAGGTTTACAGGCTGTAACTTCACACATCAAAACCGGGAATCCGGGCATTGTTTCATCTTTTTTTGTCGTGTTTAAATTTGCATTCGATATCGCTATCTCACTGTTATTATTACCAGCTTTATTCTTTGTTTGCTTAATTACTATGATCTTGAATCCAACCTTAAACCCCGGTAAACTTTTCTACACCCAAGATCGGGTGGGCAAAGATACAAATGTATTCAAAATCTACAAGTTGCGCACCATGTCGGGCAACATCGAAAACACTAAATTCGCAACCGATGAAACCGCCCGCATCACGGCTTTGGGCAAATTCATGCGCGATATTCATGTCGACGAATTGCCACAAATCTTAAATGTTCTGCTCGGCGATATGAGCCTGATCGGGCCAAGGCCGGAACAGATAGAATTTTTCAAGGAATACGCGAAAAACATTCAGGGCTTTGATCTTCGTCAATCCATTCGCCCGGGCATTTCAGGCCTTGCCCAATTACGCTACGGCTATACAGATTGCCCTGTCGGGGCGCGGCAAAAACTGAAATGGGACATCACCTATATAAACCAACTGGGCTTTGCGCAAGAAGCCGATATCTTACTGCAAACAACACGATATGTATTTCAACGCATCATGAAAGCACTTATACAGCTTAAAAAAAACCTCTGGAAGCAGTTGACCTGATCACAACAGCCTCTATCGTGCGTTTCAGCAAAACCTTCTGCGGGTGTTGCAATGCCATGGGGATTAGGGGATGAATATTTCACGGCTGCCGCTGTCATTGTTCAAAACATTTGTTTTTATTTTTTCACTGGCCGCATGCAGCCTGCCGCGCGGTGCGGCATTGCAATCCGAAATTCTGACAAAATCGGAAACCGCCTCACCCGATCTGGCCGTTTACCGGGTCACCAAGTCCTTTTTACCGGTTGTGGCGAACTGGCCAAAAACCGGCGCCCGAATACGCCATAACTGGCCGCGCCACAATCACGGGCCCAATACCCCGCTAATCGCCGCTGGCGACAGCGTTAAACTTGCCATTTGGGACAATCAGAAAAACTCGCTTCTGACCGCACCGGAACAAAAAGTCATCCAAATAGACAATGTACAAGTCTCGCAGCAGGGAGCCATTTTTGTGCCCTATCTAGGCCAGATAAAAATTGCAGGCCTCAGCACCGAAGCGGCACGTCTGAAAATCAAAACAAAGCTGGAAACCATCAGCCCCTCAGCCCAGTTGCAACTGACCGGCACGCAGGGCAGTAAACGCTCGGTCAGTCTGATCGGCGGGGCCGCTGCCCCGGGGCCATATCCCGTAAGCGATCCGCATTTTTCCGTTCTAAACCTGATCAGCGAAGCCGGCGGGGCTTCGCCCGGCTTGCGCAACCCACAAGTAAAACTGATCCGCAAGGGTCAAACCTATTCCACATCCCTTGACCGGATTATTTCCACACCGTCGATGGATACTGTCCTTAGGGGCGGCGACAAGATTATCATTGAAAACGACCCGCGCTATTTCAGATCCCTAGGCGCTGCGGCGAAAGAACAGATCATCAACTTTGAAACCGACAACATCAGCGCACTTGACGCCATGTCCCTGATCGGGGGGCTTTCCGACACCCGCGCAAATCCCAAAGGCATTCTGATCCTGCGCCAATATCCCGAACGCGCTGTGCGCAAAGACAACAGCGGCCCGCCAAACGCCCGCGCCGTATTCGTCATCGACCTGACCTCATCGGACGGCTTGTTCAGTGCCGGGCGTTTTGCGGTCAATTCCCAAGATACCGTTCTGGTCACGGAAGCACCGCTTACCGCCGTGAATACCGTATTCGGGGTCATCGGCTCTATCTTCGGCATCGCAAGTCAGGCAAACAGCGTGAAATAGGGGGCCGACCCCGCCAGCCCCAACTTGCTTTTCGGGGCCATTGGGTATAGTCCCCTCACGTTGGTCGCGGAGTGTAGCTCAGCCTGGTAGAGCACTGCCTTCGGGAGGCAGGGGTCGGAGGTTCGAATCCTCTCACTCCGACCAAGGTGCCGTATTTACCCCGCCATCAGATCCGCATAAATCGCAGGGTCTGTCGCCCCTTCAGAACCAATCAGCAAAACCCGAGATCCAGCATCCAGCCCCAACCGCGCCCGCAAATTTTCTTGCAGTGCCGCCGCAATCACGGCGGCAAGCCCCGCAACCGCAGACTCGCCCGCAACAATACTTGGATCATCGCCCACAGGCCTGCCCGCCAAGCGCATCGCGGGGGCCACAATACTTTCGGGGATGGTCAGAAAATCCGCTGCCTGTTCGCGCAAAACCGCCCATGCCAAAGGCGATGGCTCGCCACACGACAGCCCCGCCATCAGCGTCTCTTCTTCAATCGCAAAATTCGTCAACGCCCCGGCTTTGGCACTCTCAAACAGACACGCCGCCAGTTCTGGCTCGACCACAACGACACGCGGGAAGGCATCACCCCAGTTTTGCTGCAAACCTGCCGCCACGGCAGCCGCCAAACCACCAACGCCACCTTGCAAAAACACATGGGTCGGGGGTGTATCAAGCACATTCACAATCTCGCGCACCATCACCCCGTAACCGGCCATCACATCCGTGGGCGGCTGTTGATACCCCTCCCAAGAGGTGTCCGAGACAACAAACCAGCCATTGGCATCCGCGTCCTTGCGCACCTGATCCACCGTGGCATCATAATCCCCGTCAATCCGCATCACAATTGCCCCCAAATCGCGCATCGATTGCGCGCGTCCCTCACTGACCGCTTGATGAATGTAAATCCGGCAAGGGGCGCCGAAACGCTGCGCACCCCAAGCCAAAGACCGCCCGTGATTGCCGTCCGTGGCCGAGGCCAGCGTGATTTTTGCAACCTCGTCGGCATAAACACCTGCCCGAATATCGGCCAGGCTTACGGGCTTGCCCAACCGCACAGCCAATTCGCGTTGCAATATCCGCAGCCCCGCATAAGCCCCGCCAAGGGCCTTGAAACTGCCCAGGCCAAAACGCGGGCCTTCATCCTTGTAATGAATATCACTCAAACCCAGCGAAGACGCCAAATTCGTCAGGTGATACAAAGGCGTTGGTGCATAGCCATCCCAAGCCGTTATCTCTGCCGCAGCAGTTGCAAAATCATCCGCCGGGATAACCGTCGCAGCGGCATCCCCCGAAGCTCGCGCCATATGGGTATAAGCTAACTCTGCGTTGGTGAAATCATCAAACATTCGATCATCCTTTTTGGCATATGCACCATCACCATCCGCATTATAGATCAGGTCTTGAAAGTAAATCGTTTACCGTCCGATGGATACATATTCAAAGCCGGCCGCTTTGGCTTCAACGGGGTCGTAAATATTACGCAAATCAGCCATTTTGGCCTCATTCATCCCCCCCGCCAGCCGCCCTAAATCCAGCGCACGAAATTCGTTCCATTCGGTCAGGATCACAATCGCATCCGCCCCCGAGGCCGCTTCATACGGATCGTCAACCCAAGTCACCGAGGGCAGCAGTTCTTCGCCTTCTTTGCGGCCCTGCGGATCAACCACATACACTTCCGCCCCCGCGCCCACCAAAGCGGGCACAATCGTCAAAGAGGGGCTGTCGCGCATATCGTCGGTGTTGGGCTTGAACGTTACCCCCAGCACAGCGATTTTCTTGCCCCTGACCTTGTCACCGCACAGATACATGACCTTATCAACCATCTGCCGTTTGCGCTCGTCGTTAATCGCGATCACGGTTTCGACGATTTTAACCGGGCTGGCATGTTCCTGCCCGATACGCGCCAACGCTTTGGTATCTTTCGGAAAGCAAGACCCGCCATAGCCCGGCCCTGCATGCAGAAACTTGCTGCCAATGCGGTTATCCATGCCCAGACCCTTCGACACCGCCTGAATATTCGCGCCGACCTTTTCACACAGATCGGCAATTTCGTTGATAAAGGTAATCTTCGTCGCCAAAAACGCATTGGCGGCGTATTTGATCATCTCGGCACTTTCCATATCAGTGTAGACAATCGGGGCCTCGCGCAGCGCAAGCGGGCGATAAATCCTTGCCATCACGTCTTTGGCACGCGCACTTTCCACCCCGACCACAACCCGGTCTGGGTGCATAAAATCCTTGATTGCCGCCCCTTCACGCAAAAATTCGGGGTTCGAACACACATCGAAATCCGCATCCGGATTTTCCGCACGGATCACCCGCGCAACTTCGCGGTTGGTACCCACGGGCACGGTCGATTTAGTGACAATCACCGTATAGCCCTTCAACGCCCGCGCAATATCGCGTGCAGCCGCATAAACATAAGTCAAATCCGCATGGCCATCACCGCGCCGTGTTGGTGTGCCAACGGCGATAAATACCGCGTCTGCCGCCCCGACCGAGCCGTCCAGATCACCGGTAAATCCCAACCGGCCATTGGCCACATTTCGCGCCATCATCTCATCCAGGCCCGGTTCGTAAATCGGCACATCGCCACGGCACAGCGCGTCGATTTTTTCCGCCAATTTGTCGACACAGGTCACATCATGGCCGAAATCGGAAAAACACACACCGGAAACCAGCCCCACATAGCCGGTTCCAATCATAGTCAACTGCATCGCGTACCTCTTGTTTTTTTCCGCGATTAGCCACGGATTTTGTCAAAACTAGGGTGGTTTTTGCGAATTTTCCAGCGAAATGGGTTATTTATCACTGTCTTTGGGCAAAATAATCTCGAATGTACTGCCATTCAGACCGGATACTACCAAGTCTATCGTGCCGCCATGCGCCTTGACCAGTTCCGCCGAGATCGCAAGACCCAGCCCCGAACCGCCACGCCGCGCCCCGCCCTCAAACGGCGTAAACAGATTATCACGGGCTTTTTTCGGCAGGCCGGGGCCATTGTCCAAAACCGTAATGACCCAGTTTTCAGGGCTTTCGCGGCCCTTTACCTTAATCACACCATGCCGCTTTTGCCCCGATAGCACCTGACACGCGTTATGCACGATATTGTTGACAATGCGATAAAGTTGTTCGCGGTCTGCGCGCAGGCTAATCGGCTCTTTTACATCCAGAGAAATTTCAATATCCGCGTCCCCGATCGCCAGCATTTCCGCCTCAATCACTTCACGCAGCAGCGGTTTAAGAGAAAACTTACTGCGATTGGGTGCGGTTTCTTCGGCTTTGCCGAACCGCAAGGTACTATCGCACAAATTGACCGCACGCGACAACGACGTCAGCAGCTTGGGGGCAATTTTTTGCACCATGGGATCGTCACTTCTTTCCATACGGTCCGCCAGCAATTGTGTGGTGGTCAGAATATTGCGCAAATCATGGCTGATTTTAGCAACCGCCCCGCCCAGATCAGCCAAACGCCCCTTATGTTTCAACGATTGGCTAAGTTGTGTCTGCATAGATTGGATAGCGATTTCCGCCTCCCGCAATTCAGTTACTCCGGCACGGGGCTGAATGATTTTGCGGACGTCCTCGGGGGCGGCTTCAAATTCACGGATTTGACAGATAACGCGGCTAATTGGCAAAACCAGAAAACATTGCACTGCGATAAACAACAACGCCCCGGTCACTATGGAAATAAACAAAGACAGGCTCAGGATATTCAGCCCATAAGCGATCATCGCACTGCGAAGCGGCTTTTCGTTTAGTGCCGCCTCAATCAACAATCCGGCCTGATTTACCGGCTCGCCGCGCACCCGAATAACCCGATCATCGGTGCGCCATAAAACCATCATCGCATCGTCGATCAAAGTCCAGAACCGTGCATTTCGCAAATCATAGGTTTGCTCAATAGGGGCCTTCATTGGCGACGACAATATCAACTCGCGCATACTATCGCGCTGCAACGCCACATTCAACACATCCGCATTGCGCAACAATTCCGCTTCCAGTTCCGGCGTCACCATGTCATTGGGCGACGCCAGCAAAGCCAATGAGGCCAATTGCGAGCTGTTCAACCGCGTTTGCAGGTAATTCACCCGAAATCGCGCGACCGAGGGGACAAAAATCAATACCTCGGCGAGCATCACAAAGATGATCGTCAGCAATAAAAATCGCCCGGATAATGATTTTAAAAACATGACACCCCCCCTTGGGCTTCATTCATTAAAGTTTACGGCTCGAACCTTATCAGTGCAACGTTCCATTTCAAAACCCGTTATTGCTAAAAACGCTGCACCAGTTTCACGATCCTTTTGACAAAGTTGCTTTCAAACAGGCGCGGGCTGTAATATTGCCCCGCCACCCGCTTGTTGATCTCGCCCAGTGTCGGATAAGGGGCTACCATCGCCGCTACCGCACCGATTTTCAACTTATTTGCAATCACCAAAGCCCATGTCTGGATCAATTCACCGGCTTGCGCCCCGACAATACTGGCCCCAACCGGGCGTCCCTTGACGATCATCACCTTGATCAGTCCCGTGGTTGTTAATTCCGCCAAGGCCCGGTCATTCCCGGCATATTCAAAGCGCACAACTTCCAGTTTGTCACCATGTGCCTCGCGCGCCTGCGCCTCCGTCAAACCCACTTGCGCCATTTCAGGGTCGATATAAGTCGCCCACGGAATATGATCCGTTTTGGCTTTCGAGGGCAATCCAAACAATGCAGACCGGATAATCACCCCCGCATGATAGCCCGCCACATGGGTAAATTGCAGCCCGCCTGCGACATCGCCTATTGCATAAACCCGTTTGTTGGTGGTCTTTAGTGACGCATCCACCTTAACGCCCGCGCGTGTCGGCTCAACACCAGCCGCCGCCAGATTCAGCTTCTCCGTATTCGGCTTGCGCCCCACCGACATCAGCAAATGTGAGCCTTTGTATGTCGCGCCATCCTTGGCTTTCACGGTGATAACCGCGCCCTTCTGGCTGATCCTTTCGGCAATCGCGCCTTCAACAATCTCTACACCTTCGGCCCGAATACGCGCCAGCACAATCGCCGCCATTTCCGGATCATCGCGCCCCAAAGCCTTTAAGCCTTCGATCACGGTTACCTTACAGCCCAACCGCACATGCGCCTGCGCCATCTCCATCCCGATCGGGCCTCCGCCGATAATCAATAGATGCTCGGGGCGGTCACGCAAATCAAAAATATCCTCGTTGGTGTAATATTTGACCTTATCCACCCCCGGGATCGGTGGCACAAAAGGCGCCGATCCTGTCGAGATCACAAAGCGGCGGGCCTTGATCACCGTATCCCCCGCCTGCACTTCGGTCGGGGAAATAAACCGCCCGTATTCCTGAATGACCTTCACGCCCAAAGCTTCAAACCGCTCTACACTGTCATTTGGCGCAATCGCCGCAATCACGCGGCCCACATGTTCCTTCGCTGCCCCATAATCCACTTCAGGCACCACCGGGGCAACCCCGAAAGGCGCCCCCGACGTCATCGCATGCGCGTGTTTACCCGCCGCAATCAGTGCCTTTGACGGTACACAGCCGTAATTCAGACAATCGCCACCCATTTTGCCACCTTCCAACAACACAACGGACGCGCCCATTTGCACAGCACCTGCCGCCACCGACAGCCCGCCCGAGCCTGCGCCGATTACGCAAAGATCCGCTTTAATCCGGTTCGTCATAGTCATACTACCCTTTGATTTTCTTCATAAGTATCGGCAGCATCGCAAGACCTGCCAGCCCCAATAACGGGCCTAAAATCTGCGGCTCAAAAATAATGCCCAAATCCGGCGTTTCACTTTTTGCGAAAACATCCGCAAGCCCTGCGCCCACCCATGTGTAAATCACACCGCCCGGGATAATGCCGATAAATGTCGTCCACAAAAACCGCTTCAGGGTCACCCCCACCAGCGCGGGGATCAGGTTGGCCACAAAAAACGGCACCGCTGGCACAAGGCGCATGATCAGCAAATAGTTGACCTCATCCGCGTTCAACCCGTCCTTGATCTTCTTCACGGCCCCTTTGGAGTTATCCATCTTGGCCGAAAGTGCCTCACCAAAGCCCATGCGTGCGGCCTGAAAAATCAATGCCGCCCCGACCGTTGCCGCCCCGATATTATATAAAGCGCCTGGAAACAGCCCGAACAAAAAACCGCCGGTCAGCGAAATAATCGCCGCGCCCGGCAGCGAAAAAGCCACCACCACGATGTAGACCGCAATAAACACCAAAGATGCCAAAACAAAGTTGCTGTCGCGCCAAAACAGCAAAGCTTCCTGATTTTTCGCCAACTGTTGAAAACTCAGATAATCGCGCAAAAACACAAATCCCAAAGCTGCGACCAGGATAATCCCCGCAAAGGGCAACATCCGTTTCACTGAAAACCTGGGCGAAGTGGATCGGGTGCCGCGGGCGGGTATATCATTCATATCGTCATCCATATCATTCATCATATCATTTCGCCCATTTCTGCGGTATCAGCCCCGCAAAAGATAGAGACCTCACAAGCCAGTGATATTTGGTGATGGATTTGAGCACTTTCCTTTCAGTTTTCAGCAGAACTGTAACAAATCACGGGGGCAAAACGAAAAATAGTGGAATTCTTGCAATAAAATCCCTGCAAAGCGAATTGACTTCACGCATTACCGGCCCTAAACAGCAGCTTCAGAATAGACAGGGTCGAATCTTACCGGTTTCACCCAAATGACCCGATCAGGAGATCGCTATGAAACGCACATACCAGCCGAGCAACCTTGTTCGCAAACGCCGCCACGGTTTCCGTTCCCGCATGGCAACCAAAAACGGCCGCATCATTTTGAACCGCCGCCGCAATCAGGGCCGCAAAAAACTGTCTGCATAGGCACTGGCCGAAAGGTCTATGAAATTATGAAACCGCCAGAGGCGACACAAGGCACCCAAGGGAAAGCCGGTGAAACGCCCCCGGCGGTTTCCGTTTGTCTACACGTAATGAAAAACCGCGCCGATTTTCTGGCTTGCAACAAAGGCAGCTATCGCGGCGTCAAAGGCTTTGTCCTACAAGGCCGCAACCGCAATGACGGTACAAACCACATCCGCGTAGGCTACACCTGTTCCAAAAAAGTCGGCAACGCCGTTGCCCGCAACCGCGCTAAACGCCGCCTGCGCGAAGTCGCCCGCCTGACCCTGCCAACAAAAGGCCGCGCAGGCTGGGACTACGTCCTGATCGGCAAGCGCGAAGTCACCGCCACCCGCGATTTTCAAGCCATGCTGGCAGATATGGGCTATGCTTTGCACAAGGTGCATGGGTGATTGCGGTCAACACGATTGCGCATCGAAAAACTGCCTGCGGTGCCTTTCAAGAGAATCCTGACCGGGTAAAAACTTATCAGGCATACACAGTGCCACACCGGCAATATCTTCCAGTTTTGCCCCCGCGCAATCCGGCAGGCTTTTTGACACAAGCATCCTGCAATCCTGATCAAAGCTAATCAGATGCCGATCAAAAGCACGGTCATGTAGCGCATTCAGGCATATCCCGTTGCTTGGATCCAATCTGCTTTTTTCATCTTCAGCCCATCCGACGATATGGCTTGCATTCAACAGTCTTGTATCCTCTATGCCCGTCAACGCACATTTACTGCGATAGCCGCTTAAGATCATCTCGCGAAAAATATCCTGGCCAACTCTCTGCTTGCTTTGAACAAACCGGTCCTGACCTTCCGCAAATCCCCGCGCACCCCACGCGGCATTCTGATCATGCGGGGTCGAAGCCATATCATTATACACCAATATCTTGCTTTTATCCTGAAGCCACTCCTGCCAAACAATTTTATCCATACGGCCGGTGTGTTCCATCCCCTTGTGATCCAGCGTTTCATCAAGTGCTGCAAGGTTCGACATTTTCAATGCTACAGCATTAGGTGTGCGACACAGTTGCACACCCAGCGCAATAATTTCGGGGTTACTATTGTGAATATGGCCAAATTCCGTTTTCAAATACAAAAACAGGGCCGCCCGGACCTCCTCTCTTGTCCAATTTCGACGTGATGCCATATAACTACAGACTATAAGTTAAAATTCCCTCTAGATTACCCGTTCTAAAAAGTTTAGCAAAACAAAATGACCCCGCTTGCCTATCTCTTCTCGCTGCCGGTGCGCGCCTACCGCCTGATCTTCAGTCCGTGGGTCGGACACGGCTGCCGCTATCAACCGACCTGTTCGGCCTATGCGCTGGAAGCGTTGCAAAAACACGGTGCTATCAAGGGCAGTTGGCTGGCAATCAGGCGCATCGGACGCTGCCATCCGTGGGGGGCAAGTGGCATTGACAATGTGCCCGACAAAAAAACCCAAATACGTCGCAAATAGAATTGCCCGCGTCGGCTTTTCATGGCACATAAACTTCGGGCGATGGCGTCGTCCGCTTTCATCATATCGTCCTGAACGCCCGGACATCTCTTTGGGGGTGTTTTGTGAAATACCTCTCAATTCAGGAGTCTTCGATGGAAACCACCCAAACACCCCGACCGGAATTTTTCACCTATCCGGCTGCAGAAAAAGCACCGCTACCGTTTTCACAAGCGGAATACGACCAGCGCATTGCCGGTTTGCGCAAAATCATGCAAGATCAGGGCCTGAACGCGGTCGTCCTGACCTCGATGCACAACATCGCCTATTATTCGGGCTTTTTATATTGCAGCTTTGGCCGCCCTTACGGCTGCGTCGTCACCGAAGACCGTACTTTTACCGTGTCCGCCGCAATTGATGCCGCACAACCGGCCCGTCGCTCGGCCTGCGAAAACATTACTTTCACCGACTGGAAACGTGATAATTACTGGCGTGCCGTAAAATCTTGCCTGAACGGGGCAAAATCTATCGGGATCGAAGGCGACCATCTGACCCTTCTAGCCCAACAAAAATTGCAAGAGTTTCTGACCCCCGAAAAAATCACCGACATTGCCCCGGCCACCATGTTGCAACGCATGATCAAATCCCCCGCCGAAATAGCGCTGATCAAGCAGGGTGCCCGCATTGCCGACATTGGCGGCTTCGCCATTCGTGATGCCATTAAAATAGGCACCCGCGAAATCGACGTTGCCATGGCGGGCCGCGATGCAATGGAACTGGAAATCGCCAAAACATTCCCGGATAGCGAATACCGCGATACATGGGTCTGGTTCCAGTCCGGCCTTAATACCGACGGCGCCCATAACCCGGTCACGTCGCGCCGATTGCAAGCGGGCGACATCCTTAGCCTGAATGCGTTCCCGATGATTAACGGGTATTACACCGCCCTGGAACGCACTCTTTTCGTCGGCGAACCCAATCAGGCGCAAATGCGCGTCTGGCAGGCCAATGTCGAGGCCCACGAACTGGGCCTTACGCTAATCAAACAGGGGGCCACCTGTTCCGGTATTTGCGCCGAGATCAACGCCTACTTCGAACAACAAAACCTGTTGCAATACCGCAGCTTCGGCTACGGCCATTCCTTCGGGATCCTGTCACACTACTATGGCCGCGAAGCCGGGCTGGAACTGCGCGAAGACATCGACACCGCACTGACGCCGGGCATGGTCGTCAGCATGGAACCGATGGTCACCGTACCCGCAGGTGACGCCGCTGCGGGGGGGTACCGTGAACACGATATCGTGGTGATAACCGATGAAGGTGAAGAAAACATTACCAAGTTCCCTTATGGGCCGGAGCATAATATCGTTGCGGCTTAAAACACCTATAGGGGTGCGTGGCCTCCATGCCCCCCCCAACATGAGGGCCGCACCCAACCAGGTTCAGGCGCTAAGTGGCAATTTTTAATCTACTGTGAATTTAATATCCGCATCAGGGTCATCAGTAAAAATACGGTCAGCAAGTTCAAAGTTCGCTTCTTCACTCACTATAAATCTCAATGCCCAATGATATTGTAATGCATTGAAATGCTCAATATTATCAGCCGTGGCCTGTAAAAACCCATCTCCATCAAACCTCTCAAATACACTATCAATATAAATAAGCTGTTTCTCAATTTGTTTTAGCAAGATCTCAATTTTTACTCTGTCAGGATTAGCCCCCAGAACAAGTTTATTTTTTAAGTGACCTTTCCTTCTGATATTGTCAGATTTTTGATCATCCATATCTTTTACAATTTTGGGGTGCCAAATGGAAAGTATGTGCTTTGAATCCAATGGTATAGAAATTTGTATACTTGGCACTTCTAAGCCTAGTTTTCCATAAGGGCCGAAATCTTCGTCATTGTGCATTACGACTGGGCAGTCTGATATCCAAAAGGTGTGGCCTTTGGGTGCTTTGTGCAATAACCACCTGTATCCAAATAGTGTTTCTCCCAAATCACCAACCAAATCTTCAATAGTTTTTATTGATCTGGCTTTAACAACATCCTCGTGTGCATTGTTTTTTATTTCATCTAAATTAGATGCATTTGGGGCCATTATTTCTGCTTTTGACGCAAGGGATTCTGCAAGGATTTGCTGCGAATCTCTAATTTTTGGCGACCTAAGATACTGCGCCGCAACAAATGTAGCCAATATAACTCTATTCTCAGGTGATAAAGCAGCAAGGCTGGATGTACGTACTATTTGTGAAATTACCGGGGCAGCTTTATCCTCCAAAGTTGCCAAAGCTTGCTCAATCGACCACATACCTTTAACCGTTTTTATGGAGTAGAAATCCCTTTGCACTAATACATTGTCTACCGATGTGGCATTTGGAACCATTTTGCCCTCTGACTTATCATACAAGTAAACATAACACGATTTTTTTCCCTTCCTTTTTTTTGCAAAGTTGTTCAAAAGTGCATTTTTTGGAACCGTATGATGGTTCTCAGCAGTTCTATCATTTCGAGACATTCTCATTCCTTAAATATTTTGAACTTATAATCTCAAGTTAAACTATAAACACATTTATTCCCAGATTTGCCCCCCAAACCTTAACACATCCCCGCCGCGTCCCAGTCATACGCGCGATGCATGCCTTGTGCACGCCAATCACACCGCTCTTTCGCCCCAATCACCCAAACCTTACACTTGCGCTCTCCCCCTTCATAAACCCTCCACTGGTCAAAGACAGATCGTCGCGGTATAGGGGCCACATGTTAGATGAAAACACCGATATTCACCCGCTATTTGCCGGCGCACCTTCGACCACCGAATTCAAGAAACTGCGCAAACGCATCGTACGCCAAACCCGTGAAGCAATCGCGCAATTCGGCATGGTCGAGCGCGGGGCAAAGTGGCTGGTGTGCCTGTCTGGCGGCAAGGACAGCTACACGCTGTTGGCCGTGTTGCATGAACTGAAATGGCGCGGACTTTTGCCGGTGAAACTTCTGGCCTGCAACCTTGATCAGGGCCAGCCGAACTTCCCTGCAACGGTGCTGCCGGAATTCCTGGCAAACATGGGCGTCGCACACCGGATAGAATTTGAAGACACCTATTCCATCGTTAAATCAAAA
This sequence comes from Rhodobacterales bacterium, assembly GCA_045046705.1. Taxonomy (GTDB): domain Bacteria; phylum Pseudomonadota; class Alphaproteobacteria; order Rhodobacterales; family Rhodobacteraceae; genus Amylibacter. The sequence continues at coordinate 44,170 of JASFZB010000002.1, read as the reverse complement.
GTCCCCGCAGGGCGCACCTACTGCGCCATGTGTTCACGTCTAAGACGTGGAAACCTATACAGAATTGCCCGCGAAGAGGGCTGCTCTGCCGTGGTCTTAGGACACCACCGCGACGACATTCTGGAAACCTTCTTCATGAACCTGTTTCACGGCGGGCGGCTGGCAACCATGCCCCCCAAACTGGTTAATGACACCGGCGATCTGTTCGTCTACCGCCCGCTTGCATTCGTTGCCGAAAAAGACTGCGAAAAGTTTGCGCACGACATGAACTACCCAATCATTCCCTGCGATCTTTGCGGCTCGCAAGACGGTTTACAACGTCAACAGGTCAAGGCCATTCTGGATCAGTGGGAAGCCAATAACCCCGGTCGCCGCCAGGTTATGTTCAAAAGCCTGATGAATGCGCGCCCCACCCACTTGCTGGACTCAGGTCTTTTCGATTTTGAAGGCCTGACACGCCCAAACCCCGCACCAGAAAGATAGCTTTAAAACCTTGACCTTTGGCCGCAATTTCTATTGAACAAGCCAAACTCTTTCCAATCCCGTATCAGGACACCCGATGCAAGACGACAACAACAAAAATCTGATCCTAGCCACAGGCTTAAGCTTCCTTGTTATTATGGGTTGGTTCCTGTTTTTCCCACCCGAACAGCCAACCGAGCAACCGCCCGTGCAAACCGAACAAAGTGCCGCTACGCCAAATGTTGACGCGCCTAATTCTGTGCCTTCTGCCACTACGGACGCCGCCGTGCCCTCGGCTACCGTTGCGGTGAAAAAAACCGAGACCCTTGAACAGGCTTTGGCAAAATCGTCGCGGGTAAAAATTGACACCAAGCGTGTGTTCGGATCGATTTCCCTGACCGGGGCCTTGATCGACGATATGTCCCTGAAAGACTACAATGTGCGTCTGAATGACAATAGTGACAAGGTGCGTATATTGTCCCCTATTCAGGCAACCTCGGGCTATTGGGCGTTCCACGCCTGGTGGTCACCGGACAAATCTGTGGCCCCAGAAGATGTACCTTCCGCCAAAACCCCGTGGCAGGTTAAATCGGGTGATATCCTAACCGAAACAACCCCGGTTGTTCTGGAATGGGACAACGGCAATGGTCTGGTGTTTCAACGCGACATTTCGATTGACCAGAACTATTTGATCACCATCAAACAATCGGTTCAAAACAACACCGGTAAAACCATTCAACTGGCCGCCTACAGCGCATTGACCAGTAAGGGCGACCCGAAGATTCGCGGCAGATATATCCTGCACGAAGGTGCCGTGGCCTCGTTCGATGGCAAACTGATCGAGGAAACATACAAGAAAATCCGAAAATTCGATACCAATGCCCAAGGTGTGAATGCACAAACCTATAAAGTTGCCAAAGGCGGCTGGACAGGGTTTACCACGCAATACTGGATGACCAATCTGCTTCCCGAACCCAACCAAAGCTTTGACAGCGTCATTGAATATAATGAACGCGCAAACCGCTATCAAACCGACGTGCGCATGCCGCCCGTGACCATCGCGCCATCGGGCAGTTACGCAGTGACCACCTCTTTGTTTGTCGGCGCCAAGGAATACCAAACCATAAAAGCTTATGAAAACAACAACGGCTACAACCAGTTTATCGACAGCATTGACTGGGGTATGTTCTTCTTCCTGACAAAACCGATTTTCCTGGTTCTGCACTTCCTGAACGGCCTTATCGGCAATATGGGGTTGGCGATCATAGGCCTGACAATTTTCCTTAAGGCACTGCTGTTTCCACTGGCCTATAAATCCTATGTTTCCATGGCGCGGATGAAAGAACTTCAGCCGCAAATGGAAGCGCTCAAGGAAAAAGCCGGCGATGACAAGCAACTGGTTCAAAAGGAAATCATGAAGCTCTACCGCGAGAAAAAGGTCAACCCCGCAGCAGGTTGCTTGCCGATCTTCCTGCAAATCCCGATTTTCTTTTCACTCTATAAAGTGATTTTCGTGACTATTGAACTTTACCAAGTGCCGTTCTTTGGCTGGATCCAGGACTTGTCGGCACCCGACCCAACATCGATTCTTAACCTGTTTGGCCTGCTGCCTTTTTCCCCAACCGATTTGCCGCAGTTCATGTCAATTCTATCCATTGGTGTCCTGCCGATCCTGATGGGGATTTCCATGTTCCTGCAACAAAAGCTGAACCCGGCCCCAACGGACAAAACCCAGGCGCAAATCTTTGCCTGGATGCCGTGGGTGTTCATGTTCATGCTGGGTCGTTTTGCCAGCGGTCTGGTGCTGTACTGGATCACCAACAACACCATCACATTCATTCAGCAATACGCAATCATGCGAAGCCAAGGGGTGAAGCCCAATGTGTTGGGCAACATATTCAAACGCTTCCAAAAAGATGAGGCCGAAAGTTGACGGGCCGGGTCACTGATCTTTGGCGGCACCCGATCAAGGGGGTCGGGCGCGAACAGGTGACATCCATAGCGCTTGAGGTCGGCAAAACCATGCCATGGGATCGCCATTGGGCTATCGCCCATCAAGACGCTAAAGTAGATCTTGAAAATCCCGCGTGGGCACGCTGCATGAACTTTGCCCGCGCCGCACGCGGCTACCGCCTGATGGCGGTATCATCGCAACTTGATGAAGCGGCAGGCACCATTACCTTAACCCATCCCGATCTGGAAACCATTACGGTCAATCCCGACAATGTGCAGGATGCCAAAGCCCTGGTGGCCTGGGTCACACGCATAAGCAACCCCGACCGTTCTTTGCCGGCACAGGTCTATCATGTGCCGGGGCGCGGCATGACCGACAACGGCACAGCCAATCTGTCAATCCTAAGCAACACCTCGCTAGCGGCCTTGTCCCGGGCGGTTGGCGCCACTTTGGATCAACGTCGGTTTCGCGGCAATATCTGGATGGACGGGTTTGAACCATGGGAGGAGTTTTCCTGGGTCGGAAAACATATCCGCATCGGCGGGGCTGAATTTGAAATCACCGAGCCGATCAAACGCTGCATGGCAACCACGGTCAACCCGGACACCGGCCAATCGGATTGCGCCACGCTGGACACGTTGCAATCGAACTGGGGATACAAAGATTTTGGTGTCTTTGGTGTGGTTTCCAAAGCGGGCCTAATATCCCCCGGCGACACCGTAAAGGTTTTATAATGGACATGCGTTTCACCACCGCAGATCGCCCCGATTACGCCACCCGCGAAATCGGTCGCAAGCTTTTTGCCGGTGGTTCCGACTTCCTAAAAGGCGTTGTCGCCATGGATGGAATGCCACCTTCCGACCGTTTAGAGGTCTGTTTTGCAGGCCGCTCCAACGTCGGAAAATCCAGCCTGATCAACGCGCTGACAGGGCGCAAAGCTCTGGCGCGCACCTCGAACACACCGGGGCGCACGCAAGAGATCAACTTTTTCACCTTGGGCGAAAAACGCTATCTGGTCGATGTGCCGGGCTACGGCTTTGCCAACGCGCCAAAACCCGTCGTGGAAAAATGGCAACGCTTGTTGAAAGCATACCTTTCAGGTCGCCAATCCCTGCGCCGTGTGTTTTTACTGATAGATGCACGTCACGGCGCAAAAGCCGTTGATGAAGAGATCATGCAACTTTTAGGCCGCTCCGCCGTTACCTTTCAGGTCATCATGACTAAATGCGACAAGCCGTCAAAGGCCGAGGTGGCGAAATCTTTGGAAAACACCATAAAGGTACTGGAAAAACACCCGGCTGCCTTTCCCGAAATTATCCTGACGTCATCGGAAAAAGGTGACGGTATCGACACCCTGCGAAGCGTAATCGCTTTGATGGTCTAGCAACTGTATCTTCAAGCCGCCTGACATAGGATATACCTCAAACAACCTCAGGCGGAAAAACCGTCACACCATTCCCTGCGATCCATTTCGGGTATTTCTTCATGATCCGTTTGAACACATCAGACTCTAAAAATGCCTGCAACCAAGGCTTCAGATTTTCCCAAGGTTGTGCATAAAACCAGTCCCGATCCACATGCGCAAACTGGCGCACAAACGGGGCCACGCCGATGTCTGCAACCGAGCGTTTCTGCCCCATCAAACAGGCTTGCCCCGCCAGCATGTCGTCCAGTTCATACAAGAATGCCAAAGCCATTTTTCGGGCCGCAAATGCTGCCGCCTGATCACTGCGGTACCGATATTTATAAGCATCCAGATGCGGCTTGAAATCAGTGTCCATTCGTTCAATCAAAGCCAAAGCATCACGCATATTTCCCCGATCAGGCGTTAGCTTTTCACCTGCATCGGACGTGTCCAAAGCCCAGCGCATAATATCCAGACTTTCCTCTAAGATCGCCCCGTCATTCAACAACAAAACAGGCACTGTTGCTTTTTCGGATAACGCCAGAAATTCAGGGGCTTTATCGCGCAAAACCACCTCGCGCAGTTCCACCTCAATCGCACCCGCCTCCAACGCCAAACGTGCCCGCATGGCATAGGGACAGCGGCGGAATGAATATAGGATAGGAAGGGCCATTTACGCCTCCAACTGCGTATCAGAGCACCCTTTGATCTGGGTCTGAACGATCTCTCCAACTGGCTGAGGTTCTGCAAAACAGACCTCGGTAAAATCTTCAGATCTACCCATATTCTCATTTTCTATCAATATCTTATGTATCTTCCCCACTTGGGACATCAGGTGTTCATGCACGCAGGTTTCGCCCACCGCCCGTAACCGCGCCGCACGTTCCTTAATTATCCCGCGATCCATTTGCGGCATCCGTGCTGCAGGTGTTCCCATCCGCGCTGAATAGGGAAAAACGTGCAGCCATGTCAGGCCGCATTCCTTCACCAGGCGCAGTGAATTTTCAAACATACTTTCGGTTTCCGTCGGAAAGCCTGCGATAATATCCGCGCCATAAACAATATCGGGTCGCGCCTTGCGCATGGCCTCACAAAAGTCGATCGCATCATCCCGAGAATGCCGCCGTTTCATTCGTTTCAGGATCATATTATCCCCCGCTTGCAGCGACAAATGAAGGTGCGGCATCAGGCGTTTCTCGCTAGCGATTGCATCGATCAAAGCGGGGTCCGCCTCTATCGAATCGATGGATGATATTCGCAAGCGCGGCAGGTCAGGCACCAGCCGTAAAATCCGCTGCACCAAATCGCCCAGCTTCGGCTGCATCGGTAAATCGGCCCCCCAACTTGTCATGTCAACGCCGGTCAAAACAACCTCACGGTAGCCTTTATCGACCAGCCGTTTGATCTGTTCCACAACAACCCCCGCCGCCACCGACCGCGAATTGCCGCGACCATAAGGAATGATACAAAACGTGCAGCGATGATCGCAGCCGTTTTGCACCTGCACATACGCCCGCGCCCGGGTGCCGAACCCGTCAATCAAATGGCCTGCGGTTTCGGTCACGGACATAATATCGTCGACCTGAACCTTTTCAGCCTTGCCAATAAAATCAGGCCCTTTGGCCAGTGTATCCCAGGTATCTGCCTGCATCTTTTCAATGTTGCCCATAACCAGATCAACCTCCGGCATTTCGGCATAGGTTTCGGGTTCGGTTTGTGCCGCGCAACCTGTCACGATCAGTTTTGCTTTCGGGTTTTCACGGCGCAGTTTTCGGATACGTTGCTTGGAAGAGCGCACAGCTTCTGCCGTCACAGCACAAGTGTTGACCACCACTGCCCCGGCCAGCCCCGCCTGCGCTGAAAGCTCTTTCATCGCTTCGGTTTCATAGGCGTTCAGGCGGCATCCGAAGGTGGCAAATATTGGTGATTTAGTCATGGATCCCACGCAAAAACTCGGGGCTTAGCTCACCGGAAAAAACCAACGTTGCAGGCCCGGTCATCCAAACCCCGTCATCGCGCCAATCAATATGCAATGTGCCGCCATCGAGATCGACTTGGACTGCCCGCTCCGTCAGTCCCAAACGATGTGCTACCACAACCCCCCCGCAAGCACCCGAGCCGCAGGCCTTGGTAATCATGCCACCGCGTTCCCAGACCCGCATGCGGATATGGCTGCGGTCAATGATCTGGATAAACTCCACATTGGTGCGTTCGGGGAAAAGCGGGTCATGTTCAACCTTTGGCCCGATTGCAGTCAGATCAACCGCCATCACATCACCGACCACAAACACACAATGCGGATTGCCCATACCGGCAGCCCCGGGCGCGCCCTTAATCGGCAAGGCATTCAGATCAACATCGCGAGCCAAAGGCACCTGATCCCATGTCAGTTGCGGTTGCCCCATATTCACGCTGAAATTATCAGCATCAACCCGCTTCACCGGCAAAACCCCAAAACCGGTCTTGATTGCAATAGAATCACGCCCCGTCTCATTCATAACCAAACGCGCCACACAGCGGCTGGCATTGCCACAAGCATTGGCCATAGAGCCGTCTGCATTCCAGAAATCCACCGCGACATCGGCCGCATCGGTTTTGCGCAAGACAACCAACTGGTCAAAGCCCACTCCAAAAAAACGGCTGCCAATTGCCCGCGCCATTGCCGCCGTCACAGGGTTTACCGCCTTTCTGGCATCGATAATGACAAAATCATTGCCAAGCCCGTGCATCTTCAAAAAAGGCAGCCCGATGTTATGTGTATCTGTATCATTCATAGGCCTCCTATAAACCAAGTATCACAATCAATCCAGATGTCGAAAATTCTTGTCGATAAACACTTGACCCCCATGGCGAGGCCGCATAATACCCGCCCAATGGTGGGCCGGTAGCTCAGTTGGTAGAGCAACTGACTTTTAATCAGTAGGTCTCGGGTTCGGATCCCGACCGGCTCACCAAATTAATAATTGCCTTGGAAACTAAATCTGAAAATCTTAAAGAATTTAGTCCGCGGGCTCTTTTCAGCCTCTTAAATGCCGATTGCTTAAGCGCTGTGATAGATGCGGGTTTTGCGCAATTTCAGCTCAACAACAAAACGGCGTTGCTGTCTGGAGAATTAGACTTTTACTTAAATGTTCACGATTTCCGCGCCCAGCGAGTTTCTTTCTGTCCGAGTCACCTTGGCCTGCACAATAGTGCCCACCAATTCGGGTGCCGCATCCATGTGAACCGCATGCAAATATTCCGATTTCCCAACCAGTTGGCCCGGGTCGCGGGCAGGTTTTTCAAGTAACACGGGTAAGGTTTTCCCAACCATGGACAGTTGGAATTCCATTTGCTGCTCTGTCAGTAATTTTTGCAAGCGGCGCAAGCGGTCGGACTTTTCTGCCTCATCGACTTGATCCAGTTCCGCGGCGGGCGTGCCCGGGCGGGTGGAGTATTTGAACGAATAGGCCTGACCGTATTTCACCGCCTTGCACAAATCCAGAGTTGCCTGAAAATCCGCTTCGGTTTCGCCTGGGAAACCAACGATGAAATCACCCGAAAGGGCAATATCGTTGCGGGCCGCGCGGATGCGCTCGATAACGCTCAGGTAGTCTTGCGCCGTGTGATGGCGGTTCATCGCCTTAAGGATTTTATCCGAGCCGGACTGCACCGGCAGATGCAAATAGGGCATCAGTTTTTCCGTATCCCCGTGCGCTGCAATCAGGTCATCATCCATATCGTTGGGATGCGAAGTGGTGAAACGGATACGTTTCAGCCCGTCGATTTTAGCCATTTCGCGAATAAGCCGTGCCAGCGGCCACTCCCCATCCGGCCCTTGCCCGTGATAGGCGTTCACGTTTTGCCCCAGCAGGTTGATCTCGACCACGCCCTGATCGATCAAAAGCTTGGCCTCATCGATGATTTTTTCAGCCGGGCGCGAAACTTCGGCCCCGCGTGTGTAGGGCACAACGCAAAAGGCGCAAAACTTGTCGCAGCCTTCTTGTACTGTCAAAAACGCGCTTGGCAATTTACGCTTGGCGGTTGACCGCACGATGTGATCGAACTTGTCTTCAGCGGGGAAATCTATTTCCACAGGTTTGCCGCCCGCCTCTACGGTTTTTACCATTTCAGGCAGACGGTGATAGGCTTGCGAGCCCACCACAAAATCCACCATCGGTTGGCGGTTGATAATCTCTTGTCCCTCGGCTTGCGCCACGCAGCCCGCCACGCCGAATTTCATCTCGGGTTTTTTAAGCTTTAACTGCTTCATGCGGCCCAATTCGGAATAAATCTTTTCGGCTGCTTTTTCGCGGATATGGCAGGTATTAAGCAAAACCAGATCGGCCTGTGTTTCGTCTTTGGTGACGGCATAACCGGCAGGCAACAAGGCATCGGAAATCCGCTCGCTGTCATAGACATTCATCTGACAGCCATAGGTCTTGATAAAAAGTTTTTTTTCGTCGGACATGGGGGCTTGGGCCTAACAAGGTTCACTGTAAACTCGGCGTTTACACTGCAACTATATAATCTGCAATGTCATTGCTAAATCGGATTTATGGTTCAAACTATTTTTTTCCTACTCAATACTGGATTTTCAGCGTGAAACTTAATATGTCATATGAAAGCAAACGTTATGAGAACCCGGCACGGATCAATGGCAAAACCCCTTTTCGATATTCCAGACCATATGCTTGTCAAAGGCCCTGTCGGTTTCATTTTTGCCGAAGATCTGACCGGATTAAGCTCGAGCATCCGACATCACGCAAGACTTGGCTTCGAAAACCTGTTCGTTCTAAAACGCGACGACATTGAACTCCCCTATAGCTGCAAAGACATGTGCCACGCCATAAACATCAAGGACGCATATTTTTCCGATGTCACACCTTATATAAACCGGTTGATTGAATTATTGCCCCAGCGCTGGATTTATTATTGCTTCAATACGGAATATTTACATTTTCCATTTTGTGAAAGCCGTTCCATTGCAGATTTGACCGAATTCGTGACCGAAGAAAAACGAGAGGCCGTTTTCAGCCTTACAGTTGACCTTTATCCCGATGATTTAAGCTTGGCTAAAGACGGGTTTTCACTGGAAGACGCGCATTTTGACGGTGCCGGGTATTATGCGCTGCAACGCTATATAGAAGGTGCTGCTCAAGATCGGCAGTTAGACATCTATGGCGGTTTGAAATGGCGATTTGAGGAACATTTGCCCTATCAAAGACGTCGGCTGAACCGCGTCGCTTTATTCAAAGCCATCCCCGGTTTGGAAGTCGAGCCGGACGGCTATTTCAACTTTCCGGAATACAACACCTATTCATGCCCTTGGCATCACAATACCACAATTGCGATTTGTTCGTTCCGGACCGCCAAAAGCCTGAAGACAAACCCGGGTTCGACATTTGAAATTGACAGTTTCATCTGGTCGAATTCCAGCAAATTTCACTGGAATTCCCAACAACTTATGGATCGGGGTTTTATGGAACCCGGTCAATGGTTTTGAGGCTGGCCCTAGCGTGATTTCAATGACCGTTCGCGCAACCTAATTACCACATCGACCCGGGCTATTTCAGCATTTTCAGGGGGTGTGGGCAGGCTTTCGAATTTTAATGTCTCGGTCGGGGCATCCGATAGAATACGCGCATCTTCCCAATAAAAATGCGGGTGTTGGTCCATACGCGTGTCAAAATATGAAATATTCCCTTCAACCATAATCTCGTTCATCAGCTTTGCTTCGCAAAACACGCGCAGAGTATTGTAAACCGTCGCCAATGACACCGGAGCATCCGCTTGCGACGCAGCCTCATAAAGACTTTCCGCGGTCACATGCCGGTCTTGCCCATCGCCTACAAGCATCGCAGCCAAGGCCAGACGTTGTTTGGTAGGGCGCACGGCTTTACTTTCCAACCATAGCCGTCCGCGTTGATAAGGGTCGTTTTGCATCAAAGCCTCAAAATTCAATCATGTACTGGCATTATGGCCGTTATTTACACAAAGTTCAACCAAAACACCCAGTCACCCAACATGCGCTTATCTGTCGCCGCCTATTGCTAGTCCCGCAAAAGTCATGATACTTATTATCTAAGATGAATAACCAAAGGCTGCTGCATATGTCCGAACGACCCACATATTTTGACAAACAAGGGCTGATCGCCTGTGCCAATGGTGAATTATTCGGCCCCGGCAATGCGCAACTTCCTTTGCCACCTATGTTAATGATGGACCGGATTACGGATATTTCGGCGGATGGCGGCGAGCACGGCAAAGGCCATGTCATTGCCGAGTTCGATATTACCCCAGACCTGTGGTTTTTTGAATGCCACTTTCCCGGCAATCCGGTCATGCCCGGATGTTTGGGACTTGACGGATTGTGGCAACTGACAGGGTTCAACCTTGGCTGGCGCGGCATGTTGGGCCAAGGTTTTGCGGTTGGTGTCGGCGAAGTCAAGTTTTCGGGCATGGTCACGCCTGAACGCAAAATGATCACTTATCACGTCGATTTCACCCGGGTAATTGATCGGCGATTGAAAATGGGCGTGGCCGATGGTAAAATATTCGCAGATGGCGAACAAATTTACGCTGTAAAAGATATGAAAGTCGGATTGGCGGCTGCTGAAGGCTGATCCGCAAAACATACTGTTAAAGAAGGAGTTCGCACATGCGCCGCGTTGTCATTACGGGTTTGGGGATTATTTCCTCGATCGGGAATAATACAAAAGAGGTTCTGACGTCTCTGAAAAACAGTACCTCGGGTATCAGTTTTTCGGAAGAATATAAAGAACACGGCTTTCGTAGCCAGGTGCAGGGCATGCCAAAGATCAACCCGGCTGATCATATCAACAAACGTCAGATGCGATTCATGGGGCTGGGTGCTGCCTATAATTATCTGGCCATGGAACAGGCGATTGCAGACAGCGGTCTAGAAGACAGCGATGTTTCGAATGAACGCACAGGGCTGGTCATGGGCTCGGGGGGGCCATCGACCGCCAACCTGTTTCAGGCCCATAAGACCGTGCTTGAAAAAGGCGCCCCCAAACGCATGGGGCCTTTTATGGTGACGCGCTGCATGTCATCGACAAACTCGGCCTGTCTGGCAACACCGTTCAAAATCAAGGGCGTGAACTATTCGATCACATCGGCCTGCACCACATCCCTGCATTGCATCGGCAACGGGGTTGAACAGATACAGTTCGGCAAACAGGACATTGTCTTTGCCGGTGGCGGCGAAGAGCTGGACTGGACTTTGTCCTGCCTGTTTGACGCAATGGGAGCGATGTCTTCCAAATACAACGACACACCCCAAACCGCGTCGCGGGCGTTTGACGCAACCCGTGACGGCTTTGTTATCTCGGGCGGCGCAGGAGTTTTGGTTCTGGAAGAACTGGAACATGCCTTGGCACGCGGAGCCAAAATTTATGCCGAAGTGACCGGCTACGGTGCCACATCCGACGGCCACGACATGGTAGCACCGTCGGGGGAAGGGGCCGAACGCTCGATGAAACTGGCATTGTCCACGATAGGCGACCACAAAGTCGGTTATATCAATGCCCACGGCACATCGACACAGGCAGGCGATGTCACCGAAGTTAAGGCCGTACGCAGGGTGTTCGGTGAAGGCAACACACCCCCGATGACCTCGACCAAATCCCTGACCGGCCACTGTCTGGGCGGCGCAGGTGTGCATGAAGCAATTTATAGCCTGTTGATGATGGAAAACGATTTCATTGCCCCGTCAGCCAATATCGAAACACTGGATCCGGAAATAAACCCGGAAGAAATAGCCATGGAAACCGTGGAAAATGCCGGGCTGGACAGCGTAATGTCCAACAGCTTCGGCTTTGGCGGTACCAACGGCACCATTATCATGAGCAAATATCATGGGTGATCTCATGCGCGGCAAACGCGGGCTTATCATGGGCGTGGCAAACAACAAATCCATCGCATGGGGCATTGCCCGCGAAATGGCAGCCCAAGGCGCAGAATTGGCGTTTACCTATCAGGGCGAAGGCTTTGGCAAACGTGTGCGGCCTTTGGCTGACAGTGTAGGTGCGAAAATACTGGTTGAAGCCGATGTGCAGAATGATGCCTCGCTTGATAATGTCTTTACCACACTGGACAAAGAATGGGGAAGTCTGGATTTTCTGGTTCATGCCATTGCCTATTCCGACAAGACCGAACTTACCGGTCGCGTGGTAAATACAAGCCGCGAAAACTTCAGGAATACCCTGGATATATCCTGCTACTCCCTAATCGAAGTGGCGCGGCGCGCAAAGCCGTTGATGAAAGACGGCGGCACGATTTTGACCATGACCTATCAAGGCTCAAACCGCGTCACGCCGTTCTATAACGTGATGGGCATCGCTAAAGCCGCGCTTGAAAGCACCGTGCGCTATCTGGCGAACGACCTTGGCCCTGACGGCATCCGCGTTAACGCCATCAGCCCCGGCCCGATGCGCACTTTGGCAGGGGCGGCAATTGGCGGGGCACGCAAAACTTTTCGCGTTGCAGAAGCCAACTCCCCGATGCGGGCCAATGCAACATTGGAAAGTGTCGGCGGCACCGCCGTTTATCTGGCGTCCGATTACGGCGCATGCACCACCGGCGATATTATTTACGTTGACGGCGGCTATCACGTTCTTGGCATGGCACAGACTGACAACAGCTAATTTTCCAATTCCATAATTGTTTTTCATGTGTAAGGTTTCCCCCCAAAGGAGTCTTACACATGACCATTACAACATGCATTTTCGATGCTTACGGCACATTGTTTGATGTTGCCGCCGCCGCCCGCCGCGCCGCCTCGGAACCCGGCCGCGAAGCTTTTGCCAAGGTCTGGACAAAAGTCGCCAACGACTGGCGTTTAAAACAACTGCAATACACATGGCTGCGCGCCATTATGGATGCGCATACGGATTTTTGGACTGTGACACAAAACGGGCTGGATTATGCGCTGGAAGCAAGCGGCCTGTCCGATGACAACGATTTGCGCGAACGTCTGCTGGCGCTTTACTGGGAACTGGAAGCCTACGAAGAAGTGCCCATGATGCTGACGGCGTTAAAAGACGCCGGTTTGAACACTGCAATCCTGTCAAACGGCTCGCCCGATATGCTTAGCGGGGCGGTCAAATCCGCAGGGCTGCGGGCAAAATTCGATGCCGTTCTCAGTGTCGAGGATGTGGGAATTTTCAAGCCCGACCCAAGTGTCTACCAAATGGTTTGCGACCGCTTCAACTGCACACCGGCTGAAGTGCTGTTCGTATCCTCAAACGGCTGGGATGTTGCAGGGGCCAGCAAATTCGGTTTCCAAGCCACATGGGTCAATCGCGCCGGCGAGCCACAGGATCGCCTGCCTTGGGGGCCAAAAGCAACGCTTGAAACCTTGCACAACATCCCAGATATTGCTCAAGGTTTGATATGAGCAGTTTTGAAATGATCGAAGCCGCGGCAGGCCGCTTGAAAGGCCACGCATTAAGAACCCCACTTTTGTCCTCGCCTTTTCTGGACGAAATTGCAGGCCGCCCGCTTTATGTCAAAGCCGAATGTCTGCAACGCACCGGATCGTTCAAGTTTCGCGGCGCATGGTCGGCTATTTCCGCCCTGTCGGACATTGACCGCGCATATGGCATTATTGCATTTTCATCGGGAAATCACGCCCAAGGCATTGCACTGGCGGCCAGCCTGCACAGCATCCCTTCGGTGATAGTCATGCCAGAAGACTCGCCCAGGATTAAAATTGAAAACACCAAGGCATTGGGGGCCGAAGTGGTTCTTTATGACCGCGAAACAGAAGACCGAGATGCCGTGGCCGCCTGCATAAACAAGGATCGCGGACTGGTTTTGATCAAACCTTTTGACAACGCCCAAGTCATCGCAGGCCAAGGCACAATCGGTTTGGAGATCGCCAGGCAAGCCGCTGACCAAGGGATAACCGAGGCCGATGTGCTGGTCTGTTGCGGCGGTGGCGGATTGACGTCGGGCGTCGCGCTGGCACTTGAAAAAACCGCGCCCCGCTTCACCGTGCACCCTTGTGAACCACAAGATTTCGACGACGTTACCCGTTCATTGGAATCCGGCAAGATAGAGGTCAACACGCGCCGCTCCGGCTCTTTGTGCGATGCCATTGTCACCCCTTCCCCGGGTGAAATGACATTCCCGATTTTGAAACGGCTTTGCGGTACCGGCGTGGTTGTTAGCGAAGATGAATGCTTGCACGCAATGGCCTTGGCTTTTGAGCGTCTGAAAATCGTGGTGGAACCGGGTGGGGCTGCCGCGCTGGCGGCTGCCTTATTTCATGGCTCCGAACTGGATAAAAAAGCGGTTATCGTTGTGGCTACCGGTGGCAATGTCGACATATCGGTGTTTCAAATGGCCCTGAACAAATATGGCAGCAAAGCATGACCGGCTTTACCACAGAATTTACCATCGCCAGTTTCAATATCAAAACCTGATCGGGGCCAATAGACGGGGTAAGCCTTCTAAACCGGATTTTCCAGATGCTGATGAATATTCAGCGTGGCCGGAAATCGGCTGAAAACCTATAATCAGACGCTTTACTATGTGGTTCGGTACGGGATTTATCTGGGGTTAATCCATCTGATCGTTTTAAGATGGCACCAAAAAGTCCGCAGGGTATCGCCTGCGGACTTTTACAGGAAGAAAGAACCTGTCTATCCAAACTGGTTCATGGTGTTGTCTTTACCGCCGGCTTTCAAAGCGGCTTCGCCGGCAAAGTATTCCTTGTGATCGTCGCCCATGTCGGAACCCGACATGTTTTGGTGTTTCACACAGGCAATGCCCTGACGGATTTCTTTGCGTTGAACGCCCTCTACATAGCCCAGCATACCCGCATCGCCAAAGTATTCGCGTGCCAGATTATCGGTGGACAGGGCCGCCGTGTGGTACGTCGGCAGAGTGATCAAATGGTGGAAAACACCCGCATCGCGTGCCGCATCCGCCTGGAAAGTGCGGATTTTATTATCTGCTTCCGCTGCCAATTCCGAGTCGTCATAATCCACTGACATCAGCTTATCGCGATCATAGGCGGACATGTCTTTGCCGTCAGCACTCCAGGCATCAAAGGTTTGCTGGCGGAAATTCAGCGTCCAGTTGAAACTTGGCGAGTTATTATAGACCAGTTTTGCATTCGGCACAGCCTTGCGGATTTCGTTGACCATACCGCCGATTTGGCCAATATGCGGCTTCTCGGTTTCGATCCAGATCATGTCCGCCCCGTTTTGCAGGCTTGTGATACTGTCCAGAATGCAGCGGGCCTCGCCAGTGCCCTTTTTGAACTGGAACAGATTGGAGGGCAGACGTTTCGGGCGCATCAGTTTACCGCCCTGTTTGATCACAAGATCGCCATTGGCCATATCGTCAACCGTTACCTCGTCACAATCAAGGAAACTGTTATATTGATCGCCCAGATCGCCCGGCGTGTTGGTCACTGCGATTTGCTTGGTTAGCCCCGCCCCCAGACTGTCGGTACGCGCAACAATAATGCCGTCCTCTATACCCAATTCCAGAAATGCATAGCGACAGGCGCGAATTTTTTGCAGGAAGTCTTCGTGCGGGACGGTCACTTTGCCGTCTTGGTGGCCACATTGTTTTTCATCCGATACCTGATTTTCGATCTGTAGCGCACAAGCCCCTGCTTCGATCATCTTTTTTGCCAGCAGATAGGTCGCTTCGGCATTGCCAAAGCCTGCGTCGATGTCGGCAACAATCGGCACAACATGGGTTTCAAAATTGTCGATCTTCGCCTGAATTTCTGCCTTTTCAGCCGCGTCGGGTGCGGCATCCAATGCGCGGAACAAACCGCCTAATTCACGGGCATCCGCTTGCCGCAGGAAAGTGTACAACTCTTCTATCAAAGCGGGTACGGATGTTTTTTCGTGCATCGATTGATCCGGTAACGGGCCGAATTCAGAACGCATCGCGGCAACCATCCACCCCGACAGATACAGGTATTTGCCTTTGGTGGAGCCGAAGTGTTTCTTGATCGAAATCATTTTCTGTTGGGCAACAAACCCGTGCCAGCAACCTAAAGACTGGGTATATTGCGAACTGTCCGCGTCATAAGCGGCCATGTCGGCACGCATGATGCCGGCTGTGTATTTGGCAACATCCAGACCGGTCTTAAACTGGTTTTGCACCCGCATCCGCGCCACATATTCAGGGCTGATTGCAGCCCAGGCATTCCCGTGTTCGGCAATCAGGTTTTGCAATTCGGTGTTTTGCGTATCGTAAGGCATCTCATCTGTTCCTAGGTTTTGTAAAGTCGGTCACGACTCGGGGATCATTGTCTGTGACTTTATTTACAAACGCATCGGCAAAAGAGTATTATTTTCTAATAAAAACAGGGGTTTTTCGTGTCGGCTTGTGTGCCTCGTGTAAAGTTTGTCTTGTAAACTTGTAAATTTTGTAAAGTTAAAAATGCAACAAGCCGCTCCCGAAAGGGCACGGCTTGAAACAAATTATATTTGAAAACTGTTCTAGATATTCGCCCGAATGGTCGCATTTTTCGGATCATAAGGGCTGTCTTCAACCACCTCGGCATCCCACAATTCACGGAACATTCTGACTTTCAGTTTTTGACCTGCTACCGCCAATTCGGGCGGCAGATAGCCCATGCCGATGGATTTGCCGAACGCCACCGAATAGCCCCCTGAGGTCAGGCGACCGACTTTGGTGTCGCCGTCATACAAAGCTTCGCGGCCCCAAGGATCGGCATCCGCCGGCCCGTCGATCAATAGGGTAACACATTTTACGCGGACACCTTTGGCTTCCATTGCTGCCTTGCCGTGGAAGTCTTTCGACATATCTATAAAGCGTGGCAGATCAGCCTCGGCAGGGGTCGCATCACGGCCCAGCTCGGTGCCAAAGGCACGGTAGGATTTTTCCTGCCGCAACCAGTTTTGCGCCCGCGCGCCGACCAGTTTCATATCAAACTCTGCGCCTGCTTCCACAAGCAAGTCCCATAGGTAGTTCTGCATCTCGATCGGGTGGTGCAATTCCCAACCCAGCTCACCGGTATAAGCTACGCGGATCGCGTTGACGGGGCACATGCCCAGCTCGATGGATTTTGCCGACAACCACGGGAAGCGTTTGTTGGAAAGGGCGGTTTCAGGGTCTGCGTCGCGGATCACTTTGCCCAGAACATCGCGGGTTTTCGGCCCTGCAATGGCGAATACACCCCATTGGTTGGTCACATCCTGAATTTCAATATGGCCGAATTCGGCCATCTTGTCAGCCGCTGCCTTGCGCAAATAATCCGCGTCATAAGCCGTCCAAGCCCCCGCAGACACAAGATAATAGCTGTCTTCACCATTGCGCACGATGGTATATTCGGTGCGCGTTGTTCCCGCATCCGTCAGCGCGTAAGTCAGGTTGATACGGCCAATTTTTGGCAGTTTGTTACAAGTAAACCAATCCAGGAATTGCGTTGCACCCGCCCCTTTGACCACATGTTTGGTAAAGGCGGTTGCATCAATCAGACCAACACCTTGACGGATGGCTTTAGCTTCTTCAACTGCATACTGCCACCAGCCACCACGGCGGAAAGACCGCGCCGCGTGATCGTCAAAACCAACAGGTGCGTAATAGTTGGGGCGTTCCCAACCGTTGACTTGGCCAAACTGTGCCCCCGCGGCTTTTTGCCGATCATAGGCGGGCGACGTGCGCAAAGGTCTTGCCGCTTCACGTTCCTCATCGGGGTGATGCAGCGTGTAAACATGCTCATAACATTCTTCATTCTTGCGGGTCGCATATTCCGTAGTCATCCAAGATCCGTAGCGTTTCGGATCAAGGGATGCCATGTCGATCTCGGCCTCGCCTTCGACCATCATTTGCGCCATATAGTTGCCCACACCGCCCGCAGCCGTAATGCCGAAACTAAAGCCTTCCGCAAGCCACATGTTGCGCAATCCGGGTGCTGGCCCCACCAGCGGGTTGCCGTCAGGCGTGTAGCAAATCGGGCCGTTGAAATCATCCTTCAAGCCGCTTTCTTCACAAGACGGCATGCGGTGGATCATCGCCATATATTGCTCTTCGATCCGTTCCAGATCGAGCGGGAACAAATCCGCACGGAAACTGTCGGGCACACCGTATTTAAAGCGGGACGGGGCGTTTTTCTCGTAAACACCCAAAACCCAGCCGCCACGTTCTTCGCGCACATAAGACTGCGCATCGGCATCGCGGATCACAGGATGTTCAGGATTGCCGTCAGCACGCCATTTCACCAGTGATGGATCGGCATCTGTCACAATAAATTGGTGCTCGACAGGGATTGCGGGAATTTTGATGCCCAGCAATTTTGCCGTACGCTGCGCGTGGTTTCCCGTGGCCGTTACAACATGCTCTGCCGTGATCACGGTTTGCTCTTCAGAAGGCACCAGATTGCCGCCCTTTTCGACCATTTTAGTGCAGGTGACTTTCCATTCGGACCCCGTCCACTCATAACCGTCGACCTGCCATTTTCGCTCGATGGTCACACCGCGTTGGCGCGCGCCCTTGGCCATTGCCATCGTCACGTCTGCCGGATTGATATAGCCATCTGTCGGGTGATAAATCGCACCTTCCAGATCATCGGTGCGGATCAGGGGCCAGCGTTCCTTGATCTGGTTCGGCGACAGATGGTGGTACTCGATCCCAACGGTTTCTGCCGTTGTGCCGTAAAGCATATATTCGTCCATACGATCTTTGGTTTGCGCCATGCGTAGATTGCCGACAACGGAAAAGCCGGCGTTCAAGCCTGTTTCCGCTTCCAGTGTTTTATAAAAATTCACCGAATAATCATGTAAATGCGTTGTGGCATAGCCCATGTTGAACAGCGGCAACAGCCCCGCCGCGTGCCAGGTTGATCCCGATGTCAGCTCATCACGTTCCAGCAGCATCACATCTTTCCAGCCGTATTTTGCCAAATGATAGGCAATGCCCGTTCCAACAGCGCCACCACCGACGACCAGAGCTTTTACATGGGTTTTCATGGGATCGATTCCTTTGATCTGAATTCATCTGCAAGATTGCAAAATTAAACCTTAAAATGCCAGAGTGAGCCGACTGATTTGGGGGGAAAACGACATAAAGGCGCGTGATTTGGCTCTGGCATCCCCTGCAAGGCACGCCTATGTTTGCCAAAATCTATTTGGAGCGTCCGATGACAAACCCCAACCCTTTCTTTTCCAACTGGAACACCCCGTTTGAAATCCCGCCCTTCAATCTGATCAAGGATGATCATTTCGGACCCGCTTTTGACGCAGCATTCAAACAGTCGCGCGCCGCCGTGGATGCGGTGGCAGATACAAAAGACGCCCCGACTTTTGCCAACACAATCGAGGCGCTGGAACGCGCTGATCCTTTGATGGACAAGGTAGCAGGTGTGTTCATGAACCTTACGGGATCAAATTCCAACCCCGCATTGGAGGCCCTGCAACGTGATCTTGCCCCGAAATGGGCCGCGTTCAATTCCGAAACCATGATGAACGCAAAGCTGTTCGCGCGTATTGATACGCTTTTTATGAACCGCGCAGAATTGGGCTTGAACCCAGAACAACTGCGGGTGCTGGAACTTTACCACCAGATGTTCGTGCGGGCGGGGGCCAATTTGCAGGGCGAAGATCGCACACGACTGGCCACAATCATGCAACGGTTGGCGGAACTCGGCACCGCATTCACCCAGAACCTGTTGGCTGATGAACGCACATGGTTTATGGAACTCACACTGGATGATCTGGCAGGTTGCCCCGATTTTTTGATTGCAGCAGCCAAAGAGGCAGCGGCCGAGCGTGATTTGCAGGGTTATATCATCACTCTGTCCCGTTCCCTGATTGTCCCGTTTCTACAATTCTCGTCGCGCCGCGATTTGCGCGAAAAAGCGTTTAAAGCATGGGTCGCACGCGGTGAAAACGGTGGTGACACCGACAATCGCGGCATTATCGCCGAAACCCTGAAGCTGCGTGCAGAACGCGCCCAACTGTTGGGCTATGACACGTTCTCGGATTTCAAACTCGCCCCCGAAATGGCCAAAACGCCCAAAGCCGCGCATGATCTTTTGATGGCAGTTTGGGAACCGGCAAAAGTGGCAGCAAACGCGGATGCGGTCACCTTGACAACGCTGATGCATGCGGATGGCATCAAGGCCGATCTGGCCCCTTGGGACTGGCGTTACTATGCCGAGAAACGCCGCTTAGCCGAACATGATCTGGATGAGGCGGAACTGAAGCCCTACTTCCAACTGGATCAAATGATCGAAGCGGCATTTGACTGCGCAAACAAACTGTTCGGGCTTAGCTTCACCCCTATAGATGTGCCGTTGTACCACCCGGACGCCCGCGCTTGGGAAGTTAAAAAAGAGGGGCGTCACATGGCGGTGTTCATCGGCGACTATTTCGCCCGACCCTCCAAGCGGTCTGGGGCATGGTGTTCAAGGTTTAGGGCACAATCCGCCCTTGACGGAGATGTGCGCCCGATCGCCGTGAATGTCTGCAACTTTGCCAAAGCCCCTGAAGGCGACCCAAGCTTGCTGACATTCGACGACGCCCGCACCTTGTTTCACGAGTTTGGCCACGCGCTGCATTCGATGCTGTCGGATGTGACATACGACTTTATCTCGGGCACCTCCGTTGCCCGCGATTTTGTGGAATTGCCCAGCCAGCTATATGAACACTGGCTGTCTGTGCCCGAAGTGCTGGAAAAATACGCCCGCCATGCGCAAACCGGCGAAATCATTCCCGCTGATCTGTTGAACCGGCTTTTGGCCGCGGAAAACTTCGATCAGGGTTTTGCCACGGTGGAATATACCGCCAGTGCGCTGGTTGATCTGGCGTTTCATACCGAAACCCCGCCTGCTGATCCGATGCAAAAGCAAGCCGAAGTGCTGGACGGTCTCGGCATGCCTGCCGCCATCACCATGCGCCATGCAACGCCGAATTTCGCGCATGTGTTTTCCGGAGATGGCTATTCCAGCGGTTACTACAGCTATATGTGGTCGGAAGTGATGGACGAAGATGCCTTTGCAGCATTTCGTGAAACCGGCGATGCCTTTGACCCTGCCACCGCCAAACGCTTACACGACAACATCCTTGCCACAGGGGGATCAAAAGACCCGGAAGATTTATATATCGGCTTTCGCGGGACCTTGCCGAAAGTGGATGCGCTTTTGAAAGGGCGCGGATTAGTTTCGTAGCTCTTCCGCCCAGACACCCCACAGATCGGACTTCATTGCCCAACCCTTATACCCACCAGCCGAGATCGCGCACCAGTCAAGCATGCATTCACCAAGACGCATAATCGCCCCTTCTTCGGCATAGGCGGCAGGGGCAGCTTGTGGATTGGGCTTAATCCGAAGGGCCACATTGGGCGCATTTATGATAACCATACGCACCCCCGATAAAAGTGCGTAATGCATCCAACCGCCTTGCCCGTCCTTATCCTGAACCCGGCGCCAGTGGCCATATTCTGCCGTCACCATAAGCGGCGTGTTGATATGCTTGAAAACCCAGTCGATCCGGTAGGTTAGCCCCGGGCCACGCCGCGCATTGCCGCTTTTGGCCTTCAAGGACACAAAACGCGGAATCGGCAGGTTTGTGACCGCACCACGCTCGACACTATTATTTGCCCCCCCGCCACGCTCGGCACTGTTACTTGGAGTCGCTCCGGCAGACATCGGCAGAACAGCCAGCATCACGGCAACAACGCCCATAAATAGGGGCTTTATAAGTGTTCGTATCATTTATGCGCCTGCTCGGGCCAAGTGTTTTTATCAAGGCGGCGGTTTCGCCTTGCCCATGTTGCACAAAATTTGCCAGAATAGGCAGATAAAATCCAGCCCTATAGGTGAATGATGTCTAATTCAAAACTAAGTGTTGTCGTGACGCGACGGTTGCCCGAAGCGGTTGAGTCCCGCCTGAGCGAATTGTTCGATGCCAAACTGAATGAACCCGACACGCCCTATACCCATGATCGGTTGATCAAAGCGTTGCAAACGGCAGATGTATTGGTGCCAACCTTGAACGATCATCTGAATGCTGCAACCTTGGCCAAGGCCGGCCCACGGTTAAAGCTGATCGCCAACTATGGTTCCGGCACCGATCATATCGATATTGAAGCCGCCAAAGCCTGCGGCATCATGGTGACAAACACCCCCGGTCTGTTGTCCGAAGACAGTGCCGACATGACCCTTGCCCTGATCCTGACCGTAATGCGCCGCTTCAAAGAAGGCTCGGGGGCTTTGCAATCGGGGGCATGGCCAGGCTGGGCACCCTCGGCCTTTCTGGGCACATCCATTGGCGGCAAAACCCTTGCGATCATCGGCATGGGCCGTGTCGGCATGGCCGTGGCAAGGCGGGCCAATGCGTTTGGCATGAAGGTGATCTACCACAATCGCAAGCCGGTGCATCCCGAATTGGAACACACCTTAAAAGCTACCTATTTCGACAAACTTGAAGCCATGCTGCCCTTGGCCGATGTGCTGTCGGTGCATTGCCCCAACACGCCTGAAACCCACCATCTGTTGAATGCCACAAGGCTGGCCCTGCTCAAACCCAGTGCCTTTGTCATCAACACGGCACGCGGTCAGGTGATCGACGAGGCCGCCCTTGTGGATGCCTTGAAACGGGGCAAACTGGCCGGGGCGGGTCTGGATGTTTTCGAGAAAAGCAATCAGGTAAACCCCGATCTGTGCAACCATGACAACGTGATGCTGCTACCGCATATGGCTTCGGCCACCAAAGAGGCCCGGGTGGATATGGGCGAGCGGGTGATCCTGAACATTAAAACCTTCGAATTGGGTCACCGCCCGCCCGATCAGGTTTTACCAAAGCGTTAGCCGCAAACGGCACAATCCGTAACACGCTGCACCCCGATTTTGCGGCTTTCTCCGTAAAGCGCATCATAAATCAGCATCTCGCCCGCCAGTGTTTGCCCCGCTCCGGTGATATGTTTGATCGC
This sequence comes from Rhodobacterales bacterium, assembly GCA_045046705.1. Taxonomy (GTDB): domain Bacteria; phylum Pseudomonadota; class Alphaproteobacteria; order Rhodobacterales; family Rhodobacteraceae; genus Amylibacter. The sequence continues at coordinate 21,422 of JASFZB010000002.1, read as the reverse complement.
CTCGGCCGCCATGATCGAGCCGATAATGCCCGGCAAAGCCCCCATCACACCGGCTTCGGCACAGCTAGGGGCCAAACCGTCGGCGGGTTCTTCAGGAAAAATGCAGGCATAACACGGCGCACCATTGGCAGGGTCAAACAGCGACACTTGCCCTTCCCACTGGCTGATCGCGCCAGAAACCAGCGGGGTTTTGGTGGCAACACAGGCCGCGTTTACCAGACTGCGGGTGTTGAAATTATCGGTACCATCAAGGATCAGATCATAATCGGCAAACAGGTTTTGCGCATTTTCCAAGGTCAGACGGCGGTTATAGGGACAAATGGTTATATGCGGGTTTAGGGCTGCAAGCTTCGCTTGTGCCGCAAAAACTTTCGGCATGTCCAACTGGTCTTCATCAAACAAAACCTGACGTTGCAGATTTGACAAGCTGACAATGTCGTCATCGATTACCCCCAACGTGCCCACACCTGCGGCGGCAAGATACTGCAACACAGGCGATCCCAGCCCGCCGGCACCGATCACCAGCACTTTCGCTGCTTTCAGCCTTTGCTGGCCCGCTCCGCCAACCTCGCGCAGCATCAAATGGCGGGCATAGCGTTCCACTTCGGTGTCCGTCATTACACCGTCAGTTATTTTTTGCGGCTCCTGTTTTGCTTTGGATTTGCGGTAGTTTCGCAAAAAACGGATATAAAGCAACAAGGCCAAAACCAGCAACGCCATGACAATAAACTGCAAGCGTTCATCACTGAAATAAACCCCGAATATCGTCATCTAACACCGCCCTGTCGAGCCAAAACCATCCGCCCCGCGCAGGGTTTCATCCAGTCCATCCACGCAGCTAAACACAGCCCGTGTGACAGGTGCGAACACCATTTGCGCAATACGGTCACCATGGCAAATCTCGAACGGCGCGGCTCCGTGGTTAATCAAGATGATCCCGACCTCGCCGCGGTAATCACTGTCGATAGTGCCCGGACTGTTGACCAAGGCCACGCCGCGTTTCAAGGCCAGCCCCGAACGCGGCCTGATTTGCGCCTCATAACCGCGCGGCAGCGCGATGGCAAACCCTGTGGGGATCAAAGTCCGCTCACCGGTTTGCAAAACCACGCCGTGCGCACGCAAATCCGCCTTGAAATTGGCCCGCAAATCCATACCCGCCGCGCCGGTGGTTTCATAGGCCGGTAGAACCATCTCGGGGTCAGACCCCGTAACACGCATTATATTCACTGCAATTTCAGTCACATTATTTCCCCGCCCCAAACACATCTGCTATGGCCTGTGCCAACTTTTGCGCTACAGCATCCTTGCTCATACGCGGCCAGGTGTTAGCCCCTTGGTCCGTGATCACGGTCACAGCATTATCTGTGCCGCCCATAATCCCGGTTTCAGGCGACACATCATTGGCGATGATCCAGTCACAGCCTTTGCGTTTACGTTTATTTGTAGCGTTTTCCAGCACATCATCGGTTTCGGCGGCAAAGCCCACAACCAGTTTTGGACGACCTTTGGCAAGATTCGATATGCTGCGCAAAATATCGGGGTTCTCGGCAATTTTCAAAACCGGCAATCTGGCTTCTTTGGTTTTTTTGATCTTCTTGCCCAAAGCATTCGCAATCTTCCAATCCGCCACGGCAGCCGCAAAAACAGCGGCATCCGCAGGCAAAGCGACCTTGACCGCCGCCAGCATTTCATCGGCGGTTTGAACTTTCACAATCGCACATCCGGTCGGCATTTCTGCCCGTGCTGGCCCCGTCACAAAAGTGACTCTTGCCCCCAAGCCTGCCAGCGCATTGGCAATGGCCGCCCCTTGCATCCCCGAAGATCGGTTGGCGATATAACGCACCGGATCTATTGGTTCATGTGTCGGGCCGGATGTCACCAGAATATGGCGCCCTTTCAAGGGGCCATTCAGCAAAGCGTCTTCAACCGCGGCTACAGTCTCCAGAGGTTCCGCCATGCGGCCCGCACCAAATTCACCGCACGCCATATCACCCTTATTCGGGCCGACAAACAGGATGCCATCCTTTTTCAACTTACTCACATTGCGTTTTGTCGCCGCATGTTCCCACATACGCACATTCATCGAAGGCGCTATCAACACGTGCTTGTCGGTTGCCAACAACAGCGTTGTCGCCAGATCATTGGCCTGCCCAGTGGCCATCTTGGCCATCAGATCAGCCGTGGCAGGGGCGACAACGATCAGATCAGCGGCGCGCGACAGTTGGATATGACCCATTTCGGCCTCATCACCCAAATCGAATAAATCACGGTACAGCTTTTCACCTGCCAAAGCCGAAACCGATAAAGGTGTGACAAACTCCGCACCGGCGCGTGTCAGAACCGGCACCACACTTGCGCCGCCTTCGCGCAATCGGCGGATCAGATCAAGACTTTTATAAGCGGCAATACCACCGCCTATAATCAGCAGTATTTTACGACCAGCCAGCATGATGCGGGTTCCGTTGCAAGTTCACTTGAACCACATGTAAAGCCGCACAGGCCCCGGTGCAAGCGCACTTAAGCATCTACCAGTATCCGTGCCGCTTTGCCCACATCCTTTTCCAACCGTTTGCGTAGTTTTTCCAAGGCTGCCGCCTCGATTTGGCGCACGCGTTCCTTGGAAATCTTCAACTCTTGCCCGATGTCATCCAGCGTGCGCGGCACATCCAGCATTTTGCGTTGGGAAATGATGAATTTTTCGCGCGCATTCAGTGCTGCCATCGCCCCGTTGATCCAGCCGCGCATGGTTTGCAAATCCTGTGTGCGCTCCACTACTTCGGCGGATTGCGGGGTAGTGTCCACCAACGTATCCTGCCATTCGCGGGTGTCCTCTGCGCTTGATTGCGGCGCATTCAGCGAAAAATCCGACCCCGACATACGGCCTTGCATCATTTCCACATCACGCACCGGCACGCCAACCTCTTGTGCGATTAACGCGTCTAGCTCGGCGCGATTTAATTGCGCCCCGCTTTGTTGCGCTTCACGCTCCATTTTGGCCTGCACCCGCTTCAAATTGAAAAACAGCGATTTTTGCGATGTGGTGGTTCCGGTGCGCACCAAAGACCAGTTGCGCATCACGAACTCCTGCATCGAGGCCTTGACCCACCATTGCGCATAGGTCGAAAACCGCACACCGCGATCGGGATCGAACTTTTCCGCCGCTTTCATCAGGCCAACACCGGCTTCCTGTATCAGATCCGGGGTCGAGACCGAATAGCGTTTGAATTTCATCGCCATCGAGACCGCCAAGCGTATGTAGGCGGAAATCAGGCGGTGCAAGGCCTGTTCGTCTTTGTGATCGCGCCACGCAACCGCCAGCGCATATTCAGTATTCGCGTCCAGATATTCACCTTTCATGGCGCGTTTGGCAAAGTTTTTATCCGATTGTTCAGTTAATGACATAGTGTCCTCCAACCAACTCTGGTTATTTAATCTTATCTGACCTAAAATAGTCAGGAATGTGAAGAGGGAACACAGGAACGTGATAACAGATGCAATTCCAAAGCTGACTTTGGTGATCGGTGGGGCGGCTTCGGGCAAGTCCGGTTTTGCCGAGAAGCTTGTCCTGTCAAGCGGACAGCCACGGGCCTATATTGCTACCGCGCAGGCGTTTGATGCAGAAATGGATCAAAAAATCGCCAAGCATCAGGCGCGGCGAAGCGGCAATTGGCAAACTCATGAGGCCCCCTTGGCACCGTGGGATGCTTTGGCGGATATAGGCCCTGACCACATTACACTGCTGGATTGTGCTACCGTTTGGTTGTCAAATATTTTGCTCGGAAACCACCCATTGGACGAGGCTAAAAACCAATTATTCGCAAGCCTGAAGGCCCATAAAGGCCCGATTGTCATTGTCACCAACGAGGTCGGCCAAGGGGTCGTGCCAGACAATGCGCTGGCGCGGGAATTTCGCCAACAACAGGGTGAATTAAATCAGCAACTTGCCGCATTTGCTGATTTGGTGGTACTGGTCACAGTGGGCTTGCCGCTGGTGATAAAAGGCACGCTGCCATGACCCGTTTCTGGTGGGTGCGCCACGGCCCGACCCATAAAAAAACCATGATCGGATGGACGGATGCACCTGCGGATTTATCCGATCTGGACGGGCTTGCACGGCTTGACGCGCACCTGCCCAAAGACGCACTTGTGCTTTCCTCTGACCTGACACGTTGCATTGAGACCGCCAAAGCCATCAAGGGCAAACGCACATATTTATCGCCGCGCAAAACTTTGCGCGAGCTGCATTTTGGCGATTGGGAAGACCAAAGCTTTGATACGGTTTCGGGCCTAGACCCCGACCTTATTCGCGCCTTTTGGGATCAACCCGGCGAGACCCAAGCCCCGAACGGCGAAAGCTGGAACCAACTGTGCTTGCGTGTCGGTGAGGAGGTCAATCACCTTTGCCGCAAACACGAAGGCCGCGATATTGTCATCGTCGCGCATTACGGCGTGATCTTGAGCCAAATCCAGCACGCCGGCAATATGAGCGCCAAAGCCGCCACCAGTTTTCACATCGACAACCTGTCGGTCACACGGCTGGAACATCTGGGCGATGCGTGGCACATCATGGGGGTCAATCACAAACCGTGAAAAGAGTTTCACACCTGCGCAAATAATTTTAAAATTATCCCCTTACAGCCCCAAATACCCTAGCGAAAAAAATACGCCCCGCATCCAATAGGAACGGGGCGCATTCTCGGTTCAAGTATCAAAGAAACTGTACATTTTTTGTAATTCAACATCAATTACAACGCTTTAACCATAGGTCCTATCTGGGACAATATAGATTTAAACCAAACCGTTATCCGCAAATAACGCCTTCAAATCCGCCTCGGGCCGTGCCCCCATATGGCTGATTGCCTCGGCTGCGGCCACACATCCCATGGTGCCGCAGGTCATCAAATCGCGCCCCGAAGTCAGGCCAAACAGAAAACCCGCCGCAAACAAATCGCCAGCCCCTGTCGCGTCAACAACCTTGGTCGCCGTTGCCGGCGCATGTATTTTACTGCCACCGTTCAGGATGTAAGCTCCCTTTTCGCTGGCCGTACAAGCCACGGTTTCCACTTCTTTTGCCGCCAGTTCCATCGCCGCTTCCAGCGTATCGGTTTGATACAGGGCCTGCATTTCATGCTCGTTACAAAACAGCAGATCGACATATTCGCGCACCAGTTCGCGAAACGCATCGCGGTGGCGATCCACACAAAACGGGTCGGACAGGGTCAGGGCCACTTTACCCCCCGCCGCTTTGGTGGCTTCGATTGCACTGACAAAAGCCGCCTGATTGGTCGGACTGTCAAACAGATAACCCTCCAGATAGACCCACTCGGTATCGGCCAGCATATCGTGGTTCAAATCATCTGCAGACAATTCACACGACACCCCCAGATAAGTATTCATCGACCGCTCACCGTCAGGCGTGACCAAGATCAAACAACGTCCGGTTTCATTCGGGTGATCGCTTGGGGCCTGTTTAGTCGAAAAAACCGTGCCCTGCGCCTGAATATCATGTGCAAAAATTTGGCCCAGTTGATCATCGCGCAGCTTGGCCATAAAGCCGGTGCGCCCACCAAGGGCCGCAACGCCCGCAATAGTGTTAGCCCCCGAGCCGCCCGAGACTTCCTCGGCGGGCCCCATCTTGGCATAAAGTTCCGCCGCGCGATCCGTGTCGATCAGTTGCATCACACCTTTATCAATGCCCTGATCTGCCAAAAAGCTGTCGTCGCAATGGGCCAGAACATCCACCAGCGCATTGCCAACACCGACGATTTGGTATTTCTTGGTCATAGTGTTTTCTCCTCATAGGGGCATAAGGCCCGTATTAAACAATTCGGGCACACGGGCTTGCGCGCCTTACAAACATAGCGGCCATGCAGGATCATCCAGTGATGCGCATGGTGCTGAAATTCCGCAGGAACATGATCCTCGATGGCGCGTTCCACCTGAAGCACATCCTTGCCCACAGCTACGCCCGTTCGATTGCAGAACCGGAAAATATGGGTGTCCACCGCCTGCGCCGGTTGCTTGAACCACATGTTCAGCACCACATTGGCGGTTTTGCGCCCCACCCCCGGCAGGCTTACAAGGGCCGCGCGTGATGACGGTACGATGCCATCGTAATCATCCACCAGAATTTGGCTCATCTTCATCACGTTCTTGGCTTTTTGCCGAAACAACCCGATGGTTTTGATGTGATCGGTCAGCCCATCTATTCCCAAATCCAGCATCTTCTGCGGCGTATCCACTTTGGCAAACAAAGCTTCCGTTGCCTTGTTCACCCCCACATCGGTCGCTTGCGCCGACAAGGCCACCGCCACCACCAATGTATAAGCATTGGTGTGGTTCAACTCACCCTTGGGTTCAGGCTCTTCTGCGCGAAACAGGCGAAAAATCTCAAAGATCGTGTGATAGTCCAGTTGCTTTACCATGGCCGCTTTGTGACACATGAAATCGCCAAGGCCAAGCCATAAGCCGCAACAAACGGGTGGCGAACAGGTGACATTTGCCGCATCATCGCGCCATGACAAAAGATCCCTACCATTACGCCCTGATTGCCCGCGCCATTGCACACATCGGCGGCACCGTAAAAGACCAGCCAAAGCTTGATGATGTTGCGGCCAGTGTGGGGCTGTCGCCAATGCATTTTCAGCGGGTATTTTCCCAATGGGCAGGTGTCAGCCCAAAGCGGTTTCAGCAATATCTAACGCTCAATCACGCCAAAACCCTGCTGCATGACCGTTTCACCGTGTTGGAAACCAGCCATGAAACCGGCCTTTCGGGCAGCAGCCGCCTGCACGATCTATTTTTGAAGTGGGAAGCCATGAGCCCCGGAGAATATGCCTCCAAAGGGGCAGGACTGACGATTTCTTACGGGGTTTTCCCGTCTCCCTTCGGCGAAATGTTGGTGATGGGCACAAAGCGCGGCATTTGCGGGCTTGGCTTTACCGCTGAAACCGGACGCGAATGCGCCCTGCTGGATTTGCAATCGCGCTGGCCACTAGCCACATTTGTCGAGAACCCAGAACACTTGGATGTCACCGCCCTGTTGGGGGGAGACCAATTTGCCAGATTACACCTAATCGGTGCCCCGTTTCAGATAAAGGTCTGGGAAGCCTTGTTAAGCGTCCCATCAGGCCAAGTCACCACCTATAGCGAAATTGCGCAGGCGATCGGCCATCCCAAGGCCGTTCGCGCAGTTGGCACCGCCGTAGGCCGCAATCCCATAAGCTGGCTAATCCCGTGTCACCGCGCTTTGCGTAAATCGGGCGGCCTTGGCGGATATCACTGGGGCCTACCTGTAAAGCGTGCCCTATTGGCATGGGAAAGCGCACGGTTTGAGGGGCAAAAAACCAACAAATCATAAATTGCGCAAAAACATGCCAATTTTGTGAAAATTCCATATTCTCCTTGAAAACTCACTGTTTCGTAGCTTTATATAAAGTAACTACGACGATATAAAAATCGAGAGCAGCTATGAAACACACAGCATTGGTAATTGGCCTAAGTATCCTATCCGTATTTGCCTTGTCGGCGTGCGATGCCATAGATAACAGCCCGCATGCAAAAACCATCAAAGGTGCCGGCGTCGGGGCCGCTACAGGGGCCGTTGCAGGGGCCGTTTTAGGCGACACCAAAAACGACATCATCCTGGGCACGTTAGCGGGCGCCGCTATTGGCGGTGTTATTGGCAACAGTACCGAATAACCAAAAGGTTGTAACATTATGAATTATCCCTCCAAAGCCATCGGCCTAAGCATAGTATCCGCTTTTCTTCTGGCTGCATGCGATCAGACAACAACCGGCCCGAATCCGAATCAACGTGCAATTCAGGGCGTCGCAATCGGGGCTGCAACGGGGGCTCTTGCAGGCGCCGTTCTAGGTGACAACAAAAAATCCATTCTTATTGGCACTGCCTTAGGCGGGATTGCCGGTGGCTTGATCGGCAACAATCTAGACAAACAAGAAGCCGCGCTGCGCGGGGATCTGTCAAATGACGGCACCATTATTCGCAATACCGGCAAAGAACTGATCGTAACCCTGCCCGAAGGTATCACATTTGACACCGACAGCACCTATGTGCGCAACAGTTTCCGGCCTGAAATCAACAAAATTGCCCGGAATTTGCAAGATTACCCGGACACGACTGTGGACGTTATCGGACACACCGACAGCACAGGTAATGCTGATTACAATCAGGCCCTTTCAGCCGACCGCGCCGCAGCCGTCACCGATATTCTGTTACAACAAGGCGTCGATCGTAACCGTATTGTATCCTACGGACGCGGCGAACGTGAACCCGTTGCATCAAACGACACCGAAAGCGGCAAAGCACAAAACCGCCGTGTGGAAATTATCATCCGCCCGAAAGCATAAATTAACCATGCCCACCTAAAGGCCGCCACTTCCTCCCTGGTTGCGGCCTTTTCTTTTGCCTGATAGACAGGCAGGTGGTCATATTAGATGGCCAAAACTTTTTGGGGGCACCATGCCATTTCAAAAAATAAATCCCGAACGTGTTGCAGACACGGTCATGCACCAGATTGAGACGTTGATTTTGCGCGGCATCCTGCGCCCCGGTGAACGTCTGCCGTCAGAGCGTGATCTTTCACACAAACTCGGGGTCTCACGACCCTCGTTACGCGAAGCAATTGCCGATCTTGAAAGTCGCGGATTATTGGCTACTCGCCAAGGCTCAGGCATTTATGTGGCCGACGTTTTGGGCAGTGCTTTTTCCGAGCCGCTGATCCAGCTGTTCGCCAGCCACGAAGAAGCCCTGTTTGATTACCTGTCTTTTCGCCGTGATCTGGAAGGCATGGCAGCAGAGCGGGCAGCAAGGCTTGCCTCAGACACCGATCTGAAAGTCATAACCACCCTTTTCAAAAAAATGGAAGCGGCCCATGGCAAGCGCAATCCGGCGGAAGAGTCTGCGCTGGATGCGGAATTTCACATGGCCATCGTAGAGGCATCGCACAATGTTTTTATGCTTCATATGATGCGCTCGATGTTTGAAATGCTGCGCGCGGGTGTGTTTTATAACCGACAGGTCATGTTCAAAGTGCGCACCACGCGTATCGCGCTGCTTGACCAGCACCGCGCAATACACGATGCCATTATTGCGCGAAACCCTAATGCCGCGCGAAACGCCATCGAACACCACCTGGGCTTTGTTGAAAACTGCATGATCGAAAGCCGCAAAAGCGAACAAAATGAACGGGTCGCCCAGCAACGCTTCGAACATGAGAGAAACAGACGATAAAGTAGCCCAACTCCTATGACATACACCAAGTGTTCCCTTGTCGCCCCTAAGATATTTGTTTAAAAAACAGTATGGCAGTACATAAAAAAACCTTTCGCAACTTTTTAGAATACATTCCTGTTTTCCTTGCCATCTCGCTTGCAAGCCTGATGTCTTTTCGGATGCGCAACAAAATGTTCGCAGCCCTCGGCGGTTTCCTTGTGTGCAGAATTCCAATGGCCCGTAAGCGCATACTAAAGGGGCTTAATCTGGTTTTTCCTGATATGCCTCAAATCGAAAAAATGCGGCTTTGCAAAAAGATCGGTCAGCAAGTCGGCCGTGGCTGGTCGGAAATCCTGTTCAATGCCCGCTACAAAAATCACCTTGATTTGCTACGCCCCAGCGGCCCGGGGATTGAAGTCTTGAAAAAGGCCAAAGCGCAGGGCAAGGGCGCGATTATGTTCTCGGCCCATTTCGGCCAGTTTGATGCTGCGCGCCATTATCTGAAGTCGCAAGGCATGGAAACCGGTGGGGTTTACCGCGAAAGCAACAACCCGTGGTATGACCCGTATTTTTTGCATGGGCTAGAATACGCAGGCCACCCCATTGTCGGGCGCGACACAGCCGGTCGTATGAAAATGATCCGGCACTTGCGCAATGGCGGCTTCTTCGCCATGTTGGTTGATCAAAAATTCCAAGATGGTGAATTAGTTCCATTCCTGGGCCATGAGGCCCTGACCAGTATTGCACCTGCACAATTGGCATTGCGTTACAAACTTGACCTAATACCGATTTTTTGTGTGCGTGACGAAAACGGTTTCAATATCGACATCCTGTTCGAAGACCCGATTGAGCACACTGACGCCCTTACCATGACACGCCAGATGAATGACCGGCTAAGTGCCCATATATTAAAACACCCGGATCAGTGGTATTGGTTACATCAACGCTGGGATGACACATTTCTTTATGAATTTATCCGGACCCACAAAGCAAAGACAATGTCAAAGGATACTAAAACATTGCCGCCGGACCAGAAACAATAAGTCGGGATTTGTATCACAAGCACCACAATTTCACCTTAATATTGCCCGAAACCTGCCACAAATTTGACTCCTCCCGTTTTTTTGTTAACCGTATCTCTTGTAACAAGTTCAAGGGATTCTCATGAAAAATCTTTTAAGTGTGAGCGCATCCATAGTGTCTGCAACTATCCTTTTAGGAACCGGTAGCACCTTGGCCCAAAATACGTTCAACGGCTATCAGGGATACTACAGTGATCTCGACGATCGCAAAGTACCAACCGGTTATCCTGCGCAAAGATCATATTTGGCAGCCCCGGGTTCAGCAATTACCGACTATGAATATATCGAAGGCCCCCACTACAGATCCCCTTACGCCGGAAACAATGCTGGTGAATGGTCTTATGGCAAAGATGCCGACAGCCCCTGCTATCATGGCAATTACGGCTACAACGGGCAGACAACCAACTACGACCCTTCAAAATGTGTTGTAGTTTATGACGCACAAACCTATGTACGCCTGCTACGCGGCAGCAGTTCGATGGGCGGCACCCAGTTTTTTGGAACAAACGGATATAACGGGACAGATGACTTCGATATGGGATACCCATCTGCCACCTATTATACGAACCAGCGCCACATAAACAGGAACACCGCTTACAACCTCCAACCAAGCCCATTCCCATCTGGCAACAACGGCCGGCAGACAACCCAAGCCACCCCGGGTTCATATGCGGCGCAAGCAGGTGGTCAACGACAACGTGCTTCAGGAAGAAATGCGTCAACGGGGGATAGCCCTCACGGCAGCGAAGGCGCAGGAGGCCGAGCGGGCTCACGTGATCCATGAATCCCGCCACATGAGTGGCGAGCGTACTGCGAACCATTCACCTAGAAACGCCCCCCCCCTTTAAAAACAAAAAACCCGCAAAATATCTGCGGGTTTTTTGTTTTTAAGCTGCCTAGAATTTAGTGCAGTTTGGCACTCACATCCTTTATCGCGGCATCTACCATTTCGCCTGCATCTTTTGCCGTCATCTTCGCGGCAATCACTTCACCGGCAACCTTGGTCGCCACGGTAATTGCGGTGTCGCGCACCTCTTTGATAGCAGAGGCTTCGGCCGACGCAATCTGATCTTCGGCCGCTTGTAAACGCCGAGCAATGGCATCTTTCAAATCAACTTTGGCCTGCTCAGCCGCAAGTTTGGCTTCATTTTTGGCCGTCTCAACGATATTATCCGCTTGCACCTGCACATCTTTTTGCTTGCGCTCATAAGACGCCAAAATTGTCTGGGCCTCATCACGCAGGGCGCGGGCTTCGTCAATTTCTGTTTTAATATCGTCGGCTCGTTTATCCAACAGACCACCAATCAGACCCGGCACTTTTAGATAAACCAGAACACCTATAAACACGAGGAACGAGAGCAGTATCACAAAATTCGGGTTGCTCATACTAAAGAACGGGCCACCTTCGGATGCAAATGCGGGACCTGCGGTTAAACCTAGCAGTAAGGGGGGTGTAATATATTTCATAACTTACCCTTTCAACCGTGTGGTAACAGACGCTTTGATCGCTTTTGCGTCATTTGCGGCGGGCATAATCGCGTCAACAATGGCTGTAGCCGTGTCGGTTGCAACAAGTTTGATTGCCTTCGTTGCATTGTCACGAATTTCAGCGATCTTCACTTCGCCTTCTGCCGCTTTTGCAGAAATTTCAGCATCTGCCCTGGCCGTGGCCTTATCCAGATCCTTCTGGATTTCAGCTTTGGCTTCGTTCACAATATTCGAGGCTTCAAGACGCGCATCCGCCAAAGCCTTGTTATAGGCTTCTTCAGCTTCAACAGCCATTTGCTTTAACTCTTCGGCTTTGGCCAAATCACGCTCGATCGTATCGTGGCGATCTGCCAGAACATTGGCAATACGCGGCAAAGCAACCCGCGTCATAATAATGTAAATTACAACCAGCGTAACCACCAACCAGAAAATTTGGTTCGGAAATGTTGCAAAATCCAACTGCGGCATGCCAACTTTTGCTTCAGCTTCCATGTGTAGCCTCCGTCAAGCTTGTTTGAACCAAGGCGGGCACCAACAAGCCCCCGCCCGATAATCTAAAGGTTCTTATAGCCTATTGAGCGTACATCAACAGAAGGGCTACGAGGAATGAGAAAATCCCCAAAGCTTCCGCAAACGCAATACCGATAAACATAGTCGCGGTTTGACCAGCGGCTGCAGCAGGATTGCGCAAGGCACCTGCTAGATAGTTACCAACAACGTGGCCGATACCGATGGCAGAACCACCCATACCTGTACATGCTAAACCAGCACCGATTAGGGCACCCATTTGTACCAGATCACCTTCTACTGCCATTTGATTTCTCCTTTAGATTTGAATGGCTAAAATTAGTACTCGAACCTTAGTGTCCCGGATGCAAAGCATCATTCAGATACACACAAGTCAGAATTGTGAAAACATAAGCCTGGATCACGACCACAAGGGTTTCCAGACCATAAACCGCCGAGATCGCGATGATCGGCGCAATTGCACCCATGCCCATCACGGCGGCAAAACCTGCGAAAACTTCCATCACCGCGTGACCTGCCATCATGTTACCCGCAAGCCGGATAGAGTGGCTGACCGGACGCACAAAGTACGAAATGATCTCGATGATTGCCAGGATCGGGCGCAACGGCAGCGGTGCTTCTGAAATCCAGAATACTTTCAGGAATTTTGCACCGTTTTTGACAAAGCCGATAATGGTTACAATCAAAAACACTGCAATTGCCATCAAGCCGGTCACCGCAATATGCGATGTCGTGGCGAAAGATGTCGGGATCAGACTTAAAACATTGGCGACAAGAATGAAGATGAACAGTGTGAAGATATAAGGGAAATATTTCAGCCCGTCTTTACCGCAAATGTCTTCAACCATCTTGTGGACAAAGCCGTAAATGGTTTCTGCAATAGACTGGCTGCGTGACGGCACAATGGCGCGTCCCCGCGTCCCCACGACAAGCAACAAGATGATACCAAGGATCGCAATGCCTAACCACAGCGTTACGTTTGTCGGCGTGTACCAAAGTATTTCATGGCCGCCAAACAAGGATTTTACCGTGAACTGCTCCATCGGATGGATGTTCAGGCCGCCTTCTATTGCTTCTTCTGTCGCTGACACTTTTAACCGTCCTTCTCTTCATCACCGGCGGGCGCCCTAGCAGCCCCGTCCGTCACATTATTTGCCTGGATTTCTGCGGCTGTACGCATCATTGTGCGCACGCCTGCGGCAAAACCAAACATTGTGAATATCAGCATAAACACAGGCATTGTTCCCGTCATATAGTCTATACCGTATCCAATACCGAACCCCATCAGCAATCCGATAACAAGCTCCGTCACCATCCGCCAACCCGCCTGGGCCTGAGAAATGTGGCTGGGCTCCGACACTTCAGGCTGACGTGCCTTCTTTGCCGCTTGCAACCGCTTCTCAAGTGCATCCAATCGCTTTGGATCGGGGCCGTCCGTCATATTTCAAGCCTCCCAAATCCGCCCAAGCAAATGCACCTTGGATAGTTGGCCGCAAACTAGGGTTAAGAGATGCAAGAGTCAACGAAAGATGTAACCCATTCCAAATGACACAACAAACTGTAATTAAACGATTATTTCTAATTCAGCGGATGTGCACAAAAGGGAAATTCAAACGCTGACGGCAACATCTTTCTACTTTTTATATTCAACCATATGGTTGAAAATAAAAGTGGAACAAGCGATATATCGTTGGTTTTATTCGCGCACATCCCTAAACCGCACCAAGTGGCGTTGACCTTCATCCCACAGATGCATGTTTGCACATTTCAAGCTTTCCCAAAATGTTAGCCGGTGAACGTTTTTCAGCGCTGGATAATCACGGATCACTTCGGGAAGTCGGTAAAAAGGAATACGACTATACAGGTGATGCACATGGTGAATACCGATATTGCCCGAAATCCAGCTCAGCGGTTTTGGCAACGCATAATAAGATGAGCCGTATAGGGCGGCATCGTGCAAGTCCCAGTCTTCCGGTTGATCCCATTGGGTATCTTCAAACTGGTGCTGCACATAAAACAACCACATACCGGCGGCGGCAGCCGTAAAGCTTGTGATCCCGAAGATCGCAAAAAACTGCCAAAAACCGATCACATAGATCAAAATGGAATAGGTGATCAACATCATCGCTGTGGTGCCCATGGTGGAAATCCAGTATTTGATTCCGTCTTTCATCAGGCCCACAGGAAGCCTTTGCTGTATCCCGAAGATATAAATCGGGCCAATGACAAACAGCGTCAGAGGGCTGCGGTAAAGCCGGTACACAAACCGCCCCCAGCGCGTATCTGCTTTATATTCCGCAACGGTCATCGTGTAGATGTCACCGACCCCGCGTTTACCTAAATTGCCCGAAGCCGAATGGTGGATAGAGTGGGTGCGCCGCCACAAGGTATAAGGTGTCAGTGTCAGAACGCCCAAAATACGCCCAACCCAGTCGTTAGCTGTACGTGACGAAAACAACGCGCCATGACCACAATCATGTTGCAGTGTAAACAGGCGCACCAAAAAACCGCCACCCAGAACACCCAGTAAACCTGTCAGAAAGTAACTGAACGAGATTGACGCCCAGGCCAAAGCCCAACACCCCATAAATCCGGCAAGCGTTATAGAAAGCTCAAACACGCTTCGCCAAGTATTCGGTTGGCGATATTTTGACAATAATCGCAACCAATCTTTACTGGAAGTCACCTGCACTTTTAGGGCGTTCACCCCTGACATATCATTCATAAATTTCAGCCTTAGACCGCTCGTTGGTTTTTACTTGTGTGCAAGTTACCCGATAAATTTCAATTCCGAAAGTAGTTTTCCGCCCAAAAACCTATTCTGTCATAGAATTCACACAAGCCGTGATCGCATCAAATCCTTTTTGCTTCTCTTCATCCGATATAAAAGACGCAGAAAATGAATTTTCAGCTAACTGAATAACATCTTTCGCCTCCAGCCCAACCGCTTTTGCAACTTGTTTATAATTATCATTGATATAGCCGCCGAAATAGCTGGGATCATCAGAATTGACCGTGGCCAGCAAGCCCGCCTGTAACGCTTTCTTGATCGGGTGCTGATCAAGCCGCTCGATACCGCGCAATCGCAGGTTCGACAAAGGACACATGGTCAGCGGCATTTGGTCGCGCACCATGCGTGCAATCAAGGCCGGATCTTCAAAAGACCGGTTACCGTGATCAACGCGTTGAACTTTCAAATCGTCCAGCGCGGTTTCAACATAAGCCGCCGGCCCCTCTTCACCGGCATGGGCCACCGGCACGAAACCTTGCGCCCGCGCCTCGGCATAAACACGGCTGAACAATTCAGGTGGGCGGCCGGCTTCGGAACTGTCCAGCCCAACCCCGAAAATATGTTCCTTATGCTTACAGGCGCACTCCAGCGCTTCAAACGCCGCCTCTTCGGGCAAATGCCGCAGGAAGCACATAATCAGCTTCGACGACAGGCCCATTTCCTTATGCGCCGCCTCCAGCGCGGTTGTGATCCCTTCCAGCGCTGTTTCAAATGTAACGCCGCGTTCCATATGGGCTTGCGGATCAAAGAAAATCTCTACATGGCGCACACCTTGGCCATGTACCTTTTCCAGATAAGCCAAGGTCAGATCGTAAAAGTCACGGGTTTCGATCAAAACCGACATGCCCTGATAATAAACATCCAGAAAATCCTGCAAGTTATTGAACTCGTATGCCGCTCTAACTTCGGCAACAGAGGCATAGGGTAATTCAATGCCGTTGCGCTTGGCCAGCGCAAGCATCATTTCCGGCTCCAGCGTACCTTCAATATGAAGATGCAGTTCGGTTTTGGGCAAAGCATCTATAAGCGTGTCTAAATTCATCTCGATCCTCATCTTTTATCCCTGTCTATACGAATACCTGTCCGGCACATTAGCCTATAATTCCAAAAACTGTTTCATCCGAGCCAGGGCACGTTCTATATTTTCAACCGAGTTAGCATAGCTCAGCCGAATATAGCCTTCGCCCAGAACCCCGAAATCCGGCCCGCCAATAGTGGCAACGCCGGCCTTATCCAGCAAATCTGTCGCCAGCTGCTTCGCACCAAGTCCGGTTTTTACGATATTGGGAAATGCATAAAACGCCCCCAAGGGTGTTATGCAACTGACATTCGGCAGTGCGTTCAATCCGGCCACCACCACTTTCCTGCGCCGGTCAAACTGGGCCACCATTTCCGCCACACAGTCCTGCGGCCCCTGCAAGGCCGCCAAAGCCGCCCATTGCGCAGGCGCGTTGACACAGGACCACGCGTTCACCGCCAGTTTACGCGCCGCCTCCATCAACGCGTCGGGCCAAACCGCATAGCCCAGCCGCCAGCCTGTCATGGCATAGGTTTTCGACCAACCGTCCAGCAGGATCAAACGGTCGCGGATGGATGGATATGTCAACAAGGACACATGCTGTTGCCCGTCATAGGTCATCTGTCCGTAAATCTCGTCTGACATGATTGCAACATCAGGCCAAGCTTCCAGCCCCGTTACCAGCGCATCTATTTCAGCCTTCGGCGTCACCCCACCGCAGGGGTTCGCGGGGGAGTTGATAATTACTAAACTAGTTTTCTGGTTTAACTGCCCCAAAACATCTTCCGCCCGAAATGCAAAGCCGTTTTCCTCACGGATCGGAATCGGCACGGGCTTTGCCCCGGTAAAAGCGATCATCGATCGGTAAATTGGAAAACCGGGGTCAGGATACATGATTTCTTTGCCCGGCGCGCCAAACATCAGGATGGCCATAAACATCGTCACCTTGCCGCCAGGTACAATCAACACATTATCGGGCGAGACCACTTCGCCCAACCGCCGGTCAATATCCGCCGCAACCGCCTCACGCAGCTCGGCAATCCCTGTAGCCGCCGTATAGCCATGATGCCCGTCACGCAGGGCTTTCACGCCTGCCTCGACAATGTGTTCAGGGGTGCGAAAATCCGGCTGGCCGATGCCCAGATTGATAATATCGCGCCCCTCGGCGGCTAGTGCCTGCGCGCGGGCCAAAACCGCAAAAGCGTTTTCTTCGCCAATGCGCCCGAACCCCTCATTCAAATGCAGTGCCATTCCTTACCTCTTTTTGATAATCGTCGCGTCATGTTTAATTGGAAAGTTTACCGACCGCGCAACAAAGCATAACGCCCCGACTTTACCATGCAACTGTTTTGCCAATTCAGCACCCCCCGCTGCAATCGTCACAACGGGCGAAAGCAACACCCCCGAGAACTGCCCGCTGCCATCCGCATTCATTTCCATCTCGCCAATCGCATGATCACGGTAATCCGTCACCACAATCCCCGCATCCGTGCACAAATGCAAATACCAAAGCTTGTGACAGGTCGCAACCGAAGCCAACAACATTTCCTCGGGGTTCCAGCGGGTCTTGTCACCGCGAAAAGCAGGATCAGCCGAGCCGGCTATATCCGCCTTGCCCTTTGCCCGGATCACATGATCGCGCTCATAGCCCGTATATTCTTCCGTACCCTTACCAAGATTGCCAACCCATTCAATATCCACCACATAGGAATGCGTCTTTTCCGCCATTGTCCAACTCCTGCGTGTTTCCCCCTCATATAGGCCTTACCACTTCAGATGCCCAGCCGATAAATCAACCATATGGTTGACCTTTGCACCCGCTTCGCGATAGGCAAAACATATGTCACACGCCCTTGATTTAGTATTTGCCGCTCTTGCCGACCCGACACGTCGCGAAATTCTGACCATGTTGTTAGAGGACGATATGGCAGTAACGGATGTCGCCGACCCGTTCGAGATATCGCTTGCCGCCATTTCAAAACACCTGCAAATCCTGACCCGCGCGGGCCTGATTGCGCAGGAAAAACACGGTCGGGTAAAATGGTGCAAACTGCAAATGTCGGCGATGAAAGATGCCTCCATATGGATGGAAAGCTTCGGACAGTTTGAAAGCGTCAATCTAGACGCCTTTGAAGCGTTTCTGGAACATCAGACAATTCAAGTCAAATGATCCCGATATTCCGTGCAAACCTTGCCCGATATTAACCCCTCGCACTCATAATCCCCCTATCATTATGATATTCAAGTCGGGGTTACGCGTGTCCTTTCGCATTTTTGTTTTCTTTATATGGTTAATTTTTACGGCCCTGCCGGTGCAGGCGCAGTGGACACCTCTATTCAACCCACAAAACCCCGCATTTGAACCGTTGAACAAAGTCGAAACCGCTTATGCCCGCACCGCATGGAGCTATTTTAGCGCCAATACCGATCCCAAAACCGGGCTGGTGCCTTCGGTACGCCATTTCAAATCCATGACCATGTGGGATCAGGGGGCCTACTTTCTAGCCACGGTTTCGGCCTATAAACTGGGGATCATTTCACGCGACGAGGCTTCGGGGCGCATGCTGCGCGCCATCACCAGCATCATGCGTTTTCCGCTTTATAAAAACATACTTCCAAACAAGGCTTATAATATCTCAACTCTTAAAATGACCGATTACGCCAATCACGAAACTCCCAACGGAATCGGCTGGTCGGCCCTTGACATCATGCGCTTTATGTCTGGGCTTTTGGCCGCAACCGAAACCTTCCCCGAATTGTTGCCTGCCGCCCAAAACCTGCTCGACAACTGGGATTTGCCCAAGCTTGTTAAGGCAGGGCGTTTTCACGGTCTTGCTGTGCGCGGCAAAGCCAATGGCCGCTATGTGCAAGAAGGCCGCATCGGCTATGAACAATACGCCGGGCGCATTGGCTTGAAACTGGGCCTGCCGGTCAAACTCGCCTCCGAATATGCCCCGATTTTACGCTGGCAAGGCTACTACGGAATGAATTTACCGGGCGATGTGCGCTCTATTGACACCCACGGTGTCGCCGCTGTCACCACCTCCGAGCCATTCATCCTGGAGGCCCTTGAATTCGGCTGGCGCAATGAGGCTTTCAAGGTCGCAACCGCCGTGTTTGACGCCCAAATCCTGCGCTACAATCAAACCGGCCAGCTTACGTCGCTGTCGGAAGACCACGTCAAGGGCCCGCCTTATTTTATCTATAACGGCGTTTTGGTGGGCAAAACCCCGTTCATCAGCGTCACCTCCAGGCGAGTGGACGTGTCCAGCAAACGCGGTCTGTCCACCAAAGGCAGCTTCGGCTGGTGGGCACTGCTACGCCACCCCTACACATTCGCGCTGCTTGACAGTCTGAAAAAACTACAAACCAAAGAGGGCTGGTATGCCGGCCTGTTCGAGGCCGACATGTCCGCCAACGCCATTCTGACCCTCAACACCAACGCCGTGGTATTAGAGGCCCTGCACTATAAGGCTTTCGGGCCTTTGGTGCGGTAAGGGGAAAATCTGTATGAACACCGTAATCTCGTGATTGCGATATCCCCAATGATTTCAGGATCAGTTGCGCCCACATATGTCATGTCAGAAAACCCACCCCGTCGTGATCCGCCATCGCTGTCACAACCGGTGCTGCATCAACCCCGCGCACCTGATCGAAGGGTCAAGGCATAAAATCAAACCCGATACACCTTAACTCAGCCGCAAACCTGTTCGGAAAAGCAGGGCCACTTCAGTGTTCCCCCAACATGACGCTTTATTGCTTGCCTCATGAAGCGCTAATACAGTTGCCGTTTAATTACTCCAATTCGCAACGACGTCATAGCCGACAGCTTTTGGGGCGGCCTCCATATAGTCGGAAAATGCGCTCCATAGTTCTGCCACTTTTGAGGCGTTAGCATTCGAAGTAGCCTCGCTCTCAACCACTGAGATAACGTAACCGCTGCCATCCTCATTCGCGACATTGATAAAATTATGCATCCCCGGCATTCCCATGATCTGGCTTTTCAGCGACTTCATGATCGCAGTCGTGGCGTCCTTTGAACCGGGCTTCATCTTGTAATGGGTAATACGAGCAAACATCTTTTTTCCTTACCTGTCATTTTAAAAATCCAAGGCCGATCGGCTTTGGCCGCGTAAATATAGCACAGAAAGTTGGAAATCGGAAATTATTGGACGCCACTTCGATTAACTGTAGGATCGGGGAAAATATAGCAGATCATAGATACATAAGGGTCAGGACTCGTTAAATCCAGAATATCACGATTGCAGCGATACATATGGCAGAGAAGAAAGTGTGCGCACAACGGTCATATCGGGTTGATATACGCCTCCAGTCTTTGAGACTTCCAAACATGTTTTCGACCTTATGCCTTTGTTTATACAAGGTCTTATTGTATTCTATCAGACGTTTTCGGTTCTTCTTCGGTGGAATGCAGGGTGTAATTCCCTTGTCCAGCAAGCCATCCCCGAACCAGTCGGCATCATAGCCGCGATCCGCAAGAAGATGCTTGGCAGCGGGAAAATCGGCCAGCAGTTTTTCGGCCCCTTTATAGTCGGACACTTGCCCCGCTGTCATCGACCTATTCACGGAAAAGCACCCTCATCTGAAGGAGTGTTTGTTTGCTGATGAGGGCATTCGGCTCATGTACATTGATAGCCAGATTGCCTCCATAGTCGTCAACAGATTGACCAAGCTAGGCATTCCGGCCCTGTGCATCCACGATAGCTTTATCGTACAGCAGAAGCAGCAGGAGGCGTTGATGATAGAACTCGACCGCGCCACTACCCACATCCTTGGCGGCCTCTTCATGACCTCAACCACCCAAGGCCACCGTTTCCACGATCCACTCTACGACGGAGCCACACCAGCACCCGGGAAACTCTCTACATCTCAGGGTTACGAGTTCAGGTTGAACGGCTGGGATGTACGTCAGAAGTAAGCGTCTGGTGTCCCCCGCCTAACAGCCATTTATGCGATGCGGTAGTGTCCACCATTGATAGTGGACACTTAGGGGCACTCTATGGCTGTGAAGCAGAAGAAGCGGCGTTGGCCGGATGACGAGAAGCGTTCAATCTGTTTACAGACGACGGCGGCAGGTGTTTCGGTTGCGCAGGTTGCGCGTCGGTATGCGATGAATGCCAATCCGCTGCCTGTCAGGGTATGCTTGCATGCCCGATAAGGTGATATTCAAATGGCTGAAGGATGATCGGTATGCTCCCGCCGTGGATGCTGTGCCGGAAGCTGACGGCCCTGTATTTCTGCCAGTCGAGATCGAAGCGT
>JASFZB010000001.1:0-22258 GCA_045046705.1 Rhodobacterales bacterium | reverse complement strand
GAACAAAAAACGACAGGCCAACGCAGATAATCAATGCGCCGGAAACAAACAGTAAAACCCGAAGTAAGAGAAACATCATTTGGCAATCTCCAAGCTATAATCGGTTTGAATTAGTAAACTAGTTTACTGGTTTAGTTTGGCCGTTTCAGATATGCCTGTCCACGAAAAAAAGGGCCCGGATTGGCCCTTTGTGATGCATAAATTACGTTCTAACGATAGGTATCTATGCCTTTGGCCTTACCTTCGGGGCGCGCAATGGCTTTTACCATCGCCTCCATCGTGACCGAGCCGATAACCGTGGCACCGTCCATTACGGTTGCCGATTTGGCATTGGCTTTGGTCAATTCCTGCATGGCAACATCAATCACGATGTTTTTTTCCAGCTTCAGCCCCGCAGGTTTACTGGTTTTTCCGGCCATGATCGAACCCAGCTCTAAAACTCTGGCGCGGTTTATATCTTGTATGAAATCGGTCACATAGTCATCGGCGGGTTTTAGAATAATCTCTTGCGCCGAGCCTTTTTGCACCATGCCGCCATCGCGTAAAATGGCGATATTGTCACCGATGCGCAGGGCCTCGTCCAAGTCATGGGTGATAAAGATGATGGTTTTGTGCAATTCTTCCTGCAAATCCAGCAACACGTTTTGCATGTCGGTGCGAATAAGCGGATCAAGCGCGGAAAAGGCTTCATCCATCAGCAATATTTCGGCATCCGTGGCCAGAGCGCGGGCCAGCCCGACGCGTTGCTGCATCCCGCCCGACAGTTGTTCGGGGCGGTGATTTTCAAAGCCGTTCAACCCGACACGGTCGATCCAGCGCTGTGCGCGTTTGCGGGCTTGTGCAGGCTCTATGCCTTGAACTTCCAGCCCGTAAAGAACATTGCTCAATATGGTTCTGTGCGGCAACAGCGCGAATTTTTGAAACACCATCGAGGCTTTGAACCGGCGAAAATCGCGCAACGCCTCGGGGGACATTTTCAACACATCTTCCCCGTCGACGATCATTTCGCCGCTTGTCGGCTCGATCAAGCGGTTTATGTGGCGGATCAGGGTGGATTTGCCCGACCCCGACAAGCCCATGATGACCTGAATGCCGCGGGCGGGAATGTCCAGATTGATGTTGTTCAGACCAATGACATGGCCATGTTGGGCCAAAAGATCGGGTTTCGAGATGCCCGCTTCAACGTGGGGCACCATTTTATCCGGGGTCTTGCCGAAAATTTTATACAGGTTCTTTATCTGGACTTTCGGCTCAGGCATGCGGCCCCCTTTTTTAACGATGTTGTAAACATAACTAGCATTAAGCGACCAAAGCGCAGAAAGGTCAACCTAAAGCCAGTATCTGCTTGAGCGTAGACACCAATAACGGTTGGTCGACAGGTTTTGCAAGGATCGCGGCAAATCCTGTGGTAAGGGGCCCTTTTGCTTTTTCGGGTTGTGCGGTCAGGGCGATGACCGGGATGTCTGCATTTCTGTTCAGGCTGCGGATTTTACCCGGCAGATCATTGCCGTTGCAATCGGGCAGATGTAAATCGCATAAAACCGCATCGAAACTGGCTGCCTCCAACAGGCGCAGGGCTGCCTGTCCGGTTTTAGCCTCGGATAGTATAGCACCTTGTTCTTCCATTAAAACCCGGATCAGCATAAGATTGGTCTTGATGTCTTCGATGTATAATATGCGTTTTCCGCTTAGCTTTTCCTGTGTGTTTGCCGGCTGCAAATCTTGCGTGTCCACATCAAGTTCCAGCAAGAACCTACTGCCCTTGTCAGAGCTGTCGGCCAATGTCAGGTGTCCGTTCATAGCATGGGCCATGGACTGCACCAGCCACAATCCCAATCCGGTGCCGGTTTGGCTTTTACCTTTGGAAAACTTGCCAAAGATCGTCTCTATTTCATCGTCTGGAATGCCGCATCCGGTATCTTGAACCGTAAGCATAAGGTTGGGGTTTTGATCCTTAACATATTTTGCCGTTAAAGTGATGCCACCGGTTTTTGTGTGGCGCAGCGCATTGGATAAAAGATTGTTCAGGCATTGCCCCAACCGGATTTCGTCGATTACGATTTTATCGGGGAGCGGTTGCGCAATCTCCAGCTTTAGATAGATGCCTTTATTGTCGGCGGCGGTTTCGAATGTTTTCAACAGGCGGGCCAGCAGCGCGGCCATGTCGGTTGCAACGGGGTTCATTTGCAAAAGGCCCAATTCCAGGTTTTCGCTGACCAGGATATTCGACAATAAATGCTGCAACCCTTGTCCCGAGCTTTCGATCAAACCGACATATTCCATCTGGTTTTTGGTCAGTTTGCTACGTTTCAACACTTGTGAGAACCCCAGAATGCCGGTCAGCGGTGTGCGTATTTCGTGACCGATGGCCGAAATCAGCTCGCCTTTTTGCCGGGTCAGTTCTTCCGCTTTTGTACGGGCGCGATCAAGCTGTTCCGATTTTTCGCGCCCCTCAAGGTAAAGTTTGTGAAAGAACATATAGTTGTCTGCCAAAAACAATGCGATGATCCCCGAGGCCAAAAACTGCACCCATAATGTTGGGGGGGGGGCGGGATAACTTAGAAAAACATCGCGTGTGGCGATAAAGATCAATGCAAGATTATATAAAACAAGATGCCCGATCATCAGGGGCGCATTATGAAACGTGCTGGTCGCAATATAGATGGATACACATAACAAGATTAAATAAGGGATGAAATGCGGTATTTGTCCTTCATCCACCGCCAGGGCGATTGCAAGGGCGACGATAGAAAGCGATTCCGCCCATGAAACCATAAAAAACTGATAAAGTGTTGCCGACATTATCGCTTTATTATCGGTTTTCAACTGCACGATACGGCGTTCAAGCCGGTAGTTCATGAATTCCAGAACCAACATGGCACAACACCACGTCAAAATGATTAGATAAGGATAGATCAAGGTCAACAGACCTGCGAGGCCCAGAAGGTATAGCGCGCGTTTTTTTGCCCTGGCCAAACCGGTTTTGCTGGTCTCGTAGACTTCTTCGGTTTCGATTTTACTAAGCGGTCTGGAATGCACCTGTAACAGCCTTTTTAGATACTCTATTTCCACTGTGCACAGGTTGCGCTAAGACAGCAAGATTATTAAGCGCACAGTATAGGGCGAGATGACGATGTCAAAAATAATTGAACAGTATGATGCCTATCCTTACCCCGCACGAGACCCCGCCGATGAGCGCAAACGCTTGATCACGGGCTCGCCGTCCAGCCCGATGGAAATAGATCACCATGTGTTTGGCGGTGTGCGTGACTGGTCGCAAACATTGAATGTTCTGGTCGCGGGTGGCGGTTCGGGGGACGGGTTGATCCAGCTTGCGCAAATGCTGACGGATGCCAGGCGGCCGTATCAAATCACCTATATTGATCTTTCAACTGAGACCCGCAAAATAGCCCGGGAACGCGCCCGTATTCGCGGCTTGCAAAACATTGAATTTATCACCGGCAGCCTGCTGGATGCGCCCGATTTGGGCACTTTCGATTATATCGACTGTTGCGGCGTGCTGCACCATATGCCCGAGCCGCAAGCAGGCTTTAACGCTTTGGCGCAGGCCCTTGCCCCCGATGGCGGGCTGGGTTTCATGGTTTATGCCCCCTATGGGCGCAGCGGGGTTTATCCGTTGCAACAGGCTTTTGCGGCGCTCACCACCGGCATGGCCCCGCAACAGCGTCTGGGCTTTGGCAAGTCGGTCTTTGCCCGGGTGCCGCAAAACCACGAATTCAAACGCAACACGCTTGTCGGCGATCATCTGGACGGCGATGCGGGGTTTTACGATCTGTTGTTGCACAGTCAAGATAGTGCCTGCACCGTGCGCGATGTGGCGGATTATCTGGATCACGCCGGGCTGGAGCTGGCCAATTTTATCCAGCCTGCGATGTATTCCCTTGACGGGCTCCTGCCGCCTGATTTCATCCGCCCTGCGGGGCTGACCCGTATCGGGGAAATGCAATTGGCGGAAAAACTGCGCGGCAATATGAAAACCCATGTGGGCTATGCGATGAAAAAGGGAAAAAGGGTGCAAATCGACCCCGTAAGCCCCGACATTATCCCGCATTTTATCGGCGAAGACTCCAAAAAGGCCGAAAGCTTTATTTTGCAAAAAGGCGGTCTTCCGGTGGCTATAAACGGCCAGAAAATAGGGCTGGGCATGTCTGCGCAAGCGGCGAACCTGCTGGGCATGATCGACGGCAAAACCCCCGTCGGGGGCTTGCGTGATCGTGTAAACATGACCCCTGACGCGTTCAATGCGGCATGGACAAAGCTATCGGATCTGCTGTGCGGTTACGGGTTGTTGCTGTATTCGGGGGTTGGTGCGAATTAACCTATACCCCGTCCACAAGGATCAGCGTGCATTCCGCATTGGCGTGGCGAATGGCCTTGACGGGGGCATATTCCGCACTGTTGGCAAAATCCCGCGCCGCCTGCATATCGGGAAATTCCACCACCACCACGCGGGTGGGTGTCCACAGATCATCCTCCAAAACCTCCATATCGCCGCCGCGGGTGCGGTAAATGCCGCCGAACTTTTCGGCAATCGGTTTGGCCTGTGCCTTGTATATCTCATAGGCTTCCGGGTCGGTGATTTTGGTGTCGACGATGATAAACGCGCTCATAATGTCCCCTAACAGGTTTACAGTTTCAACAATGCCTTGCCCAGCCGTTGGCGGACATCTTTGGGTTCGGCCTCGATCGCTTTAAGAATGGCATGCAGTTCGTTTCGGGTGCTGTGCAACTGGTCGATCAACGAGATGATGATGCAAAGCGCGTCATCGTTCAGGTTGAAGTTGTCGCATAATTCACACAAAAGTTCGACGCGCACCAGATCGACACGGCGATACATGGGGCCGCTTTCGGTGTGTATCGGCACGATGATCTCGGCCTCGACAAACCCGATTAACCGGCTGCGGGTCAGCGCGGAAACGGTGCTTAGAACTTCGGTTTCGGTATATCGTTCTGTCATATTTTCATCCCCTTGCGTGGGTCATAAGCATTTTTTTTACGCCATTTTTCCATGAAATCATGCAATTCAGCATCAATTTTTGGTGGTGCTATAATGCGCAATTCCACGCGTTGATCGCCAGCTGGTTTTCCGCCCTGTTTTACCCCGCGACCGCGCATCCGCAAAGTCTGCCCGCTGCTGGCGCCTTTGGGGATGTTCAGCTTTACCATGCCGTCGATGGTGGGGGTGTCGACCTTTCCGCCCAAAACCGCCTCGTCCAGCGTGATCGGCAAGGTGAGCAGAATGTCATTGCCGTCGCGGCTGAAAACCGGGTGTTTGCGCACCGACAGTTTCACCAGTGCATCGCCCGCTTTACCGCCCTCGAAACCGGCGTCACCCTTGCCGCGCAACCGTATGGTTTGCCCGTCAGCGGTGCCTTGCGGAATTTTTACCTCCAGCATACCGCCGTTTGGCAAGGTGATGCGGGTTTTACCCCCCAATGCGGCATCCATAAAGGACACTTCCAGCGCATAACGTCTGTCCTGACCTTGCGTGCTAAAGCCGAAACCGGCGTTTTGTTGTCCGCCACCGGCCCTTTGCCGACGCAGAATTTCCTCGAATATACCCGAGGCATCGCCGAAGCCTTCAAAGTCTTGGCCGGATTGGTAGGGGCCGGATTGATAGGGGTTATCAGAATGTTGCGCATAATCGCGGTAAAACTGCCGCTCGGGCTGCTTTTCCGCCCCTGTCGCATCTATCTCGCCGCGATCAAAACGTGCCCGCTGATCCGTATCTTTCAAAAAGTCATAAGCTGCAGAGGCAGTTTTGAATTTGGCTTCCGATTTGGCATCATCGGGGTTTAAATCCGGATGATGCTTGCGGGCTATTTTACGGTAAGCCTTTTTAATCTCGGCATCCGTGGCGGTTTTTTTCAAACCAAGGGCTGCATAGGGGTCGTTGCTCATTTGGGCCTCAAGAAAGTATGTTGGAACGCCATTGTTCCCTGAAAAGTTAACAGAAGTCTTTCCAATAGATAATAGCAATTATTATGCATTCAACTTTGATTTCGATCATATGCGGTCAAGCGGACATCATAGCGCCGCCGCAATATCCCGCCTGTTGTCTCCAGAGTTTGGCGGAACCGCCAGCGCCGACCTGCAATACCGTGGTTGATCAGGCTTTTGAGCATCCCTTTATTATGCAATGTTCGGGCAAGATTATGACCCATCCCGGGCAGAATAAAATGGGCAATCATCGGGCCGGTCGGGAAATGTTTGAAATGCACCTTTTCATCGGCAGTATCACCGTGAACAATAAAATAAAGCGTCCCATTGTCGGGCAATGTATCCAGACTGCGAAAAATATAGCGTTTGATCTGTTTGCGAAAAAACATCCAGCGGGTTTCTTCCGGCACCAGTTTCGGGTCGACGGAATATTGCGGGACAAGGGCAATAACGTGGTCAAAACGGGTAATTCCGGACAGGTGCAATGCCATTGTCCCGCCCATGGAATTGCCGATGGCGGTGATGCTGTCGGTATTGATGCGCTTGGAATACAGTTCGATGACCTTAACAATTTTCGCGGCCATTTTCGGCGTATTCAACCAGCTCCGGTTGATGTCGGTGATAAACAGAACATGGTTTTCGCCGCCATTGCCGGCAATTTTGTAAAACTCCAAGGGGGGTTCTTCGTGCCGTTTCGAGCCAACGCCGGAAAAGCTGACCACAAGAACCCCGGAGCGTCCGGGCAGGTAACGGATGCGCAAAGGCGGCTCGATCAGAACGTCTTGCAATTGGCTCGTGCCGGTCTGGCCTTGGGTCATCTGCCTTACCCTTTCAGCTTTGTCACCATGCGTTCAACAGCCATCGGATAGCCCGCAGCACCGTGGCCCATGATGGTGTCAAAAGCCACCTTGCCGATATAGCTGACACGGCGAAAATCTTCGCGGGCGGTGATGTCTGACAGATGCAGTTCCAGCGTCGGTATTTCAACCGATGAAACTGCGTCCATGATCGCAATCGAGGTATGGGTATAGGCCCCCGCATTGATGATGATGCCGTCAAATGTGCCGCGTGCCGCATGGATCCAGTCGATCAGATCGCCTTCGTGATTGGACTGGCGGCAGTCAACCGTGACCCCCAGCTCAGCGGCTTTGTCGCGACACATGGCTTCAATATCGGCCAGCGTCGTGGTGCCGTAGACCTCTGGTTGTCTTGTGCCAAGCAGGTTCAGGTTCGGGCCGTTCAGGATCAGAATATTCAACATGGGGCTGTGTTTGCCATGAAATGACGCAAAAAACCAGCATTGTCTGCACCCTAAAATGCGGGCTGCCGTTCGGGAGAGGGCAGCCCGCCTAGGTTCTGATTAGATGGACATCCCAGAATCTCTAGCGAGGCTACAAATAACACATATCCGCGCGTTGAAAGTGACTAATATCACTGTTTGTCAAAGGCATGAAATAACCGGCAAAAATGCCCATAGACCTTTTGAAAGCCCGGCTCTAACCTGCGGGTGAATCATCAAGGGGTGCAGACATGTTGGCAGGGCATTTACTGGTCAAATCATTGATCGAGCAGGGCGTCGATACCACCTTCGGGGTGCCGGGCGAAAGCTATCTGGCAGTGCTTGACGGGCTTTATGATGCGCAAAACCATATCCGTCTGATCACCAACCGCAATGAGGGCGGGGCGGCGTTTATGGCCGAAGCCTACGGCAAACTGACCGGGCGGCCCGGGATTTGTCTGGTGACACGCGGGCCGGGGGCGACAAATGCCTCTATCGGGGTACATACGGCAATGCAGGATTCCACCCCGATGATCCTGTTTATCGGCCAAATAGGCCGCGATATGCGCGACCGTGAAGCGTTTCAGGAAATAGACTACCGCGCCTTTTTTGGCCCCATTGCCAAATGGGTCACCGAAATAGACAATCCCGACCGCATCCCCGAGATCGTGGCGCGCGCATTTCATACGGCCCTGTCGGGGCGTCCCGGGCCGGTGGTGATTGCCTTGCCCGAAGACATGCTGACATCCGAGACGCAGCGGGTTCCCGCACCGCGCGTGCATATCACCGAACCGGCACCGGCACCGGACGCGTTATCTGCCGCGATCGAGATGCTGAATGCCGCAAAAAAACCGCTGGTCGTGGTCGGCGGAGGCGGCTGGACCGAGCAAGGCCGCGATGATCTGGTCACATGGGCCGAAACCAACGATCTGCCGATTGTTACCGCGTTTCGCTATCAGGATCTGATGGACAACACCTGCCCGCAATTCATCGGCGAAGCCGGTGTTGGCATGTGGCCCTCAATGATGCAGCGGATCAGGGATGCGGATGTGATATTCGCGATCAACACCCGTTTCGGTGAAAGTTTCACCCACGGCTGGACGCTGCTGGAGGTGCCAAATGCCACGCAGAAAATCATCCACGCCCATGCCTCTGACCGCGAGCTGGGCAAGATTTACCAACCCGATGTGGCCTTTCATGCCAGCCCGAACCAACTGCTGAAGGCGCTTTTGAAAACCAAACTCAGTCCAAACTGGGCCGATTGGCGTGCAAAGGGGCGCGCAACTTATGAAAGAATGCTGCCCGCTCGGCCCCAAACCGGAGCAGTGGATATGGCCGCGATTTGTGCCTACCTGCGCGAAAATCTGGATGACAATGCGATCATCACCAATGGCGCAGGCAATTTCGCGATCTGGCCCGGAAAACACCTAAGCTACAGCCGCCGCCAGCGCTATATCGGCCCGCAATCGGGGGCGATGGGGGCAGGGCTGCCGTCCGCTATTGCCGCCAAGGCGGTAGAGCCGAACACCCAGGTGATCTGTTTTGCAGGCGATGGCGACTTTCAGATGAACGGGCAGGAAATGGGCACGGCGGCGCAAGAGGGGCTTTATCCGATCACGCTGATCCTGAACAATTCCATGTACGGCACCATTCGGGCGCATCAGGAAGGCCGCTACACAGACCGTGTCAGTGGCACCAAAATCGTTAATCCCGATTTTGTAAAACTGGCGGAAGCCTACGGGGTATTGGGTGAAAAAGTCACTAAAACCAGTGACTTCGCCGCCGCTTTTGAGCGCGCCAAAGCCTCAAACACCGGGGCGATTATCGAGTTGATCATAGATCAGCAGGACATCACCCCGTTCAAGACCATGGATCAGATCAAAAAAGGCTGAATTTCCATGATATAGCAGTTCACGAAACAGGAACCGCTAGATATAGTGGTTCCTGACTCGTATGTCCGTAACAAACGGAGGCCAACTTGCAACAATACCACGACGCCTTGCGCGACATCCTGAAAAACGGTGTGCCGTCGACAGACCGCACCGGCACCGGCACGATTGCACATTTCGGCATGCAAATGCGTTATCCGATGCAAGACGGCTTTCCTTTGGTGACGACCAAGAAACTGCATCTGCGCTCGATCATACATGAACTGCTCTGGTTCTTGTCGGGGGACACAAATATCCGTTATCTAAAGCAAAACGGCGTGTCGATCTGGGATGAATGGGCTGACGAGAACGGCGACCTTGGCCCGGTCTACGGCAAACAGTGGCGGGCCTTTTCGGCAGGTGGCGACCCTGTGGATCAAATCGCGCAACTGGTTGAGAACATTAAAACCACACCCGACAGCCGCCGTCATATCGTCTCTGCGTGGAACCCCGCTGAAATCGGCGACATGGCCCTGCCGCCGTGCCATACCCTGTGGCAGGTGCGCATCATCGGGGACTCCATGCATTTGCAGCTATACCAACGCTCGGCGGATATGTTTCTGGGTGTGCCCTTTAACATCGCATCCTATGCGCTGCTGTTACAAATGCTGGCCCATGTCACAGGGTATAAAGCGGGGGATTTTATCCATACATTGGGCGACGCACATATTTATTCAAACCACATGGATCAGGTGCAAGAATTGCTGTCGCGCGATCTGCGGCCCTTGCCGGGCATGCAGATCAAACGCGATGTAACATCTGTTTTCGACTTCAAATATGACGATTTTGAACTTGTGAACTACGATCCTCATCCGGCAATTTCAGCCCCGGTGGCGGTGTAGCCATGATCACACTCATCGCCGCCCGCGCCCGCAACGGGGCCATCGGAAAAGACAACAAAATCCCGTGGTTTGCCCCCGAGGATCTAAAGTTCTTCCAGCGCGAAACCCATGGTGGAGCGATCATCATGGGGCGTAATACCTGGGAAAGTCTACCCTTCAAGCCGTTGAAAAACAGGCTTAATCTGGTGATCACCTCCAAAACCTGCGAGGCAGAGCACACATTTACCACATTGGATGCGGCAACCGCGTTTGCGCAAAATCAGGGCTACGCCCGCATCTACGGCATCGGCGGCAACCGGATTTACCAAACCCTGCTGCCCATGGCCGACCGCCTGTTGCTAACAGAGGTGGATTTGCATGTTAAAGACGCAGACACGTTCTTTCCCGATTTTGATCGCGAGGCATGGCAGCATATGGGGGGAACCGAGATACGCGCCGAAGGGCCGCGCTGTGTTGTGAATGAATGGCTGCGGGTGAAATAATCTAAAGGTTTACCCGCGCCAAGCTTGCAAACTTAGCGCCCGACACTAGGGTGGGCGCATAAGCGCCCTCCCATGGGAGGGTCGGGCGCGGCCCAACGCTAAAGCGATGGGCCAAGGTAGTTCATCCCATTACTTCAGTTTCGGGACGTCGGCGAATTTGCGCTTGTGGCGCGGCAGTGTGTCCTAGTAGTGTAAATTTGATTTGTCCCTGACACACAACCCTATATAAGCACAGCTATGACAGCAGAACTTGGACATTTCGCAACGCTTTTGGCGTTCTTCGTCGCCCTTCTTCAGGCCACTGTGCCGCTTATCGGGGCCGCACGCAATCAAACCAACTGGATGGCGGCGGCCAAACCCATGGCACTGGCGCAATTCGGGCTGATCGCTTTCGCTTTTGCGATGCTCACAGTGGCCTTTGTCACGTCGGATTTTTCCGTGCGTCTGGTTGCCGAAAATTCGCATTCCCTAAAGCCGATGCTGTATAAAGTATCAGGGGTTTGGGGCAATCACGAAGGCTCGATGCTGCTATGGGTGTTGATACTGACCTTTTACGGCAGCATGGTTGCATGGTTCGGCAACAATTTGCCGGATCGCCTGAAAGCGCGGGTTTTGTCGGTGCAGGCGATGATCTCGGTGGCTTTTCTGGCCTTTATGATCTTCACCTCGAACCCGTTTGAACGGCTGGCGTTTCCGCCCGCCGACGGCAACGGGATGAACCCGCTTTTGCAAGACCCCGGGTTGGCGTTCCATCCGCCGTTTCTGTATTTAGGCTATGTCGGCCTGTCGATGAGCTTCAGTTTCGCCATTGCCGCCCTGATCGAAGGGCGTGTCGATGCGGCTTGGGCCAGATGGGTGCGGCCCTGGACGCTGCTGGCATGGATCACCCTGACCATCGGCATCGCACTTGGCTCGTGGTGGGCCTATTATGAGCTGGGCTGGGGTGGTTGGTGGTTCTGGGATCCGGTGGAAAATGCCAGCTTTATGCCGTGGCTGATTGCAGGCGCTTTGTTGCACTCATCCATAGTCGTGGAAAAACGCGACACCTTGAAAAGCTGGACAATCCTGTTGGCAATTCTGGCGTTCTCATTCTCGCTGATCGGCACGTTTATTGTGCGCTCCGGTGTGATCACATCGGTGCATGCTTTTGCCACTGACCCGGCACGCGGGGCGTTTATTCTGTTGATCCTGACGGTTGCCATTGGCGGCGCGTTAACACTTTATGCTTTTCGGGTGCGTGAATTACGCTCAAATTCCGCCTTTAGCATGGTCAGCCGCGAATCCGGTCTGGTGCTGAATAATCTGTTGCTGGTAGTGGCGGCGGCGGTGGTGTTTTGTGGCACCATCTGGCCCTTGGTGGCCGAGGTCACGACGGGGCGCAAACTATCCATCGGCGCACCTTTCTTCGATCTGGCCTTTACCCCGTTTATGGTGGCTATCGCTATGGTTTTGCCGATCGGGGCACTATTGCCATGGAAACGCGCAAATTTGCGCCGCGCCATGCAACCGCTGTGGGGCATTATGGCCCTATCGGTGGCTTTGGGTGCTTTGGTCTGGTCTTTGCAAACCGGTGGCCGGATGTTGGCCCCGATAGGTATTACACTGGCGGTCTGGCTGGTTCTGGGGTCGGCGGCAGATTTGGGCACACGGGCCAAGCTGGGTAAAACCAGCCTGCTCGAAACCCTTCGCCGGTTGCGCAACCTGCCACGTTCCGACTGGGGAAAATCAGTGGCACATGCCGGGCTTGGCCTGATGATTTTCGGGATTTCCACCATTACCGCATGGCAGATCGAGGACATCAGGGTGGCCAAAATCGGCGACAGTTTCGATGTTGGGGCCTATACATTCCGGTTTGATGCCATGAACAAGTTCAAGGGCGAAAACTACACGGCGGATGTTGCCACCATCACCGCATTCAAAAACGGTACCGAAGTGGCCGTCCTGCACCCTGCAAAACGGTTTTATCCGGTACAGCGCATGCCCACAACCGAAGCCGCAATTGATCAGGGCATCACCCGTGACCTATATCTGGCCATTGGCGATCAGCAAAACGGCGGCTGGGCAGTGCGCACCTATATCAAGCCTTTCGTCAATTTTCTTTGGTTCGGGGCATTTGTAATGGCTTTCGGGGGGATGCTCAGCCTGTCTGACCGCCGTTTTCGCGTTGGTGTCAGCCGACAGAAATCCCCTGTCGGTGTGCCTGCGGAGTAGCATGATGAAACGGTTTGTTCTAATCTTGATGATATTGGCCGCCCCTGCATGGTCGGTAGAACCGGACGAGATTTTGGCCGATCCGGTTCTGGAAGCACGCGCACGGGATATTTCCCAAGGTCTGCGCTGTCTTGTTTGCCGCAATGAAAACATCGACACATCAAGTGCCGGCATTGCCAAGGATTTGCGTATTTTGGTGCGGGAACGGCTTACGGCAGGCGACAGTAATGAACAGGTCGTCAATACCATCGTTGATCGCTACGGCGAGTATGTTTTGCTGAAACCGCCCTTTACCTTGAAAAACATCGTGCCTTGGTTTGCAGGCCCGGTGCTTTTCTTGCTGGGACTGTTTTTGTCATTGAAATTCATCGCCCGATCGCGCCCTGAACCACTTGTTGCCCTAAGCAAAGAAGACAAACAGCGCCTTGATAAGTTGACAAGCGACTGACGTCACAAAAATCTGGACAAACCCGTAATTTGCGCCATGATTACGCGATGAGCTATCAAACTATCCTTTATGATCTGTCGGATGACATTGCCACCATTACGATTAACCGTCCGGATGTGCGCAACGGGCTTAACGGCCAATGCCGTGCGGAACTTTTAAACGCCATCAAACATGCCGAAAACCGCGCCAGGGTGATTGTGCTGACAGGGGCAGGCAAAGGCTTTTGCTCGGGGCAGGATTTGACGGATGTTGATGATATTGACAATCTCGATTTAGAAGCAACCCTGCGCGATGAATACGAGCCCTTGCTCAAGGCGATTTACGGCTGCAAAATCCCTACACTTGCCGCCGTCAACGGGGCCGCCGCAGGGGCGGGGGCGAACCTTGCTTTGGCCTGTGATGTGGTGATTGCCGCAAATTCAGCCGTGTTTTTACAAGCATTTTCGCGTATCGGGCTGATCCCGGATGCGGGCGGCACATACTGGTTGCCCCGCCTTGTAGGCTTTCCGCGTGCCATGGGTGCTGCCCTGTTTGCAGAACCTGTCAGTGCCGCGCAGGCCGCAGACTGGGGGATGATCTGGGAAGCGGTGGCGGATAAGGATTTCACCACCCATATCGCCAAACGCGCCCATCATCTGGCTGCGGGGCCTACAGCATCATACGGCTTGCTGAAACAGGCCATGCGGCAAAGTTTTGATAATAATGTGCACGCGCAATTAAGTCTTGAAGCCAAATTGCAGGGCGTGGCCGGAAAATCTGCGGATTTTCGCGAAGGCGTTACGGCGTTTTTGGAAAAACGTACCCCGAAATATAAAGGCCGCTGAAATTCAGCGACCTTCGGGCGTTAAACGGGGCTTATGATCCGCCGTTGAACTTCAGGTATTTTTCGGTCGGAAGCCGCTTTTCAACATCCGTGTAAACACGATCAACCGCCCCTACATATAACTGGCGTGGGCGGCCTATTTTCAACTTGGGATCGGCAATCATTTCTTTCCACTGGGAAATCCAGCCAACGGTGCGTGACAGGGCAAAGATGGGTGTGAACATCGAGGTGGGAAAGCCCATCGCGGACAGGATAATGCCGGAATAGAAATCCACATTCGGGTAAAGTTTTTTCTCGATGAAATAGGGGTCTTCAAGGGCAATGCGTTCCAGCTCTTTCGCCACTTTCAGGGTTTCATTGTCTTCAATCCCCAGCAGGGTCAAAACCTCATCGGCGCTTTCCTTCAAAACTTTGGCGCGCGGGTCGAAGTTTTTGTAAACTCGATGGCCAAAACCCATCAAACGGAACGAATCGTTTTTATCTTTGGCGCGGGCAATATATTCTGGAATGCGGTCCACCGTGCCAATTTCGCGCAACATCATCAATGCCGCTTCATTGGCCCCGCCGTGGGCTGGCCCCCAAAGACAGGCAATACCGGCGGCAATACAGGCAAACGGGTTGGCCCCGGATGAGCCCGCAAGGCGCACGGTCGAGGTTGACGCATTTTGCTCGTGATCCGCATGCAGCATAAAGATGCGGTCCATGGCCTTGGCCAAAACCGGGTTCACGACGTAATCCTCGGCAGGTACCGCAAAGCACATGCGCAAAAAGTTCGAAGCGTAATCCAGATTGTTGTCGGGGTACACAAACGGTTGTCCGATGGAATACTTGTAAGCATAGGCCGCAATCGTGGGGATTTTGGCAATCATCCGGATCGAAGCAATTTCGCGTTGGTTGACATCCGTAATATCGGTGCTGTCGTGGTAGAACGCAGATAGGCCGCCAACGACGCCGCACATAACGGCCATCGGGTGCGCATCGCGGCGAAAGCCCCTGAACAGGTGCTGCATCTGATCGTGCAACATGGTGTGATTGATCACCCGCGCTTCGAATTCTTCCAACTGGTCTTTGCCTGGCAAATCACCATAAAGCAGCAGATAGCAGGTTTCCAGATAATGCGATTTATCTGCCAGATCCTCGATCGAATAGCCGCGATATTGCAGCTTGCCCTTGCCGCCGTCAATAAATGTTATGGTCGAGTCGCAGGACGCGGTCGAGGTGAAACCGGGGTCGTAGGTAAACACATTTCCCTGGGCATATAACTTGGTAATATCAAGAACATCCGGCCCCGCACTTGGTGAGTAAATCGGCAATTCAACTTTTGTATCGTCAAATGTAAGTGTTGCGGTGCGGGTTTTGTCTGTCATATTGTCCTCATTTTTCGTTTCGGGGCAGGCCCCATTTATATCATTGGGCAGCAAAATATGCCCGAAGTGGCCATTCAGCCATGATCGAAGAACCGATCCAGATCAGTCTGGTGTCACTTCATTGCGCGGCGTCCCTTAGGCGCGCAAGTGTTTCGTCTTTTCCAATCGCCACCATCATATCAAATATGGACGGTGATTTCGTGGTGCCTGATAAAACAACCTTCATCGGCTGTGCTATCTTGCCAAGGCCAAGACCGTGATTTTCGGCAAAATTCCGAAATAATGTCTCCAGTGCCTCTTTGTCCCATATTGTAACGTCTGCAAGCTGTAAGGTCAATCCATTCAGTATACCATTGGATACCGAATGCAACAATTTTACCCCGTTTTCGTCCGGTTCAAATGGTCGCGCCCCTAGCATAAAGTGGGCTTTTTCAAGTAATTCAGGTAGTTTTTTTGACCTTTCACGGACAATCGGCAGAACTGCCTGCAATTTGGCAAGCTCGGCATCGCTTAACGGGTCGCGATCTTGTGATGCAATGTAATCATTCAGGCTGTCCAGCAGAACCGCGTCGGGGGCGGTTTCGATGTGGTGCTTGCCGACATTGTCCAGTTTCTTGAAATCAAACCGCGACGGGGCTTTGTTGATGTCTTTTAGATCGAACCATTCCAGGGCCTGCTCTGTGGTAAACAATTCGTCATCGCCGTGGCTCCAGCCCAGACGCGCCAGATAGTTGCGCATGGCGGCCGCCATATAGCCCATGGCGCGGTATTCCTGCGCGCCTGTGGCACCATGACGTTTCGACAGTTTTTTGCCGTCAGGCCCGAAGATCAGCGGGATGTGGGCAAAAACCGGTATATCCCAGCCCATGGCGCGGTAGATCAGGCTTTGACGGCCCGCGTTAATCAGGTGATCGTCACCGCGAATAATATGGGTCACGCCCATGTCATGATCATCTACAACAACTGCCAACATATAAGTGGGTGTCGCATCTGAACGTAACAGGATCATGTCATCAAAGCTGCTATTTTTCCATCTGACATCGCCTTGCACTTCGTCGTGGATGGTCAAGCTTCCTTCGCGCGGGGCTTTCAGGCGGATGACAAAGGGCGCATCGGGGGCGGTTGCGGGATCAGCATCGCGCCACGGGCTTTGAAAGCTGCCGTGCTTGCCTTGGGGGGAGGCGCGAAACGCATCGATATCGGCGCGCGTGGCATAACATTTATAGGCGTGACCCGTTTCCAGCATGGCATGGGCAACCTCGGCGTGGCGGTCTTTGCGGGCAAACTGGCTGTAGGCTTCGTCATCCCAGTTCAATCCCAGCCATGTCAAACCTTCATAGATTGCCTGTGTTGCCGCATCGGTGGAACGGGCGCGGTCGGTGTCTTCAATGCGCAATAAAAACTTGCCGCCATTGGCACGGGCGTAAAGCCAGTTGAACAGGGCGGTGCGGGCACCCCCGATGTGTAAATAACCTGTGGGGGACGGTGCGAAACGGGTGACAATGCCCATATATTAACCTCTTGCGTTAACCTATTGGAAACCATGATGAAGATAGTGTTACCCCACGTTTAGGCAAATGAGGGGAGAAGGGCAATAGAAGGACGCGGGTCAATTTTCAGCACAGCATTGGAAGCCCAGCGTGGCCGCCTGTTGCTATGGCTACCGGTGTGTTTGTCTTTAGGCATCGGATTGTATTTCGCCCTGACGTTTGAGCCAATGTGGGGCCTCGTGCAGATTTGGGTGGCGATTGATGCGCTGTTGTTCGGCTTGGCATTTTGGGATCGCCGTAAAGCCAGTTCTTTGTTGCTTAGGGCCGCCGCTTTGATCTTGCTGGGGTTTTTACTGGCGGTTTTGCGCAGCCATGAAGTCAACGCGCCGGTTCTGGGGTGGCGTTATTATGGCCCGATCGAGGGCAGGGTGGTTGCCATTGACCGATCCCGAAGCAATCACCCGCGGGTGACGCTGAGTGCGCTTGACCTGGGCAAAATCTCGAAGCCGCGCACGCCTGCCTATGTGCGCGTGTCGCTGCTGGCGGAGGCGGGGCTGGACTCTGTGCAGCCCGGTGCCCGCATCCGAACCCTTGGTAGCCTTTCCCCGCCCGCAGGCCCGGTTGAACCCGGCGGTTTTGATTTCCAACAATACGCCTGGTTCAAAGGTCTAGGCGCAGTGGGCTATTCGCGCAATCCGGTGACACGGATCAAAACGGTCGACCTTAACACTTACGCCTTGCGGCTTTTTGACCTGCGTATGCGCGTGGCGGCCTATGTGCGAGGGCAAATCAAGGGCCAGACCGGGGCCTTTGCCGCCGCCATCATCACCGGCGACAGATCTGCAATTGATCCAGCTTTGCTGGTTGATTTGCGCACCTCCAATCTGGCCCATCTTCTGGCCATATCGGGCCTTCATATGGGGCTATTGGTGGGCTTTGTCTTTGCCCTGGTGCGCTACGGGCTGGCTCTGATCCCCTATGCGGCCCTGAACTGGCCAAGCAAAAAGATCGGCGCGGTTCTGGCCCTTGTCGCGGGCTTTGCCTATTTGCAAATATCGGGGGCCGCGATTGCCACAGAACGCGCCTTTATCATGGTGGCAGTGATGCTTATGGGCGTGTTGCTGGATCGCCCCGCGATTACCTTGCGTGCGGTAGCTTTGGCCGCAGCGATCCTTCTGGCGTTGCGCCCCGAAAGCCTGCTGCAAGCCGGGTTTCAGATGTCATTCGCTGCCACCACTGCCCTTGTGGCGACGTTTGAATTTCTGAAATACCAGCACCCATGGCAACGCTTGCAATATGGCCGGGGCCGTATCGCGCAACCGGTTTTGGCCCTGTTCATTTCATCCCTCGTGGCCGGTGCCGCAACCGCCCCGTTTGCTGCCTACCACTTCAACCGGCTTGCCCAGTTCGGGTTGATCGCCAACCTTGGATCGGTGCCGGTGATGGGCTTTCTGGTGATGCCCTCTGCGGTGCTTGCAGGGCTGCTGGCCCCGCTCGGGCTGGACGGCCTGCCGTTTTGGATGATGGGCAAGGGGCTGGACTGGATTTTAGCTGTGGCACATTTTGTGGCGGGCCTTGACGGCTCGGTCAGGCCAATCCCTAAAGGCGCCAATCCGGTGCTGCCGTTGCTTGGTTCTGGCGCGGTTTGGTTCATCATCTGGCGCGGACATTTGCGCTGGCTCGGGGCCGTGCTTTGCGTGGCCGCTTTCGGGCTTTGGGCCGAAACCAAGCGGCCCGATATTCTGATCTCGGATCGTGGCCGGTTGGTGGGGGTCATGCAACATGGCGTGCGGGCCCTGAACCGCGTGCGCGGCCACGGCTTTGCCGCACGTGTCTGGCTGGAAAACGACGGCGATAAAGCAGATCAGGTAGAAGCGGCCAATAGGTGGCAGGGGGCGGTTGATGCATTTGTTGTGGATCTCGGGCGCGTCAGATTCGGCTATATCTGGCCGAAAAAAACCACACCCCAAAAGCTCGAGTCCTATTGCGCCCAGTCAGACATTCTGGTCACGCCCAACGTGCAACAGGCTTTAACGGGCGGGTGCCTGCAGATATCGCAAAAATATCTTAAATATAACGGGTCGGTCGCGATCTTCCTTGACGCACAGGGGCCGCGTATTAAAACCGCACGCCAAGTCACGGGGGCGCGGTTGTGGAATGCATGGTGGTTGCGCAAATCCCCTTAATAGGTTCGGATCAGCCCCACCAAGCGGCCCTGTATTTTGACCTGATCATCGCGGTAAACCCTTGTTTCATAGGCAGGGTTTGCCGCTTCCAAGGCAATGGCCGAGCCGCGTTTGCGCAAGCGTTTCAGCGTTGCTTCCTGATCTTCCACCAAGGCCACGACAATCTCGCCGTTATCGGCATCGGGTTGTTCATGGATCACAACGATGTCGCCGTCATTGATGCCGGCCTCGATCATACTGTCGCCTTTGACTTCCAGCGCGTAATGTTTGCCGCCTTGTGACAGCATTTCACCGGGCACGGACACATTATGAGAGGCAATCTGAATGGCCTCGATCGGGGTGCCTGCCGCGATGCGCCCCATCACCGGCAATTCCTGCGCAAGGCTCGACGATATCGGCAAGGCGGTGCGCGGTGGTGGTGCCATGCCTTCAATCACGCGCGGCTGAAACCCGCTTCTTTCCATCGATTCAGGCAATCGAATGATTTCCAGTGCCCGCGCACGGTGTGGCAGGCGACGAATAAAGCCGCGTTCTTCCAGTGCCGTAATCAGCCGGTGAATACCCGACTTCGAGCGCAAATTCAGCGCGTCTTTCATTTCGTCGAACGAGGGCGGAATACCTTCTTTTTGCATCCGGTTATGGATAAAATTAAGTAAATCCAATTGCTTACGGGTTAGCATTATTCCCTCCTATAGAAAATCTAACTAGATGTGTTCTTCCACGTTCTATAGATGTTCTTGCTTTGTGTCAACTACTATACTTTAAGTAGTGTCGGTTCCATATCTGTCTTTCAAAAGTACATGTTCTAAAGTATATGTATTGACGGATTATATCCGAATAATCTCTACTTTATCGCCGGCTTTCAGCGCAGGATCATTGGGGTTGCGGACCATCAGGATATTGGCCTGCGCAAGAATTGACAAAAGCGAGCTGTCTTGCCGGTCAAACAACGTGCAGCTTGGCGTGCCGTCTATGACACTGAATTTCGCCCGCATATAATGCGCCCGTGGCCCGTTGAATTTCAAATCATGGGTCAGAATTGCGGTTTCGCGCGGCAGGGCGGATTTGCCGAAGCCCAGCATTGCGTTCAGCGCAGGCCGCATGAAGATATGACCACAAACGATTGAACTGACAGGATTACCCGGTAGGCCGATCAAGGGAATACCGTTGTAACGGCCTGCCATCAGGGGTTTGCCGGGGCGCATCGCCACTTTGTAAAAACTGGTATCCATATCGGCACCTTCAGCCATTTGGCCGACCAGATCATGATCGCCCACAGAGGCCCCGCCCATGGTGACAATCGCATCAGCACCTTCGCATAAATCCAGCACCGTGCGCAACGCGGCCTCGTTGTCGCGGGCAATCGGCAAAAGCCGTGCTTCGCCACCTGCGGCTTCAACCATGGCTTTCAATCCCAGATTGTTCGAGCTGCATATTTGGTCGGGGCCAAGCGGGTTTCCAGGGTAAACCAGCTCGTCGCCGGTAGGGACCAGTGCGATGACCGGTTTGCGGCGCACCGGCAGGGTGCCAAAGTTCATCGCGGCCAGCAGCGATATTTCGTTGGTGCCCAGTTTTACCGGTGCCGAAACCTTATCGCCAATGCCAAAATCGCTGCCTGCGGGGCGGATATAGGATTGCGTGTCGATGTTGTCCGATACGGTGATGCTGTCACCCGAACGGGTGCAATCTTCCTGTATCAAAATACGGTCAGCCCCATCGGGCACAGGGGCACCGGTGAATATCCGCACCGCTTGGCCGGCCCCCAGCACACCGCCAAACCGCGTACCCGCCGCACTTTCACCGATCACTGTTAGTATCGCTCCGGTCTGAATTTCGGATGAACGCACCGCGTAGCCATCCATCGCGGAGCCGGCAAAGGGCGGCTGGTTGTGGCTGGCTTTGACATCGCGGGCCAGAACGCGGCCCATGGCATCGGCAATCGGCACATCTTCAACGCCCAACGGGTCAAACAGATCCAAAACACGCGACAGGGCTTCATCAACAGAAATCATTTATACACCCTCATAAAGTCCTGATTTTCCACCATCTTTCAGCACCACGCGAATGTCGGTTATCTGCATCGCTTTGTCCACCGCCTTGACCATGTCATAGACCGTGAGTGCTGTGACAGACACCGCTGTCAGGGCTTCCATTTCAATCCCTGTCTGGCCGGTGGTTTTAATCGTGGCTTCAATATCAACACAATTCTGCGCTTCATTCACGCTTAAATCAATCGCCACCTTGGTAATCGGCAAAGGGTGGCACAACGGGATCAGGGCGGGGGTTTTCTTCGCCGCCATAATGCCCGCGACCCGTGCAATGCCCAAAACATCACCCTTTTTGGCGGTGCCTTTGGCGATCATTGCTAAAGTTTCGGGGGCCATCACAATGCGCCCCTTGGCGGTGGCAATACGCGAGGTCACGGCTTTGTCAGAGACATCGACCATGTGCGCCGCACCTTGGTCATCGAAATGTGAAAGTTTACCGGTCATGCGGTCTCCATCGGGTTTGCTAGAAGGGTTTTGGTGGCAAGGGCGACATCATCCGCCCGCATCAGGCTTTCGCCGATCAGAAAACTACGCGCCCCATGGACGGCCATATCGGCCATATCTTGCGGGGTGAATATGCCGCTTTCGGTGACCATGTGGCGATCATCAGGGACATGGCGCGATAAATCGCGGGTGGTGTCCAATGTGACTTCGAAAGTTTTCAGATTGCGGTTGTTGATGCCTAAAAGTGGTGATTTCAACTGCAACGCGCGGTCAAGTTCCGCCCCGTTATGCACTTCCAGCAATACATCAAGACCCCACTCAAAGGCACAAGCCTCCAATTCGTTGGCCTGCCCATCCGAAACGCTGGCCAGAATGATCAAAATACAGTCGGCATTCCACGCCCGGGCCTGTGCTACCTGATAGGTGTCATACATAAAATCCTTGCGCAGGGCCGGCAAATCACAGGCGGCGCGGGCATTTGTCAAAAAGGCGGGCGCACCTTGAAAACTGGGCGTATCGGTCAGCACCGACAGACAAGTAGCCCCGCCTTTTTGGTAGGCTTCGGCCAGTTCGGGCGGGTTGAAGCCGTCCCGTATCAATCCCTTCGAGGGGCTGGCCTTTTTGATCTCGGCGATCAGCCCGTAACCGGTTTTTGACGCCTTCATCAGGGCAGCGGCAAAGCCGCGCGTGGGCGACGCCTCGGCGGCCATATCTTCCAGATCCTTGATCGGCAGCGCACGTTTTTGCGC